>NZ_JBVHPN010000025.1:0-71925 GCF_055567935.1 Streptomyces sp. NPDC026301 | reverse complement strand
GAAAAGGTTTTCACGGCCTTCCAGGGGTTCGCCCGGGGTCTTGTGGTGGCGCTGGAGAAGAGGAACCGGGCGGAAGGGAGAACACCTTGTCGAACCGGGGGGGGGGGGGGGGGGGGTTTTTTTCCCCCCCCCCCCGCCTCGTACGTTTCCCGGGCTCTTTCGCCCTCGCTCAGCCGCGCGGTGGGTCTCCGAAGAGGTCGATGACCTTGCGTACCTCGGTGAGCGTCGGCGACAGCGCGCTGACCGAGCCCACCGCTCCCGCGATCAGCAGCAGCGAGCGGCGCAGCCGTGGCACTTCCGGCGTGCCGCCGCTCACCATGGCGTCCAGCGCGGCCAGTTCCTCCTCGGCGACGCCCCGGTCGGGCAGTTCCGCCGGGTACCCGGCCAGTTCGCGGCGGAGTCTGGCGACGGCCACGCGCAGCGCTTCGACCCGCGGGTCGTCCCCGACCCCGGTCTCCTGCCTCGCCCGTTGCCTCTGCCACTGCTCCACAACGACGGCACCCTCCACGGCCGTTGGTTCGCACCGCACCTCATCGCCCCCTCACCCGGCCCCGCTCCATCGGGAAGCCGCGGATCAGTTAACGCCACGGTGCGCTATTCGCGCCATACGGAGAGCGAAATTCAGTTGTACCTCTCCCCCGCCGCCACAGGACGCCCCACCGGCCCGTCCGGGGCGCCGCCCGGGTCCGGCGCCCCCGCGGCCGGGGGTGTCAGGACCGTGACCGGCGCGGTTCGGCGAGGGGCCGGCGGCAAATCTGACGCAGAATCGTCGGCGCTCCGGATGTCGCTCGACTTCCGCTGCACGCCCGTGGTACGCCGGGCGCGCCCTGACGGCGTACGCGCCTCCCGGCCGGCCGCCCCGCGGCGGGCGGCGATGCGGTAAGCAAGCCCCATGACACGCCCCAGCACCCCGATGACGACGACTTCGCACCCCACTCCCCCGCCGGGCCGCCGCGCCCCGGTCGCCGGTCTGCTGCTCGCGGCCGGCGGCGGGCGGCGGCTGGGCGGCCGCCCCAAGGCGCTGCTGGACTTCCGCGGGCGGCCGCTGGTCGAGAACGCCGCGCGGGTGCTGCGGGAGGGCGGCTGCGGCCCGGTGCACATCGTGCTGGGCGCGGCGGCGGACACGGTACGCGCGCGGGCCGAGCTGTCCGGGTACGCGGTCACCGAGAACCCGGACTGGGCGCAGGGCATGGGCAGCTCCCTGCGGGCGGGCCTCGCCTCGCTGGTCGGCACGGGCGCGGGCGCCGTGCTGGTCTCCCTCGTCGACCAGCCGGGCATCGGGTCCGCGGCGGTGGCCCGGCTGGTGGCCGCGTACGACGCGGGCGCGGACCTGGCGGCGGCGGTGTACGAGGGCCGGCGCGGGCACCCGGTCCTGTTCGGCGCGGAACGCTGGGCCGCGGTCGCGGCAGGCGCGGCGGGCGACCGGGGCGCGCGGGACTATCTCGCGGCGCACTCGGACGCCCTCACGCTCGTCGAGTGCGCGGACATCGCCGAGCCGTACGACATCGACACCCCGGCCGACCTACCGAGACTCGCCGACACTGGGAGGAGCCGGCACCAGGCCGGGCCGAGCCCGGAAAACGGTAATGGAGCGTGACCACGATGGCACTCAGCGCCATTCGATCAAGGCATCTGTCGATCAAAAGAATCTCGACGTCAACAAACCATTGAACTTCCGCCATAAGGAAACTACTCTCCACTGGTCAGAAGCGCCCTGAACCCCAGACGGCGCCCGCGACCGTATCTCGGAGCCCTCGGCACCCAGTGCCGCCAGGGCGCCCCGGCGGCCGTCAAGGCACCGCTGCTGAATGGAGTGACAGCCCATGTCCGCACCAGCGCCGTCCCCGCTGGCCATCGTCGAAGCCGAGCCCCTGGAGCGCCAGGGCGAGGTCCTCACCGAGGCGGCCCTGGCCTTTGTGGCTGAGCTGCACCGCCGGTTCACCCCCCGCCGCGACGAGCTCCTGAAGCGCCGCGACGAGCGCCGCGCGGAGATCGCCCGGACCAGCACCCTGGACTTCCTGCCGGAGACCGCGCACATCCGCGCGGACGACAGCTGGAAGGTCGCCGAGGCCCCCGCGGCCCTCAACGACCGCCGCGTGGAGATCACCGGTCCCACGGACCGCAAGATGACCATCAACGCGCTCAACTCGGGCGCCAAGGTCTGGCTCGCCGACTTCGAGGACGCCTCCGCTCCCACCTGGGAGAACGTCGTCCTCGGCCAGCTCAACCTGATCGACGCCTACGAGCGCCGGATCGACTTCACCGATGAGCGCAGCGGCAAGTCGTACGCCCTCAAGCCCGCCGAGGAGCTCGCGACCGTCGTGATGCGCCCGCGCGGCTGGCACCTCGACGAGCGCCACCTCCAGCTCGACGGCACCCCCGTCCCCGGCGCCCTGGTCGACTTCGGCCTGTACTTCTTCCACAACGCGAAGCGCCTGCTCGACCTCGGCAAGGGCCCGTACTTCTACCTCCCGAAGACGGAGTCGCACCTGGAGGCCCGCCTCTGGAACGAGATCTTCGTCTTCGCGCAGGACTACGTCGGCGTGCCGCAGGGCACCGTCCGCGCCACGGTCCTCATCGAGACGATCACCGCGGCGTACGAGATGGAGGAGATCCTCTACGAGCTCCGCGATCACGCCTCCGGCCTGAACGCCGGCCGCTGGGACTACCTCTTCTCGATCGTGAAGAACTTCCGTGACGGCGGCGCCAAGTTCGTCCTGCCGGACCGCAACGCGGTCACGATGACGGCCCCGTTCATGCGCGCGTACACCGAACTCCTCGTCCGCACCTGCCACAAGCGCGGTGCGCACGCCATCGGCGGCATGGCGGCCTTCATCCCGAACCGCCGGGACCCCGAGGCCAACGAGAAGGCGCTCGCCAAGGTCAAGAACGACAAGGACCGCGAGGCCGGCGACGGCTTCGACGGCTCCTGGGTCGCCCACCCCGACCTGGTCCCGATCGCCCGCGCCTCCTTCGACGCGGTCCTCGGCGACAAGCCGAACCAGAAGGACCGCCTCCGCGAGGACGTCTCGGTCGCGCCCGAGGACCTCATCGCGATCGACTCCCTCGAAGCCAAGCCCACCTACCAGGGCCTGGTCGACGCGGTCCAGGTCGGCACCCGCTACATCGAGGCGTGGCTGCGCGGCCTCGGCGCCGTCGCGATCTTCGGCCTGATGGAGGATGCGGCGACCGCCGAGATCTCCCGCTCCCAGATCTGGCAGTGGGTCGACGCGGGCGTCGTCTTCGAGGAGCCCGGCCACGAGGGCGAGAAGGTCACCGCCGACCTCGTCCGCCGCATCGCCACCGAGGAACTGGCCGCCATCCGCAAGGAGGTCGGCGAGGACGCCTTCACCACCGGCAAGTGGCAGCAGGCCCACGACCTCCTCCTCCAGGTCTCCCTCGACACCGACTACGCCGCCTTCCTGACCCTCCCGGCGTACGAACTCCTGGGCTGACACCCCGCACGCGAACGCCCCCGCCGCACTCCGCGGCGGGGGCGTTCGCGTGCCACTCGTCCCTCAACTCCCCGTTCCCTGACGGGTATACGTCAACTCTCGCGTCTGGTAGGAAAGCTTCCTAACGATTGGGGAACCCCCCACGGAACTCTCCTGACTGGAGGCGATCCACCATGCGCACCCGATCGAAAGCCATGGCGTGCGGCAGGCCTGCCGTTCGCGTCGCTCTGGGACTTGCCCTGCTCGCCGTGCCGGCGACGGCCATTGCCGGACCGGCCGTCGCCGGACCGGCCGCCGCCCACCCGGCCGTTGCCCGCCCGGTCGCCGTCGCCCCGGCCGCCGTCGGGCTCGACGACCCCGCGAAGAAGGAGATCGCCATGCAGTTGGTGTCCAGTGCGGAGAATTCCTCGCTGGACTGGAAGGCGCAGTACGGGTACATCGAGGACATAGGTGATGGGCGCGGGTACACCGGCGGGATCATCGGGTTCTGTTCCGGGACGCATGACATGTTGGAGCTGGTGGAGCTCTACACGCAGCGGAAGCCGGGGAATGTGCTCGCCAAGTACCTGCCCGCGTTGCGGGAGGTGGATGGGAGCGACTCGCATGAGGGGCTGGATCCCGGCTTCACCGATGCCTGGAAGAAGGCCGCGAAGGACTCCGCGTTCCAGAAGGCGCAGAACGATGAGCGGGACCGGGTGTATTTCAATCCCGCGGTGAAGCAGGGGAAGGCCGACGGGGTGGGCGTGCTGGGGCAGTTCGCGTATTACGACGCCATCGTGATGCATGGCGATGGGGGCGACGCGACGAGCTTTGGGAGTATTCGGAAGAAGGCGATGGCCAAGGCGAAGACGCCCGCGCAGGGCGGGGACGAGAAGAAGTACCTCGGCGCCTTCCTGGACGCGCGGGTGTGGGCCATGCAGCAGGAGGAGGCGCACAGTGACACCAGTCGGGTGGACACCGCGCAGCGCGTCTTCCTCAACAAGGGGAATCTGACGCTGGATCCGCCGTTGGACTGGGAGGTGTACGGGGACCCGTACCACATCGGCTGAGCCGAGCGGGCCGGGTCCCTGAGTCGTACGTGTCTCAGTGCGCCGCGAGCGCCTCTTCGGAGGGCTCCGGCGCCGCGGCCGCGCGCTTGCCCAGGTGGTTGAAGACCAGGTTCAGGGTGACGGCCAGGAGGCAGCCGGTGGAGATGCCGGAGCCGAGGACGATCTGCGCCCAGGAGGGGAAGGCGTCGTAGAAGCCGTCCGAGAGGGCGGGGGCCAGGCCCGCGCCGAGGGTGACGACGACGATCAGCGCATTGTCACCGCGGTGCAGGTCCGCCTGGAGCAGGGTCTGGATGCCGCTGACGGCGATGGAGCCGAAGAGGAAGAGGCTGACGGCGGCCAGTACGGGCATCGGGACGACGGAGATCAGAGCCGCGGCGGCCGGGCTGAGGCCGATCAGGACGAGCAGCCCGCCACTCAGAGCGACCACGAACCGGCTGCGCACCTTGGAGATCACGACCAGACCGATGTTCTGCGCGAAGGCGCTGGCGTGGAAGGCGTTGAAGAGCGGGCTTAGCGCGGAGCCGAGGCTGTCGGCGCGCAGGCCGCGGGCGATGGTCTGCTCGTCGACGTCCTTGCCGACGATCTTGCCGAGGGCGATCATGTCGGCGGTCGACTCGGTGAGGATCACGAGCATGACCACGCACATGGAGATGATCGCGGGGAGGGAGAACTGCGGGGCGCCGAAGTGGAGCGGGGACGGGATGCCGAACAGCGCCGCGTCGTCGAGCTTGGAGAAGTCGGCGAGGCCCATCGGGATCGCCAGCAGCGTGCCGAAGACCATCGCGAAGAGCATGCTGATCTGCTTCAGGAAGCCACGGGTGAAGCGCTGGAGCAGCAGCATCACGAGGATGGTGGCAGCGGCCAGGGCAATGTTCTCCGGGTGCGGGGTGCCGGTCGACGAGTCGTCCACGATCCAGTCGTACGCGACCGGGATGAGTGAGACGCCGATGAGCAGGATGACCGACCCGGTGACCACCGGCGGGAAGAAGCGCACCAGGCGGGAGAAGTAGGAGCTCACCAGGAAGCCGAAGAGGCTGGAGACGATGATCGCTCCGAAGACGACGGGCATGCCCGCCCGCACGCCGCCCTGAGTGGTGAGGATCGTCAGCATCACGCCGACGCCCGCGAAGGAGACGCCGTTGACGAACGGCAGCTTCGAGCCGATGAAGTTGCCGATGCCGAGCGTCTGCAGAAGCGTCGCGATGCCGGCCATCAGGAGGCTGCCGCCCATCAGGACGGCGGTGTCGGCGGCGGACATCTTCGCCGCGACCGCGACCACGAGCGGTACGGAAACGGCACCGGCGTACATCGAGGCGACGTGCTGCAGGCTCGCGACGAGCATGCGGCCCGCCGGCAGCACCTCGTCGACGGGGTGGACGCCCTCGGCGGGGCGGTCTTCGGCAGTACTCATGGGTGGCGCTTCTTCCGTCTCTTGCAGTACGAAAACCGGCCCCACCCCTGGGGTAGGACCGGCTATCGAGACTGGAAAGTAACTTCCATAAAGCGAGGGGCTGCCGAGACGTTACGTCAGTGCACCCCGGCAGCGGAAGACCCTTCCGCGGACCGCTGCTGCGGAATTCCCGAACTCGTATCTTCCGCCGAACTCCCGTCCTTTGCCCGGAGATGGTTGAAGAGCAGGTTGAGGACGATGGCGATCAGACAGCCGGTGGAGATGCCGGAGTCCAGGACGACCAGCAGATCCTTGGGGAAATTGTGGTAGAAGTCGGGCGCCGCGATCGGTATCAGGCCGATGCCGACGGCCGCCGCGACGATCAGCGCGTTCTCCCCCTTCTCCAGGGCCGCGGTCGACAGGGTCTGGATGCCGCTGGCGGCGACCGAGCCGAAGAGCACGATGCCCGCGCCGCCCAGTACCGGCAGCGGTACGAGGGAGATGACGGACGCGGCGATCGGACAGAGGCCGAGGACGATCAGGATCAGGCCGCCGGTGGCGACGACGAAGCGGCTGCGTACCTTGGTCATCGCGACCAGGCCGATGTTCTGCGCGAACGCGCTGTTCGCGAAGCCGTTGAAGAGCGGGCTGATCGCCGTGCCGAGGGTGTCGGCGCGCAGGCCGCCCTCGATGGTGCGCTCGTCGGCGGGCCGGCCGACGATCTTGCCGAGCGCCAGCATGTCGGCGGTCGACTCCGTCATGCAGACCAGCATCACGATGCACATGCTGATGATCGCGGCGACGTCGAACTGCGGGGCGCCGAAGTGGAACGGCGTCGGGAAGCCGATCACGTCGGCCTTGGTGATCACACCGAAGTCGGTGATGCCGACCGGTATCGCGATGAGCGTGCCGGCGATCAGGCCGAGCAGGATCGAGATCTGCTGGAGGAAGCCGCGCAGGGTGCGCCGCAGGACCAGCACGATGACGAACGTCAGCGCTGCCATACCGATATTGGTCAGCGAACCGTAGTCGGGGGCCGCCGCGTTGCCGCCCTGGGACCAGTTGAAGGCCACCGGGAGGAGCGAGACGCCGATCAGGGTGATCACGGTGCCGGTGACGACCGGCGGGAAGAAGCGGACCAGCTTGGAGAAGTACGGCGCGAGGAAGAAGCCGAGGACGCCGGCGACGATCACCGCGCCGAAGATGATCGGCAGCGCGTTCTCGGGGCTCTGGGCCTTGCCGATGGCGACCATCGGGGTGACGCCCGCGAACGAGACGCCGTTGACGAACGGCAGCTTGGCGCCGACCTTCCAGAAGCCGAGGGTCTGCAGCAGGGTGGCGATGCCGGCGGTGAAGAGGCTGGCACCCATGAGGAACGCCGTCTCGGTCGCGCTCAGCCCGCAGGCCGGCCCGACGATCATCGGCGGGGCCACCACGCCCGCGTACATCGCGGCCACGTGCTGCAGGCCGCTGGTGAACATTTTGAAAGGCGGAAGGGTCTCGTCGACCGGATGCTTCCGGTCCCCCTCCACGTGCTGCCCGGGAGTTGCGGCCACTGCGGGCCTCCTTCGATTTCTGTGCCACCGGGCCGGTGGCACGAGCCTGTCACGGAGGGATTGCCAGGTGATGCCGTGCGGGTGCGAGTGCGGGTGCGGGTAGCGCTTATGGCGCGCGTGGGGGGGGTGCGCGGGTGACGCGGGAGAGCGGGTGCGGGACCGGCCCGGGGACGTGGGTTCGTACCCGCGTCCCCGGGTCACGGCGCTTGTGGACCCCGCTCGGGTCCACAAGCTCAGCCGGGGGCCGTCCCCCCCGGCCGAGTCTTCAGGTGTGCCGTACGGACTGTGCCGTACGGGCTGTGCTGTGCTGCGCCGCTGAGGATCAGCCCTCGGCGGCGATACGGGCGAGCCGCTGGGACTCGGCGCGCGCGGTACGCGCGATGGTGTCCTCGTCGACCGTCGTGAGGCGGTTGTCCTCGACCACCGGCTTGCCGTTGACCAGCGAGAGGGTCACCGGTGCCGCCGCGCCGAAGACCAGCGCGGTGACCGGGTCGGCGATGGTGGAGTGGCCGAGGCCGTCCAGCTTCCACAGCACCAGATCGGCGAGCTTGCCGGCCTCGATAGAGCCGATCTGGTCGGCCCGGCCGAGCACCCGCGCGCCGCCGTGCGTGCCCAGGCGCAGCGCCTGACGGGCATTCAGGGCGGCCTCGCGGTGCGGGCCGAGGCGGTTGATGAGGAGCGCGTTGCGCAGTTCGGTGTGCAGCTCGCCGGACTCGTTCGAGGCGGTGCCGTCCACGCCGAGGCCGACCGGGACGCCGGCCGCGAGCATGTCCGGTACCCGGGCGATGCCGGCCGCGAGGCGCGCGTTGGACGACGGGCAGTGCGCGACACCCGTACCGGTACGGGCGAACGCGGCGATGTCGGAGTCGTTCATGTGGACGCAGTGCGCCATCCACACGTCCTCACCGAGCCAGCCGGTGGACTCGAAGTAGTCCGTCGGCCCCATGCCGAACAGCTCGTGGCAGAACTTCTCCTCCTCCACGGTCTCGCTGCCGTGGGTGTGCAGCCGCACGCCCTTGCGGCGGGCCAGCTCGGCGCCCTGCTTGAGGAGGTCGGTGGTGACCGAGAACGGCGAGCACGGCGCGACGGCGATCTGTGTCATCGCGTCGAAGGAGGCGTCGTGGTGCCGGTCGATGGTCTCCTCGGTCGCGGCGAGCGCGCCCTCCAGGGACTCCACGGCGAAGTCCGGCGGCAGCCCGCCGTGCGACTCGCCGCGGTCCATCGAGCCGCGGGCGAGCGTGAAGCGTACGCCCATGTCGGACGCGGCCTTGATGATGGCGCCCGAGAGGTCGCCGGCGCCGCGCGGGAAGACGTAGTGGTGGTCCATGGCGGTGGTGACGCCGCCGCGGGCCATCATCGCCAGCGAGCCCTGCGCGGCCGCCGCCGCCATCGGCTCGTCGATGCGCGCCCAGGTGGGGTAGAGCGCGACCAGCCAGTTGAAGAGGTTGTGGTCGGTCGCGAGGCCGCGGGTGATCCACTGGTAGAAGTGGTGGTGCGTGTTGACCAGGCCGGGGGTGAGCAGGTGGCCGGTGCCGTCGATGCGGCGTACGACACCGTCCAGGCCCTCGGGCGCGGCCCCCGCGCCCACCGACTCGATCCGGTTGCCGGCGACGACGACATGGCCGGAGGCGTACTCCGTGTCGTTGCCGTCGACGGTCGCGATCGCGCAGTTCTCGATGAGGATGCGCGCGACCGCGCTGTCAGGGGTTGCCGGTGCTGCCATGGGGTCTTCCTTCACTCTCTCGCTGACTGGGCACGGCAGGACCCTAGGGAATTTGAGTACCGGAGCCGGACGAAGCAGCTGACAGGACTGCCGCCGATGGGGCGCTCCGGGTGCCGAGATGGTGGAAGAACAGATTGAGCAGGACCGCGACCAGCGCGCCGGCGCTGATGCCGGAGCCGAGGACGGTCTGTGCCCAGGCGGGGAAGTCCGCGTAGAAGGTGGGCGCGGCGAGCGGGATGATCCCGGCACCGAGCGAGACGGCCACGAGGATGATGTTGGAGCTGTCGTCCAGGCCCGCTTCGGAGAGCGTCCGGATGCCGCTGACGGCGATGGAGCCGAAGAGGACGATGCCGGCGCCGCCGAGGACGGGCATGGGCACGAGGTTGACGACCGCGCCCAGAACGGGGAAGGCGCCGAGGACGATCAGCGCGCCGCCCGCCACCGCGACGACGTAGCGGCTGCGTACCTTCGTGAGCGAGACGACGCCGACGTTCTGCGCGAAGGCGCTGGTCGGAAAGCCGCCGAAGATCGGCCCGATGAGGGTGGCGATGCCGTCCGTGCGCAGGCCGCGGGTGATGGTCCGGCTGGTGCACTCGCGGTCGCAGATCTCGCCGAGCGCCAGCATCCCGGCCGAGGACTCGGTCATCAGGACGAGCATGACGATGCACAGCGAGAGGATCGCGGCGGGCTGGAACTCGGGCGGCCCGAAGGCGAAGGGCGTGGGCAGCGCGGCGATGGGCGCCTCGCGGATCGAGGAGAAGTCCGCCAGGCCGAACGGGATCGCGGCGAGGGTGCCGATGACCAGGCCGAGCAGGAGGGCGATCTGCTTGATGAAGCCCCGGGTGAACCGCTGGATGAGCAGGATGACCACGAGCGTGAAGCCGGCCAGCGCGAGGTACTTCATGTCGCCGTAGTCGGGCGCCTTGGCGTCGCCGCCCTGGGCCCAGCCGACCGGTACGGGCATCAGCGTCACCCCGATGAGGGTGATCACCACGCCGGTGACCAGCGGCGGGAAGAACTTCAGCAGCTTGCCGAAGAAGGGGCCGACGGCGAGGCAGAAGACGCCGGCGACCATGACCGCGCCGTAGATCGCGGGCAGTTGGTGCCCTTTGGCGGTGGTCTCGGCGATGGCGAGCATGGGCGTGATGCCGGCCGAGGAGGCGGCGTTCACGAACGGCAGCCGGTTCCCGGCGAACTTCCGTACGCCCAGGGTCTGCAGGAGGGTGGCGAGCCCGGCGATGAGGAGGCTCGCGGCGATCAGCCGGGTCTGGCCGGCCGAATCCAGGCCGGCGGCCTGGCCGATGATGAGCGGAGGGGTGACCACGCCGGCGTACATGGCGGCGATGTGCTGAAGGGCGGCGGGGACGAGCCGCTTGGGCCCCAGCTTCTCGTCCACGGGGTGGACGTCGGTTACGGGGTGGTGCTCAACGTGCGATTGCTGTGCCATGGGTCGTTCCCCTCAGGATTCGCGGCCCCCTCCCGCTGTGCGGAGTCAGGGAGGGGGAGGCGAGGCACGTCGCGGCGTGGGAGAGCCGTCAGAGGTTCGTCAGATCCATCGGGATCTCGGCTTCGACACCGTCACGCAGGATGGTGGCTTCGATCAGGCCGTACGGGCGGTCGGCCGCGTAGTAGACCTCGTTGTCGTTCTTCAGGCCGAACGGCTCGAGGTCCACCAGGAAGTGGTGCTTGTTGGGCAGCGAGAAGCGCACCTCGTCGATCTCGGCGCGGTTGTTGATGATGCGCGAGCCCATTTGGTACAGGGTCTGCTGCAGCGAGAGGCTGTAGGTCTCCGCGAAGGCGTGCAGCATGTGCTTCTTGACCTGCTCGTAGGACCGCTCCCAGTTGGGCATCCGCTGCTCGTCGTCGGTCCAGTTGAACCGCCAGCGGCCGGACACCTGGGTGGCGAGGATGCGGTCGTACGCCTCCTTCAGGGTCGTGTACTTGTCCTTGATGTAGCCCCAGAACTCCGAGTTGGTGGAGTTCATCACGACCAGGTCCTTCAGGCCGGATATGACCTGCCAGTTCTCACCGTCGTAGGTGATCTGGGTGACGCGGGTCTCCTGGCCCTGGCGGACGAAGGAGTGCTTGACCTCGTCGGAGCCGATGAACTTGGAGTTGGCGTCGGAGGTCTCGATCCGCTCCCAGGCGTACTCCTCGATGCGGATCCGGGCCTTCTTGATCGGCTCCTGGCTGGTCACGAAGTGGCGGGCCAGGTGGATGCCGAACTGCTCGGCCGACTCGATCCCGTACTCCTTCGCGAAGGCGTACACGGTGTTCTTGGTCGTGTCGGTGGGCAGGCAGTTGGCGTTGGAGCCGGAGAGGTGGACCTCCTCCAGGTCGCCGGAGAGGGCGACGGAGACGTTGAGGTCCTTGATGTGATGGGTGTCGCCGTCCCGCGTGATCTTTACGACCCGGTTCTCAGCCTTGCCGTACTGGTTCTGTCCCAGAATGGTGGGCATGTCTGCTAGCTCCCTCGGTAAACGGAGTAGCCGAACGGGTTGAGCAGCAGCGGTACGTGGTAGTGCTCGCCCGGCTCGACGGCGAACGTGATCGCCACCTCCGGGAAGAACGCTCCGGTCGCACCGCTGTCCCGATTCGCGGGGGCGTCCTGCTGCGCCTCGGCTTGCTTGTTCTTGTTGCTCAGGAAGTACGACTCGGTCTCGAAGTCGAGCCGTACGTGGGTGGTGCCTTCCGGCAGGGCCGGCAGATCCTTGCAGCGCCCGTCCGCGTCGGTCTTGGACACGCCGTGCGCGGCCCAGGCCCCGTCGCTGCCGGAGCGCACCGAGAGCGTGAGGGCCACGCCCTCTGCGGGGCGGCCGACGCTGGTGTCCAGGATGTGCGTGGACACCGACGTGTGATCGGCAGCCGTGTCGCTGCTCATGCTGCGTCTCCTTCTACGAGGCGGGTCAGGCGGATGCGGTTGATCTTGACGAGCTCTCCACGCACGATCTCTCGTTCGTGTTCCGGCGCGTTGTCGATCCGGTTACGGACCGCGTCCCTCATCTGCTCGGCGGTCAGGCCGGTGGCGCAGATGAGGAAGACGTGCCCGAAGCGCTCCTGGTAGGCCAGGTTCAGTTCGAGCATTTCGGCCTTGAGTTCGTCGGAGGCCCCCGCCATCCCGCGCTGCTCGCGGGAGGAAGTGGGGTCGCCCGGCTTGGGGCGGCCGATCGGCGGGTGCCCCGCCATCGCCTCGGCCAGGTCGTCCGCGGTCAGTTCGGCCATGGCGGCGTCACTGGCGGCGAAGAGGGCCTCGGTGTCGGCGTACGGACGCTGCGCGAGGATCTTGCTCCCCCACGCCGCGCTGGCACACACCTCGTGCAGCGCGGCCTGGGCCTCGCTGACGTCGGCGGCATTGAACCGGGTGAGCCCCGGAGTCGTACTCGAAGACACGGGAAGCCTCCGTGGCTGCGTCGTGCTGTGCGTTGGACGGGCTGGGCATAGCTAAGTCTCCCGACAACACCACGTCAACACTTTGTTGAAAACTCGGCAACACGAAAGCCGCCGTTCCGGAAACCCGGAACGACGGCTTGTGGCGGTTTGCCGCGAGGTAAGTGACGGGAGCCTGTCAGGCCTGGCTCTTCGCGCCGTTCTCCCTGTTCAGGTAGTTGTAGACCGTGAACCTACTGACGCCGAGCGCGCTCGCGACCGTCTCCACGCCGTGCCGTACGGAGAAGGCGCCGCGGGTCTCCAGGATGCGCACGACCGACTGTTTGGTCTTGCGGTCGAGCTCGGCGAGCGGGCAGCCGTGCCGGCGCTCCAGGTCCGCCAGCAGGTGGTCCAGGGAGTCGGAGAGGTGGGGCAGCCGTACGGCCACCCGGTCCTCGCCCTCCCAGGCCAGCACGACGTCGTCACCCTGCGCCAGCTCCGGCGCGACCATCTCCCCGCCCATCGCGTCCACCAGCGGCTTCACCGCCTGGACGAACGGGTGGTCGGCAGGCTCGGTCACCGCTCGGCCTCCTTGCCGTCCTGGCCGCCCCGGCCGTCCGGTACCACGTTGACCTGGAGCGAGACGCGGGTGGCGCCGGCCGCCAGGGACTGCCGCAGCAGCGCGTCCACCGCGGTGAGCACCCGCTCCGCGTCCCCCTCGGCGGTGTTGCCGAACGGGCCGACGTCGACCGCGTCCAGCTCGGCGCCCGTGACGACATCGCGGGCCACCACCGCATGGTCCGGCGCCTCGTCCAGATCGAACGGTTCCGTCGTGAACTCCACTCTCAATCGCACACCGTCAACCTACTGCCGACCTCGGGCCGGCCACCACAATCGGCCGCACGGGACCTCTTGACAGCTCTCCTTCCCCGCGGGCACTCTTCCAATACGCAGAAAATAAGTTTCGTAATACGGAAGGCGCTTACCCCGCATGGGCTTCACCGACACGCGCTTCGACGTCAACCTGTCGATCCTCTTCACCGAGCTCCCGCTGCTGGAGCGCCCCGCCGCCGCGGCCGCCGCCGGCTTCACCGCGGTCGAGCTGTGGTGGCCGTGGGTCGACGCGCCGGTGCCCGAGCAGTCCGAGCTGGACGCGCTGCGGGACGCGCTGAACGACGCCGGCACCCAGCTGGTCGGCCTGAACTTCTACGCCGGACAGCTGCCGGGCCCCGACCGCGGCGCCCTCTCGCTGCCCGGTGAGGAGTCCGAGAAGTTCCGCGCCAACGTACCGGTCGCGGTGGAGTTCGCCCGCACCATGGGCTGCAAGGCGCTCAACGCGCTGTACGGCAACCGCATCGAGGGCGTCGACCCGGCCCTCCAGGACGAGGTGGCCCTCGCCAACCTCACCCTGGCTGCCCGCGCCGCCGACTCCATCGGCGCGACGCTGCTGATCGAGGCGCTCAACGCGCCAGAGTCGCCGCTCTGCCCGATCGTCTCCGCGCCCAAGGCCATCGAGATCGTCGACAAGGTCAACGCGGCGACCGGCCTCGGCAACGCCAAGTTCCTGATGGACCTGTACCACCTGGCCATGAACGGCGAGGACCTCAACGAGGTCATCGACTCGTACACGGACAAGACCGGGCACGTGCAGATCGCCGACAACCCCGGACGCGGCGCGCCCGGCACCGGCGACCTGGACTTCACCGACCTGGTCAACCGCCTGAAGAAGGCCGGTTACGAGGGCTGGGTGGGCCTGGAGTACAAGCCCGGCGACCGCCCCAGCGCGGGCGCCTTCGAGTGGCTGCCCGCGCCGCTGCGCGCCGCCGGCCGGCACTGATACCGGACGACTGACGTACGGGCCAGGGGGGAGCGACCGATGCCGAGGATGTCCGCCGCAGCGGCGGCCGCCAGGATCGCCCGGGACGAGGGCGGCGACGCCGCCTTCGGCTGCCCGGACGCGCCCGGCCGCCCGCTGTACGCGGCGCTCGCGGCCGGCGGCACCGCTCTCCTGACCGCACGCCACGCGCAGTCCGCCGCCCACATGGCCGACGGCTGGGCCCGCGCGAGCGGGCGTACCGGGGTGGTCGTCGCGGGCGCGGCGTCGGGGCCCGGGCTGGTGCCCGGGCTGCACGCCGCCCGCGCCGACGGCGTACCGCTGGTCTGCCTCGCCGCGGGGCCCGGCGCCGGGGAACCGGTGCGGGCGGTGACCAAGCAGGTCTTACCGGCCGCCTCGGCCGCCCGCCTGCCGTGGGCGCTGCGCGAGGCGTTCCGTACGGCCCGCGAGGGCCGGCCGGGACCGGTGCTGGTGGAGCTGCCCGCCGACGCGGCGGACGCGGAGATCGCATACGATCCGGCGGTCGACGCGCCACTGCCGACACGGAGCGGTACACCGCATCCGTCGCAGGTCGCCGCCGCGCTGGAGCTGCTGCTGGCCGCGCGCCGGCCGCTGCTGCTGGCGGGCGGCGGAGTGACCGCGGCGGACGCCGGTGCCGCGCTGCGCGCGCTGGCCGGCCGGCTGCGGGTGCCGTTCGCCGACACCCCCGGCGGCCGCGGCTGCGCCGGGGAGGGCCACGAGCTCTACGCGGGGACCGTCGGGTGCCCTTCGGGGGAGGGGCACCGGGCGCTGAACGCGGCGGACTGCGTGCTCGCGATCGGCACCGGGCGGGCCGCGGGCCTCCTCGCGGAGGTACGCACGGTGGTCCAGGTGGACGCCGAGCCGTCGGCGATCGGCGGGTACGGCACGGCCGGCCTGGGGATCGTCGCCGATGCACAGCTCTTCCTGGAGGCGCTGCACGACGCCGCCCGGGAGAGCACGGCGCGGCCCCGGACCTGGGCCAGGCCCGCAGGAGCCGCGGTCCGGGCGGCGGGCCCGGGCGGCGCCCCGGTCCCGGTCCGCCGGGTCCACGCGGAGCTCGACGCGGTCTTCGGTACCGACCCGGACACCTGCTTCGTCCTGACGGAGGAGGTGTACGGGGAGTGGGGCGGCGCGCTGCTCCCGGTCGGCAGGCCACGGCGGCTGCTGCTCGGCGGCCGCGGCGGGCCACCGGGCTGGGCGGTCCCCGCGGCGCTCGGCGCACGGCTCGCGCTGGCCGCGGCGGCGCCGGACGCCACGCTGGTCGGCATCGGCACGGGGCCCGGACTGCCGCCACTGGCCGAGGAGTTGACGGCCGCGGCGGAGTGCTCGGTGCCGTACGTGCAGCTGCTGCTCGGCCGGGACGAGCGCGGCCCGGACGCCGTGCGGCTGGCCGAGGCGTACGGATGCTCGGGGCGCCGGGTCACGGCCCGGGACGGGCTGCGGTCGGCCCTGGAGTGGGCCCGCAAGGAGGCCGTCTCCACGCGGCGCCCGGTCCTGGTCGACGTGCTGGCCAGGCCCGACGAGTAACAAGCACACACAGACTTCCGGCGGCGGCGCCGACACCTGTCCTGTCGCGCCCAGGTGCCGCCGCCGGGACCCTTTTCCGGCCGCCACGTGCGGCGGTGAAGGACACGAGCAAGTTTTCAACAAACTGTTGACGTTTGGTTGGAGCCCTCCATACGCTCCAACATGCGGAAGTCGGCTTCCGCGCTCTTCGTACGGAAGGTCACCATGACGAAGCCCTCGCTGACGGCGCGCACACTCACCACGGAGTCGGGCGCCCCCGTCGCCGACAACCAGAACTCCGCCACCGCCGGCATCGGTGGCCCGATCGTCCTGCAGGACCAGCACCTGATCGAGAAGCTCGCCCGCTTCAACCGGGAGCGCATCCCGGAGCGTGTGGTGCACGCCCGCGGTTCCGGCGCGTACGGCTACTTCGAGGTGACCGACGACGTCACCGGCTTCACCCGCGCGGACTTCCTGAACACCGTCGGCAAGCGGACCGAGCTGTTCATCCGCTTCTCGACCGTCGCCGACAACCTCGGTGGCCCGGACGCGGCGCGTGACCCGCGCGGCTTCGCGGTCAAGTTCTACACCGAAGAGGGCAATTACGACCTCGTCGGCAACAACACTCCGGTGTTCTTCATCAAGGACCCGCTGAAGTTCCCCGACTTCATCCACTCGCAGAAGCGCGACCCCTTCACGGGCAAGCAGGAGCCGGACAACGTCTGGGACTTCTGGGCGCACTCCCCCGAGGCGACCCACCAGATCACCTGGCTGATGGGCGACCGCGGCATTCCGGCGTCCTACCGCCACATGAACGGCTTCGGTTCGCACACGTACCAGTGGACCAACGCCAAGGGCGAGCAGTTCTTCGTCAAGTACCACTTCAAGACCAACCAGGGCATCCGCTGCCTGGACTCCGAGCAGGGCGCCGAGCTGTCGGGCACGGACCCCAACTCGCACCAGACCGACCTGCTGCAGTCCATCGAGCGCGGCGTGTACCCGTCCTGGACGCTGTACGTGCAGGTCATGCCGGCGGCCGAGGCGGCGGACTACCGCTTCAACCCGTTCGACCTGACCAAGGTGTGGCCGCACAAGGACTACCCGCTGCAGCGCGTGGGCCGGATGGTCCTGGACCGCAACCCGGACAACGTCTTCGCCGAGGTCGAGCAGTCCGCGTTCTCGCCGAACAACTTCGTGCCCGGCATCGGCCCGTCCCCCGACAAGATGCTGCAGGGCCGGCTCTTCGCCTACGCCGACGCGCAGCGCTACCGCCTGGGCATCAACCACACCCAGCTGCCGGTCAACGCCCCCAAGGCGACCGTGGCGAACAACTACGGCCGGGACGGCCTGATGGCCGCCAACTCCCAGGGCCGGCACGCGAAGAACTACGAGCCCAACAGCTACGACGGCCCGGTCCAGACGAACGAGGCGCTGTCCGCCCCGTTCGCCCTCGCCGGCCACACGGGCACCCACGAGGCCCCGCAGCACACCAAGGACGACGACTTCTTCCAGGCCGGCGAGCTCTACCGGCTGATGTCCGAGGACGAGAAGAAGCGCCTGGTGGCGAACATCGCCGGCGGCCTCTCGCAGGTCTCCCGCGACGACGTCATCGAGAAGGCGCTCGCGCACTTCCACGCGGCCGACCAGGACTACGGCAAGCGCGTCGAGGCCAAGGTCCGCGAGCTGCGCGAGGACTGAGTCCCGGTCCTGGAAAAAGCTGCGTGAGGACTGACGGGAGGTCAGCACCCTTGCGCGTCCGTACCGTCCGGCCCGTTGAGGGGTGGCCGGGCGGTACGGACCGGCCGGCGGCTTCGGCCGCCGGCCGACGGTGGGCTCCGCGGTGCAGCGGAGAAACCAGTGCGGTGGTACGGACGCGTCTCATAGGGAAGGGCGCGTTCCTCTCCTCCGCACCGCGGAGCACACCTTCTTCGCCCCATGCCTCATCCCATGCCTCGCCCCATCCCTCTCCAGACTCCGTCCGGTGGCGCGTGTCCTGTCGCGCCTGTAACCCGTGCCACCGGGCGGGAACCACCCGCAGGGCCCGGCTCGTCCGTACGGTCACGGACGCGCCGGGCCCTGTGCGCGTCTCTCCTCGCGATTCGCCCCAGGAACGGCGCATTCCGGGGGACCATGGACGGCGATGAGCCGAACGACCCGCCAGGAGCCGAACATGGCCGACAGCGTGCCGGTGCGCTGCCCTACGTGCCGCCGCGAGAACGCCTTCACGCCGCCCACCTTTCCGTGCGCGTGCGGGGCGCCACTGACGATGCCCGTGCTGCGCGGCGGGGTGCCCGTCGAGATCCAGCACCGTACCTGGCAGAGCTCCTGGGTCGAGGTGCGCTGCGAGTCCTGCGGGCGGCTGGACGAGTGGCCGGCGCCGGAGTCGGCGTGCGCCTGCGGCACGGTCGTCCGGGTGCCGGTGATACCGGCCCCTGGGCCGCCGGCACCGGAGACCGCCCCGCTCGGGCGGGCGGGACACCGCCACCACTCCCCCGCGCGCCCGGCCACGCTGCGCCCGGCCTTCCGCCCGGTGACGATCCGTACGGCACGTGACTGCGTCACCGCGGCCGTCCAGTACCTGAAGTGGCTGGGCTTCACCGAGGTCGTACGGGCCCCCGAGCGCAGCTCGACGGGGGTGGACGTGCGGGGGCGCGGGCTGGTGGCGCAGGTCGATCCGACCACCCGCCCGACCCGGCTGCGGGAGATCGAGACGGTCTGGCTGAACGGCCTCAACGACTCCGCGCTCGCGGTGTTCTTCTCGCTGGCCGGTTACGCGCACGACGCCCGGACCCGAGCCGACGCGCTGCACGTCCCGCTCTTCGTCATGGACCTCACGGGCACCCCGCAGCCGGTGAACGACCCGGCGGACGAGCTGATCAGGAAGGGGCCTTGACCGTTTCCACGGGCCGCTCCGGGCCTTCCGTACGGCCCGGGTTCTCCTGCGAGTTGCGGTAGCCGTACAGCGCGTAGACGATCAGTCCGATCACCATCCAGGCCGCGAAGCGCAGCCATGTCACCGGGTCGAGGTTGGCGATCAGCCAGACCGAGAAGGCCACGCCGATGGCCGGTACGAGCGGCACCAGCGGCGTACGGAAGGCGCGCGGCAGGTCGGGGCGGGTGCGGCGCATGACCACGACCGCCACCGCGACGACGATGAACGCCATCAGGATGCCGATGTTGGTGAGGTCGGCCGCCTCCCGGATCGGCAGGAACCCGGCGATCAGCGCCGAGCCGACGCCGACCGGCCAGATCACCCGGGTCGGCACCTGCCGCTTCGGGTGGTTGCGGGCGAAGTACCGCGGCAGCAGGCCGTCCCGGCTCATCGAGTACCAGACCCGGGAGACGGCCAGCATGTTGGCGAAGGCCGAGGTGGTGATGCCGATGATGGCACCGACGGCGACCACCATGCCGAGCCCGCCGAGGCCGACGGAGGCCAGCGCACTGGAGAACGGGCTGTGCACGTCGATGTGGCGGTAGTCCTGCATACCGAGCAGCACCACGCACACCAGCAGGTAGATCACGGCCGCGATGCCCAGCGAGATCACGATGGCCTTCGGCAGCACCTTCTTCGCCTCGGCGCTCTCCTCGGCGGCCGCGCTCATCGCGTCGTATCCGTACACCGCGAAGAAGGTGGTCGCGGCGCCGGTGAACGCGCCGCCCAGGCCGTACGGCAGGAACGGGCTGTAGTTGCCCGCCGAGATGTGGAAGGCGCCGGCGACCACCACCAGCGCCACGATGCCCAGCTTGATCACGACGAGGACCGTCTCGAAGCGGGCCGACTCCTTCGTGCCGCGCGAGAGCACGAAGGCGAGCAGCAGGCAGAGCAGCGCGGCGAGCAGGTCGACGCGGTGTCCCGAGCCGGTGCCGGGCGCGCCGAGCATCCAGGCCGGCAGGTCGATGCCGATGCCGTGCAGCACGTACGAGAAGTAACCGGAGACGGCGATGGCCACCACGGCGACGATCGCGGTGTACTCCAGCAGCAGGTCCCAGCCGATGGCCCAGCCGACGACCTCGCCGAGCGCCGCATAGGAGTAGGTGTACGCGGAGCCCGCCTTCGGGATCGTGCCCGCGAACTCGGCGTAGCAGAGCGCCGCCGCGCTGCTGGCGATGATCGCGATGAGGAAGGAGAGCATCACGCCGGGCCCGGCGTCCTCGTGCGCGACCACGCCGGCCAGCGAGAAGACGCCCGCGCCGACCAGGCCGCCCAGGCTCAGCGCGACCAGCTGCCACAGGCCCATGGTGCGGCGCAGCCCGCCTGTCGACTCCTCCTCGGAGGAGTCCACGGGCTTGCGGCGGAAGATCTCTCTCGCGACGCTCACAGGACGAAGCCTTCGGGGAAGGGATCGCGGGGATCCAGCAGGTAGTTGGCGGTGGCGGTGATCCAGGCGCGCCCGGAGAACTCCGGCACGACGGCGGGCACCCCGCCGACCTCGGTGGTGCCGACGAGCCGCCCGGTGAACCGCGTCCCGATGAAGGACTCGTTGACGAACTCGGTGTCCAGCGGGAGCTCGCCGCGCGCGTACAGCTGCGCCATCCGCGCCGAGGTGCCCGTGCCGCACGGCGAGCGGTCGAACCAGCCCGGGTGGATGGCCATGGCGTTGCGCGAGTGCCGGGCGTCGGATCCGGGGGCGAGGAACTGGACGTGCTTGCAGCCGGAGATGAGCGGGTCGACGGGGTGCGCGGGGCGGTTCTGCTCGTTGACCGCGCCCATGATCGCCAGCCCGGCCGCCAGGATCTCGTCCTTGCGTGCCCGGTCGAACGGCAGCCCGAGCTGCTGCTCCAGGTCCACGATCGCGTAGAAGTTGCCGCCGTACGCCATGTCGTAGCGGACCTCGCCCAGGCCGGGGACCTCGACCTTGGCGTCCTGTTCGAGCGCGAAAGCGTCGACATTGCGCAGGGTGACCCGCTCCGCGACGCCGTCCCGCACGGTCACCCGCGCCTCGACGAGCCCGGCCGGGGTGTCCAGCCGGACGACGGTCTCCGGCTCGGTGACCGCCACCATGCCGGTCTCGACGAGGACGGTGGCGACGCCGATCGTGCCGTGCCCGCACATCGGCAGAAAGCCGCTGACCTCGATGTACAGGACGCCCCAGTCGGCGTCGGGGCGGGTGGGCGGCTGGAGCAGGGCGCCGCTCATGGCGGGGTGGCCGCGCGGCTCGTCGACCAGGAAGCGGCGGAGTCCGTCGAGGTGTTCGACGGCGTACCGGCGGCGGTCGGCCATGGTGGCGCCCGGGATCGGGCCCACCCCGCCGGTCACCACCCGGGTGGGCATTCCCTCGGTGTGCGAGTCGACGGCGCTGAGGGTGCGTACCGACCTCATCAGGCGGCCGCCAGCTTCTCAAGCGCGGTGATCGCGCGGGCCATGTCGGCACGGACCTGCTCGCGGTGCTCGGGAACGAGCGGGCCGCGCGGCGGGCGGCAGGGACCGCCGTACCGGCCGACCTGCTCCATGCCCGCCTTGATGGCCTGCACGAATTCGGTGCGGGAGTCCCAGCGGAAGGCGGCGACCAGCGGCTCGTACAGCGCGCGTGCCTCCTCCAAGCGGCCGGCCCTGGCAAGCGCGTACAGCTTCGCGGACTCGGCGGGGAAGACGTTCGGGAAGCCGGCGAACCAGCCGACGGCGCCCATCAGCAGGCTCTCCAGGACCACGTCGTCGGCACCGCTGATGATGTCGAGCCCGGGCGCCTGCTCCTTGATCTCCAGTACGCGGCGCACGTCGCCGGAGAACTCCTTGACCGCCACGACGTTGTCGATCTGTGCGATCTCGCCGAGCAGCGCGGGCGTGAGGTCGACCTTGGTGTCGATGGGGTTGTTGTAGACCATGACGGGGAGGCCGACGCCGGCCACCGCCTCGAAGTGGGCGAGGACCTCGCCGGGGTTGGCGCGGTACATGGTCGGCGGCAGACAGAGCACGCCGTCGGCGCCGTCCTCGGCGGCGACCTCGGCCCAGTGCCGGGCCTGGTGGCTGCCGACGCCGTGCACGCCGACGATCACCGTGCCGTCGTCGCCGACCGCCTCGATCGCGGTACGGGCGACCGCGCGGCGCTCGTCGTCGGTGAGCGAGGAGTACTCCCCCAGGGAGCCGTTCGGGCCGATGCCGTCGCAGCCGTTGTCCACCAGCCAGCGGCAGTGCTCGGCGTAGCGGTCCAGGTCGACGGCGAGCCCGGCGGGGGCCGCGGGGTCCTCGCGGTACGGGAGCGCGGTGGCGACGACCACGCCGCCGAGGCCGGCGGGGCGGTGGGAGGCGGTGCTGTTCATGCGGTGCTCTCCTTCGTGTGCGTGTCCGGGGCCGTGCTGTTCGCGTGCGTGTCCGGGTCCGAGGGGTCGGGGGTACGGGCCAGCTCTCCGAGGCGGATGGGCTGGGCGATGGGGCGGCGGTGCGGGGCGGCGACGGGCAGGCCGTCGGCCGGGCGGGCGGGCCGGTCGCCGCGCAGCCGATCGGTCAGCTCGGCGACGGTGGGCCCGCAGATCCGGGCCTGGCAGGGGCCCAGGCCCGCGCGGGTGGCGAGCTTGGTGACGCGCGGCGCGGCGCCGGCCTCCTCGCCGGCGGCCCGGCAGAGCGTGCCGTAATCGGTCTCCTCGCAGCGGCAGATCACGGTCTCCGGGCGCAGCCAGCCGGGCCAGGCGGACCCGACCGGATGGGCGGCGGCCAGCCGCGCGGCGAAGGCGCGGCCCCGGTCGCGGTTGCGGCGCACCCGGCGCAGCGCGGGCGCCGCGGGGTCGCCGCCGCCCGCGAGCCAGCCCGCGAGCGCGCCTTCGGTACGGGCGGCCGGCGCGCCCGCGATGCCGGTGATCTCCCCGGCCGCGTACACGCCCGGGCAGCTGGTCAGCTGGTCGCCGTCGACGGCCACGAACTCGCCGGCCGGGGACCGCAGCAGCGCGCAACCCGCGGCGAGCGGCAGCTCCAGTTGCGGGCTGAAGCCGTGGCCGACGCAGAGCGCGTCCACGGCGACGGTCACCTCGCTGCCCGGGACCACCGACCAGTCGGGGCGCAGCCGCGCGGTGACCGCCTCCTCGACGCGGCCGTCCCCGCGCGCCTCGATGACGCTCCGGCCCATCCGGTACGGGACGCGGTGGCGGGCCAACAGGGTGGTGTACTTGGCGAGTTCGGCGGCCTTGCCGGGCTGCTCCGCCAGTTCCCAGGGGCGGCGCGCCCAGCCGCGGGCGACGGTCGCCGCCGGGTTCGCCTCCAGGACCGCCCGCACCCCGGCGCCCGCCTCCAGCAGCGCGGCGGCGACGGGGAGCAGGAAAGGGCCGCTGCCCGCGAGCAGCACGTCGTCGCCGATGACCAGCCGCTCCCCCTTGGCGAGCGCCTGCGCCGCGCCGGCCGCGTACACGCCGGGCAACTCCCAGCCGGGGAAGGGGAGTACCCGGTCGTGGGCGCCGGGGGCGAGGACCAGCGCGTCGGGGGCGAGGGTGCGGCGCGGCCGGTCCGTGCCGTCGGCGGGGCCGGTCAGGGTGTGGACGAGGGGCGGGCCGGGCCGCCCGGGCTCCGGCCGCTCCAGCGCCCAGACCGCGGTCTCGGCCAGCCAGGTGCAGCGCGGGTGGCCGAGGACGCGGCGTTGGAGGGCGTCGAACGCGGCCCACCCGTGGTGCAGCCGCCCCGGCCGGGCGGCGCCGTACTCCTCGGGCAACATGCGGTGGTACTGGCCTCCGGGCCGTTCGGCCGTGTCGAGGAGGGTGACGGCAGCCCCGGCGGCCAGCGCGGAGGCGGCCGCGGCCAGCCCGGCGGGACCGGCGCCGACCACTACTACCTGACGATGCGTCATGCGCCCTCCCCCGCCGCGTCGCCGACTGCCGGTCCGTCCGACCGAGTCCGGTCCGACCGGCTCTGGGTGGTCACCACGTCCCCGTCCGCCGCCCGGCGCCGGCAGGCCCGTACGTCGGACGCGCCGTTGACGGTCAGTACGCAGTCGAAGCACACGCCGATGCCGCAGAACACCCCGCGCGGGGCGCCCGAGCGCGCCGTGCGCCAGGAGGTGCGGCCGGCCGCGAGCAGTACGCCGGCGATGCTCTGGCCCGCGATGCCGGTGACCGGCTCGCCGTCCACGGTGATGCGCAGCGGCCGCTCGGGCCGCCGCCCGGTGGCGTCGGCCGCGGCGCGGATCAGTCGGGGGCTCATGCGCTCTCCTCACTCGGGGCCGGTGTCCCCAGTACGGCGGGGCGGTCCACCCGGAACGGGGCGGGGTCCATCTCCGGTGCGGCGCCGCGCACCAGGTCGCGCAGCAGGCGGGCGGTGCCGAGCGAGAGGCCGATGCCGGCGCCCTCGTGGCCGGTCGCGTGCCACAGCCCCGGCAGCCGCGGGTCGGCGCCGATGACGGGCAGGTGGTCGGGTACGTACGGGCGGAAGCCGCCGTAGGCGCGCATGACGGGCACGTCGGCGAGGCCGGGGAAGAGCCGGAGCGCCTTGGCGGCGACGGCGGACAGCACCTCGGGGCGCAGCCGGTCGTCGAAGCCGGTGCGGCGGCGGGAGGAGCCGAGCAGCACGCTGCCGCCGCGGGTGGCCTCGACGACGGCCGAGGTCTGCAGGTCCTCGGCGCTGCTGCCGACGGCGCCCACGTAGTCGGCGTCGTAGACCTTGTGGAAGACGGTGGGCGGCAGCGGTGCGGTGACGAGGATGTCGCCGCGGCGGGGGCGGACGTCGACGGGGGCGCCGAGGCGCGCTGCGAGCCGCCTGGACCAGGGGCCGGCCGCGTTCACGAAGAGGTCGGCGGCCAGGTCGCCTTCGGAGGTACGGACGGCGGTGAGGCGGCCGCCTCTGGTGCGGGCGCCGAGGACGTCGCAGCCGGTGCGCAGCGTGGCGCCGTGCGCGAGGGCATCGCCGAGCAGCGCGGCGGCCGCGGCGGCGGGCTGCACCTGGGCGTCCTCGGGGTAGTGCAGGGCCGCGGCGTGGTCGCGGGTGACGTGCGGTTCGGCCGCGGCGAGTGCGGCGGCGTCCAGGGGGTCGGCCCGTACTCCGGCCCCGCGCTGGTCGGCGGCGAAGCGGGTCAGTTCCTTGGCACCCCCTTCCGTGGTGGCGACGACAATGCCGCCCTTGGGGTCCCACTCGACGGCGCGTACGGCGTCGGCGGCGCGGGGCGAGCGCCCGGCGACGGCGGCCAGCGTTTCGGGCCACAGCCGGCGGGAGAGCTGGGCGAGTTCCAGCTCGGGCCCCGGGCCCTTGTCGGAGACGAGGACGTTGCCCTCGCCGTGTGCGGTGGTCGCCTCGGCGGCGCCGCCCCGGTCCACGACGGTCACCTGGAAGCCGCCGTCCAGGGCCAGTTCGCGTGCGCAGGCCGCGCCGACGATCCCGGCGCCGAGGACCACGACCCGCGTTCTGTTCATCGACCGCATTGGCCGCTCCTTCGTTCGCTTTACCGAACGATGCGAGGCTAGAAGCGGGCCGGGGGAAGGTCAATGGAAGTAACACGAAAATGCCGCGGAATTGATCTGACGCAGCATCAGTGCCGGCGGCCGGGCGCCGCTGTCAGGTGTGCGGGCCGAGTACCGGGTGCGCGTCGCCGTCCGCGGGCCGCACGCCCGCCCGGTACTGGAGGAGCAGCACCGAGCGGACCGGGCCGCCCAGCGCCGTGTAGGCGTGCGGCCGCGAGGCATCGAAGCCGACGTAGTCGCCGGGGCCGAGCTCGATGTGCTCGCCGTCCACGTCCACGGCCAGCCGTCCGGCCTGCACGACGGTGTGCTCGGTGCCGACATGGCCCAGCGAGTTCTGCCGGGCGCCCTCGCGTACCTGCTGGTCGTACACCTCGAAGCCGGCCTCGCCGAGCTCGAAGCGGCGCAGCGGCCGCAGGTCGACCGCTTCGCCGCTGAGCACCTCGACGTCGGCGGCGCGCACCACGGTCGGGCCGTCGGCCGGGAGGGTGTCCAGCAGTCCGGAGATCGGCACCTCCAGCGCGCGCGAGAGGCTGAACACCGTCTCGATGGTGGGGTTTCCGGTGCCGGACTCCAGCTGCGACAGCGTGGCCTTGCCGATCCTGGAGCGCCGGGACAGCTCGGAGAGCGAGAGTCCCCGCCGCGTCCTGGCGCGCTTCAGGTTCGCCGCCAGCATGTCCCGGATCGAGCCCTCGGGAGCGCTCACCCTTCCCGCCTTCCGCCGCGGCGCGTCCTCACGCCTGTTCCGTTCACCGAACGTCGCTTCCGTGCGCACCGTTCGCTTTGCCGAACAGTTTACGGAGTGACGCGAGGACCGGAAGAGGACTGCACGGGGATTGCAAGGGCGCCGCGAGGGCATGGCGAGGGGGCCGCGAATCAGCCAGGAACCACCGACCGCTCTGTGCCACTGCGTCCCCCTTCGCCCCGGCCGGAACCGCCGGAACTCCCGAGGAGACGTTTCACACAGCGGCCGCCTCGCCCTGCGCGGCGGCCGGCGGCATGGGGCCCGCCGACGAGCCGCCGTCCACCGCGATCTCGGCGCCGGTCAGATAGCCGGAGGAGTCCGAGGCGAGGAAGGCCACCAGGCCCGCCACGTCGTTCGGCAGGCCGATGCGGCCCAGCGCGACGCCCGGGTGGGCGCCGGACTCCGGCATGGCCGCGACCTCGGCGACCATCGGGGTGTCGATGACGCCCGGGTGCACGGAGTTGACCCGGATGCCGTACTGGCCCAGCTCCAGTGCGGCGATCTTCGTCAGGCCGCGCAGCCCCCACTTGGAGGCGCCGTAGCCGCCCGTACGGGGGATGCCGGTGAGACCGCCCACGGAGGAGATGTTGACGATGGAGCCGCCGCCGGCCCGCACCATCGCGTCCTGGACCGCCTTGATGCCGAGGAACGGGCCGACGAGGTTGATCCGCAGCGTGCGCTCGAAGTTCTCCACCGACTCGTCGGCCAGCGGCATCGAGCGGAACACGCCCGCGTTGTTGATCAGTACGTCCACCCCGCCGAAGGTCTCGACCGCGGTGGCCACCACGGCCTTCCAGCCCGCCTCGTCCGTGACGTCGAGGTGGACGTAGCGCGCCGCCTCGCCGATCTCGTCGGCGACCCGCTTCCCGGGCTCGTCCAGCACGTCGGCCAGGACCACCCGCCCGCCGAGCCGGGCGAAGAGCCGGGCCTCGGCTTCTCCCTGGCCGCGGGCCGCACCCGTGATGATCGCGGTCTTGCCTTCGAGCGTGAGCACCGGGTCTTCCTCCATCACCTCGTCCAACGGCCTTTCAATCAGCCATATGACAAGTAGTCAGGTCAAGAGCTCGACGCCACATAATGACCTCATGTTCGATCACCACGCCCTGCGCGCTTTCTGTCTGGAATTCAATGGCTCGGCCGAGGAGTTCCCCTTCCCCGGCAACCCCGACGTGGCGGTCTACAAGGTGGGCGGGAAGATCTTCGCGCTCTCTTCGCTGGACGCCGCCGACCCGCTCACCGTCAGCCTGAAGTGCGACCCCGACGAGGCGGTCCGGCTGCGCGCCGCGCACCCCGAGATCGTCCCCGGGTACCACCTGAACAAGCGGCACTGGAACACCGTCTCGCTCACCGGCGGGCTGCCGGACCGCCTGGTCCGCGAGCTGATCGAGGACTCCTACGACCTGGTCGTCGCGGGCCTGCCCCGCGCGGTACGGCTCCGGCTCGACCGCCCCTGAGAAGCCTTGAGGCGGCGGACGGGCCCGGGCGGCGGTGACCGCGCTCGGGGGCCTGCTGGCCGAGGGGCTGACGGCCTCGGACTACCGGGACGGCTGCCCGGTCGCCACCGTCGTCCATGCCGTCGCCGACCGGGTCGGCACGCTGATCGAAGCACAGCTCACGGCACCCACCGTCGGAGGGGCAGCATGAAGATCGGGGACAGCCCGAAGATCGGGGGTGGCATGAAGATCGGGGGCAGCATGAAGATCCATCACCTCAACTGCGGCTCGATGACGACCATCGAGGCGACCTACCACGGGCCGCGGCCGCTGCCCGTCGTCTGCCACTGTCTGCTCGTCGAGACGGAAGCGGACGGACTGGTCCTCGTCGAGACCGGGCTGGGCACAGCGGACGTACAGCGCCCGCAGGACACCCTGGACCAGGAGTGGCAGGAGCTGGCGGCGCCCGCACTGGACCCCGCGGAGCCCGCCGTGCGGCAGGTCGAGCGGCTCGGTTACCGGGCCGAGGACGTCCGGCACATCGCGGTGACCCATCTCGACGTGGACCACACCGGAGGGCTGCCCGACTTCCCCGCGGCGCGGGTGCATGTGCGGGCCGACGAGCTGGCGGCGGCCGCGGCGGAAGCCCCCAGCCTCCGGTACCGCCCCGCCCACTGGGCGCACGGCCCGCGCTGGGAGACGTACGCGGCGGGTGGCGGCGACACCTGGGCCGGCTTCGCCGGCGTGCGCGAACTGGCGGGCCTGGGCGGCGACTTCCTGCTCGTACCGCTGGGCGGGCACAGCGCGGGGCACGCCGGGATCGCCGTGCGCGACGGGGACCGGTGGCTGCTGCACGCCGGGGACGCCTACTTCTACCACCTGGAGATCGCCGCGGAGGCCCCGTCCTCGCATCCGTTGATGGACTTCATCCAGCTTGACGCACAGGTGGACGCGGAGCTGCGGATCGCCAACCAGCGGCGGCTGGCCGAGGCCGCGCGCGCAGCGGAGATCACGGTGCTCAACGCGCACGACCCGTGGACGTTCCTACGCCTGGCCGGATGAGCCGCCGGACAGCTCCGCCGCCAGCCGGTCGCGGAGTTCGATCTTGCGGACCTTGCCGCTGACCGTCATCGGGAAGGACTCCAGGATGTCGAGGTGGCGCGGCACCTTGTAGTGCGCGAGCCGGTCGCGGCAGTAGTCGGCCAGCTCCTGCTGGGTCAGGGTGTCGGCCGGGTCCTTGAGGATGACGCAGGCCGCGATCTCCTCGCCGTACTTCTCGTCCGGCACGCCGACCACCTGCACGTCCGCGATCTTCGGGTGTCCGTACAGGAACTCCTCGATCTCCCGCGGATAGACGTTCTCACCGCCCCTGATGATCATGTCCTTGATCCGGCCGACGATCCGCAGATAGCCGTCGTCGTTCATGACCGCCAGGTCCCCCGTGTGCATCCAGCCCTCGGAGTCGATGACCTCGGCCGTGCGCTCGGGCTCCTCCCAGTAGCCGAGCATCACGCTGTACGCGCGGGTGCACAGCTCGCCGGGCTCGCCGCGCGGCACGGTGTCGCCGGTCACCGGGTCGACGACCCGCACCTCGACGTGCGGCAGCACCCGGCCGACCGTCTCCGTGCGGTGCTCCAGGTCGTCGTCGCGGCGGGTCTGGGTGGAGACCGGCGAGGTCTCGGTCATGCCATAGCAGATGGAGACCTCGGCCATGTGCATCTCGGCGACCACCCGCTTCATGACCTCCACCGGACAGGGCGAGCCCGCCATGATGCCGGTGCGCAGCGAACTCAGATCGTACGAGGCGAAGTCGGGAAGGTTCAGCTCGGCGATGAACATCGTCGGCACCCCGTAGAGGGACGTGCAGCGCTCCTGCTGGACGGCGCGCAGGGTCGCGGCCGGGTCGAAGGCGGGGGCCGGGATGACGGAGCAGGCGCCGTGCGAAGTGATCGCGAGGTTTCCCATGACCATGCCGAAACAGTGGTAGAAGGGCACCGGCAGGCAGACCCGGTCCGCTTCCGTGTAACCGACCGTCTCGCCCACCCAGTAACCGTTGTTGAGGATGTTGCGGTGCGAGAGGGTGGCGCCCTTGGGGAAGCCGGTCGTGCCCGAGGTGTACTGGATGTTGATCGGGTCGTCCGGGTCGAGCGTCGCGGCGATCTCCGCGACCCGGGCGGCCGGGACCGCGGTACCGGCGGCCAGCAGCTCCTCCCAGCTGGGGTCGGCGATGTACACGACCTCCCGGAGCCGGGCGGCGTCCGCGCGCACCTCCGCCACCATCCGCCGGTAGTCGCTGGTCCTGTGCGTGACCGCGGAGACCAGCACCTCGACGCCGGACTGATTCAGCACGTACGCCAGCTCGTGCACCCGGTAGGCCGGGTTGATGTTGACCATGACGGCGCCGATGCGGGCCGTGGCGTACTGGACCAGCGTCCACTCGGGGCAGTTGGGCGCCCAGATGCCCACCCGGTCGCCCTTGCCCACCCCCTTGGCGAGCAGTCCGCGTGCCACCTCGTCCACGGCCCGCCCGAACTGCTCGTACGTCCACCGCCGCCCGCCGGCCACGTCCACCATCGCCTCGCGGTCGCCGAACCGCTCGATGGCCAGCTCCAGGTCGGCGCCGATGGTGCGGTCCAGCAGCGGACGGCCGCGCTCGCCGCTCTCGTAGGACAGCGGACGGCCGTCCGGCGCCGTGGTCTTCTCCGGAACGCTCATCGGTGGTCCTCCTCGCGGTACTCGGCGAACTCCCACTGCACGTCGTCCCAAGCACACCGCGTACGTGCCTGCTGCAACATGGCGCCAAGCATGCCCTGAGGGTCTCTCCCTCGCCTACCCTTACGCGCCGCGAAGATCGCAGCCGCGCACCCGGCCCGGCGGAAGACCGCGGTGGCGAGGGGGAATTCGAGGCTTTCAGGGGCGCACGGTGCCCAGCATGCGCCGTGGAATAAACGGCTCCAGCGGCATTCGCACTCATAAAGGTGAATGGAGTGACCAGCCCTCGCCGACCCATGGTGGCCATGCCCATGATGTGCCCGTCCTCGCGCCTCCCCGCAGTCTCCGAGCCCGTGCCCAGCGGGCCGCTGCGCCATGCGCGAAGACACGAGGAGAGACGTTGTCGCAGCAGCAGGGTGCGCAGGCGGAGCAGGCCATCGGCGCGTTCACCATCGCAGATCCGCTGTCCGCCGCACCGGCCGGGCCGGTCGAGGTGCCGGAGCCGGACGAGCAGTGGTTACTTCCGAACGGCTTCGCCCACGTCTACTACGCCGAGGGCCGCCAGCAGCTCGAGAAGCCGGTCATCATGGCCGACGGATTCAACCTCGGCAAGAGCGACCTCAAGTGGCTGTACGCGGGCCTGGAAGCCGACTTCCCGCTGATCAGCAGGGTGCGTCAGGCGGGCAGGGATGTCATCCTGCTCGGCTTCGACGAGCGCACCTCGTCCATCGTGGACAACGCCGGGACCGCGGTGGCCGCCATCATGGAGGCCATCACCCGGCGGGCGGGGGACAGCCCGCTGGCGGTCGGCGGTTTCAGCATGGGCGGCCTGATCACCCGCTATGCGCTGGCCAAGCTGGAAATGCAACGCATGGATCACCAGACCGCGCTCTACTTCTCCTACGACACCCCGCACCGCGGCGGCGTCATCCCCGTCGGCCTCCAGGCGTTCTCCCACTTCATCCCGCTGGCCAACGACTTCGCGCGGCAGATGAACAGCCCCGCCGCCCGGCAGATGCTCTGGCGCCACTACGACAGCAAGACCGGTGAGATCCGGGTGGACCCCCTGCGCGAGCAGTTCCTGGCGGACTTGCGGAGGCTCGGCGACTGGCCGCGGCGTCCCCGCCTCATCGCCGTGGCCAACGGCCGCGGCGACGGCATCGGGCTGCCCGACGTCCCGCCCGGTGAGGTCGCGCTGAAGGTCGACCGCATCTACCCCGGCACGACCTTCCACACCCAGGCCCAGGGCAGCAAGGTCACCGCCGCCCAGCTGTACCGCAAGTTCCCGCAGGCCGAGAAGACCATCACCACCGATGGCTTCCCCGAGCTCGACGGCGCCCCCGGCGGCACCCTGAACTCGTACAAGATCCTGGCCGACATGCTGAAGAAGTTCGGCGCCGAGGTGGACCTCCGCCACGAGCACCTCTGCTTCGTCCCCTCGGTCAGCGCGGTCGCGGTCCGCGACATCGACGCCCAGAAGGACCTCTACGCGGACATCAGCAGCATGGGTCCGGACGAGAGCGAGCTGGACGAGTACTTCTGCTCGCCCACGACCACCGGACACACGGAGATCACCGAAGAACTGTGCACGTGGCTGCTGGAGCGGCTGCCGTAGGCACCCATCCGGCAAGGTCAGTTGGTCGCTGTCGGCGCCGAGGTGTCGATCGCCAGTGACACGGCGAGCGCGCCGAGCACCGTCCCCATCATGTAGCGCTGCGCCTTGAGCCAGGAGGCGCGGCGCGCGAGGAACGCGGCGATGGCGCCGGCCGCGAGCACGATGGCCAGGTTGACGGCGACGCTGACCACGATCTGGACCGAGCCGAGCAGCAGGCCCTGGAACAGCACATGGCCGCCCTTCAGGTCGATGAACTGAGGGATGAGGGACAGGTACATGATGGCGATCTTCGGGTTGAGCAGGTTCGTCATCAGGCCCATCATGAACAGCTTGCGCGGCGAGTCGTGCGGGACGTCCTGCGGGTCGAAGGCCGAGAGGCCGCCCGGCCTCAGGGCGTTCCACGCGAGGTAGGCGAGATAGGCGGCGCCGGCCAGCTTCACGGCGAAGTACAGCTCGGGTACGGCGATGAAGAGGACCGACAGGCCCAGGTTCGCGGCCAGCAGATAGATCATGAATCCCAGGGCGACCCCGCCGAGCGAGACGATGCCGGCCCGCCGGCCCTGCGTGATGCTGCGGGACACGAGATAGACCATGTTCGGGCCCGGCGTGAGCACCATTCCGAGGGACACCGCGACGACCCCGAGGATCCCGCTCATTTCCACCATGAAAACCCCTCATTGTGCGCTCAATTGTCAGCGCCATGCCAGCGCAATGCCCTGAGCGTATTGCTCGCCAATCCTCGATGCAATATCCCCTATTGCACTCGGTGCAATTCCGTGGTTGGGTGGCGCGGCCAGAGGAAGGGCGGGAGCGAGCAAGGGGAGAGCCGTGCAGGACTACCAGAGCGTCGCCGACGCCGTGGCCGGGGAGATCGCGTCGGGCGCCCTCCGGCCGGGCGACCGGCTGCCCCCGCAGCGCCGGTTCGCGCAGCAGTACGGCATCGCCAACTCCACCGCGGCGCGCGTCTATCAGGAACTGGCCCGCCGCGGCCTCACGGTGGGCGAAGTGGGCCGCGGCACGTTCGTCCGCGCGGCCCCCCGCCCCGCCGCCCCGGCGCTCACCGAACCCGCGCTGAGCCGGGTCGACCTGGAGCTCAACTACCCGGTGGTGCCCGAGCAGGCCGCGCTGCTGGCCGAGGGCCTCGGCGGGATGCTGCGGCACGACGTCCTGGAGCACGCGTTGCGACCGATCGGCGCCGCGGGCGTTCCGGCCGTACGGGAGTCCGCCGCCGAGCTGCTCGCCCGCGGGGGCTGGCGCCCCGACCCGGCGCACGTACTGTTCGCGGGAAACGGGCGGCAGGCCATCTCGGCCGTCCTCACCGCCCTGGTGCCGCCGGGCGCCCGGCTCGGCGTCGAGCAGCTGACGTACCCGGTGATCAAGGCCATCGCCACGCGCCTCGACATCACCCTGGTCCCGCTGGCCATGGACGAGCACGGGCTGGTCCCGGAAGCCGTGGCGGAGGCCCACCGCGCGGGCCCGCTGCACGCCGTCTACGTACAGCCGACGCTGCACAATCCGCTGTCGCTCACCATGCCCAGCGAGCGGGTGGAGCAACTGGCCGACGTACTACGGCGGTTGGGGATCACCGCGGTCGAGGACAGCATCTGGGCCTTCCTCCGTGACGAGCTCCCGCCGCTCGCCGCCTTCGCCCCCGAGCGCACCGTTCTCGTCGACAGCCTGTCCAAGCGCATCGCCCCCGGCCTGACCCTGGGGTTCGTGACGGCCCCCGGCTCCCTGGCCGGCGCCATCGCCACCGCGCTGCGCTCTGGGGGCTGGGCCCCCGCGCGCTTCGCCCTGGAGGCGGCCGCCCGCTGGCAGCGGGACGGCACCGTGCAGACGCTCGTACGGGCCAAGCAGCGGGAAGCCGCCGTACGCCAGGAGATCGCGGCCGGGCACCTGGACGGCTTCACGGTCCGCAGCGACCCGCGCTCGTACCACTGCTGGTGGGAGCTGCCCCGGCCGTGGCGCGCCGACACCTTCGTCGCCGCCGCCGCGCGCCATGGCATCGGCGTGGCGCCGGCCGCCGCGTTCGCCGTCGGCGGCAACCACTCCCCCAACGCGGTCCGGCTCGGCCTCGCCTCGCCACGGCCCGAGGTGCTGTCCCAGGCACTGGCCACACTCGCCGACCTGGCCCGCTCCGCGCCGGACGATCTCGTCACGGCCTGAGCTCGAGTTTTAAGTGCTGGGAGTCGTCAGACGAAGAAGGCGTTCATCCCGGGCACGTCGGAGAGATACGTCTCGATACTCGCGATCTTTCCGTCGCGGAGCCGGCAGACCGTGGCCAGGTATTCGTCCAGCACGGCGTCCTCCCGGCGCGCGGTGTTGTGCAGGGAGAGCGCCATGTTCTCCCTGCTGACCAGAAGGTGCAGCAGCTCGAAGTCGAGGCCGTACGAGGCGATCCGCCGAGCACGCTCCACCACCGCGTCGGCGCCATCGGCTGTGCCGGAGATGGTGTTGTCGCCGGGCAGGGTCCAAGTGGCGTCGTCGTGCAACAGGGCCCGGATGCCGTCCCAGTCGCCCGAGACGAGGGCTTGGTGGAAGCTGCGCCCGAGGGCGAGGGTGGCTTCGTTGGTGGACATGACATTCCCTTCAGAGCTCTAAAGCAGTGACCTCCGCTTTAGTGTGACCGTAAGCGCCCTGCCCACTAAGGCGCAACTCTTTGCTTTAGGATGGAGGGGTGAACGCTGACGCATCGACGAAGCGACCCGGCGGCCGCAGCGCCCGCGTCCGTGCCGCCGTGCACAGCGCCGCGGTCGCGCTGGTGAGCGAGCGCGGCGCCGACCAGGTGACCCTCCCCGCCGTGGCCGAGCGCGCGGGGGTCAACTCCAGCACCCTCTACCGGCGCTGGGGTTCGCTCGCCGCGCTCCTGGCCGACGTCGCCAAGTACCGCGGCGACGTCGGCGCGCCCCCGCTCGTCGGCGACCTGCGCACCGACCTGGAGAACCAGGCGATCTGGACGCTGGCGGAGCTCTCCCGGCCCGGTGGCATCGCGTTCTTCCGCGCCGAGGTTGCGCCCGACGTCGACGAGCGGCACGAGGGACTGCGCGAGTGCCTGGACAGGGTCAGCGAGCGCTTCCGCCCCGTTCTCGACACGGCGCGGGAGCGTGGCGACGTACCCCCGCCCCCGTCCTTGGAGCAGGTGCTGGACCGAATCATCGCGCCGCTCTACTTTCGGGTGGTCTTCTCGATTCCCGGTACGGACGAGGCGTACGTCCGCGAACTCGTCGCGGGGTTCATCGGGGAGCCTCCCGCTTGAGCCGTGGCCGTCGACCGGCTCCTCGCTCTCACGGCGCGGAGCCGGCACGGTCAGCCGGCCGGCTCCCCCGCACGTGCCTCCGTTCCGCCGGCGCGCGCCGCACCGGCACCGCCGAGACCGCTGCCAGTACGGCCAGGAGCACGGTGAGTCCGAGGCCTACGAGGTCGAGCGGCCCGCCCCACGCCGCCTCCGAGAGGTAGGTGACTCCGGGCAGCGTCGTCAGGATCGTCATGGCGACCCTCGGATCGGCGCGCTGCAGGCCCACTTGGAGCACGAACAGCGGTGCCGTCACCGCGGTGGCCCCGATCAGGGGCAGCAGACCGACCGGGACACCGCTCTCCTCCGGGGTCGCCGCCTGGAGGAGGTACAGCGCTCCCGCACCCAGGTAGGTCAGGTGGAAGCGGTGTGCGGTGACGGTGACGGGGTCCACGCCGAGACGGCCGAGCGCTTTCGACGCCAGCGCCAGCCCCGAGGCTCCGGCCCCGGCGACGACTGCGAGCACGACGCCCGCCAGGACAGGCCAGTGCACATGGTCCAGATCCGTCAGCCGCCAGGCGAGCGCGCCGCCCACGAGGGCGAGCCCGGCGGCGTGCAGCCACGTACGGCGGGTGGGCCGTGCCCCGAAGCCGCCGGGGAGCAACTGCAGCCCGGCCAGCGCCAGCGGGCCGAGGGCCGTCTCGATGCCGCTGGCGAGCGTCGCCGGAATCCACGCGAGGGCGACGTAGAAACTCAGGAAGGTGACGGCCGTGAGGAGATTGACCACCAGCAGGAGCTGCCGTACCCGGCGGCGTTCCGGTCGCGGTGCGGTCCGGGAGGCCGCACCGCGCCACCGCCGGATCAGCAGCAGGCAGGAGAAGAAGGCCGCCGCCATGGCGAAACCGACTCCGGACAGCAGCAGGCTGCCGCTCGGCGTGAGCCGTCCCGACAGATAGCCGAAGCAGCCGGCCTGCAGCAGTACGGACAGCAGGATCAGCAGCGCGGACATCTCAGTCCCCTGCGGGACGCAGGCGGAAGAAGTCGCCGCTGTCCTCGATCTCGTGCAGCGTCTCCAGCACGCTTTCGAGCAGCTGCGCGTCCTCGTGGACGAGGTAGGCGATGCCGCAGGCGCCGGTCGTCAGATAGCGGTCGCGCACGGGCTCGCCGACCACCGGCAGCCGGGCGATGCTGTGGAAGCCGGGCATGCGGCGCAGCACGCGCAGCCCGTCGAGCGCCTCCAGTACGCCGTCGGCGTGCGGCCGCAGCAGTACCTTGGCCACCGTACGGGCCGGGGCGTACGGCAGGTCGAAGCGCCGCTGGAACTCGTCGGGGCGCAGCACGCGTTCCGCGGTGAGGTGCTGGTGGCTGTAGCCGAACGCGGCGTGGTAGGGGTCCGGTGCGAGCGACGGACCCATGACCCGTGAGTTGACCTCGACCAGGCGGGGGCCTTCCGGCGTCAGCATGACTTCGGTGTGGGCGGCGCCCTCGCGGATTCCCAGCGCGTCGAGGCAGCTGAGCACATAGTCCACGAGTTCCTGTTCCGGGCCGGACAGGGAGCCGCGCGAGATGATGTGGCGCAGCATCGGTGCGTTGTCGACGCGGTCGATGCGCTCGGCGTAGAGCTCGGTCAGCAGGTGCCGGCCACCCATGCTGACGGTGTTGACGATGTACTGGACGCCGTTGAGGCACTGCTGGACGACGACCTCGTTGTTGGTGCTGCCCATGAGGTTGGTCGCGCCCGTGACCTGGCGGAAGGCCGCGCGCGCTGTGTCCCGGTCGGGGCAGAGGGTGCAGCCGTCGCTGCCCGCGCTGTCGAGCGGCTTGACGACCAGGGGGTAGTCGTCCCAGTCGTCGAGGATCTTGTCGAGTTCGGGCTCCGATGTGACGGTCACGGTGCGGGCGTGCGGCAGGCCGGCCGCCTTCAGGGCCTGGATCATGAGGTACTTGTCCCGCCTGGCGGCGCGCCGCGCGGGGTCGTGATGCGGCGTCCCGAGCAGTTCGGCGAGCTCGTCGGCGAGAGTGACCCCGTACTCGCTGGCCGCCATGACGGTGTCGACGCCCAGCCGGGACAGCTGCTCCGCCGCCGGTGCCACGGCGGCCGGCCCGTCGATCAGGAGCCGGAAGGGGTGCGGGTCGGCCTCGTGGGCGGCGCGCTGGCCGGCGCTGTAGACGTGGACGCAGCTGCCTCCCTCCTCCTCGAAGGCGGCGGCCAGTTCGGCGCCGGTGGAGACGGGGTTCACCAGGGCAATCACAGTGCGTCCTTTCGCGCGGCGGAGGTCGCCGGTACGAGGGTGGGGGCGGCGCCCGCTCGGACACCGTCGGAGGGAAGGGGTTCACCGGCCAGGGCCGAGACGACGAGGCCGGCGTGCTGGGCGGCTGCCCGCAGGTAGTTGACGATCGGGAAACGGGCGCCGGCCGTCGCGCCGAGGGCCCAGATCCTCTCGGGCGCCCCGGTCCGTGCCCCAAGGCCGCGGGAGATGCGCAGGTCGGGCCCCACCTCGACGGCCCGGTGGCCGGGGGCTTCGGCGGGCGCTCCGATGTGCAGGCTCGCGTCGGGGCCCACTGTCAGGGCGGGCGGCCGGAATCCCGTGGCGCAGACGATCCAGTCGTAGCGTTCCTGGCGACCGTCGGGCCAGGTGACGGTCCAGCCGTCGCCCGCCGGGTCGGGGACGGCCCGGTACGGCTGCTCGTCGGCGACGGCCAGGAGACCCTCGTCCAGGTGGCGCAGCAGCAGCCGGGCGTTCGTGACCGGTATGGCGGAGATGAAGCGCGTGACCGTACGGCGGTGAGCGGCCAGCACGCGTTGTCGTACCGCGGCGGGCTGTTCGGACAGTACGGCGTTGAGCGCGTCGATCACTTCGGCGACGGTGTCCTGCCAGGGCAGCCGTCCGGCCTCGGCCAGCTCCGTGTCCCGCAGCAGGCGCCGGTGGGCGGCTCCGGCGTCGACGGCGGCGGGCCGCGCGGCGGCCGCCGGGTGCCGGTCGCCGCCCGGCCGGCGGCGGATGCGGCGTGCCACCGGCCGCAGCAGCTCCTGCGGACCGGCTCCGGCCGCCAGCAGGCTCCGGAACTCGGCCGCGAGACCGGTCCCGCGGTGTCGGCGCAAGCGGGTGCGGACGGCGGGCAGTTCTCCCGAGGGCGAGGTCATGACCGTGTGCACGCCACGACGGCACAGCACGAGGGCGGCGTCGATGGCCGACAGCTTGGTGCCCGCCACCAGTACGCGCGCCCCGGCCGGTATGCGGCGCAGCGCGCCGAGGGGGTAGGGCGTGGTGAACAGCCGGTCGGCCGGGTGGTGCCCGACGAGGTACTCGGGGTGCGCCGTCGAGGTTCCGTTGACGCAGACGAGGACGTCCGTCGCGGGCAGTACCCTGCCGTCCGCGAGGTGGACCCGGTAGTCCCCCGGCAGCCCGGTGACGCGGAGGGCACGCCCTCGTACGTGGGCGACGCGCGTGCCGCGGCGCACACAGTCGTCCCGTAGCCGCTGGAAGCTCTCCCTGAGGTACTGGGTGACCAGGAAGCGGGGTACGAAGTCGTCGCGGTGGACCGGCCAGCCGCGCGCGGCGAGGTAGCTCAGCAGCCCCGATTCCCCGTCCGGGGACAGCGAGGTGACGTCCACGGAGGTGTTGCACAGGGCACGCAGGTCACCCGAGCCGAACGCGCCGGCGATGCCGATGGGTCCGGGGGCGACGAACCGGACGGCGGCGATGTCCTCGGCCTCGGTGACGGCGCGGAAGGCGCACACGGCCGTGGCACCGCCGCCGATGATGACGATGCTCTTCATCGGTCTCCTCACAGCACGTGCACGAGGCCCATGTTGGTGGCGGTGCCCAGGACGATGGCGAGCAGGGGGCTGTTGCGCCAGTGGTAGACGGCGCCGCAGACCGCGATGCCGGCCAGTGCGGGGGCTCCGTACGGCGGGCTGGTGAAATCGACCGACTGCACGCTGTACGCCACGAGAATGACCATGATCCCCGGGGGGAGCGCGCTGCGCAGGTACTGCAGCAGCGGCGAGCCCGTCGCGTTGCGGAAGACTACGAAGGGCGCCGCGCGGAGCGCGAGGGTCACCGCGCTCATGATGGCGATGGCCGCTACGACGTAGGACGGTTCAGGCACGCTTGGACCTCGACAGTGTGTAGTCGGCAACCAGCAGGAGGAGGAAGGCGATCACGGCCACCGTGAGGAACTGGTCGCCCCCCACGAGTCCGGCCGCCAGCGAAGCCGCCAGGCCGTACAGGACGGGCCGGAGATTCGCCTTCTTGCGGCCGTGGTCCCAGGCCAGGACGACGAACAGGGCGGTGAGCGCGAACTCGATGCCGTCGATGTCCTCCGGGAGCGCCGACGAGGCCAGGGCGCCGGCGAGGCTGCCCGTCACCCAATAGCCGTGGCTGAGGAGCTGGATGAGGGTGATGCGGCGCCCGTTGAGCTCCTGGTCGGGGTTGGCGGCGAGCAGTGAGTACGTCTCGTCGGTGAGGGCGAAGACGCCGTAAGCGCGCTGCAGCCGGCCCGTCAGCAGGTGGAGCGGGAACGACAGCCCGTAGAAGACGTGCCGGAAGTTCACCAGGAATGTGGTCATGGCGATGGCCGCCAGGCCGAGGCCGGAGGTCACCATCGATACGGCGAGAAACTCCAGTGACCCGGCGAAGACGACCAGCGCGGTCGTCGGCGCCCAGAACCAGGGGAGTCCCTGGCTGACGAGCAGAATGCCGAAAGCGGCCCCGAGCGGCAGGTAACCCATCGCCACGGGCACGGTCAGCCTCGCCGCGACGGCCAGGTCCTCATGGAAGGAGGCGCGGGCCGTCCCGGCTGTCACGCGTTCGTCCAGCACGCGTCATCCATCCCTTGCGTCGAATTGCTCGTACATTGCCCGGTGCGGGCGGCGCGCTCTCCGGCGCGCCGCCCGCTGCCTCACGCGGATTCGGCCAGCTGTGCCGAGAGGCGCCGCAGCCCCTCGTCGAGCACGTCGGCCGGGCGGGCGTAGCTGATGCGCAGCCCCCGCTCGGATCCGAAGACCTCGGCGGGCATGACGAGCGTGCGCCGCTTCTCCAGCAGTTCCTCGGCGAACTGCTGCGAGGAGACGGTGGTGTTGAGGTGCAGCCAGGCGAACGGCGTGTTCTCCGGCCGTACCAGTTCGAGAGTGTCCGCGTGCTCCGCGGCGAACGCCTCGAGCCGTGCGCGGCCGCCGTCCACCAGCGTGTGGTAGCGCTTCAGGTGCCGCTCCCGGTCGGCGAGGACGCGGGCCGCGGCCCGTTCCCACACCAGGGAGTTGGAGACCGTGGTGTACCGCTTGTAGTTGACCATCTGCTCGATGATGTCCGCGGGCCCCTTGGCCCAGCCCACGCGCAGCGCCGGCAGTCCGTAGACCTTGGACAGTCCGGAGACGGAGACCGAGCGCTCATGGCGGTGCGTGACGGAATCGGCGAAGTCGAGGAGGTACTCCTCGTCGTTCACCACCAGCAGGTCGTGGGCGCGCGCCACGTCGAGTACGGCGTCCCAGTCGGCCTGTGTCAGCAGGCGCCCCGAGGGGTTGCCCGGGCTGTTGAGGATGAGCATCCGGGTCTCGGGGCGCACGGCGCGCTCCAGGGCCGTGGCGTCGAAGGGAGCGCCGGGGCGCCAGTCGAGCACCGTGACCTCGCAGCCCACGTGGGCGGGGACCTCCCAGGCCTGCTGCCAGCCGGGCGCTGTGGTGATCACGTGGTCCCCGGGCCGCAGGGCGGACCGGTAGAGCAGGTACAGGGCTTCCTGGGCGCCGTGCGTCACGACGACATCGCGGCGGTCCTCCTGTACGGGAGCGCCGGGGGCCTGAGCGTCGTCGTACAACGCCCCGATCCGAGCGCGCAGTTCGTGCGTCCCGCGGTCGAGGCTGTAGTCCATCTCCCAGTCGGGCTCCAGCGGTACGTCCCGCAGCAGCTGGAACTGGACGCCGCTCTCCGCGAGGTCCAGGTCGAACCGGCCCTGTGCGCGGCTGAAGAGCCAGTCCTGAATGGTGTACGGCGCGATGCTCACTGGGCCTGCTCTCCGAGGGAAAAGGTAATGACGGCTACGTCGCGGTAGGCGGGTTCACCCGGGATTTTCGGCGTGATGGGGCTGACGTAGTGCTTGACTTCCCGGTCCGCCAGGAAAAGGGATTCGCCGGGGGCCATCACCCGCTCCAGAATGATTTCGCCGGCCGCGGCATTTTCCCGCACCAGGGAAATTCCGCCGCTCACGTTCTCGGCCGCCACACAGGTCACGGCTATCAGGTCGTACCCGTCTTGGTGAAACCCTTCCGGGGCCGGGAATCCCGGCCGGTCGTCCGCCGCCGTGATGCGGATCTGGTGGCAGCCGATCTCGAACTCCTCGGCGGCGGCCAGCTCGCGGATGGCAGGAGCGTTCACGAGCCCCTCGGCAAACTCCTTGGCCGGGTCGCCCAGCGGCGCGAATCGCCGGTCCATGCCGCCCGCGTACTCATTGATCGCGTCGCTCTGAAAGAAGGAGGTGTCCTCTTCCCACAGCAGCATCTCGCCCTTGACGCGAGCCTTTCCGAACGCGCGGTAACGGAAATGATGGCCGTCTCGCAGATGTACGTCGGCAGGCAGATCTTCATAGCTGCGCATAAAGGGTTCGGTGATGTACCCCTGCGCAGCGAACAGCCGATAACGCACTGTTATCCCCCACTGTTTCGTTACGTGCCTCGGAAGGCTAACAGGGCAAGATCATCTTCCGATGTGAAGCAGTTCACAAAGAACACCGGCCGACCCTCCGGGGTCGACCGGCCGACGTTGTTCATTAATTTCACGTTCAACGGAAAAACTGGGACACCTGCGGGTGAAATACCCCTACCCGAGCAGGAATTCGAAGCTACGCATCCGAACCCCTCGCTCCCCGCTCGTAGAAAAGCACGAAATTGCCTGCGTCCATTTAGTGAGACCGGCAGGGGCGGCAATACGTGACATCACATCCATATGGTGCTTTCCGCGGCGGCGGGGGCGCTGCCGCGGAACGCACGTGCCGGAGCGGTCAGTTGACGCCGCGGTCGCGGCCCGACCAGTACGGTTCGCGGAGCTTGAACTTCTGGATCTTGCCGGTGGCCGTGCGGGGGATGGCATCGCGGAACTCGACGGTGGTGGGGGCCTTGTAGCCCGCCATGTGCTGCTTGCAGTGGGCGATGATGTCCGCCTCCTGGGCCGTGGCGCCTTCGACGAGGACGACCAGGGCCTTGATGGTCTCGCCCCACTTCTCGTGCGGTACGCCGATGACGGCGACCTCGGCGACGGCGGGGTGGCTGAAGATGGTGTCCTCCACCTCGATCGAGGAGACGTTCTCGCCGCCCGTGATGATGACGTCCTTCTTGCGGTCGGAGATGGTGAGGTGGCCGTCGGACTCGTCGAGGGTGCCGCCGTCGCCCGTGTGGAACCAGCCGTCCTCCAGGGCCGCTTCGGTCTCCTCGGGCTTGTCCCAGTAGCCCTCCAGGACGGTGTTCGAGCGGGCCAGGACCTCGCCGGAGGGGGAGATCCGCAGCTTGGTACCGAGGGCGGGGAGGCCCGCGCGGGAGAGTTTGCGGGCCCGCTCCTCGGCGGGGAGGTCCGCGTCGGCGGCGCCGGACCGGTTGAAGGTGAGGACCGGGGAGGTCTCGGTCAGGCCGTAGATCTGGGTGAACTCCCAGCCCAGTTCCTCGTTCATGCGCTGGATCGTGCGGCTGGGCGGCGGGGCTCCCGCGCAGACGATGCGGACGCGGTCGCGGCCGGGGATCTCGCCGTCCCAGTTCGCCGCCGCGTCCAGGACCATGTTCCACACCGCGGGCGCACCGCACATGAGCGTGACGCCGTGTTCCTCGACGCGGCGCAGGATTTCGGTGCCGTCGACCTTGCGCAGTACGACCTGCTTGGCGCCGAGGCCGGCCATCACGTACGGCATGCCCCAGCCGTTGCAGTGGAACATCGGCAGCGTGTGCAGATAGACGTCGCGCTCCCAGGCGCGGGTGTGCAGCCCGAAGGTCAGGCCGTTGACCCAGATGTTGCGGTGGGTGAGCTGGACGCCCTTGGGGCGGGCGGTCGTGCCGGAGGTGTAGTTGATGGTCGCGGTGGCGTCCTCGTCCGGGTACGACCACGGGCGCGGTGCGATGCCGAAGCGCATCAGCTCCGTCTCGGTCTGCTCGCCGAGTACGAAGCGGTGGCGGGCCTTGACGTCGGACAGCGCGGCGTCCAGTTCCGGGTCGATGAGCAGGACGGAGGCGCCGCTCTGCCGCACGATGTAGTCGATCTCTTCGGGCTTGAGGCGGAAGTTGACCGGTACGCAGATGCGGCCGCTCATCGGCACCGCGAACAGCAGCTCAAGGAGGCGGGTCGAGTTGTGGCTGACCACCGCCACGCGTTCGCCCTCGCCGACGCCGAGCGCGTCGAGCCCCGCCTGCCAGGCCCGCACCCGCTCGCCGAACCGGCCGTACGTCGCATCGGGCACCGGCGGCCCGGGCTGATCCGGCTCGTCCACCACGCCCGGGCCGTTGGCGAACCCCGCCTCCGCCCGGTCCAGAAAGTCCGCGATGGTCATGGGTACCCGCATGCTGCTCTCCTCGTATCCAGAACCCGGAACACTTACCCGTGGCTACTTCTCACCTATGCACACCTACGGAGCCCGGTACTCGTCGTCCGTCGCCCTCGTCCCGGGCCTGTCCGCCATGTGTCGTTCTCATTGCCCCGCGGCTTCCGGCCATCGTGTAATCGGTGACGCAGGTCTCACCACCCCCGAATGGGGGGAAGCGGAGGTTAGCGCGTGCTGAACGAGCCAGAGCAGAGCGGGTCCGCGGACGTCAGGGCGGCGCTGCTGCGGCTGCGCAGGGCGAGCGGACTGCCGGTGGCGTTCGGCGGCCTGCTGTCCGGCACGGGCCGGTTCCGCATCAACGAGCTGACCGGCGCGGCCACCACCGCGCTGCGCGGGCTGTCCATCCACTCGGGCAACGGCCTGGGCGGCAAGACGGCGGCCCGCTCCCGGCCCTTCGCGGTGACCGACTACCACTCCTCCGCGGTGATCAGCCATGAGTACGACGCGGCGGTGGCCACCGAGGGACTGAAGTCCGTACTGGCGGTACCGGTCGTGGTGCGGCGGCGGGTGCGCGGCGTGCTGTACGGGGCGCTGCGGCAGCCGTTGCAGCTGGGCGACCGGCCGCTGTCCGCCGCGCTGGAGGCGGCCAGGGAGCTGGAGCAGGCGCTGGTGGTGCAGGACGAGGCGGAGCGGCTGCTGTCGGTGGCCCGGCAGCCGACCGCCGCCGATCCGGTGATGTGGGAGGAGGTCAGGGAGGCGCACAGCGCGCTGCGCACCCTGGCGCAGCGGGTCGGCGATCCGCTGCTGCGGCAGGAGATGCTGGCGGCCTGCGGCCGGCTCGCCGCGGCCTCGGGCGGGACCCGCCGGGACCCCGCCGTCACGCTCTCGCCACGCGAGGTGGACGTGCTCTCCTGCGTGGCCTCGGGCGCGACGAACCTCGCGGTCGCGGAGCGGCTGGGGCTGCGCCCGGAGACGGTCAAGGGTTATCTGCGCTCCGCGATGCGCAAGCTCGGCGTCCACACCCGGCTGCAGGCCGTGGTCGCGGCGCGCCGCGCGGGCCTGCTGCCCTAGCCCCGCCGCTCCCCCGTACGCACCACTCGGGTCCCCCCTCTGCGCAGGCCGCGACGGCGATCCTGCGAGACGCTGGAGGAGGTCGTCGGTGCAGGTGGCATCAGTGAGGAGGGCCGGGCGTGTCGGATCCCGCGACCGGGAGCGAGCCGGAGCCCGTACTGCCTGCGGGGCTGACGGCCGGGGTCTACATCCAGGACGGCTACGGGCGGATCTCGCACGTCAACGACAAGGCCGAGGAGCTGCTGGCACGCCCCGCCGCCGCCATGCTCGGCGCCGACCCGCACGAGCTGCTGCACCGCAATCCCGACGGAACGCAGCTGCCCCGGCCGAACTGCGTGCTCCTCCAGGCGTTCCTGGCCGGGCAGGCCGTGTCCCTGGACGGCTGCCAGTGGTTCGCGCGCGGGGACGGCGGGCTGATCTGTGTGGGCGGGATGTCCGTGCCGTACGAGGTGGACGGCGCCCCGGACGGCGCGGTCGTGGTCTTCTTCGAGCGGCCGCCGGAAGAGGCGCACACGCCGGTGACGCCGGAGAACCTCGAGGCGCTGACCGACCTCGCCGACCGGCTGACGATGGTCGCCGAGACCACCGCCGTGCTCACCTCCACCCTCGATCTGGACGAGTCGCTGAAGCGGCTCGTGCGGCTGGTGGTCCCCCGACTGGCGGACTGGGCGGTGGTCGATCTGCTGGAGGAGCAGGGCAAGCTGCGGCGGGTGGCCGTGGTGCACCACGTGGACGGCCGGCACGTACGGGTGGAGGAGCTGACCGGGCCGATGCCGCAGGTGCAGGAGGGGTCGCGGATGCCGCTTTCCCGGGTACTGCGCGGGGCGGCGCCCCGGATCGTGACGCCCGAGGACTACGCGGGGCCGCCGGACTCCGGCATCGCCGTCCAGCAGCGCCAGATGTTCCGGGCGATCGGCATGCGGTCGGCGGTGATCGCGCCGCTGCGCGGCCCCGGCAAGGTGCTGGGCGCGCTGACCCTGGTCCGTACGGACCAGGAGAAGCCCTTCGACGCGGCGGAACTGGCGCTGGTCGACGACATCGCCCGGCGGGCCGGGCTCGCCGTGGACAACGCGCAGCTGTACGAGCGGCAGCGGCGGGTCGCGGAGACCATGCAGCGCCATCTGCTGCCGCCGCTGCCCCGTATCGAGGGCCTGGAGATGACGGTGCGCTACCACCCGGCGCCGCACGCCTCCCGGGTCGGCGGCGACTGGTACGACGCGTTCCGGCTGCCGGACCGGACGACGGCGCTGGTCATCGGGGACGTGGTCGGCCACGACCTGCAGGCGGCGGCCTGCATGGCGCAGGTGCGCAACATGCTGCGGGCCTTCGCCTGGGAGCACACCGAGGCGCCGTCCGTCACCGTCGGCCGGCTGGACCGGGCCCTCGTCCACATCAGCGACGTGCAGCTGGCCACCATGATCCTGGCCCAGGTCGAGCGGGCGCAGGCCGGCGACTGGCAGCTGCGCTGGACCAACGCCGGGCACCCGCCGCCGCTGCTGGTGCACGACGACGGCCGGGTGTGCTTCCTGGAGCACGGCGCCGCCGACCTGGTGCTCGGTACCGAGCTGTCGCCCGAGCGCACCGACTTCCAGCAGGCGCTCCCGCCGCGCAGCACGGTCGTCCTGTACACCGACGGCCTGATCGAGGCCCGTGGCCTGCCGCTGAGCGAGGGCCTGGACCAGCTCGCCAGCTTCGCCGCGGCGCTCGCCGACCGCTCCCTGGACGAATTCTGCGACCAGCTCATCAGCAGAGCCCTGTACGCGGCCAACGAGGACGACGTGGCGCTGCTGGCGCTCCGGGTGCCGGCGACGCCGTAGGAACCGGCGACGCCGTAGGAACTACTGCGCCGAAGACGGCTGGCCCGGGAGGCGGAAGTCCAGGACCTCGGTGGCTTCCTGCTCGGTCTTCTGGGCGTACTCGCGCGCCTCGGTGGCGACGTCACCCTGCTCGTTGATGAGCTGGTCGTAGATCGGGGTGAGTGGTCCGTCCGGCGAGTTCATCGTGCGGTGTTCCTTCGTTCTCGGACATGGCGACAGCCGCCCACGAATGGCGCGGACGGCCGGCCGCCGATCTTATCCTTCGCTTACCGGGAGCGGTATTGCTGCCCTCAGGCAACCGATCCGATACGGCGTGTCGTGACCGATGTGTCGTGATGGATCGGGGTATGTGCGCCGGTGAGCGGCACGCCGGTACCGCCGCGGCGGGTGGCGACGATCTCCGCGGCGATGGACAGGGCCGTCTCCTCGGGCGTACGGGCGCCGAGGTCGAGGCCGATCGGGGAGCGCAGGCGGTTGAGTTCGAGGTCGGTCAGGCCGGCCTCGCGCAGCCGGCGCAGCCGGTCCAGGTGGGTGCGGCGGGAGCCCATCGCGCCGACGTAGGCGACGGGGAGCTTCAGTGCCCGCTCCAGCAGCGGTACGTCGAACTTGGCGTCGTGCGTGAGGACGCAGAGCACCGCGCGGGAGTCCAGCTGCTGGGAGTCGAGGTAGCGGTGCGGCCAGTCGATCACGATCTCGTCGGCGTCGGGGAAGCGAAGCTTCGTGGCGAAGACGGGGCGGGCGTCGCAGACGGTGACGTGGTAGCCGAGGAATTTGCCGGCCCTGACCAGGGCGGCGGCGAAGTCGATGGCGCCGAAGACGAGCATCCGCGGGGCCGGGGCCGAGGACTCGACGAGGAGGGTCAGCGGGGCGCCGCACTGGCTGCCGTCCGCGCCGATCTCGACGGTGGTGGTGCGGCCCGCGTCCAGCAGCGCGCGGGCCTCCTCGACCGCGGTGCGGTCGAGTGCGGGATGGCCGCCGAGGCTGCCGGTGCGGCTGCCGTCGGCGTGGACGAGGAGGGCACGGCCGAGGAGTTCGGCGGGCCCTGAGACGATGCGCGCGAGGGCCGCCGCCTCAGCGGTGACGGCGGCGGCCACCGCCGCGACGAGCGTCCCGGAGGTGCTGTCCACCGGGGCCGGGGGGTCGTCCGGCCCCTCTGATGGCTCCGGGGCGTTCGTGCGTACCGGGGTGACGAGGATGTCGACGATGCCTCCGCAGGTCAGGCCGACCGCGAAGGCGTCCTCGTCGCTGTACCCGAACTGCTGGAGCACCGGCGTGCCGGTCTCCAGGGCCTCCTGGCACAGCTCGTACACCGCACCCTCCACGCAACCGCCGGAGACGGACCCGATCGCCGAGCCGTCGCGGTCGACGGCGAGCGCGGCGCCCGGTTGCCGGGGCGCGCTGCCGCCGACGCCCACCACGGTGGCCACGGCGAAGTCGCGTCCCTGCTCGACCCACCGGTTCAGCTCTTCGGCGATGTCCAGCATGTCCAGCTCCTTGTCTGCGATTGCGCGGAGGGCCGATGCGGCCTCCGTCCGGGCACGGTGCCCGGCGCCGGCGGGTCTCCCCTACCCGATGTCGTTGAAGGCGAAGTTGGCGATGAACACCAGCGCCAGGATCCACATCAGCGGACCCGGCTCGCGCCACTTGCCCTGCGCGAGCTTGATCGCGCAGTACGAGATCACGCCCACCGCCACACCGTTCACGATCGAGTAGGTGAACGGCATGATGACCACGGTCAGGAAGACCGGGATCGCCACGGAGCGGTCCTTCCAGTCCACATGCCGTGCGTTCTGCATCATCATCGAGCCGATGACGACCAGCGCGGCGGACGCGACCTGGGCGGGCACGATCTCCGCCAGTGGAGTGAAGAGCAGCGCCGCGCCGAAGAGCAGGCCGGTGACGGTGGCCGACAGGCCCGTACGGGCGCCCTCGCCGACGCCGCTGGCGGACTCGATGAAGACGGTCTGCCCTGAGGCGCCGGCGACGCCGCCGATCGCACCGCCCGCGCCGTCGATGAGCAGCGCCTTGTTCAGGCCCGGCATCCGGCCGAGGTGGTCGGCGAGCTTGGCCTCCTGGCCGACCGCAATGATCGTGGCCATGGCGTCGAAGAAGCCGGCCAGGACCAGGGTGAAGACGACCATCGCCACGGTGGTGGCGCCGAGCTCGGCGAAGCCGCCGAATTCGATCTTGCCGAACAGGCTGAAGTCCGGGGTGGAGACCAGGGTGTCCGGGAGTGCGGGCGTGGCCAGGCCCCACTGCTTGTCGCCCAGCCCGAAGATCGCGGTGACGACCAGCGAGAAGACGGTGCCGACGGCGATGCCGATCAGGATCGCGCCGGGGATGTTGCGGGCCAGCAGCATGAAGATGATGACGAGGGTGAGGCAGAAGGCCAGGACGGGCCAGCCGCTGAGGTGGCCGTGGACGCCGAGGGTGACCGGCGCCGAGGCGTTGCCGATGCCGACGAACCCGGCCTTGACCAGGCCGATCATGGTGACGAAGAGCCCGATGCCGATGGTGATTGCGTGCTTGAGGCCGAGCGGGATCGCGTTCATGATCTTCTCGCGGAGACCGCTGATGACCAGGACCATGATCACGACGCCGTAGATCACACACATGCCCATGGCCTGCGGCCAGGACATGTCGCTGATCACCTGGGTGCCGAGCACGCCGGAGACGCTCAGGCCTGCGGCGAGGGCCAGCGGCACCTTGCCGACGATGCCCATGAGCAGCGTGGCCAGTGCGGCCGCGAAGGCCGTGGCCGTGATGACGGCACCCGGGTGGAGGGTGCCGCCGACCGCGTCCTTGCCACTGAGCAGGACGGGGTTGAGGAGGAGGATGTACGCCATCGCCATGAAGGTGGTGATGCCGCCGCGCAGCTCCCGGCCGAGGGTCGAGCCGCGCTCGGATATGTGGAAGTACCGGTCGAGCCACGACCGGCCGGAGGGCTGGCGCGTACCCGCGCCGGCGTCCTCCGCCGTGGTCGGCTCGATGGTGGGCTGGGTCATGGTGCCTATCTCCCAAGGTTCATAGGGGCACTCACAAGGGGGGAAGTGTGAGATTTGGGATGGAACGGGCCGCACGACCCGGGGGACGGCCCGAGACGAACGTTTTTCAGCCAGATGCGGCGCCGAGGACGGATCCTAGGAGGCCGGGCTGACGTGGGGGAAACTCCGGGCGGTACGAACCGCGGGAGGACGGACAGGACACCCCAAACCATCCGCACCGCCCGGAGGCTCACGTGCCGGTGAGGTGTTCCGGACGCACCGGCGTCTTCGTGAGTGCCAGACCAGTCGCCGCCCGGATTGCGGAGAGGACAGCCGGGGTCGACGACAGAGTCGGCGCCTCGCCGACGCCACGCAGCCCGTAGGGAGCGTGCTCATCGGCAAGTTCGAGGACATCCACCGGAATGGTGGGCGTGTCCAGAATGGTGGGGATCAGGTAGTCGGTGAAGGAAGGGTTGCGCACCTTCGCGGTCTTGGGGTCGACGATGATCTCCTCCATGACCGCGACGCCCAGGCCCTGGGTGGTGCCACCCTGGATCTGGCCGACGACGGACAGCGGGTTGAGCGCCTTGCCGACGTCCTGCGCGCAGGCCAGCTCGATGACCTTCACCAGGCCGAGCTCGGTGTCGACCTCGACGACCGCGCGGTGCGCCGCGAAGGAGTACTGCACGTGGCCGTTGCCCTGGCCGGTCTCCAGGTCGAACGCCTCGGTGGGGCGGTGCCGCCACTCCAGGTTCGCCTCCACGGCCTCCTCGCCGAGCACGTCCACGATGTCGGCGAGCACCTCGCCGCCGTCGGTGACGACCTTGCCGCCCTCCAGGAGCAGCTCGGCCGTGGCCCACGCCGGGTGGTACGTACCGAACTTGATCCGGCCCCGCTGCAGGACCTGCTCGCGCACGGCCTCGCAGCTGTTCTTCACCGCGCCGCCGGTGACGTAGGTCTGCCGGGAGGCGGAGGTGGAGCCCGCCGAGCCGACCTGGGTGTCCGCCGGTTGGATGGTGACCTGCTGGACGCCCAGCTCCGTACGGGCGATCTGCGCGTGCACGGTCACGCCGCCCTGGCCGACCTCGGCCATCGCGGTGTGCACGGTCGCGACCGGCTCGCCGTTGATGACCTCCATGCGGACCCGCGCGGTGGAGTAGTCGTCGAAGCCCTCGGAGAAGCCGACGTTCTTGATGCCGACGGCGTAGCCGATGCCGCGGACGACGCCCTCGCCGTGGGTGGTGTTCGACAGGCCGCCGGGCAGCGCGCGGACGTCGGCGCCCTCGGTGGTCTCCCACTGGTTCTCCGGCGGCAGCGGCATCGCCTTCACGCGGCGCAGCAGCTCGGCGACCGGGGCAGGCGAGTCGACCGGCTGCCCGGTCGGCAGCAGCGTGCCCTGCTCCATGGCGTTGATCTGCCGCAGCTCGACGGGGTCCATGTCGAGCGCCTTGGCCAGCTTGTCCATCTGCGCCTCGTACGCGAAGCACGCCTGGACCGCGCCGAAGCCGCGCATGGCGCCGCAGGGCGGGTTGTTCGTGTAGAGCGCGATGGCCTCGATGTCGACGTCCTCGACGACGTACGGGCCGACGGCGAGCGAGGAGGCGTTGCCGACCACGGCCGGGGAGGCGGAGGCGTACGCGCCGCCGTCCAGCACGATGCGGCACTTCAGGTGGGTGAGCTTGCCGTCCTTGGTGGCGCCGTGCTCGTACCAGAGCTTGGCGGGGTGCCGGTGGACGTGCCCGAAGAAGGACTCGAACCGGTTATAGACGATCTTCACGGGCTTGCCGGTACGGAGCGCCAGCAGGCAGCCGTGGATCTGCATCGACAGGTCCTCGCGGCCGCCGAAGGCGCCGCCGACGCCGGAGAGCGTCATCCGGATCTTCTCCGGCGGCAGGCCCAGCACCGGCGCGATCTGCCGCAGGTCCGAGTGGAGCCACTGGGTCGCGACATACAGGTCGACGCCGCCGTCCTCGGCCGGCACGGCGAGGCCGGACTCCGGGCCCAGGAACGCCTGGTCCTGCATGCCGAAGTCGTACTCGCCGCTGACGATCACGTCCGCGCGCTTGGCGGCCTCGTCGGCGTCGCCGCGGATGATCGGCTGGCGGTGCACGATGTTCGGGTGCGGTACGTGGCCCGCGTGGTGGTCGTTGCGGCCCGGGTGCAGCAGCGGCGCGTCCGGGGCGGTCGCCGAGGCCTCGTCGGTGACGACCGGCAGCTCCGCGTAGTCGATCTTGATCTTGGCGGCGGCGCGGCGGGCGGTCTCCGGGTGGTCGGCGGCGACCAGCGCGACCGGCTCCCCGTGGTGCCGCACCCGGCCGTTGGCCAGTACCGGGGTGTCCTGGATCTCCAGGCCGTAGTTCTTCACCGCGGTCGGCAGGTCTTCGTAGGTGAGGACCGCGTAGACACCGGCCTGGGCGAGCGCCTCGGAGGTGTCGATGGAGCGGATCTCGGCGTGCGCGACGGTGCTGCGCAGCGTGTAGCCCCACAGCATGTCCTCGTGCCACATGTCCGACGAGTACGCGAACTCGCCGGTCACCTTGAGCGTGCCGTCGGGCCGCAGGGTGGAGGCCCCGATACCGGCCGGGGTATTGCTGCCCTGGGTGAGCTCGGTGGGCGTGTTGGTGGGTGTCCGAGTGACTCCGGCCATGGTCAGGCCCCCGTTCCTGCGGTTTCGGACTCCCCGCGGGCGGCCGCGAGACGGACCGCGTCGAGGATCTTCTCGTAGCCCGTGCAGCGGCACAGGTTGCCCGACAGCGCCTCGCGGATGTCGGCGTCGGAGGGCTGGCTGTTGCGCTCCAGCAGCTCATCGGCGGCGACCAGCAGGCCGGGCGTGCAGAAGCCGCACTGGACGGCGCCCGCGTCGATGAACGCCTGCTGGATGGGCGAGAGCGGTACCTGCTCGCCGGTCCGGCTGTCGCCCGTACCGGCCGGCTTGGCGGCCCAGCCCTTAGCCCGGTCCAGCGTCGTGCCCTTGGCGCCGCAGGCGCCCGTCGCGCAGCCGCCGTGCTCGGCGCGCTGCTGCGCGAAGTCGGCGAGGCCCTCGACGGTGACGACCTCGCGGCCCTCGACCTGGCCGGCCGCGACCAGACAGGAGCACACCGGCACCCCGTCGAGGCGGACCGTGCAGGAGCCGCACTCGCCCTGCTCGCAGGCGTTCTTCGAACCCGGCAGGCCCATCCGCTCGCGCAGCACGTACAGCAGGCTCTCGCCTTCCCAGACGTCGTCGGCCGTCTGCTCGCGGCCGTTGACGGTGAATTTCACGCGCACTGTGCGCCTCCTTGTGCTGTGCGACCGTCGCCGCGGTAGGACTCCCAGACCCAGCCGAGCGTGCGGCGGGCCATGATGCCGACCGCGTGCCGGCGGTACTTCGCGCTGCCGCGCACGTCGTCGATCGGATTGCAGGCGCCGCTCGCCAGCTGGGCGAACTGCTTCGCCACGGACGGCGGAACCGGCGCGCCGGACTCCCAGTGGCCGCCCTCCTCCAACGCCGCGGCGAGGAAGGTCTCCGCCTCCTTGGCGCGTACGGGGGTGGGCGCGGCCGAGCCGATGCCGGTACGGACGGTCTTCGTCTCCGGGTGCAGCGCGATGCCGAACGCGCACACCGCGATCACCATGGCGTTGCGCGTGCCGACCTTGGAGAACTGCTGCGGGCCCGTGGCCTTGGGCAGGTGGACGGCGCGGATCAGCTCGTCCTGCTCCATGGCGTTGCGCTTCACGCCGAGGTAGAACTCGTCGATGGGGATCATGCGGCGGCCGCGCACCGACTCCACCTCGACCTCGCCGCCGGACGCCAGCAGCGCGGGGTGCGCGTCGCCCGCGGGGGACGCCGTGCCGAGGTTGCCGCCGACGCCGCCGCGGTTGCGGATCTGCGGAGACGCGACGGTGTGCGAGGCGAGGGCCAGGCCCGGCAGCTCGGCGCGCAGGTTCTCCATGATCTCGGTGTACGAGACGGAGGCACCGAGCCGTACCGTGTCCGCACCGGACTCCCACTCCCGCAGATCACCGATGCGGTTCAGATCCATCAGGTACTCGGGGCGGCGGTGGTCGAAGTTGATCTCGACCATCACGTCCGTGCCACCCGCGATCGGCACAGCGGTGGGGTGCTCGGCCTTCGCGGCGAGCGCCTCCTCCCAGCTGGCGGGGCGAAGGAAGTCCATGCGTGGCTCTCTTCTCCGGAGTTGTTCAGCGGTTGTTCATGTTTCTGTTACGTGATGTGACCCAGTACACGTGCCAGTCAGGTACCCGGTGCAGTCACCGAAACCATGAAGCGGTTGGCTGGCCAGGGCGGCCGTCTTGTAGATTCGAACGAAAAGCGGGGCCCGGCAACCTCGCGGTATTCCACCGGCAACACCAGACAGAAAGATCGGCGGGCGACGTCCATGCGGCTCCGCGCACTCCTGGAAACCGACTCCCTGGGCCTGCGGCTGCTCGGGGGCGAGGACGAGCTGGACCGAACGGTCCGCGGCGTGATGACCACCGACCTGCGCGACCCCAGCCGCTACCTCTCGGGGGGCGAGCTCGTGCTCTCCGGGCTCGCCTGGCGGCACGCGCCGGAGGACTCCGAGCCGTTCGTACGCATCCTGGCCCAGGCCGGGGTCGCCGGTCTCGCGGCCGGCACGGCGGAGCTGGGCCCGGTCCCCGAGGACCTGGTCGCGGCCTGCGCGCGCCACCGCCTGCCGCTCTTCTCCGTCACCGAGTCGGTCTCCTTCGCCACGGTCACCGAGTACGTCGTACGGCAGGTCTCCGGCGAGCGGGCCGGCGACCTGGCCGCGGTCGTCGACCGGCACCGCCGCCTGATGACGTCGGGCCCGGCGGGCGGCGGCCCCGAGGTCGTCCTGGACCTGCTCGGCTCCGACCTCGACCTGCGCGCCTGGGTCCTCTCCCCCACCGGACGGCGGATCGCGGGCGCGGCGCCGGGCGGCGACTCCACGCCGGCCGGGGACGCGGCGGTCGGCGCCCGGCTGGCGGGCGAGCACCTGGCGGCGGCGCGCAGCGGGCGGCGCAGCCCGCACCGCGTCCTGCTCGGCAACGCGACGTACTCCCTCTTCCCCATCCGCAGCGGCGGCCGCGACCTGCGCGAGACCGTGCTCTCGGACTGGCTGCTGGCCGTCGAGGCGGACGCCGGTGACTGGCCGGCGGAGCGGCTGGACCTGCTGCAGGGCGTCACGCAGCTGATCGCCGTGGAGCGGGACCGGCGCGACGCGGCCCGCACGGTGCGCCGACGGCTCGCGCAGGAGGTGCTGGAGCTCGTACAGACCGGTGCCCCGCCCGCGGAGATCGCCGCCCGGCTGCGGGTCGCCGCGCCCGTGCTGCTGCCGGGCCTGGGCACGGCGCCGCACTGGCAGGTCGTGGTCGCGCGCGTCGAGTGGGACGGCGGGGACCTGCCCGGCGGCCCGGTCGCGCAGACCCTCCTCGAAGAGATCCTGGTCGACCCCGGCAGCGCGGGCCCCGACCCGGCGGACCGCATCGCCGTGGCGCACACGGGGGACGAGGCGGTCGCGCTGGTACCGCTGCCCGCGCTGCACGAGGACGACGCGGACACCAAGACCGAGGGGCTGAACGCCGAGGAACTGCTCCGGGCGGTCCAGGAGCCGCTGGCCCGCGGGCTGTCCGACGACGGCCGGCTCACCATCGGCGTCAGCGCCGCCGTCCACTCGGCGGAGGGGCTGCGCGGCGCGCTGGAGGAGGCCCGGCACGCCCGCCGGGTCGCGGCGGCCCGGCCGGGCCCGGTGGCCGCCGCAGGGCACGAGGAGCTGGCCTCGCACGTCCTGCTGCTCCCCTTCGTGCCCGACGACGTGCGCCGCGCCTTCACGGCCCGGCTCCTGGACCCGCTGCGGGACTACGACCGCCGGCACCGCGCCGAGCTGATCCCCACCCTGGAGGCGTTCCTCGACAGCGACGGCTCCTGGACCCGCTGCGCCGGCCGCCTGCACCTGCACGTCAACACCCTGAGGTACCGCGTCGGCCGCATCGAGCAGCTCACCGGTCGGGACCTGTCCCGCCTGGAGGACAAGCTGGACTTCTTCCTGGCCCTGCGGATGACGTGAGCACCGCCGGCCGGGCTCCGCGCGTCGATGTGATCACCGCGCGACAGGCGCTGCACCGCCGGTGATCACCGCTCGATAGGCTTTGCCCATGGCGATGACGAACGGGCCGGAGGCGGCCGCCGAGCCGGGCCCCGCGGAACGGGAACCGGCGGCCCCGGCCTGGCAGGCGCCGAGCGAGGTCGAGCAGCGGCTGTACGACGCGAAGACGCGCGGGGACTGGGCCGCCTACTTCGAGGTACTGGGCCACACCGAGCTCTTCATCGCCGACTCCCGCGCGGCGGCCGACGCCCACCCGGGCACGGTGCGCTTCCAGCCGTACTGGGACCAGCGCACCGGCACCCCGTGCCTGGCCGTCTTCACCGCCGGCATGCTGCCCGCGCCCGTCGAGGACCCGGTCTTCTTCTCCGCCTCCCTGGACTGGTACGCCCGCAAGTGGGAGCCGCACGACCCGCCGTGGCTCGCCGTGAACCCGGGCAGCCCGTGCGAGGCGTACTTCCCGACCTCCCCCGAGCACCGGACCGTCTGGCGGCAGCACGGCTCCGACGCCGGCACCTGCGGCTGCAGCCATGAACACATGCGGCTGCGCGCCCTGCACGTGGGCGGCCCGCTGCACGGCCCGGTGGCGCACGGTCTCGCGTGCGGGGCCCTGCTGTTCGTCAAGAACGGCGAGCTGTGGAACTCCATGGCGTACCACGGCGGCGGCTACACCCACGAGAAGGCCCGGCTCAAGGAATGGTGGGGCGTCACCAGCCGCGAGGACTGGCTCAGCACCCAGAACCGGCTGCTCCAGGCCGACATGGTGAGCGAGGTCTGGGAGTTCGCGCTCGCGGTGCGGCGGTCGCTCGCGCTGGACTTCGCGGGCGCGGTGAGCGTGGACCACTGGCGCGAGGTGGCCGAACGCGTGCTGCGCCACAACGCCGCGAAGGGCGCCGAAGTACGGCTCACCCCCGACGGCGTGACGAAGAGCGAGCCGCCCAGCGACGCCGAGGTCGCCTCCCAGGTCGCCGGGATGCGGCGGCTCATCGGCCGCATCGCACGGTACGAGGCGCGGTTCCGCGCGGACGGGGTGCTCGGCGCGGACAAGTTCGTGCGGTCCGTCGAGGCGTGGGACTACGGACGCGCTTCGGGCATGGCCCGCTGGGGGCTCGGCGCCCGTTACTGCACCTTGGAGGAGGCCGAGCAAGCGGTTCTCCGGGCCGGGCGCGCCGCGCGGAACACCTATCGGTCGTGGGAGGACTTCGCCGCCGGGTACGTCCTCGGCCGCTGCCTTCACTTCGACGACGAGGAGTTCGGTACGTGGTACGAGGAGATGGCGACCTGCCACCGCATCCTCACCACCGACCCGGCCAGCCCGTGGCGGAACATCCCCTGGGAGTAGGGCGCGTCTTTCGGATCATCCCGGGGCCGCGACTCCCCCAGCTACCGCTGGGAGGTGCCCCCAGGCACGGCACCTCGCGGCGTTGTCGCAATGCCCACGTACAACCCGGTACGAGGGCAATGCTCCGCCTTGCGATGCTCCCCCGTAGCCCTGAACGGGCACGGGAGGTGCCCCCAGCACCAGACGCCGCGACCTGATCCGGGCTGATCCAAAAGACACGCCCTAGGGCCACGCGGTCGGCGCGGAGGATGATCTTCACCCCGCCACGCGTCCACCGCCGCCTCCGTCACCGGGCCCGCCCGCCGGGAGCACGGGGCGTACGGCGCACCGCGCGCGGCGCACGGCCGAGGGCGCGACTCCGGGTCACCCCTTCGAGCGGCTTTCGGTCTCCCTCGCGGCGGCGATCGAAGCGCCAGGTCAGGGCGCCCGACGACAGACCGCCCGGTCGGACACCCGCACCGGAGCGCCGCGTTCGACTCTCCTAGCGGCTCAACTCCGGTCCGTACACGGCCCACCGGAGATTGTGAAATCATTCACCCAACCCCTTGGCCCCACGCCGAAATCCGTGCTGAGATTCGCCCACTGCTTCCAGTCCAGCTCAAAGGTGCGCTCGGGGAGGGCAATGTGGCGGACACCGCCATGCCGGAATCTGCCGAATCGGACGGGTCCGAAGGATCTGTCGAACGACTGCCGGTGCCGGGAGCACCGGTGACGGGACTGCCGGCGGCCAGGACCGCAGGCCCGGCCGCGGACGGGGTGGGGGACGACCCACTGGACCGAGCGGTCTGGCGGCTCCGGTCCCGCGGCTGCTGGGAGGACGCGGCCGCACTGCTCGCGCCGCACACCGCGGCCCACCCGACCGCCGCACTCCGCCGCGCGGCGCTCCTCGTGGAGCGCTGCATGTTCACCGGCGCCGGCTGGGCCGAGGCCGAGGACGCGCTGCGGTACGCCGAGGCCCGTGCGGGCACCGACGACGAGCGCGGCGACGCGGCCTGCGAGCGCGGCCATCTCGCCTACGCCGCCACGGTCCTGGGCGTACGCGACCGCGCCGACGAGGCCAGGGCGGCGCTCGGCCGCGCCGCGGCGCTGCTGCCGCCGGCCGCCGCGGGGCGCGCGCTGCTGGACTTCCGGCGCGGCCTGATGGCCGAGCACATCGCCGACAGCCCGCAGTCCGCGCGGGCCGCCTACCGCCGCGCGCACGCCGCCGCCACCGCGCACGACGACTCGCTCCTGCTCTCCTTCACCTGGCGCCATCTGGCCGGACTCGCCCTGCGCGACGGCGAGTTGGCGGAGGCCCGGCACGGCTTCACCGAATCCCTGCGGATCCGCGAGGAACTGGGCTACCTGATCGGCACGGCCCCGGCCCTGGCCGCCCTCGCGGACGCCGCGCCGGAGGAGGACGCGGCCCGCCTCCGCGCCGAGGCCGCCCGCCTCTTCCGCCTCATGGACGGCGTACCGACATGGCTGGCCGACCAGCTGCCGTCGGCGGCGTAAGGGCCGGGACGGTGGCGTAACGGCCGAAGCCTCAGTGGAGGAAGCGGCTCCCCGTGAGGTGGTCGCGGGCTATGCGTTCGGCGAGGGGGGCGTCCCCGGCTATGAGGGCGTCGAGGAGGGCCATGTGGTCCGAGGCGTCGGCCAGCAGGTCGGCGACGCCGACCCTCGTGCCGGCGCACGGCCAGGCCGTGCGGCGCTGCACGTCGTCGGCGACGAGGGTCAGCTGGCGGTTGCCGGTCAGCGCGACGAGCGCACGGTGGAAGGCCCGGTCCGCCTCGGCGTAGCCGACGCAGTCGCCGTGGCCCGCCGCCGTGACGGTCGCGGCGGCCAGCGGGCGCAGCTCCTCCCAGCACTCGGGGGGCAGCGTGCGGGCCAGCCGCAGTACGGCCGGCACCTCCAGCATGGCCCGTACCTCCGCCAGTTCGGCGAGGTCGCGGGGGGTGCGCTCGGCGACCCGGAAGCCGCGGTTGGGGACCACCTCGACCGCGCCCTCGACGGCGAGCTGCTGCATCGCCTCGCGGACCGGCGTCGGCGACACGCCGAAACTGTCGGCGAGCGCGGGCGCCGAGTAGACGGCGCCGGGGGCCAGCTCGCCGGAGAGCAGCGCGTCGCGGAGCGCGGCCAGGACCTGGGCGCGTACGGAGTGCCGCTGCGGCTTGCGTACGGAGGGCGCGGCGGGCGGCGCGGCGGGGGCTACCGGCGGCGGGGCGGCGACGGCGTGGGTGACGGCGCCGTCGGCGTCGGCCGGGTGCCGTCCGCGTATCGCCTCGGGGTGGCCCTGCACCCCCTCGGGGCGCCCCTGTACGGGCACGCGGGCGCGTATTCGCGACGGCTGTTCCGCTCCGCGCTGCTCCATGGGGTACCTCCTGATGTCCTTGAGCACCATAGGCGGCCCCTGCCGCAGTTCAAACCTCGGAGACTTCCGCTAAGGTAAGCCTTACCTGCCAACGACGCGATTCGGTGGTCCTCCGCATGCCTTCTTCCGTCCTCGCCGCCCCGCCGTCCCCTTCCCCCGTGACCGGCGCGTATGCCCGGCTCACGGAGGTGTTCCCGGGCCTGCGGGTGACCGAGCTCGGGCCGCGGGACGCGGCCCCGGCGGGCGAGGACTGGACGAGCGCGGCGGAGCTGGCGGCCGGCGGCGCGGCCCTGGACGCCTTCCTCGCCTGGGACGACGCACAGGTGATCAAGAACTACGGGAAGCGTGCACGCGCCGACGTGGTCGCCAGCTTCGGCCTGCACCGGTACGCCTGGCCGGCCTGCCTACTGATCACCATGCCGTGGTTCCTGCACCGCCGGGTGCCCCGGCTGCCCGCCGGCGCCGTCTTCTTCCCGCGCGAGCTGGGCCACGCGGCCGTACGGATCACCTCGTTCGCGTGCCTGCCCGACGACACCGCGGCCGAGCTGCCGGGAGCCGTCGTGGTGCCCGACGAGGAGGCGCTGCGCGGCGAGGTGCGGGCCGCGGTCGCCGAGCACCTCGGGCCGGTACTGGACGGCTTCCGGCCCCGCGTGCGGCGCGGCCCGCGCGCCCTGTGGGGCATGGCGACGGACGAGATCGTCGAGGGGCTGTGGTACCTCGGCCATCTGCTCGGCGAGGAGCCGCGCGCGGTGGCCGAGGTGGCGCGGCTGCTGCCGGGCACGACGGCGCCGTACGTCGGCGGCGCGGGCTTCCGCGAGCTGACCGGCCCGGCCGGCGAGCGGCTCCCGACGCGGGACCGCGCGAGCTGCTGCATGTTCTACACCGTGCGCCCGGAGGACACCTGCGTCACCTGCCCGCGCACCTGCGACGCCGACCGGGTCGCGCGGCTCACCGCGAGCGCCTGACCCGAGCGCTCCGCTCCCCCGCCACAGCGCACTGCTCCCCTGCCACCCGATCGAGTGGCGACAATCGAACTCAACTGCCGCCGCCCTCAAGGCTGTGCGAACAGTTTGCCCCTCTCGGCGGCCCTGGCCGCCTCCTTGGCGTCCTCTTGCCCCGAAAACCCCTGCCGTACCGGCCGGCTCCGCCAGGATGTCGCGCGAAACGCGTACCGCGATGCAAGGGGTCCCAGATGAGAATGACGGACATATCGCTGGACTGGCTCGTCCCGGGAGCCCTGCTGCTCGTCGGCGTCACGGCGGCCGTGGCGGTGGTCCTGCGCGGCAAGCAGAGCGCGGACAAGACGGCGGCCGACGACTCCTGGGAGCGCAGCGAGGAACGCCGGCGCCGCAAGGAGGCCGTCTACGGCTCGGCGTCGTACCTGCTGCTCTTCTGCTGCGCCGCGGTGGCGGCCGCGCTCTCCTTCCACGGCCTGGTCGGCTTCGGCCGGCAGAACCTCAACCTCTCCGGGGGTTGGGAGTACCTGGTGCCGTTCGGCCTGGACGGCGCCGCGATGTTCTGCTCTGTACTGGCCGTGCGCGAGGCCAGCCACGGTGACGCGGCGCTCGGCTCGCGGATGCTGGTGTGGACGTTCGCGGGCGCGGCCGCGTGGTTCAACTGGGTGCACGCGCCGCGCGGCCTGGACCACGCGGGCGCGCCGCAGTTCTTCGCGGGCATGTCCCTGTCGGCCGCGGTCCTCTTCGACCGGGCGCTGAAGCAGACCCGCAGGGCGGCGCTGCGCGAACAGGGCCTGGTGCCCAGGCCGCTGCCGCAGATCCGTATCGTGCGCTGGCTGCGGGCCCCGCGCGAGACCTTCGCCGCCTGGTCGCTGATGCTCCTGGAGAACGTACGGAGCCTGGACGAGGCGGTCGAGGAGGTACGCGAGGACCGCCGCGAGGAGGAGCAGGCCCGGCGGCGCCGGCGCGAGCAGGGCAAGCTGGACCGGGCCCGGGTGAAGGCGCTGAACCGGCAGCACCGGTGGGGGCGCGGCGCCCGCCAGGTGCCGGCCGTGACGGCCGGGCGGCCGGTGGCCCAGCAGGCCGAGGCCCCGGCGATCGAGGGCCAGGCGGCCGGCGGCCGGACGGGCGACACCCCCGCGATAGAGGCGCCGCCCCTGACCGAGAGCCCCGCCGCCGAAGCGGAGCCCGCTCCGGGCGGCCGGCCGCGGTCGCGCCCCACACTGACGGCCGTGACCGGCCGCGCCGGCGGCGCCGAGCGGCAGGGCCGGCGGACCGTGGACCTCACCGCCGAGGACGACACCCAGACGATCCCGCGCCTTGACTCCCTGGAGGAGAAACTCGCCGAGATCGAGCGGCAGTTCGGCTGAGCGCCGGGCGAGCCGACGACCGAGCGGCTGTACCGCGACCGAGCGGGGGGGGGGGGGGGGGGGGGGGGGGGGGGGGGGGGGGGTTGGGGGGGGGGGGGGGGGGGGCGGGCCCCTGGGTTCCCCCCCCCGCCGCCTCGTCCGCTCACGCGCGGCTCACGCCGCCGTGCCGCCCAGTTCGAACCACACGCACTTGCCCACCCCGTGCATCCGTATGCCCCAGGCGTCCGCGAGCGAGCGCACCAGCATCAGTCCTCTCCCCGAAGTGCCTTCGGTGGTCGGTCTGCGGGGCTGCGGCCGCCGGGACACGAAGTCCCGTACTTCCACCCGCAGGCGGTCGGTGACCGTCACGGTCACCACGGCGCCCCGGTCGGTGTGCACCAGGGCGTTGGTGACCAGCTCGCTGATGAGCAGCTCCGCGATGTCCGACCTGCCGGAATCCCCCCAGTGGACCAGCAGTTGACGCAGGTCCCTGCGGACCTCCGCCACCGCCGTCAGGTCGGCGCGGCGCAGCCGGTGCCGGATGGCCCTCGGCCGCTGCCCTTCCCTCCATGTGCCGCCACGGCCGTCGAGGGGGCCGGTGACCGGCCCGTCGATCCGTCCGTGCAGTTGCTCGCCCCCTACAGGCTGACGCTTCATCCTCCCCGCCCCGAGCGCTCCGGTGTGTCCGATCTTCATCCCCGATCTCTCGAACAACCTCAGATCGATGCATGCCCATCGGGATACGACCCAAGCTTCGTCCGCTGCTTCCGCATATGCCACGAGATGCCCGGCTGGTCCCGACCAAGGTCCGGCCCGGCTGTCATGACAAGGGCGGGAACGCGGCCGTGGCGCGGCCGTCCGTAGAACGAATTCGCCTTCGCTGTCGACCGGCCCGCTGCCGCAGCCGGTGCGGCGCGTCCCGGAGGAGCCGTCGAGGCGCGGGGTCCGCCGAGTGGCCCGGTGCGGCTACGCCCGCGTCCGGGCCGCCGCGGCACGGCGGCGCAGCCCGGAAGCTCCTGATTCCTCCCGCCACGGCCGGGCACAGGTGCGGGGCATGTGCCCCGCTGCGCGGTAACGGCTCAGAAGCGTGGGATGTTGCGGAGGTTGGACCGGGCCATCTGCACCATCCGGCCCACGCCGCCGTCCAGCACGATCTTGCCCGCCGAGAGCGCGAAGCCGGTCACCATGTCGGCGCTGATCTTCGGCGGGATGGACAGCGCGTTCGGGTCGGTGACGATGTCGACGAGCGCGGGCCCGTTGTGTTTGAAGGCGTCCCGCAGCGCGCCCCGCAGGTGCTTGGGCTTCTCCACGCGGACGCCGTACGCGCCCGCCGCCCGGGCGATGGCCGCGAAGTCGGGGTTCTGGTTGTCGGTGCCGTACGAGGGCAGCCCCGCCACCAGCATCTCCAGCTCGACCATCCCGAGCGAGGAATTGTTGAACAACACGACCTTCACCGGAAGGTTGTGCTGGACCAGGGTGAGGAAGTCGCCCATGAGCATGGAGAATCCGCCGTCCCCTGACATCGAGACGACCTGCCGCCGGCGGTCGGTCAGCTGCGCGCCGATGGCCTGCGGCAGCGCGTTGGCCATCGAGCCGTGCGTGAACGAACCGATGACGCGGCGGCGCCCGTTGGGCGTGAGGTAACGCGCCGCCCAGACGTTGCACATCCCGGTGTCGACGGTGAAGACCGCGTCGTCCGAGGCCTCCTCGTCCAGTACGGAGGCGACGTACTCGGGGTGGATCGGGACGTGCCGGTCGACCTTGCGGGTGTACGCCTTGACCACGCCCTCCAGCGCGTCGGCGTGCTTCTTGAGCATCCGGTCCAGGAAGCGGCGGTTCTTCTTCTCCGCGACCAGCGGGGTCAGGCAGCGCAGCGTCTCCCGTACGTCGCCCCAGACGGCCAGGTCCAGCGTGGAGCGGCGGCCGAGGTGCTCGGCACGCACGTCGACCTGCACGATGGGCACGTCGTCCGGGAGGAAGGCGTTGTACGGGAAGTCCGTGCCGAGCAGGATCAGCAGATCGCACTCGTGCGTGGCCTCATAGGCGGCGCCGTATCCGAGCAGACCGCTCATGCCCACGTCGTACGGATTGTCGTACTGGATCCACTCCTTGCCGCGCAGTGCGTGGCCGACGGGCGACTTGATCTTCTCGGCCAGTTCCATGACCTCGGCGTGTGCGCCCGCCGTACCGCTGCCGCAGAAGAGCGTGACCTTGCCGGCCTGGTCGATCATGCGGGCGAGCTGCGCGATCTCGGCGTCACCGGGGCGCACGGAGGGCCGCGTGGTGACCAGCGCGTGTTCCTCGGCGCGCTCGGGGGCCGGCTCGCCCGCGATGTCGCCGGGCAGCGCGACCACGGAGACGCCGCTGCGGCCCACCGCGTGCTGGATCGCGGTCTGCAGGACGCGCGGCATCTGCCGGGTGTTGGAGATCAGCTCGCAGTAGTGGCTGCACTCCTGGAAGAGCTGGTCGGGGTGGGTCTCCTGGAAGAAGCTGGTGCCGATCTCGCTGGACGGGATGTGCGAGGCGAGGGCCAGTACGGGGGCCATCGAACGGTGCGCGTCGAAGAGGCCGTTGATGAGGTGGAGGTTGCCCGGGCCGCAGGAGCCGGCGCAGGCCGCGAGCCGGCCGGTGATCTGGGCCTCGGCGCCGGCCGCGAACGCCGCGACCTCCTCGTGCCGGACCTGGACCCAGTCGACGGCCGGGGTGCGGCGGATGGCGTCGACGATCGGATTGAGGCTGTCGCCGACGACTCCGTACAGCCGCTTGACCCCGGCGCGCGCCAGGATGTCGACGAACTGCTCGGCCACGGTCTGCTTCGCCATCGCGCGCACGCCCTTCGGGTGGGGATCAGTGGCTCGCGCCGCCCGTCGGGCGTTTTGCCCGTCTTCGCGGCATTGATTCGGTTCTACCACTCCCTCCCCGGGCGGAGCCGGGTCCCACACCGCGGTACGGCGGGCGGCTCAGCCGTCCCGGCGGGCGGCTCAGCTGTCCCACACCGCCGCGGCCGTGCGGTCCTTGGCGTGGCCCTTCACGCGCAGCTGGGCGTCGGCCAGGAAGGCGACCAGACCCGGCGGCTCGGTCTCCGCCCACCTCCCGGCCAGCCGCGCGGCGAAGTCGGGCGCCTCGCGCAACGGCTCGGCCAGCCCCGCGCTGCACAGCAGCAGGGTGTCGCCGGAGCGGGCCACGGAGGCGCGGAAGCGGAACGGTTCGCCGATGGCATCGGGGGCGGCTTCTGGGGTGTCCGGTGCCTCCGTGACGCCGAGGTTGGCCGCTTCGTCCGGCGGCAGCGGCGGTTCCAGGTCCTGCCAGACGCCGTCCCGGAGCCGGAAGAGGCCGCCCCCGCCGAGGCCGAAGAAGACCCGCGTGCGGCACGCCGGGTCGGCGGGCAGCAGCAGGCAGCGCAGCGAAGCGGTGTACTCATGCGGGTCCAGGCCCAGCTCGGCGGCGCGCGACCGCAGCCGCCCGTAGCCGCGGTCGGTGAGGCGCTGCAGCCCGGACTTGAGGGCCTCGCGGCGGCCGGTACGGATGTCGTCGGCCAGCCGCGCGCCGGAGCGGCCGACGGCGGCGCCGATCCAGTGGCAGGCGTCCCGCGCCGCGCGGTGCCCCTCGGGCGAGGCGTGCACACCGGAGGCGACGGCGATCAGTAGCAGGGTCTGCCGCCCGGCACCGAAGCGGGCGGTGAGCAGCGCGTCGCGGCGCGGGTCGCCGCGGTACCGGGCGGAGTCGCCGCGCACGGAGGCGGCGCGCAGCGTGAGCGTGCCGTACTGCGCGCCGTCCAGCTCGGTGTCCGGGACGAGCCCGGCGAGGTCGGCCGGATCGGCGGCGGGCAGCGCGACGGGCTCGGGCGCGTACGTGGGCGGCCGGTCCCCGACGAACTCCACGACGGGGGGCGGACTCACCGTGCTCACCGGACTCACCGCGCCGAGCGCCGAGTCGACGCGGTCGTCCAGCGAGTCCGGCGCGGTCGAGGGCCCCGCGTCACCTGGCTTGCCGTCGCCCGCTTCGTACAGCTCGCGCCACCAGTCGTCCTCGTGTCCGCGTGTGTCCCCCTGCTGACTCATGGACCGTATTGTCCATGCATGGGCGACCGCTCAACAGTGCACAAAAGAGTGCTCCGCGACGCGTCACCGGGCCGCGTCGACGCCCTCCAGGGACAGCAGCGTGCGCTTGCGGTCCAGGCCACCGGCGTAGCCGGTGAGCGAGCCGTCGGCGCCGATGACGCGGTGGCAGGGGCGGAGGATCAGCAGCGGATTCGCGCCGATCGCGGTGCCGACGGCCCGTACGGCGGGCCGCGTGGCACCGATGCGGCGGGCGATCTCCCCGTAACTGGTGGTCTCGCCGTACGGGATGGCGTCCAGCGCCGTCCAGACGCGCTCGCGGAAGGCGGTGCCGCGGGTGGTCAGCGTCAGCGCGAAGTCACGGCGCTCGCCCGCGAAGTACTCGCCGAGCTGCCGTTCCGCCTCGGCGAAGGCGGCCGGTTCTCGGGTCCAGCCGGCCTCCGGTACGACGCCGCCCTTCTGGTCGGGCAGCGAGAGCGCGGTCAGTACCGTGCCGCCGGGGGCGTCGGCCGACGGCTCGCCCACGAGGGTCAGCCGGCCGAGCGGGCTGTCAAGCAGCGTGTAGAGCGGCATGGTTGATGCTGTCCTTCGGGTCGTGGTCTTCGGGGTGAGCGGCACCGGTGTGCCGGAGGTACTCGTAGGCGTACGAGCGCCAAGGGCGCCAGCGCTCCGCCTCGGGGGCGGCGTCGGGCGGACCCACGTCCGGGTCGCCGAGGGCGCGCCGCCTGATGGCCGCGGCGGCGGCCGGGCCGACGCCCGGCAGCGCGGCGAGGGCCTGCTCGGCGGCGTCCCGGTCGGCGCCCGCTTCGAGGTCTACCGTGCCGTCGGCCAGCGCCGCGCACAGCGCCCGCAGGCCCTCGCCGAGCAGCTCATCGCCCGGAGCCGCGCCGGTCAGCTCCTCCGGGGTCGGGAAGAGGTGGGTCAGCGTGCCGTCGGGGGTGTCCAGCGGCTTGCCGTACGCACGTACAAGGGCGGCGGCGCGCTCCGGTGGCCCGCCGAGTACGGTCCGTACCGCCGGCTCCGCCGGATCGGCCGCGCCCGGCGAGCGCAGCCCGGGGCGGGCTGCGACCAGCGGCCGGAGCAGCGGGTCGGCCGACAGGCGGGCGGCGACCGCGTACGGATCGGCGTCCAGGTCGAACAGGCGGCGCAGCCGCTGGTTCGCGGTGGGCAGGTCGCGCAGGTCGGTGAGGTGCAGCCGGCAGTCGAGCCAGCCGGAGCGGGCCGGTCCGCCGGGCCCGCCGAGCCGTTCGCCGACCTCGGCGACGGCGGTGCCGTACGTGAGGCGCAGCGTGCGGCGGTACGTACGGTCCCCGGGGACGCCGATGACCTCCTCGACGCCCGGCACGGCCGCCGCCCCGAGGTCGTCGAAGATCTCCCGGGCCGCGTACGGGCCCCGGAAGGCGAGCCGCAGCGGGATGCCGCCGGGGGTGCCGTGCTCCCCGCGCGAGGTACGGCCGCGTGCCGCGGCGCGCAGCTCGCTGGGAGTGCTGCCGTAGATCTCCCGCATCGTCGCGTTGAACTGCCGCACGCTGGCGAAGCCGGCGGCGAAGGCCAGCTCGGTGACCGGCAGGCCGGTGGTCTGGAGCAGGATGCGCGCGGTGTGCGCGCGGCGGGCGCGGGCCAGGGCGACAGGGCCTGCGCCCAGCTCGGCGGTGAGCTGGCGCTGCACCTGGCGGGCGCTGTAGCCGAGCCGCGCGGCGAGGCCCGCGACGCCCTCGCGGTCGACGACGCCGTCGCCGATGAAGCGCATCGCGCGGCCCACCAGGTCGGCGCGGACGTTCCAGTCGGCCGAGCCGGGGACGGCGTCCGGGCGGCAGCGGCGGCAGGCCCGGAACCCGGCGCCCTGGGCGGCGGCAGCGGACGGGAAGAACCGCACGTTGGCCCGCTTCGGGGTGACCGCGGGGCAGCTCGGGCGGCAGTAGATGCCGGTCGTCACCACGGCGAAGAAGAATTCTCCGTCGAAGCGCGCGTCCCGGCTCGCCACCGCCTCGTACCTGCTGCTTTCGTCCCTCACGCAGTCCAGTGTGCGGCATGGGGAGGGCGGCTTCCGGCGGAAATCGGACATGGCGCTCGGGCCGGCCCGCGAGCGGTACGCGCCTCCGGACCGCGCGCAGGCAGGCCGCGGCGTCCGGGCCGCCCGCCGCGGGGCGGGCGGCCCGGACCGGCCGGCTACCCGCGCGGCCCCCGCTTCCGCTCCCCCATGTGCCGCCCGAGCGCCTGCTTCTGCTTCCAGTCCCGGCGCAGCTCGGCGCGGAGCCGGGCGTCGGTCTTGGCGACGATGCGCTGGTTCTCGCGCAGCAGCTTGCGGTAGCTGTCCAGGCGGCGCTGCGGCAGGTCGCCCGCTTCCACGGCCGCCAGCACCGCGCACCCGGGCTCGGCGGTGTGCGCGCAGTCGTGGAAGCGGCAGCGCGCGGCCAGCTCCTCGACATCGGTGAAGGTGCGGGCGAGCCCGTCCTCGGCGTCCCACATGCCGACGCCGCGCAGCCCGGGGGTGTCGATCAGCACTCCCCCGCCGGGCAGCACCAGCAGGTCGCGGGTGGTCGTGGTGTGCCGCCCCTTGCCGTCCCGGTCCCGTACGGCGTGCACGTCCTGGACGTCGGCGCCGATCACCGCGTTGGCCAGGGTGGACTTGCCCGCGCCGGACCGGCCGAGCAGGACGGAGGTGCCGCCGGCCAGCACCGCGGCGAGGACGTCCAGGCCTGCGCCGGTCGCCGCGCTCACCGCCAGTACCGGCACGCCGGGTGCGACGGTCTCGGTGTCGGCGACGAGATGGGCCAGGCCCGCCCCGTCCGGCACCAGGTCCGCCTTGGTCAGCACCACGACGGGGGTGGCGCCGCTCTCCCACGCCAGGGACACGAAGCGTTCCACGCGTCCCAGGTCGAGCTGCTCGGCGAGGGAGACGGCGACGACCGCGTGGTCGACGTTGGCGGCCAGGATCTGGCCTTCGGAGCGCTTGGAGGAGGCGGACCGCACCAGTGCGGTGCGCCGCGGGAGCAGCGCGCGGACGACGGCGTCCGGCCCGCTGCCGGGATCGATCGCGGCCCAGTCGCCGGTGCACGGCACCTTGAGCGGGTCGCCGGTGGCCACGAGCGCGGTGCCCGCGAGGACGGTACGGACGCCGCCGTCGTCGCCGGGCACGACGGCGTCCACCCGGCCGCGGTCGATGCGGACCAGGCGGCCGGGCAGCAGGCCCTGCTCGGCGTACGGGGTGAACTCCCGCGCGTACCCCTCGTCCCAGCCGTAGGCGGCGAGCGGGTGCGCGGTGGTGATGTCGGACGGGATGTCGGACAACGGGATGACCCTTCGAAGCGGGTGGTCCCGGCGGTGGGCGCGCAACTCGGGCGCACCGAAGCGGAGTTGAGGTCAGCCGGGGACCACGGAGGTGGGATGGATGATCTTCTGGATGCGGGCAGCGCCCAGCGCAGTGACAGCCATCGGTCCACACCTCCTCGTTCGTCGGATCGTTCGTCGGCGATCTCGTACGTCCACAGCCTAGAGCGGCCGCACACGCCGCCGCCAACGGTTTTTGGTATCCCGTCACCTACCCCATCACCTCCCGTTACTGAAAATCTGTCGACAATCAGCCGGCGAAATTTAGTTGCTCGAGTGCCTGCTTTCGGTCCGTGTGGCACCTGAGTAAGGTGTGGCGTCAGCCGGAGCCCCGGGGATTTCCGGCCGAATTCGCCATCACCGATTACGGGGGAAGGAACGGCACGCAGCATGGCCGCTGGCCTGTTCGAAGGGCAGTACGTATGGCATCCGGCGGCCGATGACCGGCGGCTGGCGAGTGCCTGCGTGGATGTGCGGGCCGGGCGCTACTTCAGCGCCCGGGAGGTCCTGAAGGAGAGCCGCGACGATTTCGGCGTACGGGCGCACCGTTCCCTGGTACTGGCCTCCGAGGCGGCCGATTCGGATCTGACCGAGCGCTGGCTCGCCGAGGAGCCGGGCACCGAGGCCGCGCTGCTGTGGGCGCGGGTCGCGGCGCTGCGCGCCTCCCGCGCCGCCGACGCGCAGGACCGGCACGCCACCGCACTGGGCCGAATAGCGCTCGCCGCCTGCGACCGGGCGGCCGAACTCGCGCCGCAGGACCCGACGCCGTGGGCCGCCAGGCTCTCGCTGGCCCGCTTCCAGCGCCACCTCGACCCGGCGCCGGAGGGCCTCATCACCGCGCCGCCCGGCCCCTGGTCGCTGTTCTCGCACATCCTGCGGCTGGACCCCTGGCACCGCGAGGCGCACCACCGCTTCCTTGCGTGCTTCTTCGCGCGGCACGGCGGGTCGGCGGGCGCCGCCTGGGACGTCGCCGCGTTCCTCGCGCAGCGCGCCCCGGCCACCTCGGCGCTGCGGCTGCTGCCGCTGGTGGCGGTGGTCGAGGAGTACGACCCGGGCGCGCCGCTCGCCGACCGCACGTGGGAGCAGCCGCAGTGGCGGCAGACCGCGCTGCGGATCTACCAGCACTGGCTGCCGGAGGTGGCCGGCTACCGCTTCACGCCCGTGCTGGACCTGGCGTATCTGGCGCACGCGCTGTGCATGGCGCGCCACGAGTTCGAGGCGCGGGCGGTCTTCACGGCCATGGGCCCGTACGCCTCGCGGATGCCCTGGAGCGCGTTCGGCGACCCGGCCGAGCAGCTGAGCAGGGCCCGGCGCCGGTGCGGGCTCCCCGTCCCGCACGCTCCCGACACGGGATGAGCGCCGTTCCCCCCACATCGCACCGACACCTCACTGACCGTCACCGGAAAGGTTCGTCCGTGTCCGATTCCGCATTTCTCGCCCGGGTGCGCGCCCGCAAGCGGGAGGAGCAGCCCCCCACGCTGGACGATGACGCGACCCTGCACGCCATGGGATATCCCCGGAAACTCACCCGGAGATTCCGCGCATTCGACAATTTCGCCATATCCTTCACGATCATCAACATCATATCCGGGATTTTTTCGTCCTTCGGCTTCGGCATGAATGCCGGCGGGCCCCGGATTCTGGTGTTCGGCTGGATCGCCGTATCCATTCTCGTACTGTTCATCGGCGCCTCGATGGCGGAAATCACCTCCGCCTATCCCACCAGCGGCGCGCTGTATTTCTCCGCGGGCAAGCTCGCCAAACGGCACCGCGGCGCCTGGTCCTGGTACACGGGCTGGCTGAATTTCGTGGGACAGGTCGGCGGAACGGCCGCCACCGGTTATGCGGCGGCCACCTTCATCCAGGCGTTCCTCGCGATGCAGTGGCCGTCCTATCAGGTCTCCGAGCAGCGCACGGTCCTCATCACGGCGGCGATCCTGCTGGTCCAGGCGCTGGCCAACACCTACACCGTGCATCTGGTCGCCATCTTGAACCGCATCTCGGTGTGGTGGCTGCTGGTCGGCATGGTGGTCATCGTCGTGGCCCTGACCGTGCTGCCCGAACACCACCAGTCGGCCTCGTTCGTGACGCATTTCGCCAACAACACCGGCTTCACCAACGGGCTTTACGGCGCACTGCTGGGCCTGCTCGTCACCAGCTGGACGTTCACCGGATTCGACGGCAGTTTCCACATGTCGGAGGAAACGGTGGGCGCGACCGTCAACGCGCCGAAGGGAATCATGCGGGCGATCGGCTACTCCGCCGTCGCCGGCCTGATCCTGATGCTCGCCCTGGTCTACGCGATACGCGATTACGCAGCGGAGGCGAGCGCTGACGCACCGCCCGTACAGATTCTCATCGACGCGCTCGGCACCGGCACCGCCAAGTTCCTGCTGCTGATCGTCATCGGCGCGATGCTCTTCTGCGGACTGGCCAATATGACCAGCAACACCCGGCAGATCTTCGCCTTTTCGCGGGACGGCGCGATGCCCGGCTCGCGCTGGTGGCACTCGGTCTCCGCGCGCACCCGTACGCCCGTCAAGGCGGTCTGGCTCGCCGCCGCCTGCTCGCTGGTGCTGGTGATCCCCGGCTGGTGGTCGCACACCGCCTTCACCGCCATCGTCAGCGTCAACGTCGTCGGGCTCTTCCTCGCGTACGGCGTGCCGATCTTCCTGCGGCTGCGGCTGGACACCTTCGAGCCGGGGCCGTGGAACCTGGGCCGCTGGGGCAAGCCCGTCGCGGCGGTCGCGGTGGTCTGGATCGTGCTGAGCAACGTGCTGTTCATGCTGCCGCAGGCGTCCCCGATCACGCCAGGGTCGTTCAACTACGCGCCGATCGCGCTCGCGGCGGTGCTGATCATCGCCACGGTGTGGTGGTTCGCCACCGCCCGGCACCGCTTCCAGGGCCCGGTCAGCTACGGCCGCCCGGACGAGGTGGCGGCGATGGACCTGATCTGACGACGGCCGACGCCGGTGGGGGGGGGGGGGGGGGGGGGGGGGGGGGGGGGGGGGGGGAGGGGGAGAGGGGGGGGGGGGGGGGGGGGGGGGAGAGGGGGGGTCTCT
>NZ_JBVHPN010000024.1:0-84961 GCF_055567935.1 Streptomyces sp. NPDC026301 | reverse complement strand
GTTACATTTCGAACCCGGAAGCTAAGCCTTTCAGCGCCGATGGTACTGCAGGGGGGACCCTGTGGGAGAGTAGGACGCCGCCGAACAATCATTGTAGGAAAGCCCCGCACCTCATGGTGCGGGGCTTTTCTGCGTTTAGGCCCAGTTGGACCCCAGGGGCAGCGACCAATCCCCGTCTAGGGTCGGTCCCATGCGATACGACCTGGTGATCTTCGACAATGACGGTGTGCTCGTCGACAGCGAGCCGCTCTCCAATACGATCCTGGCCGGCTACCTCACCGAACTCGGGCATCCGACGACGTACGAAGAGTCCATCCGGGACTACATGGGTGCCGCGATACACCGCGTGCACGACCTGGTCGCCGAGCGAACGGGGCAGCGGCTGCCCGCGGATTTCGACACCACCTTCCACGCACGGGTCTTCGCCGCCTTCGAGCAGGAGTTGACGCCCGTCCCCGGAGTACCGGAACTGCTGGCGGAACTGGCCGCGGCCGGGACCCTGTACTGCGTCGCGTCCTCCGGGAGCCATGAGCGGATTCGCGTGGGGCACCGGAAGACCGGGCTCGACCGGTGGTTCGCGGACGACCGCATCTTCAGCTCGGAGGACGTGGGGCGGGGGAAGCCGGCGCCCGATCTCTTTCTGCACGCGGCGGAGAAGATGGGCGTGTCCCCCGAGCGGTGTGCGGTCGTCGAGGACAGCCCGCTGGGCGTACAGGCGGCGGTCGCGGCCGGCATGGACGTATACGGGTTCACGGCCATGACCCCGGCCGACCGGCTGGCGGGCGCGACCGCGCTCTTCGCCGAGATGACCAAGCTCCCGGATCTCCTTGTGTGATTCATCTACCCATCGGTAGCGGTGAGTTCTACGCTGTCCGGCCATGACCACCCCCACTGTTGAGCCGCGGCTCCGGCGCGGCCGGGCCGCGCTCGCGCTGAGCTTCTTCGCACAAGGGGCGGTCTTCGCGCTGCTCGTGACGCGCATCCCGGCGATCCAGAACCGGTACGGGATCTCCGACGCGCTGCTGCCCGCCTTCCTCGCCGCCGTCCCGGTACTGGCCGGTGCGGGGAGCGTGGCCACGGAGCGGCTGGTGAAGCGGGTACGCCCCGGGCTCGTGCTGCGATGCGTACAGCCGGTGGTCTGTCTGGCGCTGGTGGGCGTGGGGGCCGGGAGCGGCCTCGTCCAGGTGGCCGTGGCCCTGGGGGTGTTCGGGCTGTCGGTCGGGGCGCTGGACGCCTCGATGAACATGCTCGGGGTGAGCCTGCAGCGCGCCTACGGGCGCAGCATCATGCTCGGCTTCCACGCGGCGTACAGCCTCGGCGGGATCGTGGGTGCGTCGCTGGCCTGGGCGGGCGCGCACTGGGGGCTCTCGCTGGCCCTGCTGTACGGGCCGACCGCCGCGGTCGCCGTGCCGGCCGTCCTGGTCGCCGGGCACTGGTACGTCGACCAGAGGCGTCCGCACAAGGACGGCGCCGCGGCCCAGGCGGGGCCTGCGGCGGCCCCCGTCTCGCTGTCCATGCGGCTCCTCCTCCCCCTCTGCCTCGTCATGGCCTTCGCGTACATCGGGGACTCGACGGTCTCCAACTGGAGCGCGAAGTACCTGCAGGACGTGCTGGGGAGTTCGGAGCAGCTGGCGACCGTGCCGTACAACGTGTACATGATCACCACGCTCCTCGGGCGGACCGTCGGGGATCTGGGGGTGCGGAGGTTCGGGCCGGTCGCGGTGGTGCGGACGGGGGCGGTGGTGGCGGCGGCGGGGTTCGCGGTGGTGGCCGCGGCGCCCGGCGCGTGGCCGGGGATGGCCGGGTTCACGCTGCTGGGCCTGGGGCTGTGCGTGATCGTGCCGCAGACGTTCGCGGCGGCGGGCCGGCAGGCGTACGAAGCACACGGGGAGCTGCGCGGTCCGGAAGCGTCGGATGCGGCCATCGCGCGACTGAATATCTTCAACTATGTGGGCTTTCTGGTCGGTTCGCCGCTCGTCGGGGCGGTGGGCGATGCCTGGAGTTACCGCGGGGCGATGCTGGTGCCGATGGTGCTCGTGCTGGTCACGCTGGTGTACGCCCCATCGTTCGGTGGGGAGCGGGCCCGATACGGTGGCGGACATGAGCGGCCGCGCACAGCTGATGTGGGACGAGGCAGTAACGGGCTATGACTTCGGGCCCGGCCATCCGATGGACCCGGTGCGGCTCGCGCTGACCATGCGGCTGGTCCAGGCGTACGGCCTCGACCGCGCGCCGGTACAGGTGGCGGCCGCCAAGGCGGCGGGCCTGTCCACGCTGCGCCTGGTGCACCGCGAGGACTACATCGACGCGGTACGGCGCGCCTCGGCCGACCCGAAGGCCGCGGAGGTCTCGTACGGGCTCGGTACCGAGGACGACCCGGCGTTCGCCGGCATGCACGAGGCGTCGGCGCTGATCGCCGGGCAGTCGGTGGGCGCGGCGGAGGCGGTGTGGCGCGGCGACGCGCTGCACGCGGTGAACTTCACCGGCGGGCTGCACCACGCGATGCCGGGCGGCGCGGCCGGTTTCTGCATCTACAACGACGCGGCGCTGGCCATCGCGCGGCTCCTGGAGCTGGGCGCGCGCCGGGTGGTGTACATCGATGTGGACGTGCATCACGGGGACGGCGTGCAGGCCGCGTTCTGGGAGGACCCGCGGGTCCTGACGATCTCGCTGCACGAGCACCCGCGCACCCTCTTCCCGCAGACCGGCTGGCCGGAGGAGACCGGTGCCGAGGGCGCCGAGGGCAGCGCGGCGAACGTGGCGCTGCCGGCCGGTACGGGCGACGCGGGATGGCTGCGCGCGTTCCACGCGGTGGTGCCCGAGCTGGTGGCCGGGTTCGGGCCCGACGTGATCGTCACGCAGCACGGCGCCGACACCCACTTCGAGGACCCGCTCGCGCACTTGGCGGTGAGCGTGGACGCGCAGCGCGCCGTGGCCGAGACCTGTCACCAGCTGGCGCACGCGCACTGCGAGGGGCGCTGGGTAGCGCTCGGGGGCGGCGGTTACGCGGTGGTCGACGTGGTGCCGCGGACCTGGACGCACCTGGTGGCGATCGCCGCCGGACAGCCGCTGGACCCGGCGACGGACATCCCGGAGGAGTGGCGCCAGGAGGTGTACCGGCTGACGCGCCAGCAGGGGCCGCGGCGGATGACGGACGGGCGGGAGCCGGTGTTCCGGGACTTCGCGGACAGCGGGTACGACCCGGCGGACCGGCTGGACCAGGCGATTCTGGCGACTCGCCGCGCGGTGTTCCCGGCGCACGGGCTGCTCCCCTAGAGAGCGCCCACGGGCCCCGCTGGAGAGCGCCCACGGGCCCGCGCAGGGTCCCCTTACGTGTGATTACCCATCAGTCAGGGCATGGACCGGTCGTCCGGGCGTCACCATGGGCGGCGTGTTGAGCAGTGGCGCGCTGCGGGCGCATCTGGTCGAAGCACGGCTCGCCGGGTCGATCGCGACCTCGCGGGAGAAGAGCCTGAACCGCTACCGCCTCTTCGCGGCCGGCGACCCGCGGGCGCTCATCGGACTGGAGCCCGCGGGGGACTGGTCCGTCGGCGATCTGCTCGGGCTCATGGGAGAACAGTGCGGAGTTTCGGCCGATCCTGCGCATATTTCTGGCACGGATGTGATCGACCCGGACCGGACCGTCGCGGCACTGAACGCGTTCGCCGACCGGCTCGGCGAGGCGGCCGGCGAGCGCTCGCCGGTACTGATCGGCACGGGCCATCCGGACCGTCTCACCGGCTTTTACGGGGGCCTGGCAGACGCTTTGTCGGCGGCGGGATGCCCTGTCCTCACCCCTGCGTACGGCACAAGTATCGACATAATGACCCGGTTTGGGGTACGTACGTACAACCTTGCGTACGTACGGGGAGTCGCGCGGATGCGCGAACCCGGCGTGTGGGGAGACCTCGGGGAGCCGGAGGTGCACACGCACTCCCCCCTCCCGGTTCGTAGGGCCCTCGGCGCTGCAGCAGACGCCGCAGGACCCCTTCCCGAGCTGGTGATCGGGGACCACGGATGGGTCTGCGGAGCAGGTCAGCTGGGCTTTGAGGCCATCGGCCTGGCGGATACTGACGATCCGGCGCTGTTCGTCGGGCAGGCGGAGGGGCGGGTGTCCGTCGTAGTTCCGCTTGATGACGCTGTGCGGTCTGATTACTACCGACCGCTTACTCGCTATGTACTCAATCGAGCGTGTCTGTCACAGTAGGCGGCCGACGGCTACTCCTCTTCCCCACTCGCATCACCCGCCCCTAACCTGGGGAGTGAGCGCATAGCGACGAAGAGTCACCGGAGGGGAAGCCGGTGCCCGTCATGTGCGGAAGGACCAGGTGTGTCATGGCTGCAGACCAGAGGCCTCTGAATGAGGTCGTGTTCCTTACTGTGGCGGAGGTCGCCACAGTGATGCGAGTGTCGAAGATGACCGTGTACCGCTTGGTGCACAGCGGTCATCTGCCCGCGATCCGAGTGGGGAGGTCGTTCCGGGTTCCGGAGCAGGCGGTCCACGACTACCTCCGCGAGTCCTATGTGGGGGTGGAATCGGCCTGACGGGGGCCCGACAGGTCCCTTTGCGGGCCTGGTGAGGCCGGACGGAGGCCACGAAAGACCCTCGGATTACGCCGTACGCTCGGCGGCGGGTAGGCTGGCCCGATGTAGGTAGTGTGGGCTCGGACGCCCCGCACCGAGTATTTCGAAGTGAGCGAGGGTAGTCGTGGGCTCTGTTATCAAGAAGCGGCGCAAGCGGATGGCTAAGAAGAAGCACCGCAAGCTGCTCAAGCGCACCCGTGTTCAGCGTCGCAACAAGAAGTAAGCGGCGCTGAGCGCGATTCCGCAGCCCCCCACCACACGGTGGGGGGCTGCGGTGCGTTCGGGGGCACACAAGCCCGGAAGCCGGGTACTCGGCGCAAGGCGGCGGCGTCAGGGCGGCATCAGGGATCAGGACGGCGACGGGCGCCAGGACCGGACCAGGCCGAAAGATGGCCGGGGCCGTCCACAAGTCATCACACCGCAACACCGACCGGATAGCGTGGGCCGCCACATCTCGGCACGTGCGGGGACGTGCGGGGGACGACGGTGGGAAGGAAGGGCTGATCTTGGGCAAGGTCGTGCTCGTCACGGGAGCCGCACGTCAGCTGGGCGGCCGCTACGTACGCCGGCTCCAGCGCGATCCCGACGTCGACCGGGTGATCGGCGTCGACGCCGTGGCGCCCGAGCACCACCTCGGCGGCGCCGAGTTCCTGAAGGCCGACATCAGACATCCGGCCATCGCCAAGGTCCTCGCCGAAACGGGCGTGGACACGGTCGTGCACATGGATATCAACGGCACCCCGCTCGGCTCCCGCGGCAGCCGCTCGTCGGTCAAGGAGACCAACGTCATCGGCACGATGCAGCTGCTGGGCGCCTGCCAGAAGGCACCGCACGTCAAGCGACTGGTCGTGAAGTCCTCCGCGAGTGTGTACGGCTCCGCGCCCCGGGACCCGGCGGTCTTCACCGAGACGACCAGCCCCAAGTCGCTGCCCAGCGGCGGCTTCGCGAAGGACGTCGTGGAGGTCGAGGGGTACGTACGCGGCTTCGCCCGCCGCCGGCCCGACGTCGCGGTCTGCGTGCTGCGGTTCGCCAACATCCTCGGGCCGTGCGCGGACTCGCCGCTCGCGGAGTACTTCTCGCTGCCCGTGCTGCCCACCGTCCTCGGGTACGACCCGCGGCTGCAGTTCGTGCACGAGGAGGACGCCATCGAGGCGCTGCGCCTGGCGACCGGCGAGCCCCGCAGGGGCACGCTCAACAGCGGCACGTTCAACATCGCGGGCGACGGCGTGCTGCTGCTCTCGCAGTGCTCGCGGCGGCTGGGCCGGCCCACGCTGCCGCTGCTGCTGCCGACGGTCACCTGGGCGGGCTCGATGCTGCGCTCGCTCGGCATCACCGACTTCTCGCCGGAGCAGATCCGGATGCTCACGCACGGCCGGGTCGTCCGGACGACCCAGATGCGCGAGACACTGGGGTTCGAACCGGCGTACACCACGGCCGAGACCTTCGCGGAGTTCGCCCGCAGCCGAGGTCCCGGCCTGCTGCCGCCCGAGACCGTCTCCCGTACCGTCGACCGGCTCGCCGCGCTGCTGCCCGCAGCCAGTGCCCAGACCCAGTGAGGAGTTCACCCACGATGGCGGACGCCAAGGTCATCCCGTTCGGCGAGGAGCCGCGCACGCGGCGGAGGGCCAAGCGGGCGGCGGGCGCGGCGCGTAACGCGGCCCTGACGCCCGTACCGCCGCCGCGCCAGGAGGAGCCGGAGGCGCCGGCGCCCGAGGAGCGGGGCGCGTCCTGGGAGCAGCGGCTCGCCGGCGGCCTCAACTTCCTGCGCAGACGGCTGACCGGTGAGTACGACGTCGACGACTTCGGTTACGACGAGGAGCTCACCGACCAGGTCATGATGTCCGTGCTGCGGCCCCTGTACGAGAAGTACTTCCGGGTCGAGGTGAAGGGCGTCGAGAACATCCCCGAGAAGGGCGGGGCGCTGATCGTCGCCAACCACTCCGGGACGCTGCCGCTGGACGGCCTGATGCTCCAGATGGCGGTGCACGACGAGCACCCGGCCGGCCGCCATCTGCGGTTGCTGGCGGCCGATCTGGTCTTCATGCTGCCGGTGGTCAACGAGCTGGCGCGGAAGGCCGGGCACACGCTGGCCTGCACGGAGGACGCCGAGCGGCTGCTGGAGCGCGGCGAGGTGGTCGGCGTGATGCCGGAGGGCTTCAAGGGCGTCGGCAAGCCCTTCTCGGACCGGTACCGGCTGCAGCGCTTCGGGCGCGGCGGCTTCGTCTCGACCGCGCTGAAGTCCGGGGTGCCGATCGTGCCGTGCTCGATCGTGGGCGCGGAGGAGATCTACCCGATGATCGGGAACGCCAGGACGCTGGCGCGGCTGCTCGGCTTCCCGTACTTCCCGATCACGCCGACGTTCCCGTGGCTGGGGCCGCTGGGCGCGGTGCCGCTGCCGACGAAGTGGACCATCCAGTTCGGCGAGCCGATTCCGACGGACGGGTATCCGGCGGAGGCGGCGGACGACCCGATGCTGATGTTCAACCTCACCGACCAGGTGCGCGAAACGATTCAGCACACGCTCTACAAGCTGCTCGTGCAACGGCGTTCGGTGTTCTTCTGAGGCCGTGACGGCCGGGTGACGGCCGTGGCGGGGGATGCCCCGTGTGCTGTCGGGGCATCCCCCGCGACAGAATCGGATCATGCCCAACACCCAGTACGTGAAGCTCGGCTCCACCGGCCTGGACGTCTCGCGACTCTGCCTCGGCTGCATGACCTACGGCGTCCCCGACCGCGGCCCACACCCCTGGACCCTCGACGCGGACCAGGCCCGCCCGCTGATCCGGCAGGCCGTCGAGGCCGGGATCAACTTCTTCGACACGGCGAATGTCTACTCCGACGGGACCAGCGAGGAGATCGTCGGCAAGGCGCTCGCCGACTTCGCCCGGCGCGACGAGATCGTGCTCGCGACCAAGGTCAACGGCCGGATGCGGCCGGGCCCGAACGGCGCGGGGCTGTCCCGCAAGGCGATCATGACCGAGATCGACCACAGCCTGCGCCGGCTCGGCACCGACTACGTCGACCTCTACCAGATCCACCGCTGGGACCCGCGCACTCCCATCGAGGAGACCATGGAGGCCCTGCACGACGTGGTGAAGGCGGGCAAGGCCCGGTACATCGGCGCCAGCTCCATGTACGCGTGGCAGTTCGCCAAGGCCCAGCACACCGCCGAGCGGCACGGCTGGACCCGCTTCGCCTCCATGCAGAACCACTACAACCTCCTCTACCGCGAGGAGGAGCGCGAGATGCTGCCGCTCTGCGCGGACCAGGGCGTGGGCGTACTGCCCTGGAGCCCGCTCGCCCGCGGCCGGCTGACCCGGGACTGGGACGCCACCAGCCACCGCGCGCAGACCGATGAGTTCGGCAAGACGCTGTACCAGGAGGGCGACCGGGAGATCGTCGAGGCGGTCGGCGCCATCGCGGCGGAGCGGGGCGTGCCGCGGGCACAGGTCGCGCTCGCCTGGCTGCTGCACCAGCGGCCGGTGACCGCGCCGATCGTGGGCGCCTCGAAGGCGGGGCACCTCGACGACGCGCTGGCCGCGCTGGAGCTCCGGCTCACGGACGAGGAGATCGGTCGGCTCGAACAGCCGTATACGGCGCGGCCGGTGAGCGGGCACTGAGAGTCCGCGTACGGGCGGGGTCGGGCCCTGAGCGCCGCCGGCCGACCCGCCCGGCCGACCCGTACGTACACATGCGACGGCGCCCGGTGTTCTTCTGGAGGGAAGGACCGGAAGAACACCGGGCGCCGCCGGACCGCGGAGGCGCGCGGCGATCGCCGCGCGCCGCTACTCGTCCCGGCCGTCGACGCCGAGGCCCGGGAGCAGGTCCGGGAGCAGCGGCGGGATCGTGACGTCGGGCTCGGCGGGGTGGTCGCTCTTGTGCCCGCCGTCGGAGGGGGAGGGGCTGTCCTTGGCGGGCGGGTCGAGCAGACCGCCGGTGTTCCCGCCGAGCAGGCCGTCCTCCTTGGAGGGGGACGAGGACGGGCGGGGCGTGGGGGAGTCGTGCTTCTTGCCGCTCGCGGACGGGCTGCCGGAGCGGGACGGCGCCGCCGAGTGGTCCTCGGCCGTGCTGCCCGAGGCGGACGGGGTGCCGTGCCCGGCGTCCTTGTCCGTCGCCTTCTTCGGCAGCAGCGGGCGCAGCGGCCCGACCTCCTCGTCTATGGCGTCGAAGACCGAGCTGACGTCCTGGGAGACGTCGGCGAGCTGCACCGGCAGCCGGTCGCGCAGCCGTGCCCAGCCCTCGCGGTGCGAGGCGGTGAAGGAGTCCAGCGCCTGGATGGCGCCGAGCGACCCGTCCCGCTCGTACGCGTCGTGCAGCAGGCGGTGGCCCGTGCCCGCGTCCTGGGTGACGCCCGCCAGCGACCTGCGCACCTCGGACAGGGTCTCGTGCTCCAGTGGCCCGGCCCTGAGCCGCTCCATCAGCCGGCGCGCCTCCTGCATCCGGCTGGACGCCTGGTCGAGGTAGAGCCGGCCGCGGTCGGAGTCGTCCTCGGCCATGCCGAGCTTGAGGTCCTCCATGCCGCGCTTGAGGCCGTAGAGCGAATCGCCGGGCAGCGCCTCGGAGCTCGCGGCGGCCACTCCGCTGAGCGCGCCGGCCGCCACGCCGAACGTCAGCCCGCCGGCGGCGAGCCTCCTGGACAGCCGGGACCGCGGGCGCAGCCGGCCGAGTGACTTGGCGGCGCGGTGCGCGCCTCGCACGCCGCGCTGCTGGGGCACCTTCGCGCCGTCGGAGGGTGCGCCGCCTTCGGCGAAAGCGGCCTCCATCGCGGCGATGAGCTGCGCGCGCTGGATCGTGCGCGCTTCCGGGTCCAGCGTGGGCTTGGGGAGCTCCCCCAGGCCGCCGGCGACTGCCAGCAGCCGTGCCGTTTCGGGCTCCGCCGGCTCCTGCCCCGGTGTGTCGATCTGCTCATCGGCCGCGCCCTGGAGGTCCTGGTCCTCCAGAGCCTGGGCGAAGGCGTGAGCCCGCCGGTGCGTCGATACGTTCGCGATCACGGGCGGCACCTCCTCTCATCATCCCGCTCGACTCCCCGGACTGGCTTGACGATCCAGCAGGGCCGGAAGGCTGCACGCCCTGCATGCAACCACTCGATCGAGTGAGCGGCTGCGGGCATGGCGTGTCCGCAGGGAGCCTGCATTCCGCACAACGAGCGGCGAGGTACTCGGGTTACGCCCTCACGATGATGTGACGGGCTGGTACCGCGTGATGGCTGAAAGTGATGGCCTGGTCAGGGCTTGGCGCCACAATAAGAGTGGTGTGGGGGACGGATGTTCGGGGAGAGCGCGGCGCGAAGGAGGGGATCGGACGTCGGCGGAGGGGTCAGCGGGCGTCGTCCGGCAGCAGCCGCGCGAGGGTCCGGACGGCGCGGTACTGGAGGGTCTTGATCGCTCCTTCGTTCTTGCCCATGACGCGGGCGGTCTCGGCGACCGACAGCCCTTGGAGGAACCGGAGCGTGACGCATTCCTGCTGTTGGGGGTTGAGTTTGCGGACGGCTTCGAGGAGGGCGGCGTTGGACAGGGATTCGAGGACCGAGTCCTCGGGGCTGCGCTCGACCTCGTTGGCGTCGAGCATCTCGCCCGTGGTCACCTCCAGGCGGAAGCGCGAGGACTTGAAGTGGTCGGCGACGAGGTTGCGCGCGATGGTCACCAGCCAGGCTCCGAAGTCCCGGCCCTGCCAGGTGAAGGTGCCGATCCGGCGCAGCGCGCGCAGGAACGTCTCACTGGTCAGGTCCTCGGCGGTGGCCCGGCCGCCGACGCGGTAGTAGATGTACCGGTAGACCGTGTCGGCGTACTGGTCGTAGAGGCGGCCGAACGCGTCGGCCTCGCCCGCCTGGGCGCGCTCGACGAGCTCCATCATGCGGCGGCTGTCGCTGTCGGCGGGGCGGCGGGCTGTGGTCGTGCCGCCGCGGCGCGTACGGCTGCCCGCGGACCGCGCGCCGACGGCGGTCCTGGCGTCCGCCAGGGCGTAGCAGGCGCTGGCGGGTCCTGCGGCAGGGGCGGGTGTGGCGAGGGCGGGGACGGCGTACGCGGTGGGGACAAAACTGCGCAGGTGGTCGACGAGCGTCGTACGCAGCGTAGCCAGGCCCGAGGCGTCAACCCCGACGTGTGGGTACACGGGACTCCCAGAGGCAGAGCTTCCATCACGTGCAGTGCGGGACCGTTCACCCGCGGTAGGGGCTTATGGGTTCCGGTTTGCGTCTGAGGAGAATAACGCTTCGTACAGGCAGCGCTACACCCAGTTGCTCAAATCGTCGATTCCGTCTGGTCTGTTACGTATTTCTGGTCGATCAAGTATCAGATGTTGAACAGGTATTGATCGGAAAGTGACGTGATCTGCCTGGTTGGAGGGCGTGTTGTGGCGCACCGGGCGTCGTGCGACTGAGCGCGGACCGGTGGGGTATGAAGAAGGTTTGCCCTGCACACAGCGGTACGCGTGTTCGTACGGGGCGCGTGGGAGCACCCTCAGGGGTGGCGCTGCGAAGGGCAGCGCGAAAAAACTGCCGCGCGCCGTCGATGTGATCATCGGTGGGCGGCGCGTTCCCCGCCCTTTCGGTGACGGTGTGTAACGCGTACCCCACCACTGGAAGTTGGGCGAGCTTCCGGTTATAAGGCCCTGCGGCTATCGGCGCCGGCGCTGCAGGGCCACCGCGGCCGCCGCGCCGCCCGCCACCGCGCCCACCCCGGCCGCCGCCGGAATGCCGATCTTGGCGGCCTTGCGGCCCGTCCGGTAGTCGCGCAGCCGCCAGCCCTGCTCGCGCGCGTGCTTGCGCAGCCGGGTGTCGGGGTTGATCGCGTAGGGGTGGCCGACGAGCGAGAGCATCGGGATGTCGTTGGCGGAGTCGCTGTACGCGGCGCAGCGCGACAGGTCCAGCCCCTCGGCCATGGCCAGCGCCCGTACGGCCTCGGCCTTGGCGGGCCCGTGCAGCGGCTCGCCGACCAGCTTGCCGGTGTAGACCCCGCCGACGGATTCGGCGACCGTGCCGAGCGCGCCGGTCAGGCCGAGCCGGCGGGCGATGATCGTGGCGGTCTCCACGGGGGCCGCGGTGACCAGCCAGACCTTCTGGCCCGCGTCCAGGTGGGCCTGGGCGAGCGCGCGGGTGCCGGGCCAGACGCGCTCGGCCATGTACTCGTCGTAGATCTCCTCGCCTATGGTCATCAGCTCGGAGACGCGGTGGCCCTTGACGATGGAGAGCGCGCTGTTGCGCACGTCCTCCATGTGCTCGGGGTTCTCCGAGCCGGCCAGCCGGAAGTACGCCTGCTGCCACACGAAGCGGGCGAGGTCGCGCTTGTGGAAGAAGTGCCGCTTGTAGAGGCCGCGCCCGAAGTGGTAGATCGCGGCGCCCTGCATGACGGTGTTGTCGAGGTCGAAGAAGGCGGCCGCTTTGTCGTCGCCGACGACCGGGAAGTCCGGCTCGGCGTCCTCGGCTTCGCTGTCGGCGGCCGCGGCGGCGGCTTCGGCGGCGGCCTGTGCCTCGGCTTCCTGGGAGCTCTTGCGGGCGGCCTCGGCCGCCGCCTCGCCGGCCAGCACGCTGCGCGCGGTGGCGGGGCGTCGGTGACGGGTGAACCACCCCGTCACAAGGGACGGAATGCCCGTGACGAGGGACGCACTGAAGGGGCTCGTGCCGGGGCGGTGCTCGGGCGACGGGTCGGCCATACGGCGAGCATAGCCAGTTTGTTCGGTGCCCCTGGTTACGCACGCATGTCAGGCAGGTACGGGGCTGCCGACGGTCGCGTTACGGCCACGCCGCGTGGCGTCGGCGCGCTCCGGCCACGGGCTCTGTGTACGCCTGTGTACGGCTCGCTGTGTGTGCCCTCAGGCGCCCAGCGCCTTGCGCAGCCGCTGCGGGTCGACGCGCCAGAAGTCGTGCTGCGCGCCGTCGACGAGGATGACCGGAATCTGCTCCCAGTATTTGCGGTAAAGCTCTTCGTCCTCGGTGATGTCCTGCTTCTCCCAGGCGGCGCCGGTCTCGGCGCAGACCGCCTCGATCACCTTCTGTGCGTCGTCGCACAAATGGCACCCCGGCTTGCCGATGAGCGTGACCGTGCGGTCGGCGGGGTTCTTGCGCGGGGTGCGGCGGAGGAGCGGGGCCATGCCGCCATTGTGCCCCTGCCGGGTCCGTCCGTACCCGTGCCACCAGGCCGAGAACGCTTATGACGGCCGTCACGAGCCTTCGGCGGAGGAGGTGGTTTCCCTTACCATCGATGGGCGATTCGGCGGTGTACGGGGGCAAAACGGCAAGGAGAGTGGCGGCGTGTTCCCGTTCACGTTCCTGCGTTATGCACGCGAAGCGTGTGAACGGAGTGACGCGGGATGCGGTTCCGCGAATTGCCGCAATAAGTGCGTGACACCGGTCACGTTGACGGGACAAAGCGGACACCATCTTTGTGCACGCGTTCACAAAGACATAGCCTGCTATCGACAGGGCGGTCTTGAGACATTTGGCCGTCCAAAGCCCCGCTCTACCCGCAGGAGCACCGTGGCAACTGGCCGAACTCACCGACCGGCGACCCGAAGCCGAGGGATCCCCGAGGCCACCGTCGCCCGGCTTCCGCTGTATCTGCGTGCGCTGACCGCGCTCTCCGAGCGTTCGGTCCCCACGGTCTCCTCCGAGGAGCTGGCCGCCGCTGCGGGGGTCAATTCCGCCAAGCTGCGCAAGGACTTCTCGTACCTGGGCTCCTACGGCACCCGTGGTGTGGGCTACGACGTGGAGTACCTCGTCTACCAGATCTCCCGGGAGCTCGGCCTCACGCAGGACTGGCCGGTTGTGATCGTCGGTATCGGTAACCTCGGCGCCGCGCTCGCCAACTACGGTGGCTTCGCCTCCCGCGGCTTCCGCGTCGCGGCCCTGATCGACGCCGACCCGGCCATGGCCGGCAAGCCCGTCGCGGGCATCGCCGTCCAGCACACCGACGAGCTCGAAAAGATCATCACCGACAACGGCGTCTCGATCGGCGTGATCGCGACCCCCGCGGGCGCGGCCCAGCAGGTCTGCGAGCGCCTCGTCGCCGCCGGTGTCACCTCCATCCTGAACTTCGCGCCGACCGTGCTGTCCGTCCCCGAAGGGGTCGACGTGCGCAAGGTCGACCTGTCGATAGAGCTGCAGATCCTCGCCTTCCACGAGCAGCGCAAGGCCGGCGAGGAGGCCAGCAGCCAGGACGCCGCACAGCCGGTGGCCCCGCCGGTCCGCGCGACGCGCACGGACGGCACCGACGCCGCCGATTCCGATGACGACCGCAAGGGACCCGACGGGGACGTACCCGCCGTGATGCCGGCATGAGCGTCCTCGTTGTCGGCCTTTCGCACCGCAGTGCACCGGTCAGCATCCTGGAGCGGGCCGCACTGGCCCCCGACTCCCGCGGCAAGCTGCTGCAGGACGTCATCTCGGCCGAGCCCGCCGCCGAGTCGGCCGTGCTCTCCACCTGCAACCGCATCGAGCTCTACGCCGACGTGGACAAGTTCCACGCCGGTGTCGCCGAGCTGTCCACGCTGCTCGCCCAGCACAGCGGTGTCAGCCTGGACGAGCTCACGCCGTACCTCTACGTCCACTACGAGGACCGCGCCGTCCACCACCTGCTGTCCGTGGCCTGCGGCCTGGACTCCATGGTCGTCGGCGAGGGCCAGATCCTCGGCCAGATCAAGGACGCGCTCGCCCTCGCGCAGGACCAGCACACCGCAGGGCGGCTGCTGAACGACCTCTTCCAGCAGGCCCTGCGGGTCGGCAAGCGTGCGCACAGCGAGACCGGCATCGACAAGGCCGGCCAGTCCCTGGTCACCTTCGGCCTGGAGCAGCTGGCGGGCGCGGCCGGCGGTCACGACGCGCACTGCGTCCTCGTCGACGACGCCGTACCGGACGCCACCGCCCCGCTCGGCACCCCGGGCGTGGACGCCTGGGCCCGCGGCAAGCGCGCCCTGGTGATCGGCGCGGGCTCGATGTCCTCGCTGGCCGCGGCCACCCTCGCGCGCTCGGGCGTCAGCGAACTGGCCGTCGCCAACCGCACCCTGGAGCGCGCCGAGCGCCTCACCGAGATCCTCACCGAGCCGGGCAGCCCCGGGCGCGCGCACGGCCTGGTGGCCCGCGCCGTCCCGATGTCCGAGGTACCGGCCGAGCTGGCCGCCGCCGACATCGCGATCTCGTGTACGGGGGCGACCGGGCTCGTCCTCACCGGCGAGGCGGTCGCGGCGGCCGCCGAGGGCCGTAAGGACCGGGAACTGGCCCTGCTCGACCTGGCGATGCCGCGCGACATCGACGGCGCGGCCCACCGGATCGAGGGCGTGCACCTCGTCGACATCGAATCCCTGGCCGACGCGTCCGCCGACGCCCCCATGGCGTCCGACGTGGACCAGGTGCGCACCATCGTGTCCGAGGAGGTCGCGGCCTTCGGCGCGGCCCAGCGCGCCGCGACGATCACCCCGACCGTGGTCGCCTTGCGCACCATGGCCGCCGACGTGGTCGCCGCCGAGATCGCGCGGCTGGACGGCCGCCTGCCCGACCTGGACGACAAGCAGCGCGCGGAGATCAACCAGACCGTGCGCCGGGTCGTCGACAAGCTTCTGCACGCGCCCACCGTGCGGGTCAAGCAGCTCGCCAGCGAGCCCGGCGGCGCCGGGTACGCCGACGCGCTGACCAAACTCTTCGACCTCGACCCCCAGACGGTCGCCGCCGTCAGCCGGGCCGACACGCGCGCGGACAGGCACGACACAGCACGGGAGCAGCGCTCATGACGCATCACGCATTGCGACTCGGCACACGGCGCAGCAAACTCGCCATGGCCCAGTCCGGACTCGTCGCCGAGGCGGTCCGCCAGGTCACCGGGCGGCCCGTCGAGCTGGTGGAGATCACCACGTACGGCGATGTCTCGCGCGAGCACCTGGCGCAGATCGGCGGTACGGGCGTCTTTGTCTCGGCGCTGCGCGACGCGCTGCTCGCCGACGAGATCGACTTCGCCGTCCACTCGCTCAAGGACCTGCCGACCGCGCAGCCCGAGGGGCTGACCCTCGCCGCGATACCGGTCCGCGAGGACTCCCGGGACGCGCTGATAGCCCGCGACGGCCTGACGTTCGAGCAGCTCCCCGACGGGGCGCGGGTCGGTACCGGCTCGCCGCGCCGCATGGCGCAGCTGAACGCCTGGGCGCGGTCGCTGGGCCGGCGCATCGAGACCGTGCCGATCCGCGGCAACATCGACACCCGCATCGGGTACGTCGAGAACGGCGAGCTGGACGCGGTCGTACTGGCCGCTGCCGGGCTCAACCGCCTCGGCCGCATCGGCGAGGCGACGGAGCTCCTCTCGCCGGACGTAGTTTTGCCCGCCCCCGGCCAGGGGGCACTGGCGGTGGAGTGCGCCGCGAACCACGAGCACCTCGCCGCCCGGCTCGCCGAGCTCGACGACCCGTTGACCCGGGCCGCCGTGACCGCCGAGCGTTCCCTGCTCGCCGCCCTGGAGGCCGGCTGCTCCGCACCTGTGGGTGCGCTGGCCGATTTCCAGGCCGGCGAACGGGCTGTCACCGAAATGCGCCTGCGTGGCGTCGTCGGCACGACCGACGGCAGCACGCTGGTGCAGCTGTCCACCACCGGACACGTACCCACCTCCCGCGACGACGTTTCTGTACCGGCGACCATGGGCCGTGAGCTCGCCGCCGAGATGCTCGCCAAGGGTGCGGCCGGTCTTATGGGGGAGCGAGCACTTTGAACCCCACCGCCCCAAACCACCCCGCCGCCGGCCAGGTCACCTTCCTCGGTGCCGGGCCGGGAGATCCGGGCCTGCTCACACTGCGCGCCGTTGAGGCGCTGTCCCACGCGGACGTGCTGATCGCAGACCCGCAGGTGCTCGACGTCGTCCGCACGCATGCCCGGGCGAACGTGGACACACCGCTGCAGGCCGCAGCTGACGAGGCGTCAATCCCCGCCGATGTGCCCACGCTTCGGGACACGACCAATCTTGTCATGGGGGCCGCACGCACCGGCAAGCGGGTCGTGCGTGCCGTGTCCGGAGACCCCGGCCTGGACGCCAATGTCGCCGAGGAGATGCTGGCCTGCGCCTCCGAGGGCATCGGCTTCGAGGTCGTGCCGGGCATCGCCGCGGCGGTCGGCGTGCCGGCCTACGCCGGCGTGCCGCTGCGCGACGCGCAGGGCACGGACGTCCGCTTCGTGGACGCCCGTACGGCCGACGACCGCTGCTGGTCCGAGGTCGGCGCCAGCGACGCCACCGCGGTCGTCTCCACCACCCTCGACTCGGTGGCCGCTGCCGCCGGCGAACTGGTCGCGGCGGGCCGCAAGCCCGACACCCCGCTGACCGTCACCATCGCCGGTACGACCACCAAGCAGCGCACCTGGACCGCCACCCTCGGCACCATCGCGCAGACGCTGAAGGCCGCCAAGGTGCTGCCCTCGGCGGACGGCGGCCAGCCGGTCATAGCCGTGGTCGGCGAGCGCAGCGCCGCCGCGCAGCGGGACCAGCTCTCCTGGTTCGAGTCCAAGCCGCTGTTCGGCTGGAAGGTGCTCGTGCCGCGGACGAAGGAGCAGGCCGCCTCGCTCTCCGACCAGCTCGTCTCGTACGGCGCCGTGCCGCACGAGGTCCCGACGATCGCCGTCGAGCCGCCGCGCACGCCGCAGCAGATGGAGCGCGCGGTCAAGGGCCTGGTCACCGGGCGGTACGAGTGGATCGCCTTCACCTCCGTCAACGCGGTGAAGGCCGTCCGCGAGAAGTTCGAGGAGTACGGCCTGGACGCGCGCGCCTTCGCGGGCATCAAGGTCGCGGCCGTCGGCGAGCAGACCGCCAAGGCGCTCATCGCCTTCGGCGTGAAGCCGGACCTGGTCCCGAGCGGTGAGCAGTCCGCCGCCGGTCTCCTGGAGGACTGGCCGCCGTACGACCCGGTCTTCGACCCGATCGACCGCGTCTTCCTCCCCCGCGCCGACATCGCCACCGAGACCCTGGTGGCGGGCCTGATCGACCTGGGCTGGGAGGTCGACGACGTCACGGCCTACCGGACCGTACGGGCGTCCCCGCCGCCCGCCACGACCCGCGAGGCGATCAAGGGCGGCGGCTTCGACGCGGTACTTTTCACCTCGTCTTCGACGGTGCGGAACCTCGTCGGCATCGCCGGCAAGCCGCACAACGTGACCGTGATCGCCTGTATCGGCCCGGCCACCGCGAAGACCGCCGAGGAGCACGGGCTGCGCGTGGACGTCATGTCGCCCGAACCCTCGGTGCACAAGTTGGCCGAAGCGCTCGCGGACTTCGGAACGGCCCGGCGTGCCGCCGCGGTCGAGGCCGGTGACCCGGTCACCCGTCCGAGCGAGCGCCGTCCCGGATCGCGCAGGAGGGCCCGCAGTTGAGCACGTTGAGCACCAGCACCTCGTACGGACGTTTCCCTGGTGCGCGGCCCCGCCGGCTGCGCACCACGCCCGCCATGCGCCGCATGGTCGCCGAGACCCGTCTCCACCCGGCGGACCTGATCCTCCCCGCGTTCGTCCGCGAGGGGATCTCCGAGCCGGTGCCGATCGGCTCGATGCCGGGCGTCGTCCAGCACACCCGCGACACCCTGCGGAAGGCCGCCGCCGAAGCGGTCGCCGCGGGCGTCTCCGGGATCATGCTCTTCGGCGTCCCCGAGGAGTCCAAGAAGGACGCCGCGGGCACGGTGGGCACGGACCCGGACGGCATCCTCCAGCAGGCGCTCCGGGACGTACGCTCCGAGGTCGGCGACGACCTGGTGATCATGTCGGACCTCTGCCTGGACGAGTTCACCGACCACGGCCACTGTGGCGTCCTGACGCCGGACGGCCGGGTCGACAACGACGCCACGCTGGAGCGGTACGCGGAGATGGCCCGCGTCCAGGCCGACGCGGGCGCCCACACGGTCGCCCCCAGCGGCATGATGGACGGCCAGGTCCGCGTGATCCGCGAGGCGCTGGACGGCGCGGGCCACGCGGATGTCTCGATCCTCGCCTACACAGCGAAGTACGCCTCGGCCTTCTACGGCCCGTTCCGCGAAGCGGTGGGTTCTTCGCTGAAGGGCGACCGCAAGACCTACCAGCAGGACGGCGCCAACGCCCGCGAATCGCTGCGCGAGCTGGCCCTCGACCTCGAAGAGGGCGCGGACATGGTCATGGTCAAGCCGGCCATGCCGTACCTCGACATCCTGCGGGATGTCGCGGAGTCGGTGGACGTACCGGTCGCGGCGTACCAGATCTCCGGCGAGTACTCGATGATCGAAGCCGCGGCGGAAAAGGGCTGGATCGACCGCGACGCGGCGATTCTGGAGTCCCTGACCGGCATCAAGCGCGCGGGAGCCCAGAACATCCTGACGTACTGGGCGACGGAGGTCGCGCGCCGTCTCTGACCGCGCGCGCTGCGTTCTCTGTGAGCCCTCGCCGTCCTCTGGACGCGGGGGCTCACGGCTTTTCGCAGATCAGGCGTGCTGCGGTACCTCGTCCTTCAGGAAGGACCTGATCTGATCCCGGAGCTCCGGGCTGTCCGTGTGTCCGTGCACGGACACCGCGTGCTCAGCGGCAGCACGGACCACTTCGTCCTCTTCACCTGAGATGGCAAGGGTGCAGTTCATCTCGCTTGGGGCATCCCGGCAGTCGACCATCTTGCGCATGACACCACCTCTTTTCACACCTCAAGTGTCCTCCGCGGCTTAAGCAGCAGCAAACGCAGCAAACGCGGCCCAGGCCTCCGGCGTGACCGCGAGCTGGGGCCCGTCGGGGTCTTTGGAGTCGCGGATGTGGATGGTGGTGGGCGTGGTGGCGACCTCGACGCAGGCGCCACCTTCGCTGCCGCTGTAGCTGGACTTGAACCACTTCAGTGCGGCGTTCATAGGTCTCCTAGCAACCGGTCCAACAGGCCTTTGCTTTCCCTGGGGTTGAGGGCCTGTGCTCGCAGCATCGCATACTTCATGGTCAGGATGCTGACCTCGTCCGGGTGGGAGACGAATTGGCTGCCGCGTTGCGTTTCGGCGTAGGCGAGGTGCTGGTGGTCGGGGGTCTCCAGGAGGATGAATGGGCCGTCGAGAGCGGCGTGGGCGTCGACGCCAAACGGCATGATCTGGAGCGACAGACCGGGCAGATCGGCGCATTGGCGCAAGTGCCGTAGCTGTTCCGCGTAGACGCTGTCGCCGCCGAGCCGGTCCATCAGCATGGCCTCGGAGATGACGAAGCTGGTCACAGGTGGCTGCTTCCGCTTGAGGATTTCCTGGCGCTCGATGCGTGCCGCGACCTGCTTGTCGATCTCCTCTTCGCTGAGGATGGGCACCCTGCTGCGGAAGACGGCCTGGGCGTACCGCGGGGTCTGGAGCAGGCCCGGAACCACGAGGATCTCGTACCAGGAAAGGCTGATCGCTTCCCGTTCGTGATCCATGTACTCCGCCGCCCACACCGGGAATTTCTCGATCTCCGGCATGTACTCGACGGCCACCGACAGGACACCCCGCGTCCCCAACTCCAAGTCGATCCGATCGGCGAGATCCGGCTTCAACGGGCGCCGGCCCTGCTCGATCGACGCGATCGTCTCCTCGCCGACGTTCAGGCGGTCGCTCAGTTCCCGCTGCGTGAGGCCGGACAGGCGGCGGAACAGGGCCAGTTGGGCGCCAACGAGGCGCAGCGTTGTCGCGCTCTTCCTGCGACTGGGATGATTCCGGGGCTGCATGGGGACCCACTCCCACCATTTTCCGGGCGTCACGCGCGCGGGACCCGTACAGCGAATCTGTACGGGCTGACGGACTGCTCCAGCGTAGTTACGGAGAGCAACCTGTGCGGCGTGAATGAGGATCTTTTCCGGGAGCGGTTCTACTCGCGTGACCGCAGGTCCGTGCCCGCCGCGCGGGAGTTCGCGCGCCGCGCCTTCGACGACTGGGGGCTGGGGGCGCGTACCGATGATGCGTTGCTGTGCGTGAGCGAGCTGGCGACCAATGCCGTGCGGCACGGCGTACCCCCGGGGCGCGGGTTCCTGCTCCGGCTCTACCGGTCCGGAGAGGGCGGCCCCGTACGGATCGAGGTGCACGACTCGGGCCCTGGCCGCCCACGCGTCGCCGACCCGGCGGAGGCCGGGGCCGAGCGGGGGCGCGGCCTCCTCCTCGTCGAGGCCGTCGCAGACAAGTGGGGCGTCGCGGAGCGGGACCCCGGCAAGATCGCCTGGTGCGAGCTGGACGCGGCGGTGGCCGCCACCCCCGTGGGGTGACGGCCACCGGACGGTGTGCGGGTCGGCTAGAGCCGCTCGGGCGTCCGGATGCCCAGGAGGGACATGCCCCGGTGGAGCGTGCGGGCGGTGAGGTCGCAGAGGAAGAGGCGGTTTTCGACGACCTCCGCCGGGTTGTCGTCGCTCAGCACGTGGCACTGGTCGTAGAAGGTCGTGTACAGGGACGCGAGCTGGTAGAGGTACGCCGTGAGCTTGTGGGGGGCGTACTCGGCCGCGGCCTCGAAGACCGTGTCGCCGAAGGCGTCCAGGTGCAGGCCCAGCGCCCGCTCCGCCGGGGCGAGCGCCAGCTCCGCGTGCGCGGCCGGCTTCGCGTCGCCGGCCTTGCGGAGGATGGACTTGATGCGGGCGTGCGCGTACTGGATGTACACGGACGTGTCGCCGTTGAGGGAGACCATCTGGTCGAGGTCGAACTTGTAGTCACGGCTGGGCGACGTGGACAGGTCCGCGTACTTCACCGCGCCGATGCCGACCTGCGCGGCCCGCTCCTGGATCTCGTCCTCGGTGAGGTCCCGGGCCTTCTCGCGCACGACCTCGGCGGCGCGCTGCACCGCCTCGTCCAGCAGGTCCTCAAGGCGTACGGTCTCGCCCCCACGCGTCTTGAACGGCTTGCCGTCCGCGCCGAGCACCGTGCCGTAGGCCATGTTGTGCGCGGCGACGTCGTCGCTCAGCCAGCCCGCGCGCCGCGCCGTCTCGAAGACCATCTTGAAGTGCAGCGACTGGCGCACGTCCACGACGTACAGGAGCGACGTCGCCCGCAGGTCGAGCACGCGGTTCCGGATCGCGGACAGGTCGGAGGCGGCGTAGCCGAAGCCGCCGTCCGCCTTCTGCACGATCAGCGGGACCGGCTTGTCGTCCTTGCCCTTGATGTCGTCGAAGAAGACGACGAGGGCGCCCTCGGAGCGGACCGCGACGCCGGACTCCTCCAGGAGCCGGGCCGTCTCGGCCATCATGTCGTTGTACGCGGACTCGCCGACGATCTCCTCGTCGCGGATGTCCATGTCCAGCTTCTCGAAGACGGAGTAGAAGTAGACCTTCGACTCGTCCACGAACCGCTGCCAGAGGTCCAGGGTCTCCTTGTCGCCGGACTGGAGGGCGACGACCCGCTTGCGGGCGCGCTCCTTGAAGTCCTCGTCCGCGTCGAAGACCGCGCGCGAGGCCTTGTAGATCCGGTTGAGGTTCGACATGGCCTGCTCGCCGTCGACCTCGTCGGCCGGGGCCAGCTCGCCGGGGTGCTCGATCAGGTACTGGATGAGCATGCCGAACTGGGTGCCCCAGTCGCCGATGTGGTGCCGGCCGATCGTCTGCTCGCCGGTGAAGTCGAGCATGCCGCGCAGCGCGTCGCCGATCACCGCGGAGCGCAGGTGGCCGACGTGCATCTCCTTCGCCACGTTCGGCTGGGCGTAGTCGACGACCGTGACGCCCGGCTCGTCCTTCACAGGCACGCCGAGGCGGTCGCCGTCGGCGGCCCGCGCGGCCAGCGTCTGCACGATGGCCGTGTCGGTGAGCGTGACGTTGAGGAAGCCGGGCCCGGAGACCTCGATGTCCTTGATCAGCTCGGGGGCCGTGATCCGCTCGACGACCTGCGAGGCCAGCTCCCGCGGGTTCCCCTTGAGCTTCTTCGCGAGCGCCAGCATTCCGTTGGCCTGGAAGTCGGCCCGGTCACTTCGGCGCAGCAGCGGGTCGGCGGCGCCGGCCTCCGGCAGGGCTGCCGAGAGGGCGTCGGAGACGCGCTGGTTGACCGTAGCGGCGAGAGAAGGGACCGAAGCCATGGAGTGCTGCCGTTCCGTCGGAGTGGTGAGCGGGAAAGGGTTTGCCAGTCAGTATCCCACGGCGCTTCCATGGGTTTTTCGTCTGGGAGAATGGAACGGCCAGGTTCATGAGTACGGGCCCGGCGACCAAGCGAAGCGCAGAGGATCAAGAGGAAGGGCCGACCGTGGCTCAGAGCACCGAGACAGCCGACTGGGTCTCCCGCTATGCGGATGAGGTCATCGCCGAGTCGGAGCGTCGCGCGCCTGGCAAACCGGTCGTGGTCGCCTCCGGCCTGTCCCCCTCCGGCCCGATCCACCTCGGCAACCTCCGCGAGGTCATGACCCCGCACCTGGTCGCGGACGAGATCCGCCGCCGGGGCCTGGAGTGCGTGCACATCCTGTCCTGGGACGACTACGACCGGTACCGCAAGGTGCCCGCCGGCATCCCCGGCGTCGACGAGTCCTGGTCGGAGCACATCGGCAAGCCGCTGACCGCCGTGCCGGCGCCGCCCGGCAGCGCGTACGGCAGCTGGGCCGAGCACTTCAAGGCCGCCATGGAGCAGTCCCTGGCCGAGCTGGGCGTGGAGTACAAGGGCATCAGCCAGACCGCGCAGTACACCTCGGGCGCGTACCGCGAGCAGATCCTGCACGCCATGAAGCACCGCGGCGGGATCGACGGCATCCTCGAGCAGTACCGCACCAAGCCGAAGGCCGGGCCGAAGAAGTCGCAGAAGCCGGTCGACGAGGCGGAGCTGGAGGCAGCCGAGGGCTCTGGCGCTGCGGCCGAGGACGACGGCAGCGCGGGCGGCGCCGGGTACTTCCCGTACAAGCCGTACTGCACGGTCTGCAACAAGGACCTCACCACGGTCACGTCCTACGACGACGAGACCACGGAGCTGGCGTACGAGTGCACCGCCTGCGGGCACCGCGAGACCGTGGCGCTGAACGAGTTCGACCACGGCAAGCTGGTGTGGAAGGTCGACTGGCCGATGCGCTGGGCGTTCGAGGGCGTGATCTTCGAGCCCAGCGGCGTGGACCACTCCTCGCCGGGCTCGTCCTTCGTCGTCGGCGGCCAGATCGTGCGCGAGATCTTCGCGGGCGCGCAGCCCATCGGTCCGATGTACGCCTTCGTCGGCATCAGCGGCATGGCGAAGATGTCCTCCTCCAAGGGCGGCGTGCCCACCCCGGCCGACGCGCTGGAGATCATGGAGGCGCCGCTGCTGCGCTGGCTGTACGCGCGCCGCAAGCCCAACCAGTCGTTCAAGATCGCCTTCGACCAGGAGATCCAGCGGCTGTACGACGAGTGGGACAAGCTGGAGTCCAAGGTCGCCGACGGGTCGGTGCTGCCGGCCGACGCGGCCGCGTACACCCGCGCGGTGCGCACCGCCGCCGGTGACCTGCCGCGCACGCCGCGCCCGCTGCCGTACCGCACGCTCGCCTCGGTCGTGGACGTCACGGCCGGCCACGACGAGCAGACCCTCCGGATCCTGACCGAGCTGGACCCGGAGAAGCCGGTCACCTCGCTGGACGAGGTCCGGCCGCGGCTGGACCGCGCCGAGCACTGGATCACCCACCAGGTGCCGGCCGAGCAGCGCACGATCGTCCGCGACGAGCCGGACACCGAGCTGCTGGCGTCCCTGGACGACCAGGCGCGCGAGTCGCTCCGGCTGCTGCTGGACGGGCTGGACGAGCACTGGTCGCTCGACGGCCTGACGCACCTGGTCTACGGCGTGCCGAAGGTCCAGGCGGGCTTCTCCGCCGACGCCACGGCGAAGGAACTGCCGCCGGAGATCAAGGTCGCCCAGCGGACGTTCTTCGCGCTGCTGTACCGCCTGCTGGTCAGCCGCGAGACCGGCCCGCGCCTGCCCACCCTGCTCCTCGCCGTCGGCGCGGACCGGGTGCGCAAGCTGCTGGGCGCGTAAGCGGTCACCGCACTCCGTCAGGGGCCCGGGCGCGCACGGCGCGGCCGGGCCCCTGGTCATGCTCAGGCGATGTGCTCGCTCTCCATCTCCTGACGGAAGCGCGCGCGGAAGTCGCGTACGTACGTCCGCAGGTAGTTCTCGCTGAGCGAGCCGGTGCCGTCCCGGCCCGTGACGCCGTAGTTGTTGAGCAGGTAGCGCGCGAACTGGTGGGCGTCCGGGAAGGTCCCGTCCTTCTCCGTCACGTACGAGCGGAACGCGACGTAGAACTGCTCGTCGCGGGAGAGTCCCTCGGGGAGCGCCTCGACGGGCGGCTCCGGCGCGTCGTACACGGGCTCGGGTTCGGGAGCCGCGGGCTCGGCGTACGGAAGCGGGGACCCCGATCCACCGAGCGGACGGCTGCGTCCGGGGGCCACGGGAACGGTGATCGCGGGGGCGGTCTCCGGGTCCGGTACCGGGTCGATCGCGGGGACCGGATCGACCGGATCGACCGGGGCGACCGGGGCGACCGGCTCGGTCGGCGTGGGATGCTCCCGGGCCACCGGGTGCTCCCGGGCCGTCGCGTCCAGCTCCGGGCGTACCGGCTCGCGGACCACCTCGCCTACGGGAGCGATCCCCGCCGCCGTGAGGCCGGCCGGGGCGGTCTCCGCGAGCGGTACCCCGTAACGCGCCAGCCGCAGCGGCATCAGCGACTCCACCGGTGCCTTGCGCCGCCACGCGCGCCCGTACCGGGACCGCAGCCGCGCCTGGTACACCAGCCGGTCCTGCTCCAGCTTGATCACCTGCTCGTACGAGCGCAGCTCCCACAGCTTCATCCGGCGCCACAGCCGGAAGGTCGAGGGGAAGGCGAGGAGCCAGCGGGAGAGCCGGACGCCCTCCATGTGCTTGTCGGCGGTGAGGTCGGCGATCCGGCCGACCGCGTGCCGCGCGGCCTCGACGGAGACGACGAAGAGGACCGGGATCACCGCGTGCATGCCGACGCCGAGCGGGTCGGGCCAGGCCGCCGCGCCGTTGAAGGCGATCGTCGCGGCCGTCAGCAGCCAGGCGGTCTGGCGCAGCAGCGGGAAGGGGATCCGGATCCAGGTCAGCAGCAGGTCCAGCGCCAGGAGGACGACGATCCCCGCGTCGATGCCGATGGGGAAGACGTACGAGAAGGAGCCGAAGCCCTTCTTCTCGGCGAGGGCGCGGACCGCCGAGTACGAACCGGCGAAGCCGATCGCGGCGATCACCATCGCGCCCGCGACGACCACGCCGATCAGTATTCGGTGCGTACGACTCAAACGCATCGCGGCCACCCGCGATCCCTCCCCGCACTCGGCTGACTGGCGCGCCTAGCCTGGCACACCCGTCGAGCCGGGTGCCGGGAGGGACGCAGGCGTTACCCGAGTGGTACGCCCGCGTGCGGATATGTGCTTACTTGTTCGCCTGGGCGATCGCGTTGGCGGCCTGCTTCGCGGCCTCCTGCGCGTCCGCCAGCATCTCCTTGTCGTCCGGGCTCTTCGCGCCGGCCAGGCCCGCACCGTTGAAGTTGATGGTGACCACGGCGTTGGCGGTACGGGCGACGACCGTCTGGTTCTTGAAGTCGTTGCCGTCCTTCTTCAGGTCGTACGTGATCGTGGTCGCCTGGTCGCCGATGCCCTTGGCGGGCTCGCTCTTGACGTTCTTGGCGTCCTTGGTGCTCTTGGCCGCGTCGACCTGCTTGTTGTAGAAGCCGGTCGCCCGCTTGTCGCCGGAGCCCAGCGCGGGGTCGGAGTCGTAACGCTGCAGGTTGACGGCGAGCCAGCGGAACTGCGTGCCGTTGATGCCGCCCTTGCCCTGCCGCTCCTCGCTGCTCCAGGTGCAGGTGCCGTGCGCGGAGGTGTCGCTGCTCTTCCCCTCCTCGCCGCTCTCGTCCTTCACGGCGGGCAGCATCTTCTTGACGCGGTCCTTCGTGATGGCCTTGCAGGGGTCGGGGAGCTTCTTGAACTTGCCCGGCGCCACCTTGGGCGAGGAGCTCGGGGCCGCGGACTTCGAGGCGGTGTCGCCGCCCGAGCCCTTGTCCGAGTCGTCGGAGCAGCCGGCGACGAGCATCACCGGTACGGCTGCGCAGGCGAGGTAGCTGGCGAGTCGCTTGGCTGAACGGTGCATGGTTCCTTCGCTGTTCGTCGTCGTGCGAGCGGCCGTTCCGCGCGCAGGGCCCGGGTGGCCCCTGCGTCGCACGGTACGCGGCGGACGGGTGCCGGTCGCCGATTCGTGTCGTTACTCGCCGACGGTAACCGGTCAATCCGACCGTAACCGGTCATTCGGTCCAGTGCGCGGCCAGCTCGGCGGCCAGCGTCTGGGCCTTTTCCTGCAGCTCGCGGCGGTCGGGGAGGACGGAGCTGCCGGTGGACCACTGGTCGTACTCGATGGTGACGATCACATTCGAGGACCGGAAGACGACCGTGACGTCGCGGTGCAGGCCGGAGTCGGCGGTGACCAGCGCGTCGTCCAGGAAGGCCGCGTCGCCGAGGTCGCCGAGCGGACGCGGCGCGAGGCTCGCGGTGTCGTCGGGGGAACCGGAGCCGGGGGAGCCGGAGGGGTCGGGAGAGCCGGACGAGCTGGGGGACCCGGGGGAATCGGGGGAGTCGCCTTCGGCCGTACGGGTGCCGGAGCCCTTGCCGGGGGTGTTTCCGGCGGTCTCGGACGTGTCGGCCTTCTGGTGGCCGGGCGCGCCGGCGGACGGGTGGGCCGAGGGATCGGCGACGGGGCCCTCCCCGCCGGAGGGGCGGGTGCCGCTGTCGGCGGTGCCCTTACCGGAACCGGTGCCGGTGCCGTTACCAGTACCGCTGCCGCCGCCGGTGCTCTTGCTGTCCTTGCTCCCCTTGCTGTCCTTGCTCGTGGACGGGGTGGGGGTGTGGGCCGGCGGGGTGTTCGCCGTGTCGCCCGGGATGTGGGCCGCGAGCTGCTTCTTCGCGTACAGCTCCTGCGCCTTGTCGTCGTCGCTGACGGAGCCGTCGTACGACACCACGCGCTGCAGGTCGATGTTCAGGTGGCGGGTGCCCTCGGAGGTCTCCCGCTTCCAGTGGCAGCCGACCCGGCGGTCGGTGTCGAAGGTGATGTCGGCCCGGCCGCGGTAGATCTTGTCGGCCTCCGCGCGGGTCTCCGGGCTGCCGTCGGTGGGCAGCAGATTGCGCAGCATGCTCCGGCCGGGCAGTCCGCACGGCTCGGGGAGCGAGTCGAACTTGCCCGGCTCGGCGACGGGCGCCGACGAGGTGCTGTCACCGCCCTTGGCGTCCTCGGCCCCCGTATCGGTTTCCGAGCTGCCGGAGCAGCTGGTGAGCATGGTGGCCAGCGCCACGGCAGCCGCCACCGCGGCCCCTCGTACGGACGACCTTCGCTGCACCGTCACCGGCTCCTTCCGTACGAAATCCGGTTGCCGCTGAGCAGCGGCTGATGGACACAATGTCTACCGCACGCATCGCCGAACCCGCCGGTCCGTTGTCGCTGATCGGGTGCAATATCCAGCTTTTGCGTTTTTACCGCTGTGCGCCTTTTGCTGCCTTTTAGCGGTGTTTGCCGTTGTCTATCTCATCGGGGGAACGAGGAAGTCATGTCGTACGTGGAAGTGCCCGGCGCGCAGGTCCCGATCCGCATGTGGGCCGACCCGGCCACGGTCGAGGGTGCCGCGCTGCAGCAGCTGCGCAATGTGGCGACGCTGCCGTGGATCAAGGGCCTCGCCGTGATGCCGGACGTGCATTACGGCAAGGGCGCCACGGTCGGGTCGGTCATCGCCATGCACGGCGCGGTCTGCCCGGCGGCGGTCGGCGTCGACATCGGCTGCGGCATGTCCGCGGTCAAGACCTCACTGACGGCGAACGACCTGCCCGGCGACCTCTCCCGCCTCCGCTCGAAGATCGAGGAGGCCATCCCGGTGGGGCGCGGCATGCACGACGATGCCGTGGACCCGGGCCGGCTGCACGGCTACGGGACGGCCGGCTGGGCCGACTTCTGGTCCCGCTTCGACGGCATCGCCGAAGCGGTCAAGTTCCGCCAGGAGCGGGCGACGAAGCAGATGGGAACGCTCGGTTCGGGCAACCACTTCATCGAGTTCTGCCTGGACGAGGACGGCGCCGTCTGGCTGATGCTGCACTCCGGCTCCCGGAACATCGGCAAGGAGCTCGCCGACTTCCACATCGGCGAGGCCCAGAAGCTGCCGCACAACCAGGGCCTGGTCGACCGCGACCTCGCCGTCTTCATCGCGGACACCCCGCAGATGGCGGCGTACCGCAACGACCTGTTCTGGGCGCAGGAGTACGCCAAGCACAACCGCGCGATCATGATGGCCCTCTTCCAGGACGTCGTCCGCAAGGAATTCAAGAAGGCCCGGCCCACCTTCGACCCGGTGATCTCCTGCCACCACAACTACGTGGCGGAGGAGCGGTACGAGGGCATGGACCTGCTGGTCACGCGGAAGGGCGCGATCCGGGCCGGGAGCGGGGACTACGGGATCATTCCCGGCTCGATGGGCACGGGCTCGTACATCGTGAAGGGCCTCGGGAACGAGAAGTCCTTCAACTCCGCCTCGCACGGCGCGGGCCGGAAGATGAGCCGCAACGCCGCGAAGAAGCGCTTCTCCACGAAGGACCTGGAGGAGCAGACGCGGGGCGTGGAGTGCCGGAAGGACTCCGGCGTCGTGGACGAGATCCCCGGCGCGTACAAGCCCATCGAAAAGGTCATCGACCAGCAGCGCGACCTGGTCCAGGTCGTCGCCAAGCTCAAGCAGGTGGTGTGCGTGAAGGGCTGAGCGTAAATCGCTGTCAGGACACACCGTTGCCTGAGGCGGGTGGCCTGGGGTCTCGCGCTGTGCGTGTCGCAGGTTGGCCACTTGGGGGGCGACTGTGCACTAGGCCAAGATGCGCGGGCCCGCAACTGGAGTAACACTCGAATAGCGGTGTTATTTCATCGCGGGATCTGTCCCGAGAAGGCCATTATGAAAAAGATCTTTGCGGCCGTGGCTGTGGCCGGGGCGCTGGCGGGTGCAGCTGCCTGCGGCAGTTCAGCTTCTAACGGGGGGAATCCATCAGGGGGCGCTTCGACGGAGAAGTCATCCCAAGCTCCGTCGAAGGCGCCGTCCGGCACAATTAGGGGGGACGGCGAGTACGAAGTGGGCAAGGACATCAAGCCGGGCACCTACAAAACAGCCGGCCCGTCCGACAAGGACTTGCCGAACTGCTACTGGGAACGCGCCAAGGACGCGAAGGGCGAGATAACCTCGATCATCGCGAATGGCAACCCAAGCGGCCAGTCTGTCGTGAACATCAGCGCCTCGGACAAGCTGTTCAAAACGCAGGGTTGCCAGGACTGGGTGAAGGTCGGCTAACGCTGACCGAGCGAGACAAAAATGGCGAGTGGGGCATCCCTGGCTCCATAGGCGCCGAGTTCTACATCGTCCGTGGGCTAGGCAATGCCAAGTCCTTCAAATCCGCCTCGCACGGTGCGGGCCGGAAGATGAGCCGCAACGCCGCGAAGAAGAGCTTCTCCACCAAGGACCTGGAGGAGCAGACGCGGGGCGTGGAGTGCCGTAAGGACTCGGGCGTCGTGGACGAGATCCCCGGCGCGTACAAGCCCATCGAAAAGGTCATCGACCAGCAGCGCGACCTGGTCCAGGTCGTCGCCAAGCTCAAGCAGGTGGTGTGCGTGAAGGGCTGACGCGTGGCCGCTCATCCGGAGAACGAGTTCCGGGCCGACGTCGGTCCGGAACGTTCTCCTCTGAGCCCGCGCCGAGGAGCAGGCTCACCCGCTGCCGTCCGGTGCTACTGCTCCAGCACGCAGAACGTGTACGCCGTCCAGGTGGCCGTGGCTGGCTCCTGCTCCGCGCTGGAAGGGTGCTGCGGGTGATCGGCGATCCACGTCCATGCGGCCCACGTCCCGCGTCACTGTCCGGTGGTGCCAGGCGTTTGCACGCCCGCCCTGGGGCGCGTCATCCGCCCGCGGTGTCCTCGGCCTCCCAGCGCAGCAGGTCGCCCGGCTGGCACTTGAGCACCTCGCAGAGCGCGGCGAGCGTCGCGAAGCGCACCGCCTTGGCGCGGCCGTTCTTGAGTACCGCCAGGTTGGCGGGAGTGATCCCTATACGGTCCGCGAGCTCGCCCACGGACATCTTTCGCCTGGCCAGCATCACGTCGATGTCGACGGCGATCGGCATCAGATCACCTCGTCCAACTCGGCCCGCATCCGCGACGCTTCGACGTCGCGCGCGACGGCCTGGGCGAGCAGCGTCCGCAGCACGAGCACGAGGAGCGCGACGCCCAGGATGGCCACGCCAACCCCGCCCATGATGACGGTGACGCCCGGGTCGGCCCGCTGGCCCGGCGCATTGAGGGCCGTGACCGCGAACCACAGGAGGGCGGCCGCCACGATCGCGCCGATCACGACGTCCACGTACCGGAAGGCGGTGTGGGAGAACACGGTTCCGCGTCGCACCATCGTCACCAGCCGCCATACGCAGACCAGGGCGACCTGGACCGACACCATGCCCAGGATCGTGATCACGCGCAGCGGGGTCAGCGGGAGCGACCCGTCCTCCGGGTCGCTCCCGCTGACCAACGCCCACATCATCGATGCCTGTACGAACACGGTGCCGGCGAGCACCACGACGAGCACGGCGCGCAGCGCAACCACTGTCAGCTTTCCCATGGCTCATCCTCCCATCGAATTACGATGGGAATCTATCGAATTTCGATAGGTGAGGCAAGGGCTGGGAGGTTCGGCCGGGGACCGCCCGAGACGGGTCAGTCTGCGCGTGCGGGGAGGGGCTGTGAGGGACGTGGGCCGTGCAGGGCGTAGGCGATACCGGTGTCGGGTTCGGTGTGGTAGCCGGTGTGGAACGCGGTCGTGTAGTCGTCCCCGATGAGCCGGCGGAGCTGCGCCTCGCATGTGTTTCGTGCGTCGAGGAACTCGGGGGAGCCCAGTCGGGGGGTGCCGAGGGTGTGCCAGGTCCGGTCGGCGATGCCGAGGAGCCGGGCGGCTTCCTCGGCGCGGCCGGAGGCGAGGGCGGCGGACGCGAGGACGTCGACGGTGATGGCGATGCCGAGGGTGTCGCGGAGCCGGCACTTGGCGTCCAGGGCGGTGCGGGCATGGGTCGCGGCCTCCTCCGCACGCCCCAGCCCCAGCGTGGCGAGGGCGCGTAGGTAGTACCCGTAGGCGCGGAACCACGTTTCGCCGTGCCGGGTGCCTTCGGCGCACATCTCGTCGGCGACGGCCGCGGCCTGGGCGAACTGTCCGAGATAGACGTGGGTGAAAGCCCTGACACCTCGTGTCAGGACCCACGCCGCGTCGTACCGCCCGCCGGCCGGACGGCTGCTCGGTACCGCGTCGAGCACCTCGGCGGCCTCGGTCTGCCGGCCGCTCACCGTGAGACTGGCGCCCTCCAGGAAGGCAGCGGCGACCGGGCCGGTCCCATCGGCTTCTTCGGCCACGGCCTTCCGGAAGGCGGTGGCGAGGCGGAGGCTGGACTCCAAGTCGCCCTGAGCGAAGGCGGCGAGGCCGCAGGACCACAGCGCTTTGGTACGGGCCGGCCCGGGGGCCGGCTCCAGGATCAGCGCCCGGTCCAGATAGTGCCTGCCCTCCTTGGCGAAGTCGCAGGCGTACCAGAGGAACCACAGTGCCCCGCCCATCTCCAGCGCGCTGTGCCCGTCGTTCTCGGTGAGGCAGAAGTCCAGCGCGGCCCGGATATTGGCGTGTTCGGCGACCATCCGGTCGCGCCAGGTGAGCTGATCCGGCCCCATCCAGGCGGCCTCCGCCCGGTGCGCCAGCGTCCGGTAGTGGTCCCGGTGACGGCAGAGGAACGTGTACTCCTCGCCCAGGAGGCGCAGCCAGCCGGCGCCGTACTCGCGCAGGGTGTCCAGCATCCGGTACCGCTCCCCGGCTCCGGTCGGCTCCCAGACCAGGAGCGACCTGTCCACCAGGGCCGCGAGCAGGGCGCTGAGGCGCTGGGCGGGCAGCTGCTCGTCGGCGCAGATCCGGATGGCGCCGTGGGCATCGAAGGTGCCGGCGAAGACGGACAGCCGGGCCCACAGCAGCCGCTCGGCCGGGGTGCACAGCTGGTGGCTCCAGCCGATGGCGGTGCGCAGTGCCTGGTGCCAGGGGGGCTCGGCCTCTTCCACCACTTCGTCGGTGGTGCCCAGGACCGCGAACCGGTCTTCCAGCCGCTCGGTCAGTTCCTGGACCGACAGCTCGCCCAGGCGGGCAGCGGCGAGTTCGATGGCCAGCGGCAGGCCGTCCAGGCGTCGGCACAGCCGCACCAGATCGGCCCGCTCGCCGGGGCCGGTGACCGTGAAGCCGGGGACAGTACGGGCGGCCCGCTCGGCCAGCAGCACCACGGCATCCGCCTGCGCCGCCGCCGGATCGTCGGGCTCGGGCACCGGCAGGGGCTCGACGGTGAGCACGTTCTCGCCGGGCAGGTTCAGGGTGCGGCGGCTGGTGGCCAGGATCCGCAGGCCGGGCGCGGCCCGCACCAGTACCTGGGCCGCCAGGGCGCAGGCGTCGGTCAGGTGCTCGCAGGTGTCCAGGATCAGCAGCAGTTCCCGGTCGGCGAGGTAGTCGGCCAGTACGTCGATCACCGGGCGGGTGGTCTGGTCGGCCAGGGGCAGGGCTTCGGCGATGGTGTGTGCCAGCAGCGCCCCTCGGCGCAGGGGCGAGAGCTCGACCAGCCACACTCCGTCCCGGAACCGGGGCCGGAGTACGGCCGCGGCCTCCAGGGCGAGGCGGGTCTTGCCGACCCCGCCGGCCCCGGTCAGCGTCACCAGCCGTGCCGCTCCCTCGAACAGCCGCTGCACCTCGGCCAGTTCGTCCCGGCGGCCCACCATCCTCGTCTTCGCCGCCGGCAGGTTGCCCGCCTGCCGCTGGTCACCCGTCACGATCGTCCTTCCCCGGCCCTGCGGATGATCCGTGCAGGGACGGAAATTGTGTCGACTGCCGCCACGCTGCGCACTGCGCGAAGGAAAAAGACCGAAGAACTCGGCATTCACCGTAAAGCCTTGCTTTTGCGCGACACCTAACGACCGGACCGGGACCGGACCGGGCCTGAGCCTGGCAGCGGGGGCCTGTGCCGTTGCCCTCGGCCGCGCCTGCCCCTCATGGTTATAGTAGGTAGGCCGACCTACCTACTTTGGGGCGTGATGAGCGACATCGACAAGGGGACGACGGGGCCCGTGAGGCGGCGGGCGGCCCGGGAGCGGCTGCTGGCCGCCGCGGCGCGGCGCTTCTACGCCGATGGCGTGTCGGCGACCGGGATCGACACCCTCACGACCGAAGCGGGCGTGGCGAAGAAGAGCCTGTACAACAACTTCTCCTCCAAGGCCGACCTGGTGCGGGCCTACCTCGAGGCCCGGCACGAGGAGTGGCTGGGGCTGTACCGGGCGCGGCTGGGGGAGGCCCAGGACGCGCGCGGTGGCGTGCTCGCGGTTTTCGACGCCTACGCCGATCACGCGGCGTTCGCCTACGAGCACGGCTTTCGCGGCTGCGGCCTGCTGAACGCGGCCGCCGAGCTGCCCGCCGGAGACGAGGGGCGGGCCCTGGTGCGCCGCCACAAGGAGGACGTCGAGGCCCTGCTCGCCGGCCATCTCGAAAAGCTGCTGCCCGAGCGCCCCGGCCAAGCGCGTGCGACGGCGGAGCAGCTGGCGTTCCTGCTGGAAGGCGCGATGGCCCGCGCCGGCCTGGAGGGCGACAGCACTCGTCTGCAGCACGCCCGCACGATGGCGGCGGACCTGCTGGACAGATTGTGAGGCGGCCCGGCGGGCACGCGGCCCGCTCGGTGGGCGCGGGATCGCTGTGCGTGCTCGCGGCGTCCGTGCTGTGGGGCACCACAGGTACCGCGGCGACCCTCGCCCCGGCCGTGGGACCCCTGGCGATCGGGGCTGTCGCGATGGGGCTGGGCGGACTGCTCCAGGCCCTGGTGGCCGCGCCTCGGATCGTCCGCCGGGCTCCGGAGCTGCGTGCACAGCGCGGCACCGTGCTGCTGGGCGCGGTGGCGGTGGCGATCTACCCCCTGGCGTTCTACAGCTCGATGCGGCTGGCCGGGGTAGCCGTGGGAACGGTGATATCGATCGGCACGGCCCCACTGGCTTCCGCCGTGATCGAACGCGTCGTGGACCGGCGCCGGCTCACCCGCCGCTGGATGCTCGGCGCGGCCCTCGGCCTGCTGGGCACCGTCATGCTCTGCGTCGCGGAGGCCACGCGGGCACATGACGAGCCCGGAACGGTCTCCCTGGGTGCCACCGTCCTCGGTGTGGCGCTGGGCCTGATCGCCGCCGTGACCTACGCCCTCTACTCCTGGGCGGCGCACCGGCTGATCAGCCGCGGGGTCGGCTCCCGCGCGGCGATGGGCGCGGTCTTCGGGCTGGGCGGGCTACTGCTCGTGCCCGTGCTCCTGGGCACCGGCGCCCCGCTCATCAGCTCCTGGCCCCACGCGGCCGTCGGCGCCTACATGGCGCTGGTGCCCATGTTCGCGGGCTACGTGCTGTTCGGCTGGGGGCTGACGCATGTCCCCGCCAGCACGGCGACCACCCTCTCGCTGCTCGAACCGGCCGTCGCGGCCGTACTCGCCGTGCTGGTCGTCGGCGAACGCCTGCCCGCCTTGGGCTGGTTCGGCATCGCACTCGTCGTCGGCTGCCTGGCCGTCCTCACCACACCGACGCGGTCCGTTTCCGGGAGCGCGATGACGCTGCTCTCCTGGCGGGGCGCCAGGAGAGCAGCGGGGCGGGCGGCCGTTACAGGACGGCGACGGTGAACTTCACCGGGTTCGCCGTGGTCCCGTAGGCGGTGAACACCGTGATGGCGTTCTTCCTGTTGCCGCAGGTGGAGGTCGGTTCGCGTCTGACGTCGATGCTGTACGTGCCCTGGCCGTCATTGGTCGTGCCCACCACGACCGCGTCGTTCAGGGTGACGTCGGGGTCGGAGACCACGACGCAGTAGCCGGCCTTGCCCACGAGCCAGGACGAGGAGACGTTCTTGGCGGCGAGCAGGGTGCCGTTGGCCGCGACCTGGGCCGCGGCTTGGGCGTGCGGGGCGTACATCTCGGGCGGGGCGGCCGCGGCGGTGCCGGCCAGGGCGGGCAGTGAGATCAGGGCGGCTGCTGTCAGTGCAGCGGAGCGCTTGAACAGGGTGCCGACGTTCATGAGGATGCTTCCTTTCGGGCCGAGGCGGGTTACGGGACGACGAGGAAGAAGGCGTAGTCGTGCAGCCCGTACTGGCTGTTGCCGGTGTAGACGGTGAGCGTGTCGGCGGCGCTGCCGCAGGAGGCCGAGGGGGCGGTGGAGAGCACGACGGTGTGACCCCACGGCTTTCCGTGCGTCTCCGGGGCCATGGTGGCGACCGGGGTGCTCCTGGCCACATCGATCTTGGCCGCGTCGTCGAAGGTCACGCAGTACACGCCTGCGCCGGGCTTGTTGATCGCCTTGATGCCCTGGGACTGCTTGCGGGTGCCGTTTTCATTGACCAGGGCGGACGCCCGTGCGTGCGGGGCCTGGGCCTTGACGGGCGAGTCGTCGGCGATGGCGACACCGCCGACGACGCCCATCGCCAGCACGCCGAAGGCCGCGATCGTCGCGATGACGCCGCGCGGCGTCCTGATGGATTTGCGCATGACTTCCTCCGTGTCGTGACCGCCCGGACGAGCGTCGTCACGGAGAACATGCAAGCCGACACGCGGTGTGATCGGCAGAGGGTTGGCGGGTTGTCACTCCGAACGAGTCACAGTGATCACTTCAAACCTGGAACCGCAGCGTGAGCTGCGACTTCAGTGCGCCGCGCACGCCCCGGCGCAATGCCCGGCCAGTAGGGCGGGGCGATAGCGCAGAAAGGGCCGGCCCCGGTGGGGGGCCGGCCCTTTCAGGTGTGGCGGTGGGGCGTGGGTCAGGCGGCGGGCTGGGGGGCGGGCTGGCCGGGGGAGTTGACCGGGCCGGCCGGGGCGCCGGCCTGGTACAGGGCGAGCCAGGTGGTGGGGTTGACCACGCCGTTCGGTACGAGGTCGTGGTCGGACTGGAAGTGGGCCACGGCCGCCATGGTGTTGGCGTCGAAGGTGCCGCTGAGGTTGTTCCAGCCCAGGTACTGGCGGTTGGCCAGCAGGCACTGGACCTGGGAGACCTGGTCGCCCGCCGCACCGAGGGAGACGGTGCCGCGGTCCTCGGAGAAGGCGCAGGCCGCGGGGCCGTGCACGACGTTGTCGCCCATCGCGGCGGACGCGGGGCTGGCGAGCAGGCCGGTGGTCAACAGGCCCGCGCCCGCGGCCAGTACGGCCGCACGCTTGAGGGCCCTGCCGGGCCTGCGGAAACGGGGAGTGGGGATACGGAAAGTGCTCACGCTGCTCGCGTTCCCAGCGGCGGGAAAACCATGTGAAGTGAGCGTTGTGGATCTTGTGAAGGATCCTCGTGCGGGGTTACCGGTCCTACGCGTCCGCCGGGTACCAGCGGAGTTCGACCGTGTTGCCGTCCGGGTCCTGGACGTACAGGGACTCGGCGGTGCCGCGGGCGCCGAAGCGCTTGCCGGGGCCGTCCAGGACGGTGAACACCCCGGAGTCGACGACCTGTTGCCAGTCCACGGGTGCGACGACCAGGCAGAGGTGGTCGACATTGGAGTGGTGCGCGACGCCGTCCTCGTCGGGCGCCGCCTCCGGAGCCCGTACGAGGTCGATGATCGTCGTCGGGCTCACCCGCACGGAGGGGAACGGCACCTCGCCGGCCCGCCATTCGTCCACCCGTACCGGTTCGAGGCCGAGCGGGCCGCAGTAGAAGTCCAGCGCGCGTTCGACGTCGGCGACGTTGAGGACCAGGTGGTCGAAGGCGGTGACGGTCACGGGAGCCGGGGTGCCGGTACGCATGGTGGTGCTCCTTCGTTGGGAGTGCGGGCCGGTCAGGACTCGCGGTGGACCTTCGTGTTGGACGCCTGGGCGCGCGGGCGGACGACGAGGAGGTCGATGTTGACGTGGGCCGGGCGGGTGACCGCCCAGGCGATCGTCTCGGCCACGTCCTCGGCGGTCAACGGCTCGGCGACGCCCTCGTACACCTTGGCGGCCTTCGCCTCGTCGCCGCGGAAGCGGGTCAGCGCGAACTCATCCGTGCGGACCATGCCGGGCGCGATCTCGATGACGCGTACGGGCTCGCCGCACAGCTCCAGGCGGAGCGTCTCGGCGAGCACGTGCGCGCCGTGCTTGGCGGCCACGTAACCGCCGCCGCCCTCGTACGTGCCGTGCCCGGCCGTCGAGGAGAGGACGACGACCGTGCCGTCGCCGGTGGCGGTCAGGGCGGGGAGCAGCGCCTGTGTCACGTTGAGCACGCCGAGGACGTTGACCTCGTACATCGCGCGCCAGTCGGCCGGGTCGGCGGTGGCCACCGGGTCGGTGCCCAGCGCGCCGCCGGCGTTGGCGACCAGGACGTCGCAGCGGTCCAGGGAGGCCGCGAAGGCGTCGACGGCGGCGCGGTCGGTGACGTCGAGGGCGTACGCCTCGGCGTGCGGGAGCTCGGCGGCCAGCGCCTCGACGCGGTCCTTGCGGCGCGCGGCGAGGATCACGCGATAGCCCGCCTCGGCGAGCTGCCGGGCGGTCGCGGCACCGATGCCGCTGCTCGCTCCGGTGACGACGGCGGTACGGGCGGCGGCGGACATGCGTGCTCCTCGGGACTGCGGGCGTACGGGCGTACGCGCCTACTTGGCGTGCGAGTTGCGGTACGCGCTCAGGATATGCAGGCCGGGCAGCCGCGGCGGACCCGGCAGGCGGGACCTCGGGTGGCCCGCCGGATGCTCAGCGGCCCCGCGGCGCGTACATGATCAGGGCCATGCCGGCCAGGCAGACCAGGGCGCCGGTGACGTCCCAGCGGTCGGGCCGGTAGCCGTCCGCGACCATGCCCCAGACCAGCGAGCCGACGACGAAGACGCCCCCGTACGCGGCGAGGATGCGGCCGAAGTCGGCGTCCGGCTGGAGCGTGGCGACGAAGCCGTACGCGCCCAGGGCCAGTACGCCCGCGCCCGCCCAGATCCAGCCGCGGCTCTCCCGTACGCCCTGCCAGACCAGCCAGGCGCCGCCGATCTCCAGGAAAGCGGCGAGGACGAAGAGCACGGCGGAGCGGACGATCGACATGCGCGCAGCGTATGCCGGGCGGAGGCCGGCCGTCCGCCCCGGTGGGCCGGGGCCGGGGCTCACCCCCGGCCCGGTGCCGCCGCCGTCGTGGCCGGCTCCCGCTCCGCCGGGCCCGTCCAGCGCAGCAGGGCCGCGCGCAGGGCGTCGGCGCGGGCCGCGCGGTCCATGGTGTCGGTGGCCCAGGCGATGTAGCCGTCGGGGCGGACCAGCAGCGCGGTGCGCCGGTCGCCGCGCCAGGTGCCGTGCACGAGGCGGCGCGCGTCCCGGCCGCCCAGCTCCGGCGTCTCGTACGCGGGGGTGATGAGCACGAAGCGGTTGCCGCGCAGCGCTTCGTAGAGGCGACTGCCGTCCGCGAGCCGGATGTCGGGCGCGCGCCGGCCCGTCAGCGGGTGGTCGCCGCGGTGGCGGCCGTACGCGATGCCGATGCCGGTGATCATCGAGACCGCGCGGTGGGTCACCGGCGGTACCCGCTTGATGAGCTGCGTGGCCAGCAGGCGCGCCGCGCGCTGTGCGCGGGTCTGCAGCAGCGCGAACCGGATGAGCGCGCCGCTGGAGCGCAGCACCATGCGGCCCACCGGGTGGCGTTCGGCCTGGTAGGTGTCCAGCAGCGCGTCGGTGGCCCGGCCGCGCAGTACGGCGATGAGCTTCCAGCTGAGGTTGGCGGCGTCCTGGAGTCCGGTGTTCATGCCCTGGCCGCCGGCCGGGGAGTGGACGTGGGCCGCGTCGCCCGCGAGGAACGCCCGGCCGACGCGGTACTGCGGCACCTGCCGCTCGTCGCTGTGGAAGCGGGACATCCAGCGGGCCTCCTGGATGCCGTAGTCGGTGCCGTGGGCGAGCCGGGTGAGCTCGCGGACCTCTGCCAGGTCGACCGGCGCCTTGTCGTCGGTCTGCCGGTGGCGGTGCCAGGCGATCACCCGGAACCAGCCGTCGCCGAAGCCCGCGATGAGGGCGAAGGCGTCGTCGGTGGCCTTGGCGACGAGCGGCGCGTCCGGCTCCTCGGTGAGCCGTACGTCGGCGAGTACGACGGACCGGATGACGGCCTTGCCGGGGAACGGCAGGCCGAGCGCCCGGCGGACGCCGCTGTGCACGCCGTCGGTCCCGACCAGGTAGGAAGCGCGGTGGCCGGCCGTGCCACCGCCTTCGGTGCGGACCGTGGCCGTGATGCCGTCGGCGTCCTGGTCGACGCCGGTGAGCTCGTGGCCGTACGCGAAGGTCACGCCGGCCTTGCGGGCCCGCTCCTCCAGTACCCGCTCCACCTCGAACTGCGGGGTGACCAGGATGAACGGGAAGCGGGTGGGCAGTTCGGTCGGGTCGATCGAGACATCGGCGAACAGCTGGAGCGAGGTCACCGGGTGGCCGGTGTCGACCACTTCCTCGGCGAGGCCGCGGGCGTCGAACTGTTCGAGGGTGCGGGCGTGCACGACCAGGGAGCGGGTGAGGTTGCTGATCCCGGGGGCGCGGCGCTCCAGCAGGGTGACGTCGAGGCCGGCCTCGGCCAGGTCGCCGGCGAGCAGCAGGCCGGTGGGCCCGGCGCCGACGACCAGGACGTCGGAGGTGGGGTGCTGGGTCATCGAGGGGAAGGTGTCGCTGGGCTTGCGGTTCATGGCCGCCTCCTGTGCCAACACTTGTAGGTCAACGCTCGTTGGCTGCTTATGGGCAACGTACGGCTGCTCCTCTGGTGTGTCAACAGGTGTTGGCCTACGCTTGTTGACATGGCCGACACCGATCCCTCAGCCCGCCCCCGCCGCTCCGACGCGACCCGGGCCGCGATCCTCACCGCCGCCCGCGACCGCTTCGCCGCGGAGGGGTACGAGCGCGCCACCATCCGGGCCATCGCCAGGGACGCGGGCATCGACCCCTCCATGGTCATGCGCTACTACGGCAACAAAGAGGGCCTGTTCGTGGCCGCCACGGAGATCGACCTGCGGATGCCGGACCTGACTCTCGTACCGCGGGAGCTGCTGGGCGAGCGGTTGGTGCGCCATTTCCTGGACCTCTGGGAGAGCGATGAGCGGCTGACCGGGATGGTGCGGGTCGGCGTGACGATGGAGGCGGGCGCCGAGCGGGTGCGGTCGATCTTCCGCGACCAGCTGGGGCCGGTGATCGCGGCGGTCTGCCCGGTGCCGGACGAGGAGGAGGCCGCGGTGCGGGCCGCGCTGGTCGCCTCGCAGATCCTGGGCATGGCGATGGCCCGTTACGTCGTCCGCATACCGCCGGCCGTGGGGCTCGGCCACGACGAGGTCGTCGCCTGGCTCGCGCCCACGGTGCAGCGGTACTTGACGGAGGAGCGGCCGTAAGCCGTCGGGCTACAGCGGTGTCGCCGCCTGGAGGACGAGGAAGAGGGCGACGGTGGCGTTGACGGAGGAGAGGGCGGAGGCCAGGGTGCCGGCCGCCGCGACGAGGGTGGCGATACCGGCCGGGGTGGCTGCCCGCGGCCAGCTGCGAGTCGGCGGTCCGGACCGCAGCAGCGCCGCCACCCGGCGCGGTACGGGCCCCGGAGCGGCGAACGACGCCAGCCCCGCCATCGGCGCGTGCCGGGTGACGAGCGCCGCCTTGCCCACCGCGCGCGCCGTCACACGGCGGTCGCCGACCGCTTGCGCCGCCTCCTCGTCCGCCCAGCGTTCGGTGCAGAACTCCGTGGCCGTACGCAGCGGTCGCAGAAAGGGATTGGCGCGGGCCGCGAGCTGTACGGCCAGCAGGTAACGGTGGTGACGGCCCGCCAGATGGGCACGCTCGTGCGCGAACAGGGCCCGCCGCTCGCGCGAGTCCAGCCGGGCCAGCATCGCGGTGGACACCACGATCCGGCCCGGACCGGGCCGCCGGGCCGGCAGCGCGTACGCGTACGGCGCGCCGTCCGGCAGGACCGCGACCCGCGAGCCCGGCAGCCCGGCCAGCGCGCGGGCCGCCCGGCGCCGTACGCGCAGATGGCGCCAGAGCGTACGGACACCGGCGACGGCCACCGCGCACAGGGCGGGGATCGCCGCCCTGCCTGCGATCTCGTCGTACGGGACCGCCGCGCGCACCTCCGGGTCGGACCAGCCGTCCGGCAGCGGGTTGCCGGGCAGCTGGGCGGTGCCGACGACCATGATCAGGCCGAGGCAGAGCGTGCTGCATACGGCCAGTACGGCTGCCACGCCGGCCAGCAGACGGGTGGCGCTGCGCGGGTGCAGATGCTGTTCGGCCAGGCGCGCCACCGGCCACGCGGTCAGCGGGAGCACCAGGGGCAGGAAGACGAACACGCCCACGGTCAGCCCTCCGGGGGCGCTTCCGGGGCGTCCGCCGCCTCGTGGAGCAGGCCGCGCAGCAGCCGTTCGTCGTCGGCTGAGAGGGCCGTGACGAAGCTGGCCAGTACCGCTTCCCGGTCGGTCTCGGCGTCCAGTACCCGGCGCATGCGCAGCGCGGCGAGCCCCGCCTCGTCGGACGCGGCCTGCCACACGAAGGCGCGGCCCAGGCGCTCGCGGGTGACGGCCCCCTTGGCCAGCAGCCGGGAGAGGATGGTCATGACGGTGGTGTAGGCGAGGTCGCCGTCCAGGCGTTCCTGCACCCAGGCCGCGGTCGCCGGGCCCGGGGAGAGCCGCAGCACCGACAGGACCTGTGCCTCCAGTTCGCCCTGGCCGCGCCGGCGCCCGCGGGGGTCGCGCTCGTGCCGCCCCTCGCCCGGTCGCCGGTCCGCTCCGCGGTCCACTCCGCCGTCTCCCTCCGCCGCCCCGGCCGTACGTGTGGTGGTCGTACGGTCCGTGGGGCGGCCATCGTACTGATGTGAGCCCGGGGCGTACGCCTGGTCTTCACCCGCTGTTTCTACAGTGCTGTAGATTCAAGGTGCCGGCGAACGGGGGCGGAAGCGGGGAAGCGATGGCGCGGTTACGGCGGGAAGGCCTGCGGGCACGGGACACGGCGGACTTCGAGCGGCTGGTGGACCGGGCACTGAGCACCGGTGCGATCGCGCGGGCCGTACGGGCCGACCCCACCGGCGGGCTCGCCCGACGGCTGCGCAGCGGCGCGCTCGCCGAGGCCGCCCTGCTCGCGGAGGCGGCCGCGCCGGAGTACCGGACGTACCTCGCCCTCCGGGAGGGCGCGGACGGCGGGGAGGGTGACGGTGGGAATGGGAACGGGGACGGGGACGAGGGGGAGCGGCGGGGGCGCGGGCTGCTGCCCCTGCTCGGCGTGTTGGTGCCGAGCCTGGCCGCCGTCGCGGCCGTTGTCTTCTTCCTGCTCGGCTTCCTGCTGCGGCCGGCCGCCTCGCAACGGGCGCTCGCGGACGCCCTGATCACCGCGGGGCAGGTGTCCGTGGTGGTCACCGCGGTGTCGCTGGCCTGCGGCGTCGCCGGGCTGCTCGGCACCGCTGCCCGGCACCGGGCGTCCGGCGCCGATGCTCCGGGCGAGCGGCTGCGGCGGGCCCACGAGGCGTGGCAGCTGGCGCTGCTGGAGCGCGGGATCGGGCCGTACTTGGAGCGGCGGCTCCGCGCCGCCCCGCCATCCGACCGGGACGCAGCCCGGCCCTCCCGCCCTTCCCGGCTCGGCTACAGCAGTCCGGACTTCGCGGGTCCGGACTTCGCCGGTCCGGACTTCGCCGGTCCGGACTTCGGCGGACCCGATTCCGGGCCGCGTCGCTGACCAGTACGCTCATGAGGCCCTCCGTGCGGAGGGGGAAAAGAGGACCGGGGATGTTCGGGATCAGTGAGATCGCGCTGCTCCTCATCGTGGTGATCGTGCTGCTCGCGGCCAAGCGGCTGCCCGACCTCGTGCGGTCGGCCGGCAAGGCGACCCGCATCCTGAAGAGCGAGACCAGGGCGATGAAGGACGGGGTGCACCCGGACGACGACGGCCCGCCGCCGCGCGTGATCAAGGCGCAGCCCGGCGACGTGATCAACTCCCGCGCCCATGAGGGGCCTTCCCGTACGCCCGAGGAGGGCGGGGCCCGCGGCTGAGCGCCGCGGGGCCCCGGGTCGCGCCCGTCACCTCTCGGGTCAGAGGTCGAACTCGGCCGGCGGGATGTCCAGCGCGAAGCAGACATCGCGCACGACGGCCTGCTCGGTCTTGTCGAAGTCGCCGTCCGCGCCGCCGATGACGATGCCGATCTGGATGACGGCCCGCGCCTCGGTCGGCTTCTTCTTCACCTTGCCGATCTCCTGGAGCACGCTCACCCTGCCGAAGTCGAAGTCGGCGATGAGCTTGTCGAGGTAACCGTCGAAGCGGCGCTGCAGGTCGTCCGCCGGGAAGTTCTGCAGCACGTCGTTCGACATGATCAGCTGGGCGACGCGGCGGCGTTCGGAGGCGTCGACGCTGCCGTCCGCCGCGGCCACCAGCGCGCACATCGCCATGCTCGCGTCCCGGAAGGCGCCGCTCTTGAGGTCGTTCTTCTTCGCCGTCAGCTGCGTCTGCATCGTCTGGGCGGAGTCCTTGATCCGGTCCCACAGGGCCATGTGCTTCTCCTCGTCGTTCCTCGTCCACCGCACCGCGCAGGGGCGCGCCGCAGAGCTGAAATCTACACGGGTGTAGAAGTTGACGGCATGGTCCGGCCGGGATCACCGGCCGCCCCCCCGGCCGGGGCCCGAGGGGTGGTGTCCGTCATGGTGCTCAACGTGCCCGCGATACGAATCGTGCCCGCGATGCGCATCGTGTCCGCGATGCGCGTCGTGCCCGTGGTGCGTTTCGTGTCAGCCGAGGTCGAGCCGGCCCGCGACCACGTCGTGGGCCACGTCGGAGAGCAGCCGGCGGTGCGCGCGGGCGTGGCCGCGCAGCAGGGCGAAGGCGCCGTCCATGGTGAGCGAGTGGCGGGTGGCGAGCACGCCCTTGGCCTGCTCGATGATCACCCGGCTGTTCAGCGCGAACTCCAGCTGCGCGCTCAGCGTCCGGCTCGCGTGCAGTTCGTGGTCGCGCATCAGGATCAGCGCGGTGAAGTCCGCGAGGGACTGGGCGAGCGTCGCCGCCTCCTCGGACACCGGGTCGTCCGCCGCGGAGCCGAGCAGGACCAGCGCGCCCACGGACCGCTCGCCGGTCCGCAGCGGGAAGGCGGCGGCGCGCGCGTACCCCAGCTCCAGCGCCCGCGGCGCGTACCGCGGCCAGCGCTGCCTGGCCGGCGGGCCGTCGAACGCGATGCCGGAGAGCGGCCGGCCGCTGCGGCGGCTGTCCGTGCCCGGGCCCTCGCGCCACTTCAGCGCCTCCTGCTTCAGCAGCTGCGCGCCGTCCTCGGAGCCGGCCACCTGCGGTTCCGCCCGGTCGTCGGCGGCCGCCTCCGCGCCGGCGGCGCGCACCCCGAGCAACCCGGGACTGCACCGCGCCAGCGTGGCCAACAGCTCGGGAACCTCCAGGCGCGTGCCCGCGGTGCCTCCGGACAGTTCCACGAACACGTCGGCGATCTGCTGTGCCGGTGTCGTCATGACGCCCCCTTCAGGCGAGTCGCAGCGCTCCGCGAACCTTGCGCCATCCTTGCCGGTCAGGCAAGACGGAGCTTTCCGTGCACGATCCGCCGGGCCATTTCATTGACGGGTACCCCGTCGGCGTATGCCTTCGCCTTGATGAGCGCGAGTGCGTCCTCGACAGGACAGTGAGCTTGTACGGACACCATGCCTGCCGCCTGGTGCACCGTGTCCCGGTGGTCCGTGCCGCCGTAGAGCTCCGGATCGGCGTCCGGGCCGAGCAGTACGGTGCGCACCAGCGCCTCGGTGACCTCGGTGAAGACCGCGGACCTGGCGATACCTGGCCGGGGGTCGAAGACGGCCAGTGAACCCAGGCAGCCGTCGGGAGTTTCCAAGGGTACGGCGACCACCTCGCCGAAGCCCAGTGCCGTCACCGCCGGGCCGTAACCGGGCCAGCGCCGCTCGATGGCGGGCCCGGAGGCGGTGACCAGGCAGCGGCCGGCGGCGGCGTCCCGGCAGGGGCCTTCGCCCAGTACGTACTCCAGATCCTGGGCGGCGCGCGACGGATCGTCGGACGCGGCGACCGCGAGCTGGCTGTGGTCGGAGCCGAGCAGGGCCAGGGCGGCGCTGCCCGTGCCGCAGGCGTCCGCGACCACGCTCATGAACGGGGGCGGCGGGCCGGCGGGCGACCGCCAGCTCTCCAGCCGGTGGGCGTACGCCTCTTGGAGATGGGCCGAGGAACGATGGGTGGCGGCCGCTTTGCGGTGGGTGGCCGCGAGCCGGAGATGGAGCGGATGTCCGGTCTTCTCCGCGAAGCGTTCCTGCTGTGCGGCCAGCGCCTCGGCGCGGTCCGCGCGTCGGTGCGCCCCGGCCGCACGACGCCGTGCGGCCGCCGCCGTTCCGGACGGACCACGGGTTTCCATGGAGGCAGCCTACGCGGGCTTTCCGCCATCGGCCCGTGCCTCCGGCACTTCTTCCATCAACAGGACGACGCCGCCGTTGTAACCGTCGAACGGCGAGCAGGCGACCGTGCAGTGGATGGCCCGGCCGATGCGGTTCACGGCCGGGACGCCGACGGGGCCCGTGCCCAGTCCGCTGTCCAGGCACTGGTGGACCATGTCCCGCAGCTGATCGGCGGGCAGCCCGAAGTCCAGTGAGAAGAACGGCTCTTCCACGACCTCGTCGGAGCGCAGCCCCCACAGCTCGGCGGCGCCGCGGTTCCAGCTCTTGACCCGGGTCTCCCGGTCCAGTACCACCACACCCGCCGCGACGCTGGTCAGGACCGCTTCGAGGAACGCGCGGGCCTCGTCCAGCTCCTCGGTGCGGATGCGCATCTCCTCATTCATGGTCTCCAGTTCCTCGTTGCCCGACTGGAGTTCCTCGTTCGTCGTCTCCAGCTCTTCGTTGGTGGACTGGAGTTCCTCGTTGGTGGTCTCCAGTTCCTCGATGCTGGACTGGAGTTCCTCGTTCGTCGTCTCCAGCTCCTCGTTGGTGGACTGCAATTCCTCGTACGCGGTCTCCAGGTCCTCCCGCACCCGTTTCACCTCCGACCGCAGCTGCGTGGCCACGGTGACGTCGGTGAAGGTGATGCTCGTGGCGACCGGCATCCCGTTGGCGGACATCAGCGGCTGGATGAGGATGTCGAAGTACTGGACCTCCTCGCCGGCCCGCCGCTCGGCGCCGTTGACCCGCAGGGTCCGCCGCTCGTGCACGGCCTGCTCGATCAGGGAGCGCAGCTCGACCGGGCGGTAGGAGATCTCCAGGTCCTGGAACGGGCGGCCGATGTCGCTCGCGGTGAGGGAGAACTGGGCGCGCGCGGGATGGTTGATCATCACCACGGCCCCGTCGGTGTCGACCGCGACCGCCGGGGAGGGCGTGGCGTCCAGGATCAGGTCGCGCAGCTGGCGGTTGCGGGCGAGGGAGTGGATCTCGTTGTGGCCACTCGCGCGGATCTGCACGGGGGCCGGGTTGTACGGCGGACCGGACTCGCCGGGGCGGCGCCGGAAGACCCGCTGGCGCATGCTCATGACGTCGAAGCGGTCGGTGTCGTTCAACAGCATCTCCGCCTTCCCCAGGAAGAGGAAGCCGCCCGGACGCAGCGCGAAGTGGAAGCGGTCGACGATCTGGGTCTGCGCCTCGACGTTGAAGTACATCAGCGTGTTGCGGCAGAGCAGCAGGTCCAGGCGGGAGATCGGGGCGTCGCGGGTGATGTCGTGCCGGCCGAAGATCACCCGGCGGCGCAGGTCGGGGCGGAAGCTGAACTGCGCGCCGTTCTGGTCGAAGTACTTCTCCCGCAGCTCGGCGGAGAGCCCTTCCAGGGCCTTCGCCGTGTAGAGCCCGGAGCGCGCGTCGCGCAGCGCCTCTTCGTCGACGTCCGTGGCGTAGATCTTGACGCGGTTCAGGCACTCCTCGATGCCGAGCGCCTCGGAGAACATGACCGCGAGGGAGTACGCCTCCTCGCCGCTGGAACAGCCGGCGCTCCACACCCTGATCTCTTCCTCGGGGTCCCCCTGCGCGAGCAGTTCGGGGAGCACCTCGCGCTGGAGGAAGGCCCAGGCGTCGGGGTCGCGGAAGTAGGAGGTGACGTTGATCAGGATCGTGTTGAAGAGCGCGCCGAATTCGTCCGCACTGGTCTCCAGCAGGTCCCGGTAGTCGGTGTAGGACTCCACGTGCACATCCGCCATCCGCTTGCGGATGCGGCGGCCCAGGGAGGATCTCTTGTAGCCGGTGAAGTCGAATCCCCGGGTGTCTCTCAGAAAGCCGAGCAGTGCCTCCAGCTCCTCATCGGCCTCGGCTTCCCGCACGTCACCCATCATTGCCTCTTGGTCTCGACCAGGCCACGGATCACCGCGGCGATTTCTTCCAGGGGTAGCACGAAGTCCACGGCCCCTGTCTCCACGGCCGCTTCCGGCATGCCCCGGAATTCTGCCGTGCGGGGATCTTCGACGATGACGGTGCCGCCGCGCGACTTCACCGCGTCGACGCCCATCGCGCCGTCGTAGCCGGAGCCGGTGAGGACGCAGGCGATGGCGCGCGCGCCGTAGGCGCCCGCCATCGATTCGAAGAGGAGGTCGGCAGAGGGGCGTACGAAGTGCACCATCTCGCTGTTGGAGAGCGTCAGGACGCCGTTGGAGCCGACGAGGAGGTGGCGGTTGGGCGGGGCGATGTACACGACGCCGGGAAGGGCCTGCTCACCGTCCTCCGCCAGCTTGACCCTGAGCGGGGTGCGCCGGGCGAGGACGTCGGCGATGACGGTGCCGTGGCGGGGGTCGAGGTGCTGCACGACCAGGAGGGGGACGGAGAGCCCGGTCCCCAGTGCTTCCAGGAACACGCTCAGTCCGTGGATGCCGCCGGCCGAGGAGGCGACCGCCACGATGGCGAAATGGTCCGGTGCCGATTCGTCGTGGTCCGGTGCGGGCGTGTATGCCGTCACACCTGCGAGCCTAGTCTCCTCCGCCCGTGCGAGGGGAACAGCGGCGGAGGACGCGGACCGGAGCCACCGGAAGTACTGGTTCGCATACGCCGACCGGCGCGGTCGGCCCTCCGCCGTCCGTCAGGGCCACACCAGGCAGTACGCCTGGTGTCCGGCCTCGTGCAGGCGGTGGCTGAAGTCCTGCCATTCGTGGAGGAGGCGGTAGACGGCGAAGGCGTCGCGCGGGCCGCCGCGGTCGGGGACGGTGGACCAGATGAAGGCCGCGGCGCCCACCGACTCCTCGCCGACGCCGCGCAGCGGGTCGACGACCGTCATCGGGAGCTTGACCACGGCGTAGTCGGGGTGCAGGACGACCAGCTCCAGCGGGGGGACCTTCGACAGGGGTATGCCCTCTATGCCGGTCAGCACCATCGCCGCCATGGTCTCCGGCTTGATCTTCGTGAACATCCCGCCCATGCCGAGCTCGTCACCGCCCAGCTCTTCGGGGCGCATCGAGATCGGTACCCGGGCCGCGGTGGCGCCGTCGGGAGCGCCGAAGTATTTGTACGTCACCCCCATGCGCCCGCCTCTGCTGCTGGTCCCGCTGTTGTTCTTCGGGCCGACATGCCCGGTGCCGTTGTGCTCCGCACGGTCCTGCTCGCCGCTGTACTCCGCTCGCCGGTGGCGTCCGCGCCGGGCGCGCTCCGGGCCCCGGTCATCGGTCCCTTCGCCCAGTTCGCCACCGCGATGCATATCTCCACCCGACCACTCGCAGCCTCGGCCGCGCAACCCGATCATCGTCTCAGAGACCTCCCCCGTCACCGGCGTGTGAAACGCCCGGCCACGCGCCCCCGTGCGCCTCTGAGACCATTGCTTGCGTGACTCACTCGTACGATGCCCCAGTTTCGCAGACGCTCTTCGACCGCGCGGCCGTCGTGACGCCCGGCGGCGTGAACTCTCCCGTGCGCGCGTTCCGCGCCGTGGGCGGTACGCCCCGGTTCATGGTGTCCGGTACCGGTCCGTACCTCACCGATGCCGACGGTCGTGAGTACGTCGACCTCGTGTGCTCGTGGGGACCGATGATCCTCGGCCATTCCCACCCGCAGGTCCTCGCGGCCGTGCAGGACGCCGTCGCGCGCGGCCTGTCCTTCGGCACGCCGGGCGCCGGCGAGGTCGAGCTCGCCGAGGAGATCGTGGCCCGGATCGCGCCGGTCGAGCAGGTCCGGCTGGTCTCCTCCGGTACCGAGGCGACCATGTCGGCGATCCGGCTGGCCCGCGGCTTCACCGGCCGCCCCAAGGTGATCAAGTTCGCCGGCTGCTACCACGGACACGTGGACGCCCTGCTGGCCGCGGCCGGTTCGGGTGTGGCGACCTTCGGGCTGCCCGACACGCCGGGCGTCACCGGCGCGCAGGCCGGCGACACGATCGTGCTGCCGTACAACGACATCGAGGCCGTGCGTGCCGCGTTCGCCGCGCACGAGGGCCAGATCGCCTGTGTGATCACAGAGGCGTCGCCCGGCAACATGGGCGTGGTCCCGCCGCTGCCCGGCTTCAACCAGGGCCTCGCGGACCTGTGCTCCGCGAACGGCGCGCTGTACATCTCCGACGAGGTCATGACCGGCTTCCGGGTGAGCAAGGCCGGCTGGTACGGCATCGACGGGGTCACCCCGGACCTGATGACCTTCGGCAAGGTCATGGGCGGCGGCTTCCCGGCCGCGGCGTTCGGCGGCCGCGCCGACGTCATGGCCCACCTCGCCCCGGCAGGGCCGGTCTACCAGGCGGGCACCCTCTCCGGTAACCCGGTCGCCACCGCGGCCGGCGTCACGCAGCTGCGGCTGCTGGACGACGCCGCGTACGAGCAGGTCGACGCGGTCTCCGCGGAGCTGCGCGGGCTGGTCTCCGAGGCGCTGACCAAGGAGGGCGTGGCGCACCGCGTGCAGGTCGCGGGCAACATGTTCTCGGTCTTCTTCTCCGACCAGGACGTCACCGACTACGAGAAGGCCAAGGCGCAGGAGTCCTTCCGCTTCACGCCCTTCTTCCACTCGATGCTCTCCCAGGGCGTCTACCTCCCGCCGTCCGCCTTCGAGTCGTGGTTCGTCTCCACCGCGCACGACGCGCGGGCCGTCGAGCGGATCGCGGCCGCGCTGCCGGCCGCCGCCCGGGCCGCCGCCGAGGCCACCGCATGAGCGGCACGACCGGCGGCAACGGCAACGGCAACGGCAACGGCGGCAACGGCGAGGACATCACCGTCGTCCACCTGATGCGCCACGGCGAGGTGCACAACCCCGAGGGCGTGCTCTACGGGCGGCGCCCCGGGTACCACCTCTCCGAGCTCGGCCGGCAGATGGCCGACCGGGTTGCCGAGCACCTCGCCGACCGCGACATCACGCACGTCGTCGCCTCCCCGCTGGAGCGGGCGCAGGAGACGGCCACACCGATCGGCAAGGCGCACGGGCTGGACGTCGCGAGCGACGGACGGCTCATCGAGGCCGGCAACATCTTCGAGGGCAAGACCTTCGGCGTCGGCGACGGCGCGCTCAAGCGGCCGGGGAACTGGAAGTACCTCACCAACCCGTTCCGGCCGTCCTGGGGCGAGCCGTACATCGAGCAGGTCGTCCGGATGATGGCGGCGCTCGGCGCGGCCCGGGACGCGGCCCGCGGTCACGAGGCCGTCGCGGTCAGCCACCAGCTGCCGATCTGGATCGTGCGCAGCTTCGCCGAGCGGCGCCGACTGTGGCACGACCCGCGCAAGCGGCAGTGCACGCTCGCCTCGCTGACGTCCTTCACCTTCCACGGCGACCGGATCGTCTCGGTCGGCTACACCGAGCCCGCGCTGGACCTGGTGCCCGAGCACCTGCGGGCCGGGGCCCAGCCCCGGTTCGGCAAGGGGTCCGTGAAGGGCAGCCAGCAGCAGAAGGCAGCGGGCGCCTGAGCCCACCGGCGGTACGTACGGGCAGCCGTCCGTACGTACCGCCGTAGATATATGCGATCGCGCCGGAACCCCGGCACCCGTTCCGCTCTCTTACCCGATGTCCGTATATACGGGCTTTGGTCTGGCAAGAGTGAACGGGAACGGTATGAGCGCGATCAGTCGGCGGAACCTGCTGGGCATCGGAGCAGGGGCGGCCGCCGCGCTCGGGCTGGCGGGCTGCGGCACCGCACGGCCCGGCGGCTCCGCCAAGGGGACCACCGTCCGGGCCCGCCCGCAGCTCCTCGGCGACGGCTCCACCGCCGCGACGGGCCCGCAGCCCCACCAGCCCCCGAAGCCCGAGCCGCTGGAGCCGGGGCAGACCCCGCCGCAGTTCGTCGTCTTCTCCTGGGACGGCGCGGGCGAGGTCGGCAACGGCCTCTTCCCCCGCTTCCGCCGCCTCGCCCGGGACCACGGCGCGTCGATGACGTTCTTCCTCTCCGGCCTGTACTGCCTGCCGGAGTCCAAGAAGTCGCTCTACCGCCCGCCGAACAACCCGGTCGGCGCCTCCGACATCGGGTACCTCACCGACGCGCACATCAAGGAGACGCTGCGGAACATCCGCGCGGCCTGGCTCGAAGGGCACGAGATAGGCACCCACTTCAACGGCCACTTCTGCACCGGCTCCGGCTCGGTCGCCCACTGGACCCCCGCGCAGTGGCGCTCCGAGATCGACCAGGCCACCGACTTCGTCACGAAGTGGCGGACGCACACCGGCTTCACCGACGTCGACCCGCTCCCCTTCGACTACCGCAAGGAGCTGGCCGGCGGCCGCACCCCCTGCCTGCTCGGCCAGGACAACCTGCTGCCCACAGCGCGCGACCTCGGCTGGCGCTACGACGCCAGCTCGCCCGGCGGCCGCCAGACCTGGCCCACGAAGAAGCTCGGCATCTGGGACTTCCCGCTCCAGCAGGTCCCGTTCCCCGGCCACTCCTTCGAGGTCCTCTCGATGGACTACAACATGCTCGCCAACCAGTCGGGGAACTCCACCCGGGCCCCGCGCGCGCACTACCCCGGCTGGCGCCGGCAGGCCGCCGGCGCGTACATCGCCGGTTTTCAGCGCGCCTACGAGACCAACCGCGCCCCCTTCTTCATCGGCAACCACTTCGAGGAGTGGAACGGCGGGATCTATATGGACGCCGTCGAGGAAGCGATCAAGCACATCGCGGACGCGCGGCACCGGGACGTGCGGCTGGTGTCCTTCAAGCAGTTCACCGACTGGCTGGCCGTGCAGGACCCGAAGGTGCTGGCCAGGCTCCAGGGGCTGGACGTCGGCGAGCGGCCGAAGGGCGGCTGGCGGCGGTACCTCGCGGCGGACTGAACCGCGCCGACGAGGGGGGTGCGGAAGATCCGTAATGGGCCCATGCGAAACTTTTCACATGAGTGCCTGCCGCGTCCCCCGCCGCGTCACCCGTCGCCGTCTGCTCCTGCCGGCCGCCGGCGCCGCGGTCGCCGCCGTGCTGCTGAGCGCCTGCGGGTCAGGCGGTACCTCAGGCGGCTCGGAGCAGACGAAGTTCGTGCAGGGCAAGGACGGTGTGGACACCGTGAAGCCGGCCGACCGGCAGCGGGTGCCCGACATCTCGGGTGAATCCACCAAGGGCAAGCACCTCGACATCGCCGACTACAAGGGCAAGGTCGTCGTCCTCAACATCTGGGGTTCCTGGTGCGCGCCCTGCATCGCCGAGGCCCCGAACTTCGCCGAGGTCGCGCACCAGACCAAGGACAAGGGCGTGCAGTTCCTCGGCATCAACACCCGGGACTCCAAGAAGACCCAGGCCGTCCGCTTCGAGGAGCAGCACAAGGTCCCGTATCCGAGCCTGTACGACCCGATGGGCAAGCTGATGCTGCGCTTCCCGAAGGGCAGCCTGAACCCGCAGGCGATCCCCACCACCATCGCGATCGACCGCAAGGGCCGGATCGCGGCCCGCGCGCTCACCCCGCTCAGCGAGAACGAGCTGCGCAAGATGATCGACCCGCTGATCGCGGAGAAGTGATCCTGTGATCGCGCTCGCCGCCGCAAGCACAGCCCCGAACCAGACCGTGCTCACCGGTGCCCTGCTGGTCGCCCTGCCGGTCGCCCTGCTCGGCGGCCTGGTGTCCTTCTTCTCCCCGTGCGTACTGCCGCTCGTGCCCGGCTACATGTCGTACGTGACCGGCGTCACCGGCACCGACCTCGGCGAGGCCAAGCGCGGCCGGATGCTGGGCGGCGCCGCCCTCTTCGTCCTCGGCTTCACGGTCGTCTTCGTCTCGGGCGGTGCCCTCTTCGGGTACTTCGGGCAGACGCTCCAGGACTACAAGGACGTCATCTCCCGGGTGCTCGGCGCCCTGACCATCCTGCTCGGCCTCACCTTCATGGGTGTGCTGGGCCGCTTCGGGCAGCGTGAGTTCCGGATGCTGCACAAGCGGCCCGCGATGGGGCTGGTGGGCGCGCCCGTGCTCGGGGTGCTCTTCGGCGTCGGCTGGACGCCGTGCCTGGGCCCCACCCTGACCGCCGTGAACGCCCTGTCGTTCAACGAGGCCAGCGCGGGCCGCGGCGCGCTGCTGACCATCGCGTACTGCGTCGGCCTCGGCCTGCCCTTCATCCTGGTCGCGCTGGCCTTCCGCAAGGCGCTGGGCGCGTTCGGCTGGGTCAAGCGCCACTATGTCTGGGTGATGCGGACCGGTGGCGGGCTGCTCGTGGTGATCGGCGTCCTGCTCGTCACAGGAATCTGGGACAGCATGATGTCCGAGCTGCAGAGCTGGACGACCGGCTTCACCGTTGGGATCTGAATTGATGGCCGCCAAGACCGACATCCACAGCGACACCCCGCAGGACGCCGACCTCGGCGCCGCGGGCTCCCAGCTGTCCACCGCGCCGAAGGAGGAGGTCTCCTTCCCCTCCCTCGGGCCGATCGGCTGGGCCCGCTGGTTCTGGCGCCAGCTGACCTCGATGCGGGTGGCGCTGATCCTGCTCTTCCTGCTCTCGCTCGGCGCCGTTCCCGGCTCGCTCATCCCGCAGACCAGCATCGACCCGGTCAAGGTCGATCAGTTCCAGAAGCAGCACGACATCCTCGGGCCGATCTACGACAAGCTCGGGATGTTCCACGTCTACAGCTCGGTGTGGTTCTCCGCGATCTACCTGCTGCTGTTCATCTCGCTGATCGGCTGCATCATCCCGCGGACCTGGCAGTTCGTCGGCCAGCTGCGCGGCCGCCCGCCGGGCGCCCCGCGCCGGCTGACCCGGCTGCCCGCGTACGCCACCTGGCGCACCACCGCCGAGCCCGAGCAGGTCCTCCAGGCTGCTCACCGGACGCTGAAGAAGCGCCGCTTCCGCACCCACATCGTGGGCACCTCGGTCGCCTCCGAGAAGGGGTACCTCCGCGAGGCCGGCAACCTGATGTTCCACATCGCGCTGATCGTGATGCTGGTGGCGTTCGCCGTCGGCCAGCTGTGGAAGTCCGAGGGCGGCAAGCTGGTCACCGAGGGGGACGGCTTCTCCAACAGCCTGACCCAGTTCGACGACTTCAAGTCCGGTTCGTTCTTCGACACGAACGATCTGGAGCCGTTCGGCTTCCAGCTCGACAAGTTCGTCGCCACGTACGAACGGTCCGGGCCGCAGACGGGCACCCCGCGCGTCTTCCGCGCCGACGTCAGGTACTTCAGCGGTGCCGACGGCAAGGAGCACAAGACCTCGATCAAGGTCAACGAGCCGCTGGACATCGGCGGCGACCGGGTCTACCTGCTCTCGCACGGCTACGCGCCCGACGTCACCGTCAAGGACGGCACCGGCAAGGTCGTCTACGAGGGCGCGGTGCCCTTCCTCCCGCAGGACCCGAAGAACTTCACCTCCAGCGGCGTGGTGAAGGTGCCCGGCGCCAAGACCAAGGACGGCAAGAAGAACCAGCTGGGCTTCCAGGGCTTCTTCGTCCCGACCTTCGGCGGCAAGGGCTCGGGCTCGATGTTCTCGGTCTTCCCCGCGCTGGACAATCCCCGGCTGACCCTGACCGCGTACCACGGTGACCTGGGCGTGGACTCCGGCCTGCCGCAGAACGTCTACCAGCTCGAGACGAAGAACCTGAAGCAGTACAAGAAGGACGGCGCCGCGGTCGCCCAGATGATGTCGCCGGGGCAGTCCATGAAGCTGCCGAACGGCGACGGCAGCATCAAGTTCAACGGCGTCAAGAGCTGGGCCAGCTTCAAGATCTCCCACCAGCCGGGCAACGGGCTCGCGCTGGGCGGCGCGGTCGCCGCCCTGATCGGCCTCGCCGGCTCGCTGTTCATCCAGCGCCGCCGGGTGTGGGTCCGCGCCGAGCCGGGCCCCGACGGCGTCACCGTCGTGGAGATCGCCGGGCTCGGCCGCAGCGAGTCCCCCAAGCTCCCCGAAGAGCTGTCGGACCTCGCGTACGCCCTCCAGCCGGACGCCCCGCAGGCGCCCGAGCCGGACCCCGAAGACTCCGACCCCCACGCAGAAGACTCCGCGGAGCCGACCGACTCCGCCGGTACCGCTGACCCCTCCGAAGGAGCGCGCGCGTGAACCTCGCGGCCGCGGCCAACGAGAATCTGGCCCACACCAGCAATGTGCTGATCTATTCGGCGATGGCGGTCTACACCCTCGCGTTCCTCGCGCACATGGCGGAGTGGGTGTTCGGCAGCCGGAGCAAGGTGGCCCGTACGGCCGCCGCGCTCACCGCGGACAAGGCGGCGGCGCCCGCCGTGACGGTGCAGGCCAAGGCCAAGGCGGGCGGCACCGCCGTACTGGACCGCCCCAAGATCGTCACCCGCTCCGCGGCCGGCAGCCGGGACGTGCCCGACGGCGTCGGCGCGCACGGCGGCACGGAGAAGGGCGACCTGTACGGCCGGATCGCGATCTCGCTGACCGTACTGGCGTGGCTGATCCACGTGGGCGGCGTGCTGACCCGCGCCCTGTCGGTGGAGCGTGCCCCCTGGGGCAACATGTACGAGTTCTCCACGACCTTCGCGGCCGTCGCGGTGGCCGTGTACCTGATCCTGCTGATCGCCAAGAAGAACGTGCGCTGGATCGGCCTGCCGCTGGTCACCACCGTCCTGCTGGACCTGGGCCTGGCCATCTCGGTCCTCTACACCGCCAGCGACCAGCTCGTCCCGGCGCTGCACTCGTACTGGCTGTGGATCCACGTCAGCTGCGCGATCATCTCCGGCGCGGTGCTCTACATGGGCGCGGTCGCCACCCTGCTGTACCTCTTCCGCGACCGCTACGAGGCCAAGCTCGCCGACCCGAGCGGGAAGCAGCCGGGCGCCTTCGCCACGTCGGTACTGGAGCGGCTGCCCGCGGCCGCCACGCTGGACAAGTTCGCGTACCGCATCAACGCGACCGTCTTCCCGCTGTGGACCTTCACGATCATCGCGGGCGCGATCTGGGCCGAGGCCGCCTGGGGCCGCTACTGGGGCTGGGACCCCAAGGAGGTCTGGTCCTTCATCACCTGGGTCGCCTACGCCTGCTACCTGCACGCCCGCGCCACCGCCGGCTGGAAGGGCCGCAAGGCCGCCTACCTGGCCCTGATCGCCTTCGCCTGCTACCTCTTCAACTACTACGGCGTGAACATCTTCGTCACCGGCCTGCACTCCTACGCGGGGGTCTGACCGAACTGACACCAGCCGCGGGGGACGGGTCTCCCGTCCGCCGCGGCTGTTCTGTCAGCGGCGGGTCAGCTGCATGGTGGCGGTCGCCGTCGCCGACGTGTGGCGCGCGTCGCCCTTGTAGGTGACGGTGTACGTCACCTCACCCTCGCCGCGCGGCCGGTCGGTCACCGAGAAGGTGCCGTCGGCGGCCACGGTTGCGCTGCCGAGCGGGACGGCCGAGCCGCCAGACGGGCCGGTCCGCGTCACCTCGACGGAGGTGCCGTCGGCGTACGGGAGCTTGGCGGACAGCGTGCCGGAGACGGTCAGCGGCGGGCCGGACGGGGCCGTGGCGGGCGCCGTCGCGGTCAGCCGGGAGTCGGCCTTGGCGGCCTCGGTCAGGACCTTCAGCTCGGTCGTCGAGCCGGAGCCGGTGATGGCGAAGAGCCGGCTGCCGTCCGGCGCCCACTCCAGGCCCCGCGTCGCGAGGGTCGCGTTGGTCGTGCCCTTGACCTCGTACGTGCGGTACGCGGCGGCCCCGCCCGGCGTGAAGAGGTAGATGTCGTCCTCGTAGTAGCCGTCGATGCCCGCGGCGACCGTGCCGTCCGGGGCGATGGCCACCGCGTTCGGGTACGGGCTGGTCGGGTAGCTGCCGTTCGCCGACAGGTCCGAGAGCTTGAAGACCTGCTGCTTGTACGGCGCGCCGCTGGCCACGACGACGTTCTCGCCGTCGGCGGCGATGGCCATGTCGCGGAGGTTGGAGGTGGTGGAGGAACCGTCGCCCGGGTTCCAGACCTTGGCCTTCTCGACCGGGTGCCCGGAGGACACGTCGTACACGCCCACGGTGGCCGGGCTGGAGCCCACCTCACCCGCGACGATCGTGTTCGGCGCGGCCGGCGAGGCGACCAGCAGCGGGGCGTTGTACCAGGCGTACGCCGGTACCTCTTCGGTGCTGACGACCGGGTCGGCGCCCGAGAGGTCGACCGAGCCGATGCCGCCGCCCTTGGGGCCGTAGAAGCTGAACCAGACCTTGCCGCCCGTGACGACCGGGGTGGACGGCTGGTTGCCCGTACCGGTCGCGTAGCGCGCGGTCTCGGTGAGGGAGCCGGTGTCGATCGCGGCGACCGCCTCGCCCTCGGATAGCCCGACGTAGAGCGTGCCGGAGTCCTCGGAGAGGGCGAGACCGGACGCGCCCTGCTCGCCCGGTATCTGCCCGACGAGCTTGCCGTCGTAGTCGGCGACCAGCACGCTGTCGCTGTTCGGGGCGCTCATGAACACCCGCTGGTGGACCCCGTCCACGACGGTGTCGGTGATCCAGTCGGCGGGCAGGGGGGTGGCGCTGTCGGCGTACGCGGGTCCGGCGGACCCGGGGCCGACGAGGGTGGCGGTACCGACGAGGGCGGTCAGCGTGAGGGCGCTGAGGCGTCTTCGTGTGCGCAAGTGCTTCATCCTCTGTACGAGCTCGGTGACGAGCAGGCTGAACCGACGGCCGGAAGACCCGGCCGCGAGGATGGCGATGGGGGGTACGGGCCGGCCGCGAGCAGGGGAAACCCCCTGGTCGCGACCGGTTCGTCGCGCCGAGCAGAAGATTAAGGCACGGCACTGACAGCGGCGGACCGCCGCTGGTTCAGCGGCGTTTGCGGGCGCCGGGTTCCTGGTGGGGCGGGGACTGGTCAGCGCCGGGGAGGGTGGGCTTCGGGAGGGTGGCGACCTCGCGCCGGGCCTCCGCCAGCCGCTCGGCGGTGTCGCGCGGCAGCCGCGGTGGGCGGTGGGCGGCGCCGAAGCCGAAGGCCGAGGTCAGGTCGCCGAAGGTGGACCGGCGCCAGTCGGAGATGTTCGGCTCCTCGACGCCGGTGAAGCGCTCCAGGAACTGCAGTACGGAGGTGTGGTCGAAGGCGTCGCCCGCGGCCCAGCCGCCCACCGTCCACGGCGAGACGATCAGGCACGGCACGCGGAAGCCGCCGCCGATGGGCAGCCCGCCGACGAATTCGTCCTTCGTGCCGGCGGCCGGCACCGGCGGCGGCACGTGGTCGAAGAGCCCGTCGTTCTCGTCGTAGTTCAGGATGAACGCGGTCTTCCGCCACACCTTCGGGTTACTGGCGATGGCCTCGATCTTCCGCGCGACGAAGTCCGCGCCCGCGGCCGGCAGGTAGTCCGGGTGCTCCGACTCCGCCGCCGTCGGGATGATCCAGGAGACGGCCGGCAGCCGGTCGTTCCGCGCGTCGTCCTCGAAGGTGCCCGCGGGCTGCGGCCGCACCCCGCGCTCGTACAGCGCGTCCCCGGGCTCGGCGTCCCGGAAGGCCTGGAACTGCTCCAGCAGGTTGCAGCCGTAGTCGTCGTCCTGCTGGTACACCTTCCAGCTCACGCCCGCCGCCTGCAGCCGCTCGGCGTACGTCGTCCAGCGGTACGGCTGGGGAGCGGTGTTGTTCAGGACCGGGCCGCCGTGGGTGCCGCCGGGGTCGATGGTGCCGGTCATCCAGTACAGCCGGTTCGGCCAGGTGGGCCCGAAGACCGAGCAGAAGTAGTTGTCGCAGAGGGTGAACGCCTCGGCGAGGGCGAAGTGGAAGGGAATGTCCGCGCGGGTGTGATAGCCCATCACGTACGGGCCGTTCTTCCCGTCCGCCTTGCGGTGCGCGGGCAGCCACCGGTCCATCTTCCCGCCGTTCCACGCCTCGTGCTGGACGGACCAGGCGTGGCTGGTGGACGGTATGGCCTGGGCGCTGGAGCTGTGCGTGTCCAGGTGGAACGGCAGCAGGTACCCGTCCGGGTTCACCGCGTCCGGCTGGTGGAAGACCGAGCGCCCCGTGGACAGGGTGAGCGCGTCGGGGTCCGCGAAGCCGCGTACGCCGCGCAGCGTCCCGAAGTAGTGGTCGAACGAGCGGTTCTCCTGCATCAGCAGCACGACGTGCTCGATCTCGTCGAGCGAGCCGTGCCGGGGCGGCCCGGCCGCGACGGCCTTCCGCACGCTCGGCGGCAGCAGCGACAGCGCGGCGGCGCCGCCCACCGCCCCCGCGGCGGAGCCGAGGAGTCTGCGTCGGGTCATGTCGGGCATGGGTGCCCCTCCCTGTGTCTCCCTGAGTCGGTCCGGCCCGCTGAGGGCCGAACCGACTGTCGCGGCAGGGAGGCGCGGCGGGCAGGAGGGGATGCGTGAATCGTGCATCAATTGACCGTGAACAGACGAATATTGCCTGGCAAAAGGCGCTGGCCAGGCATGTTCTCGGAAGATGATCTCTGCGCGGTCAGCCTAGAGGGAGCGGCCCGGTTCCTGACGGAGGCTCAGGTGCACGGTCGTGGCGTCGTGGCGTTGGGGTGGCGGCACCGGTCCCTCGGCCCTCTTCAGTCCTCGCCGATGTCCTCGTGCCACAGCTCGGGCCGGTCCGCGATGAACGCGCGCATCATCGCGACGCACTCCGGGTCGTCCAGCACCACGATCTCCACGCCGTGCTCGGCCAGCCAGTCGTGTCCGCCGTGGAATGTCTCCGCCTCGCCGATCACCACCCGGGAGATCCCGAACTGGCGCACCAGCCCGCTGCAGTACCAGCAGGGCGAGAGCGTGGTGACCATGGTCGTGCCCTTGTAGGAGCGCTGCCGTCCGGCGGCCCGGAAGGCGGCCGTCTCCGCGTGCGTCGAGGGGTCCCCGTCCTGCACGCGGCGGTTGTGTCCCCGCCCGAGCAGCGTGCCGTCCGCGCCGAACAGCGCGGCGCCGATCGGGACGCCGCCGGACGCGAGCCCGGCCCGGGCCTCGGCCACCGCGGCGGCCAGCATCGCGGACGCGTCGGAGCCCCTCACTCGTCGCCCTCCTTGGACTCCCGGCGGCGGAGCTCCTCCTCGCGGCGCTTGAGGTCCGCCTCCCAGTCCTTGAGCAGCGCCTCGTCCTCGTCCCGCCGCTGTGCCCGCTCCCGCGTGCCCAGCTTCTCCAGGAACTCGGGGTTGTCGTCCGGCGCCACCCAGCCGCCCCGGCCGCGCCCCGGCGCGCCGCCCCCGGCGGCGAGCGCCGCCCGGTCCTTCCCGGCGATCAGCCAGGACACCGACCCGACGAGCGGGAAGAGCAGGACGAGGATCGCCCAGAGCACCTTCGGCATGTGGCGCACATGCCGCTCATCGGTGGTGACGCAGTCGATGAACGCGTAGATGCTCAGTGCCAGCGGCACCAGGATCATCAGCACCCGCAGCATGTGTCGCTCCCCCTGGGAGTGGCCGGGCGGGCCGGTGAGCGCGGCCCCAGTGACCAGTCCAGGGTAGTGCGTACCGGATACTGGGATGCATGGCTTATGACGATCTTCGCTCGTTCCTCCGGGCGCTCGACCGCGAAGGTGACCTCAAGCGGATCAAGGCCGAGGTCGACCCCCACCTGGAAGTCGGGGAGATCGTCGACCGGGTGCAGAAGGCCGGCGGACCCGCGCTCCTCTTCGAGAACGTCAAGGGCTCGGCGATGCCCCTGGCGATGAACGTCTACGGCACCGACCGCCGCCTCCTGAAGGCGCTCGGCCTGTCGTCCTACGACGAGATCAGCGGCAAGATCGGCGGCCTGCTCAGGCCCGAGCTGCCGCAGGGCTTCGTCGGCGTCCGCGAGGCCTTCGGGAAGCTCGCGAACATGACGCACGTGCCGCCGAAGAAGGTGAAGGGCGAGGGCGCGCCCGTCCAGGAGGTCGTGCTCCAGGGCGACGAGGTGGACCTCGAACAGCTGCCGGCCCTGTTCACCTGGCCCGAGGACGGCGGCTCGTTCTTCAACCTGGGGCTGACCCACACCAAGGACCCCGAGAGCGGCGTACGCAACCTCGGTCTGTACCGCCTCCAGCGCCACGACAAGCGCACCATCGGGATGCACTGGCAGATCCACAAGGACAGCCGGAACCACTACCAGGTGGCCGCCAGGCGCGGCGAGAAGCTGCCGGTCGCCATCGCCTTCGGCTGCCCGCCGGCCGTGACGTACGCCTCGACCGCGCCGCTGCCCGGCGACATCGACGAGTACCTCTTCGCGGGCTTCGTGCAGGGCAAGCGGATCGAGATGGTCGACTGCAAGACCGTGCCGCTCCAGGTGCCGGCCAACGCCGAGGTGGTACTGGAGGGCTGGCTGGAGCCGGGCGAGATGCTCCCCGAGGGCCCCTTCGGCGACCACACCGGCTTCTACACGCCGCAGGAGCCCTTCCCCGCCCTGACCATCGACTGCGTGACGATGCGCAAGCGCCCGCTGCTGCAGTCGATCGTGGTCGGCCGGCCGCCGACCGAGGACGGGCCGCTGGGCCGGGCGACGGAGCGGTTCTTCCTCCCGCTCCTCAAGATCATCGTCCCGGACATCGTGGACTACCACCTCCCGGAGTCCGGCGGCTTCCACAACTGCGCGATCGTCTCGATCGACAAGAAGTACCCGAAGCACGCGCAGAAGGTCATGCACGCCATCTGGGGCGCGCACATGATGTCGCTGACCAAGCTGATCATCGTGGTGGACGCCGACTGCGACGTGCACGACCTGCACGAGGTGTCCTGGCGCGCGCTCGGCAACACGGACTACGCCCGTGACCTGACGGTAGTGGAGGGCCCGGTGGACCACCTGGACCACTCCTCGTACCAGCAGTTCTGGGGCGGCAAGGCCGGCATCGACGCGACCGCGAAGTGGCCCGAGGAGGGCTACACCCGGGACGGGGGCTGGCCGCAGATGATCGTCTCGGACCCGGAGATCTCCGAACGGGTCACCAAGCGCTGGAAGGAGTACGGGCTGTGAGCGCCTCCGCCGCCGCGATCCCGCAGCCGGGCCGCACCCGGGCCTTCCTGCGGCTCGTCATGATCGAGCACTCGGTCTTCGCGCTGCCCTTCGCGTACATCGCCGCGCTGACCGCGATGTTCCTGCACGACGGCAGCATCCACTGGGTCCGGCTGCTGCTGGTCACGGTCTGCATGGTCGGCCTGCGGACCTTCGCGATGGCCGCGAACCGCATCATCGACCGCGAGATCGACGCCCGAAACCCGCGCACGGCCGGCCGCGAGCTGGTCACCGGCGCGGTCTCGGTCCGGTCGGCCTGGACCGGCGCGCTGGTCGCCGTCGTCGTCTTCCTGGGCGCCGCCGCGCTGCTCAACCCGCTGTGCCTGGCGCTGGCGCCGGTCGCGGTGGTCCCGATGGTGGTCTATCCGTACGGCAAGCGGTTCACGAACTTCCCGCACGCCATCCTGGGGGTGGCCCAGGCCATCGGCCCGATCGGCGCCTGGCTCGCGATCACCGGCAGCTGGTCGTGGGAGGCGGTGATCCTCGGCCTCGCGGTGGGCGTCTGGATCGGCGGCTTCGACCTGATCTTCGCCTGCCAGGACGTGCGGGCCGACCGCGCGCACGGCGTGAAGTCGGTACCGGCCCGCTTCGGCATCCCCGGCGCGCTGCACGGCGCCCGCGCCTGCCACGCCGTCACGATGGTGCTGCTGGTCTGGTACGCGCTGGCCACCGGCGCCGGTGCGTTCTTCTGGGTCGGCCTGGTGATCGTCGCGGGCGCGTTCCTGTACGAGCACACGATCGTCCGGCCGCACGACCTGTCGCGCCTGAACCGCGCGTTCTTCACGGTCAACGGGTTCATCGGGATAGCGCTGTTCGTCTGCGCGCTGCTGGACCTGCTGGTGCGCGGCCTGACGCTCTGATCCGGCGCATGCGGAAGGGCCGGTACCCGCTCGGGTACCGGCCCTTCCGCGCGCTCGGGCGCGGCCTCAGTTCTTGACGAAGCGCCAGGCCAGGAACTTGGGGTAGGACCACATCTCCCCGCTGTTGGCCTTCACCGTGCCGATGATCCCGAAGACCAGCGTGGTGATCCAGTACGCGCCGAAGAGGACGAGGAAGCAGATCAGGGGGACGGCGAAGACCACGCCCGGATCGCCGGTCCCGGAGTCGGCGGTCAGGCCCGCGCCGATCACCACGGCGAAGTACAGCACGCCGGTGATCACCGCCATGATCGCCTGGGTGATGCCGTAGTTCATCCCCTGGGCCGAGTGGTGGCGGATGTACGGGTCGTGCTCGTTCTGCGCGTTGTTACGGATGGCGAGCGGGGCGATCCAGCCGCACAGCATGCCGATGCAGCACACGCCCGTGCCGACGAAGACGGTGAGCACCGCGCCGAGGTGCGACCACATCGCGGGCGAGGTCGAGGGCCGGGGCGCGGCGGGGTAGCCGTATCCCGGAGGCTGGGGGCCCCAGCCGGGACCGCCGGGGCCGGGACCGCCGGGGCCGCCGTACGGCGGCTGCTGGCCGGGGCCGGGCGGCGGGGCGTAGCCGTAACCGGGCTGCTGGCCCTGCTGCTGGTCGTACGGCTGCTGCCCCTGCTGCGGGTAGGGCTGGCCGTACGGCTGCTGCCCCTGCTGCCCGCCGTTCTGCTGCGGCGGCGGGCCCTCGGACGGCGGCTCGGATGCGGACTTGTCGAACTCGACCACGGGCTGATCCCCCCGATGACGTAACTGGTGTGACCGGCAGCGCCGGGCGCCGGGCGGCGCGCCCTGGCCCGGCGCTGCCGCGTGCAGAGACTACGGGACGCGGCCTCCCGAGCGGAGTCCCGGCGTCCGCACGCGGAAGACGAACGCGGCCAGCACCCCGCCGGCCAGTCCGAAGAAGTGCGCCTGCCAGCTGATGCCGTTCGAGGCCGGGAGCGCGCCCCACAGGATCGAGCCGTAGAGCACCGCGACGAGCACGCCGATGGCGATGTCCAGCGCCTTGCGCTCGATGAAGCCGCGCACGACGAGATAGCCGAAGAGCCCGAAGATCACTCCGGAGACGCCCGCGGTATTGCTGCCCTGCGGCGATATCAGCCAGACGCCCAGACCGCTGATGACGGCGATGAGCAGCGCGACGCCGGCCAGTCTGCGCACCCCGGAGCGCAGCCCGGCCAGGAAGCCGAGCACGAGCAGCGGGAGGGTGTTGGCCATGAGGTGGGCGAAGCCGAAGTGCACGGCGGTCGCCGGGAGCACGTCGACCAGCTCGCTCAGCTCGCGCGGCCGGATGCCGAAGGTGTCCAGCGCGTGCCCGCCGGCCGCGTCCACCGCCTCCAGCACCCAGAGCAGCCCGACCCAGGCCAGCACCAGCAGCGCAGCGGGTTTGGCGCGTCCTCCCATGTCCGGCCCTCCTCGCCCGCCCGTCGGTGTGTCCGCCGAGTCCGTGCGCCGGGCGTGGCCGCACGAGCTCACAACCAACAACGGCTGTGACGGTGCTCCTGGTTCCGCCGGATAGGCTCGGTGCCGTGGAGCCGCCGCACAACGTCACCAGTCAGCACGCCGGTACCGGTCACCGCAGACCGTGGGTCGTCGGGATCTCCGGCGCGTCCGGGACCCCGTACGCCGCGTCCGTCCTGCGCGGCCTGCTGGCCGCGGGCGAGGCCGTCGACCTGGTGGTGAGCCGGGCCTCGCGGCTGACGCTGCTGGACGAGACCGGGATCTCCTTCCGGGACGCGCACTGGCGCACGGACCTGCGCGAATGGCTGGCACGCGGCGCGGACGGCAAGCCGGAGACCTTCCCGGTCACCGAGGCGGACCTGGCGGACGTGCGGTACTGGGCGGCCGGCGACCTGGCGGCGGGCCCGTCGTCGGGCTCGTACCCGGCCAAGGGCATGGTGATCGTGCCCGCCAGCACGGCGTGCGTGGCCGGGGTGGCGCTGGGGCTGTCGAAGGACCTGTTGCAGCGGACGGCGAGCGTGACGCTGAAGGAGCGCAGGAAGCTGGTCGTCGCGGTGCGCGAGACGCCGCTGAACGGGCAGACCCTCAAGCACCTGGTCGCCCTGGACGAGGCGGGCGCCGTGGTGCTGCCGGCCTCGCCCGCGTTCTACGCGGGGGCGACGCACATCCAGGACCTGGTGGACTTCGTGGCGGGCCGGGCGCTGGACGCGGCGGGCGTGCCGCACGGCCTGTACCGCCGCTGGTCGGGCGAGCTCGGCGGCGGCAGCGCCGATCGCTCCGGCAGAAGCCAATGATCAACTTGTGATTTTACCTGGGATTGCGGGCTCAAGTCGCCCTGCATGCCTTAGATTCTGTAATCAGTAGTGGCAGTGCGGAAAGATTGAAAGGTCGGGGACGCAATGGACGCGGTGGACAGGCAGCTCATCCAGGCACTGCGCGAGAACGGCAGGGCCTCGTACGCGGAGCTCGGCCGACTGGTCGGCCTCTCCGGTCCCAGCGTCACGGACCGCATCAACCGGCTGGAGTCGGCCGGCGTGATCACCGGCTATCGCGCGACCGTCGACGCCGCCTCGCTGGGCCTGGGCGTCACGGCCCTGGTCGGCATCTCGCTGTCGGACGCCACCGACCACGAGGACGTCGCGCACCGGCTGCGCGACCTCGCCGAGATCGAGGACTGCTGGTTCATCGCGGGCGACGACTCGTACATGCTCAAGGTGCGCGTGGACAACGTGGACGGCCTGGAGCGGACCATCCGCCGGCTGTCCGGCACCAAGGGCGTCTCCCGTACGCGCACCACGATCGTGCTCTCCACGAAGTGGGAGAACCGGGTCGGCGAGCTGCCCGAGGAGTCGTAGGCGTACGCTCGTTGAAGCCCGTTTTGGCAGTGATCGCAGAGACGAACGATGGAGGCGGACCGGTATGGACGCTGGGCTCAAGCGCGAGCTGGAGGAGAAGGTCCACGCCGGTGAGCGGCTGACCCGCGAGGACGGCATCGCCCTCTACGAGTCCGACGACCTGGCGTGGCTCGGCGGCCTCGCGCACGAGGTGCGCACCCGCAAGAACGGCGACGTCGTGCACTTCAACGTCAACCGTCACCTCAACATGACGAACGTGTGCACCGCCTCGTGCGCCTACTGCTCCTTCCAGCGCAAGCCGGGCGAGAAGGACGCGTACACGATGCGCATCGAGGAGGCCGTCCGCCTGGCCAAGGCCATGGAGAACGAGAACCTCACCGAGCTGCACATCGTCAACGGCCTGCACCCCACGCTGCCCTGGCGCTACTACCCGCGCTCCCTGAAGGCCCTCAAGGAGGCGCTGCCGAACGTCGGCCTGAAGGCGTTCACGGCGACCGAGATCCACCACTTCGAGACGATCTCCGGGCTGACCGCCTCCGAGATCCTCGACGAGCTGATCGACGCCGGCCTGGAGTCGCTGACCGGCGGCGGCGCGGAGATCTTCGACTGGGAGGTCCGGCAGCACATCGTCGACCACGCCACCCACTGGGAGGACTGGTCGCGGATCCACCGCCTGGCGCACGAGAAGGGCCTCAAGACGCCCTCCACGATGCTGTACGGGCACATCGAGGAGCCGCGCCACCGCGTCGACCACGTGCTGCGGCTGCGTGAGCTGCAGGACGAGACCGGCGGCTTCCAGGTCTTCATCCCGCTGCGCTACCAGCACGACTTCGTGGACATGAAGGACGGCAAGGTCCGCAACAAGCTCCAGGCGCGCACGACCATGGCCACCGGCGCCGAGGCCCTGAAGACCTTCGCGGTCTCCCGCCTCCTCTTCGACAACGTGCCGCACGTGAAGTGCTTCTGGGTCATGCACGGCCTGCAGACAACGCAGCTGGCGCTGCAGCACGGCGCCGACGACATGGACGGCTCGGTCGTCGAGTACAAGATCACGCACGACGCCGACAACTACGGCACGCCGAACAAGCTCACCCGCGAGGACCTGCTGGACCTCATCACGGACGCGGGCTTCCGGCCGGTCGAGCGGAACACCCGGTACGAGATCATCCGCGAGTACCCGGGCCCGGACGCGAACCGCCGCGAGGAGCCGCAGGCGATGCGGGTGTGACGGAAAGGGTTTTCCGATCACTTGAGTGACGGATTAGGGTCCAGGTCATGAGCGTGCGCTTCGACCTGGACCCTTCTGTCACCCGTGAACTGCGCGACGGGATCTGCGCGCTGTGGGCCGATGTGTCCAACGCCGGTGGCGCGGTCGGCTTCGTACCGCCGGTGACCATCGAGGACATCCGTCCCGACCTGGTGAAGCACCTCGCCATCATGGCCGAGGGTGACGCCCGCCTCATAGTGGGCCGGGACTCGGGCGGCACCCCGGTGGCGACTGCGTGGCTCTACCGCAACCGGCACCGCCTGATGCAGCACTGGGTGTGGGTCTACAGCGTGATGGTGCACCCCTCCTTGCAGGGGCAGGGAGTGGGCCGCGAGCTGATGGCCGCGGTCGAGGACGCCGCGAGCGCCACCGAAGGGATACGCGCCCTCCGGCTCACCTGCCGCGGCGGCACGGGAGCGGACCGCTTCTACGCCTCCTGCGGGTACAAGGAGGTCGGCCGGGTCCCCGACGCCATCAAGGTCGCCGCCGACGACTACCGCGACGACGTCACCATGTGGCGCGAGCTGCACTGAGGCGCCGGTTCCGGGGGCGGGGAAGATCACACAGACTGCTGTGCTTGACTGGATGCAGACCCTTTCGGTTGTCGTTGAGAAGAAGGTCCGACCGTGAGCAGCCAGAAGCACGCCGCACTCCTGTACACCGCTTCCCGCGTGGGCCTCTTTGTCGTCTGCTTCGCGGTCGTCTGGGGCCTCGCGTACGTCCACGTCATTCCGCTGGCCGTCGGCGCCTCGAACACCATCTGGCTGCTGCTGCTCGCCATCGTGATCTCCGCGCCGCTCAGCTTCGTGCTGCTGCGCAAGCAGCGGGACGCGATGTCCCAGCAGATCGTGGCCAGGGTGGACCGCCAGAAGGAGCGGCTCGCCGCCAGCCAGAGCCAGGAGGACGGCGTGTAAGGCGCCTCACACCGACGCCGCCCGCCCGGGGAGTTTCCGCTCCCCAGGCGGGCGTTGGCGTTTTCCGTCCTGTCCGGGCGTCCGGGATGCCAAAGATTTTCTTTGAGTACCCCAAAGTTCAAGTGTTAACGTATTGGACATGATGACAGCAGCCGCGCACCGATTCGCCATGAGCGTTCCGCTCGTGGTGCGCCTGCACGTCGATCTTTGCCGCTGTCTGTCCGCGGCCTGTTGCCGCCGCTGAGCATCGACCGCAGCGGCCGGAGATCCCGTACGGACCTCCTGGCGCTCCACGCCCCTTCCTCGAAGCCCGCATTGCACCCGGAGTGTGCCCGTTGTCCACGTCGTCTTCCGAGACCACCTCTCCCAAGACCTCCCGCATACCGAAGGTTCCCTTCTGGGCCCAGATCCTGCTGGGTCTCGTCCTCGGTGTGCTCCTCGGCTGGATCGCCAAGAGCGGCGACATCGGCTGGCTGGTCACCACCCTCGGCAAGATCGGTGAGCTCTTCGTCCAGCTGCTGAAGCTGGCCGTGGCCCCGTTGGTCTTCTTCGCCATCGTGGTGTCGATCACCAACCTGCGGCAGGTCAACAACGCCGCCCGGCTCGCCACCCGCACCCTGCTGTGGTTCATGGTCACCTCGCTGATCGCCGTCGCGATCGGCCTGGCGATCGGCCTGGTCACCAACCCCGGCTCCGGCACGGGCCTCACGCCCGCCGACGGCTCCAAGCCCGACCACGCCGGTACCTGGATCGACTTCCTGACCGGGATCATCCCGACCGACATCATCACGCCCTTCACCCAGCTGCAGGTCCTGCAGATCGTCTTCATGGGCGCCGTCGTCGGCATCGCGGCGCTCCAGCTGGGCGAGAAGGCCGAGCCGGTGCTCAAGCTCAGCCGCTCGGTGCTCGAACTGCTGCAGAAGGCCCTGTGGTGGGTCATCCGGCTGGCCCCGCTGGGCACCGTCGGCCTCATCGGCAACGCGATCGCCACGTACGGCTGGAACCTCATCGGCAAGTACGCGACCTTCACCGTCGACATCTACGTCGGCTGCGCGCTGGTGCTGTTCGGCGTGTACCCGCTGCTGCTGGCGACCGTCGCCAAGGTCAGCCCGCTGCAGTTCTTCAAGGGCGCCTGGCCCGCCATCCAGCTGGCCTTCGTCTCCCGCTCCTCGGTCGGCACCATGCCGGTCACCCAGAAGGTCACCGAGCGCCTCGGCGTCCCGAAGGAGTACGCGTCCTTCGCGGTGCCCTTCGGCTCGACGACCAAGATGGACGGCTGCGCCTCGATCTACCCGGCGCTCGCCGCGATCTTCATCGCGCAGATCTTCGACGTCCCGCTGCACGTCGGCGACTACGTCCTGATCGCCTTCGTCTCGGTCATCGGCTCGGCCGCCACCGCCGGCCTCACCGGCGCCACGGTCATGCTGACCCTGACCCTGTCCACGCTGGGCCTCCCGCTGGCCGGTGTCGGTCTCCTCATGGCCATCGACCCGATCCTGGACATGATGCGCACCGCCACCAACGTGGCCGGCCAGGCCGTCATCCCGATCCTGGTCTCCGCCAAGGAGAAGATCCTGGACCGCGAGGCGTACGCCAACGCCACCAGCATCAGCCTGGACGGCGACCCCGACCTGGCGACCGCCGCGGCCGAGGCCGACCAGAAGGTCACGGTCCCGGCCCCCGCGGCGGGCTGACCGCAGCCCCGATCCGTCGACGCCCCGCGCCCCGAAGCCACCCGGCTCCGGGGCGCGGGGCGTTGGCGGTACGTAAACTTACTTTGCGGTAAGCGGGCGGGGTGGAAGGACATTCGGTGTGGGTGGCGTGAAGAGCAAGCGGGTGCCGCGGGCGGTGCGCGAGCAGCAGATGATGGACGCGGCCGTGCTGACGTTCGCGCGGCGGGGGTACCGGGCCGCCTCGATGGACGAGATCGCCGAGGTCGCCGGGGTGTCCAAGCCGCTGGTCTACCTCTATCTGAACTCCAAGGAGGAGCTGTTCACCGCGGTCGTCCAGCGGGAGGCGGCGGCGCTGGTCGCGGCCGTGCGCGGCGCCGTGGAGCAGGGCGCGGCGGCGGACCGGCAGCTGTGGAGCGGGCTGAAGGGCTTCTTCGCGCACACCGCCGAGCATCCGGAGGGATGGGCGGTGCTGCACCAGCAGGCGCGTACGCACGGTGAGCCGTTCGCCCTGCAGGTCGCCGGGATGCGGGCGGAGATCATCGAGTTCGTGACCGGCCTGATCGGGGCCGCGGCGCGGGAGGCGGGCTGTGACGAGAGCCTGGCCGAGCGCGAGGTGTCCGGGCTGGCCCACGCGCTCGTCGGGTCCGCCGAGTCGCTCGCCGAGTGGGCCAACGCCCGCCCGGAGGACGCCCGCCCCTCTGCCAAGGAGACCGCGGCGACGCTGATGAACTTCGCCTGGACCGGCCTGGGCCGCCTGATGGGCGGCGAGCGGTGGGCGCCCGGCGGGTGACCCGGCGCGGGAGGGCGGCCGCGGCGGCACAGCGGGGTCCGGGCCGTGTCGCCGCGACGACCCGCGCGCGGGTCAACCAGGTATTCGGATGTTCCCCTCCAGATGGATGCGCTCTTTCCGGTCGGATGCGCCGGTCAGCCGGAAGGCGTGGCCGTCGGAGGCGTATGTGACGGTCGCCGGGAGCAGGACCGGGGCGCGGAAGCGGGCGCTGAGGCGCAGCGCCGGGGCGTCGGCCGGTACGGCCTCGGCGGCGCACCGCGCGACGGTCCACATGCCGTGCGCGAGGGCGCGCGGGAAGCCGAGCGCGCGGGCGGTCAGCGGGTGGAGGTGGATCGGGTTGTAGTCGCCGGAGACGGCGGCGTGCCGGCGGCCGAGGCCGGCGGGCAGCCGCCACTCGGTGCGCTGCGGCAGTTCGGGGTCGGCGGTGTCGTCCGGCGGGGGAGCGCTCGTCGTGGCCTCCGTGCGGTGCCGGGCCAAGTACGTGCTGTGGTCCTCCCACACCAGTTCGCCGTCCCGCCGGGCCTCCGTGACCAGCACGGCTTCCGTGCCGCGCCGGTGCGGGCGCAGCTCCTGTGCGTACACCGTCAGGTCCAGCGGGCGGTCCGCGTACAGCGGTGCGTGCTGGGCGATCTCGATCGTGGTGTGGACGAGGCCGAGCATCGGGAGCGGGAAGCTCCGGGCGCTCATCAGCCGCGCGGCCAGCGGGAAGCCGAGGATGTGCGGATAGGTGACCGGCAGTACCGGGCCGGGCGCGCCGAAGCCGCACACCTCGGCGTACGCGGCGGTCCGTGCCGCGTCGGCCCGTACGCCGGGCAGCGTGAGCCGTACGGCGGGCAGCGGCGCGTCCGCCCGCGGCCGTTTGCCGACGCCGGTCACCACTCCCTTGGCCAGCGCGGGCATCAGGCGCGGCGCGCGCTTCAGGGAGACGTCCGTCATCACGCCCCCAGCAGGCTCTGGCCGCAGACCCGGACGACCTGGCCGTTGACGCCGCCGGAGGCCGGGCTCGCGAGCCAGGCGATGGTCTCGGCGACGTCGACGGGCAGGCCGCCCTGGCCGAGGGAGTTCATCCGGCGGCCCGCCTCGCGGATGAAGAGCGGCACGGCCGCGGTCATCTTCGTCTCGATGAAGCCGGGCGCGACCGCGTTGACGGTGACCCCGTGCTCGGCGGCGGCTCGCGGTGCCAGCGAGCGCACCAGCCCGATGATCCCGGCCTTGCTCGCCGCGTAGTTGGTCTGCCCGGTGTTGCCCGCGATCCCGGCGATGGACGCGGTGGCGACGACCCGGCCCGTACCGCGCCGCAGCGTGCCGGCGGCCAGCAGGTGGTCGGTGGTCCGCAGGACGGAGGCGAGGTTGACGTCCAGTACGGAGTCCCAGCGGTCGGCCGCCATGTTGGCCAGCCGCCGGTCCCGCGTGATCCCCGCGTTGTGGACGAGGACGTCCAGCCCGTCGGGGAGCGCGGCGGCGATCCGCTCGCCCGCGTCGGGCGCGGTGATGTCCAGCGTGAGGGCCTGCCCGCCCAGCCGCTCGGCGACCGCCCGCACGTCCGCCTCGGCCTGCGGCACGTCCAGGCAGACCAGCCGCGCGCCGCACCGGGCCAGCGTCTCCGCGACCGCCGCGCCGATGCCGCGCGCGGCCCCGGTCACCAGCGCGGTACGCCCGTCCAGCGGCCGGTCCCAGTCCTCGGGGACGGTCACGTCGTCGGCCGATTCGACGCCGATGACCTGCCCGCTGACGTACGCGGACCGGGGCGAGAGCAGGAAGCGCAGGGTGGACTCCGCGGCCCCGGCGGAGCCCGGGGCCAGCCGCAGCAGGTGGGCCGTGCGGCCGCGGCCCACCTCCTTGCCGAGCGACCGTACGAACCCTTCGAGGGCCTGCTGCGCCGCGGCCTGGTGATGGTCGGCGGGGTCGGGCGCCGAGCCCAGTACGACCACCCGGGCGTCGTCCGTCAGCGACCGCAGTACTGGATGCAGCCCGGCGTACACCTCGCGCAGAGCGGCCACCTCGTCCGCGCCGGTGGCGTCCACGACGACCGCCGCGTACCGCGCACCGTCCTGACGGGTGGTGTGCACCGGCAGCCCGGCGCGGGCCAGCACCGCCACGGGCTCGACCGTGCTCTTCCCCGCCGTCAGCTGCAGCAGCGGCCCGTCCAGCACCGGCCGCCGCGCGCTCCACCGGTGCAGCGGCGCCGGCTGCGGCAGCCCCAGCCGCCGGGTCACGAAGCGGCCCGGACCGGATTGCGTGAAACGAAGGTAGCGATCGGGCATTGGCCGGCTCCTGGATCTCGCGTAAATTTACTTCTGAGTAAGGTTACTCAAGGGTCAGGAGCTGGTCGAGGATGAGTACGCAGGAGAGCGCGGCAGGCATTCGGCGGGTCGCGGTGATCGGCGGCAGCCGCATCCCCTTCGCCCGCTCGGACGGCCCGTACGCCACCGCCGCCAACCAGGAGCTGCTGACCGCCGCGCTGGACGGCCTGGTGGAACGGTTCGACCTGGAGGGCGAGCGGATCGGCGAGTTCGTCGCGGGCGCGGTGCTCAAGCACAGCCGCGACTTCAACCTGGCCCGCGAGACGGTGCTCGGTTCCGGCCTGGACCCGCGCACCCCCGCGTACGACATCCAGCAGGCGTGCGGCACCGGCCTGCAGGCCGTCATCGCCGCCGCCAACAAGGTCGCCCTCGGCCAGACGGACAGCGCGATCGCCGGCGGCTCCGACACCGCCAGCGACGCTCCGCTCGGCGTCAACGAGGAGTTGCGGAAGATTCTGCTGGCGACCCGCCGCGCGAAGACGGCCGGCGCCCGCCTCAAGCAGCTCTCCCGGATCCGCCCGCGCCACCTCGTCCCCGAGATCCCGCGCAACGCCGAGCCGCGCACCGGGCTCTCCATGGGCGAGCACGCGGCCCGTACGGCCAAGGAGTGGGGCATCCCGCGCGCGGCCCAGGACGCCCTGGCCGCGACCAGCCACCAGCGGCTCGCCGCCGCCTATGACCGCGGTCTCCTCAAGGACCTGGTCGTCCCCTTCCGCGGCCTGGACCGCGACCAGAACCTCCGGCCGGACTCCACGGTGGAGAAGCTCGCCCGCCTCAAGCCGGTCTTCGGCGTCCGGGACGGCGACGCGACCATGACGGCGGGGAACTCCACGCCGCTGACGGACGGCGCGGCGACCGTCCTGCTGGCGAGCGAGGAGTGGGCGAGCGCGCGGGGCCTTACGCCGCTGGCCCACCTCACCGCTTATGAAACGGCGGCGGTGGACTACGTGGACGGTGACGACGGGCTGCTGATGGCGCCCGCGTACGCCGTGCCGCGGATGCTGGAGCGGGCCGGGCTCGGCATCGAGGACTTCGACCTGGTCGAGATCCACGAGGCGTTCGCCTCCCAGGTGCTCGCCACCCTCGCCGCCTGGGAGAAGCGGGGGCTGGCCCCCGTGGACCGCGACCGGCTCAACGTCGCCGGGTCCTCGCTCGCCACCGGCCACCCCTTCGCCGCGACCGGCGCCCGCATCGTCGCCACCCTCGCCGAGCTCCTGGCCGCACGCGAACCGGCCGCCGACGGCAGGCCCGTACGCGGGCTGATCTCCATCTGCGCGGCGGGCGGACTGGGCGTGACGGCGATTCTGGAGCGCGCGTGAGAAAGATTCCGGAGCGCGCGTAAGAACCCTTGTCAGGGCAGCCGGGCAGCCCGTACGAAGTCGTACCCAGCAGCAGCCGAAGCCGTACCGCAGCAGCACCGAAGGAGCCGCTCGTGTCCAGCCAGGAAGCCGCACCACCCAGAACGCCCGTACTGGTACCGCCGCGCAGGACCGTCGAGGACGGCGTCGTCCGCGAGGTCTCCGTCCCGCCGCTCGCCCCCGCCGTCCCCACCGGCTCCCTGGGCGACATCCCCTTCGACAACGCCGCCGCGGCCCCCACCGATGTCGTGCTCGGCCGCAGGCAGCACGACGGCAGTTGGCGCGACGTGACCGCCGCCGACTTCGCCGACGAGGTACTCGCCCTCGCCAAGGGGCTGATCGCGCACGGCCTGCGCCCCGGCGACCGGCTCGCCATCATGGCCAGGACCAGTTACGAGTGGACCCTGATCGACTTCGCGTCCTGGGCGGCGGGGCTGGTCACCGTCCCCCTCTACCCGACCTCCTCGGCCCACCAGGCCCAGTCGATCCTGCAGGACTCCGGCGCCCGGGCCTGCGTCGTGGAGAACGTCGAACAGACCCGCATGATCAGCGGTGTGCGCGGGAGCCTCCCCGGCCTCGCCCACCTCTGGCAGCTGGACACCGGCGCCGTCGCCCAGATCACCTCGGCGGGCCGCGACCTGTCCTCGTACGAGGTGACCAAGCGGCGCGCCGCACGCGGCCCCGCCGACACCGCCACCCTGATCTACACCTCCGGCACCACCGGACAGCCCAAGGGCTGCGTCCTCACCCACGGCAACTTCTTCGCCGAGGTCGACAACTCCATAGAACTGCTGCACCCGGTCTTCAAGTCGGTCAGCAAGGACCCCGCCTCGACCCTGCTCTTCCTGCCCCTCTCGCACGTCTTCGGGCGGATGGTCGCGGTCGGCTGCCTGCGGGCCCGGGTGAAGCTGGGCCACGCGCCCAGCATCCAGACCGAGGAACTGCTCGCCGACCTGGCCGGCTTCCGCCCGACGTTCCTGCTGGCCATCCCGTACGTACTGGAGAAGGTCCACAACACCGGCCGGGCCACCGCCGAGAAGATGGGCCGGGCCGCCTCCTTCGACCGCGCGGCGCGGATCGCCCGCCGCTACGGCGAGGCGGTCGAGGCCGCGGAGCACGGCACGGGGCCGGGGCCCGGACTCGGCCTGCGCGCCGCGCGCGGCCTGTACGACCCGCTCGTCTACCGGCGCATCCGGGCGGCGCTCGGCGGCCGGGTCCGCTACGCGATCTGCGGCGGCTCCCCGCTCGGCCGGCGGCTGGCCGCGTTCTACGAGGGCGCCGGCATCCAGGTCTTCGAGGGCTACGGCCTGACGGAGACCACCGCGGCCGCCACCGTCACCCCGCCCCTCAAGCCGCGCCTGGGCACCGTGGGCTGGCCGCTGCCGGGCAGCGCGGTCCGCATCGCCGAGGACGGGGAGGTACTGCTCCGCGGTGGCCAGGTCTTCAGCGGGTACTGGGACGCGGCGAGCGGGACGGCCGTGCCGGCGGTGGACGGGGAGGCGTGGCTCGCCACCGGCGACCTCGGCGCGCTGGACGCGGACGGGTACCTGACCATCACCGGCCGCAAGAAGGAGATCATCGTGACCTCCGGCGGCAAGAACGTCGCGCCCGCGCCGCTGGAGGACCGGCTGCGCGCGCATCCGCTGGTCGGCCAGTGCCTGGTGCTCGGCGACAACCGCCCGTACATCACGGCCCTGATCACGCTGGAGCCGGACGGGCTCGCGCACTGGCGGCAGATGCAGAAGAAGCAGGACGTGCCGCTCGCGGAGCTGGTGCGCGACGAGCGGCTCCTCGCCGATCTGCAGCGCGCCGTCGACGACGCCAACCGGCTCGTCTCGCGCGCCGAGTCCATCCGCCGCTTCACCGTGCTGCCCGCCGACTTCACCGAGGAGGCCGGTCACCTCACGCCTTCGTTGAAACTGAAGCGAGTGGCCATTGCACGGGACTATGCGAAAGACATCGACGCGTTGTACGAAAGTAGTTGAGCGCGGAACCTACCCCCGCCCGTCGTGCGTTGTACCGGGCGCGTCAGACTGGAGTCCCGTGTCGCCTCTGTGGGGGAGGCGGCGCGGGGCTTCACCTTTTCTGCCCGTTTTGTCGGACGCCGGCTCAGGAAGTCGGCGCACGCCGCCGGTTCGCGCCGCCGGTCCGGGAAAAGGCAGGAGCCCCGCTTCGCCACCGAAGTGGCGGAGCGGGGCTCCTTGGGTACTGCTACGTCGACCGCGATCCGGTCGGACCGGGCAACTTAGACCGGCGTGACGTTCTCCGCCTGCGGGCCCTTCGGGCCCTGCGTGACGTCGAAGTTCACCTGCTGGTTCTCCTCAAGGGAGCGGAAGCCAGAGGCGTTGATCGCGGAGTAGTGGACGAAGACATCGGGGCCGCCGCCGTCCTGGGCGATGAAGCCGAAGCCCTTCTCGGCGTTGAACCACTTAACGGTTCCGGTAGCCATAAGCCCTCCTTGGGCCAAAGGGTTGCCCTGCTCCAGAACCTGCAAAGAAGTCTGAAAACTACAAATGCCTGCGGGTCACATGATCCGCAGGCTCTGTACTGCAAGGGAAACCAAACTGCAACTTGCGCTGAGCCTAGCACGGTGCGCTCAGAAGGCGGAAGAGCCAAAGATCACGTTTAACTTCGTGCCGGGGTTCCCACCCGGTTCTCGCCACCATCCGGAGGCCCCCGCCGCCGCACGGCGCGCCGCGCGGGTCTAGCCTCCACATGTGGACAATTCAACCGTAGGAGACGCACCCGCACCGACCTCCGGCCACCGCCGGGCCCGGCCGCGGGTGGGCCACATCCAGTTTCTGAACTGCCTGCCCCTCTACTGGGGCCTGGCCCGTACGGGCACCCTGCTCGACCTGGAGCTCACCAAGGACACCCCCGACCAGCTCAACGAGAAGCTGGTCGGCGGCGAGCTGGACATGGGACCGATCACCCTCGTCGAGTTCCTCAAGCACGCCGACCAGCTGGTCGCCTTCCCCGACATCGCGGTCGGCTGCGACGGCCCGGTGATGTCCTGTGTGATCGTTTCGCAGAAGCCGCTGGACCAGCTGGACGGCGCCCGGGTGGCGCTCGGCTCGACCTCGCGCACCTCCGTGCGGCTGGCGCAGCTGCTGCTCGCCGAGAAGGTCGGCGTCACGCCCGAGTACTACACCTGCCCGCCCGACCTGGGCGTGATGATGCAGGAGGCGGACGCCGCCGTCCTCATCGGGGACGCCGCGCTGCGCGCCAACCTGCACGAGGCGCCCCGGCTCGGCCTGGAGGTCCACGACCTCGGCCAGATGTGGAAGGACTGGACCGGCCTGCCGTTCGTCTTCGCGGTGTGGGCGGCCCGGCGCGACTACCTGGAGCGCGAGCCGGTCGTCGTGCAGAAGGTGCACGAGGCGTTCCTGGCCTCCCGCGACCTGTCGCTGGAAGAGGTCGGCAAGGTCGCCGAGCAGGCGGCGCGCTGGGAGCACTTCGACGAGGACGTGCTCGCGAAGTACTTCACCACGCTGGACTTCCGCTTCGGCCCCGACCAGCTGCGCGGCGTCACGGAATTCGCCCGCCGCACGGGCCCGACGACGGGCTTCCCGGCGGACGTACGGGTGGATCTGCTGGGCGCCTGACCCGGGGGCCGGCCGCTTGTACGAAGCGCCGGCCCCTCGCTTTTTTCTTGGCCTATACATCTATATATCGGGACGGCGTTCCGGCGTCCTTCCGTCCGGGAATTCTCCGTGAACTCCGGGCGAACGACTCGGCCGGCTTTTCCCGGAAACGGCGCCTCCGGAATTCCCGGTCCGATTTCCCGGCGGCCGCCCGCTCGCCCGATCGGCCGGAAAGCACCCCCTTTCCGGCCGACGGGCGACCCCCGCCGGATCGCATTCCCCCGCTGGCGGGATCGCCGCCGCTCTAAGCTGACCCCATCGGGTGGGGCGCGAGGGGGAGGCGAGAGGCCATGCAGCCGCTGGCAGCGGAGGACCCGGCGGAGATCGGTGTGTACCGGCTGCTCGCCCGGCTCGGCGCGGGCGGCATGGGCCGGGTCTACCTCGGCCGCAGCCCCGGCGGCCGCACGGTCGCCGTGAAGGCCGTCCACCCGCACTTCGCCGCCGACGACGAGTTCCGGGCCCGCTTCCGGCGCGAGGTGGCGGCCGCGCGCCGGGTCGGCGGCGCCTGGACCGCGCCCGTCCTGGACGCCGACGCCGAGGCGGCCGTCCCCTGGGTCGCCACCGGATACGTCGCGGGCCCGGCCCTCGACGCCGCCGTCACCGCGCACGGCCCGCTGCCCGAGCACTCCGTACGCGCCCTGGGCGCCGGGCTCGCCGAGGCGCTGGCCGCCGTGCACGGCCTGGGCCTGGTCCACCGCGACGTGAAGCCGTCCAACGTGCTGCTCACCCTGGACGGGCCGCTGCTCATCGACTTCGGGATCGCCCGCGCGACGGACGCCACCGCCTCACTCACCGCCACCGGCGTCTCCGTCGGCTCGCCCGGCTACATGGCGCCCGAGCAGATCCTCGGAGACGGCGCCACGAGCGCGTCGGACGTCTTCTCGCTGGGCGCCGTACTGGCGTACGCGGCGACCGGGGCCGGACCGTTCCCCGGGGACAGCTCGGCCGCGCTGCTCTACAAGGTGGTGCACGAGGATCCGCGGCTGGGGCCCGAACTGACCGGGGACCTGCGGGCGCTGGTCGCGGACTGCCTGCTCAAGCGGGCCGGCGACCGGCCGCCGCCCGCGGCCGTCGCCCGGCGGCTGGCGGGGGAGCGGGGCGCGGCCCCCATGATGCGCGCGGGCTGGCTGCCGCCGCGGGTGGTCGAACAGGTCAGCCGGCGCGCCGTCGAGGTGCTGAACCTGGAGGGCCGGGAGGCGGCGGCCCCGGACGCGCCCGCCGTCGGCGGCTTCGGCCCGCCCGACCCCTCGTACGCGGCGGGCCCCTCTTATAGGGCCGGCCCCTCCTACGGGCCCGGCCACGCGCACCCGACGGCCTCCGGGCTCGTACCGTTCGACGCCCCGGCCGCGGTGCCGCCGCCGCGCCCGGAGTGGCCGGCGCCCGCGACCGGGACCGGTGGCGCCGGCGGTCCCGCGACTCCTCCCGGAGCCAGGGAACGCCGGCTCTCGCTCACCGGCATGTTCGGCGGCAGGGCCCGGCCCCGCCGTATGAGCTGCACGCTCGTACTGTCCGTCGCCGGTGCGCTGGCCGCCGCGACCACCGCCGCCTTCGTCCTCCAGCTGCTGCCGGGCGGCGGGGGCACGTCCGGCGGGGACCAGGATCAGGCCGCGAAACCGCCTGCCGCGACCCCGGGCGACCGCCCGCAGGGCGCCGTGCCCACGGCGTTCCTCGGCACCTGGACCGGTACGGTCCGGCAGCGCGGCGGCGCGGCCAACGGCTCGGTCACGGTGACCCTCGGCAAGGGCGCGGTGGGCGGGAAGGTGGCGAAGCTGACGTACGACGCGGTGGTCGTGCAGTGCCATGCCACCGGGGAGCTGCGCGCGGTCACCGCCGGCAAGCTCACCCTGCGGGAGACGGCGGACAAGGACGCGGGCGCGCTGTGTACGGGCGACACCGCGACCGTCACCCTCACCAAGGACGGCGACGGCCTCGCCTACGCCTCCGACGACGAGCGCGGCGGCCGCCCCACGGCCCACCTCACCAGAGCCGGCTGACGGCGCCCCGGCGCGAACCGGCTGACCGCCCCCAGCCCCGCCGAACCCCTGGCGTACGCTGGATCGGTCGTGACACATGCCCGCCCAAGAACCTCGAAAGGGACGCCCGGTGACCGAGAACGCCGACCTCCAGTCCGTACTCGACCGCGCCGCGGAGGGCGGGCGGATCACCCCCGAGGAAGCCGTTGAGCTGTACCGCTCGGCGCCGCTGCACGCCCTCGGCAAGGCCGCCGACGCCGTGCGCCGCCGCCGCTACGCCGGTACGGAGCACATCGCGACGTACATCATCGAGCGGAACATCAACTACACCAACGTGTGCGTGACGGCGTGCAAGTTCTGCGCGTTCTACGCCGCGCCCAAGGACACCGCCAAGGGCTGGTCCCGCGACCTGGACGACATCCTGCGCCGCTGCGCGGAGACCGTCGAGCTGGGCGGCACGCAGATCATGTTCCAGGGCGGCCACCACCCGGACTACGGCGTGGAGTACTACGAAGAGCACTTCGCCGCCATCAAGAAGGCGTTCCCGCAGCTGGTCATCCACTCCCTCGGCGCGTCCGAGATCGAGCACATGGCCCGCATCTCGGGCGTGAGCGCCGAGGAGGCCATCCGGCGCATCCATGCCGCGGGTCTGGACTCCTTCGCCGGCGCCGGTGCCGAGCTGCTGCCCGAGCGGCCGCGCAAGGCGATCGCCCCGCTCAAGGAGTCCGGCGAGCGCTGGCTGGAGATCATGGAGATCGCCCACAACCTCGGCGTGGAGTCCACCTCCACGATGCTGATGGGCACGGGTGAGACCAACGCCGAGCGCATCGAGCACCTGCGGATGATCCGGGACGTGCAGGACCGTACGGGCGGCTTCCGCGCCTTCATCCCGTACACCTACCAGCCCGAGAACAACCACCTGAAGGGCCGGACGCAGGCCACGCTCTTCGAGTACCTGCGGATGATCGCGATCGCCCGCCTCTTCCTCGACAACGTCGCCCACATCCAGGGCTCCTGGCTGACCACCGGCAAGGAGGTCGGCCAGCTGTCGCTGCACTACGGCGCGGACGACCTCGGCTCGATCATGCTGGAGGAGAACGTCGTCTCCTCGGCCGGCGCCAAGCACCGCTCCAACCGCCAGGAGATCATCGACCTGATCCGCAAGGCGGGCCGGGTGCCGGCGCAGCGCGCGACGACGTACGAGCACCTGGTCGTGCACGACGACCCGGCGAACGACCCGGTCGACGACCGCGTCGCCTCGCACATCTCCTCCACCGCCATCGAGGGCGGCACGGCCCACCCCGAGCTGAAGCTCGTCGAGGCCAACTGAGCCGCCCGCCATGCTGACCCTGCACCACGTCCGCGCGGTCGAGGCCGCCGCTGCCAGTGGCCCTGCCCCCGGCGCGGACGCGGTGCTGGTCTCCGGCTCCCGCATCGAGGCCGTCGGCCCGTACGAGGAGCTGGCGGCCGAGTACGGCGACCGGGCCCGCGTACGGGAGTGGGACGGCGTCCTCACGCCCGGCCGGCACGAGCCCGAGGGCGCCGCGTACTTGGAAGCCGCGTACCACCCCGACCCGCGCGAGGCCGCCGAGCTGGGCACGGAGCCCCTGACGGGGGCGGCGCTGGCCGCCCTCGACATGTCCGAGACCCGCTGGGGCGGCAGCGCCCGCCGCGGCCTCCAACGGCTGCTGGCGCGCGGCACGACGTCCGTGACCGGCCCCTTCACCCGCCCGTCGGTCCGTACGGCAGTGACCCGGTCGGGCCTCCGGGAGCTGCCCGGGCCCGCGCCGCGCACCCTGTCCCCGGGCGCCCCCGCCGACTTCGCGGTCTTCGCCGCGGACGGCAGCTGTCTGACGACGGCCCTGGCCGGCCGGCTGGTGTACCGCCGCCGGGGATGAGCCGCCCGTGGTGAACAATGGGCACGTGACCCGAGCATCCCTGGACAAGCAGCCGCACGAAGTCGCTTCCATGTTCGACGACGTGGCGGAACGGTACGACCTCACCAACGACGTGCTGTCCCTCGGGCAGGCGCGGCTGTGGCGCAAGGCGGTGGACAAGGCGGTGGCCGCCCGGCCCGCCGAGCGGGTGCTCGACCTCGCGGCCGGTACGGGCACCTCCTCCGTGCCGTTCGCGCGCACCGGCGCGTACGTCGTGCCCTGCGACTTCTCCACCGGCATGCTGCGCGAGGGCAAGAAGCGGCAGCCGTGGCTGCCCTTCACCGCCGGTGACGCGACGAAGCTGCCCTTCGCGGACGACGTGTTCGACGCCGTCACGATCTCCTTCGGGCTGCGGAACGTACAGGACACCGGTGCCGCGCTGGCCGAGCTGTACCGGGTCACCAAGCCCGGCGGCCGGGTCGTCATCTGCGAGTTCAGCCAGCCGACGTGGGCGCCCTTCCGGACCGTCTACACCGAGTACCTGATGCGCGCGCTGCCGCCGGTCGCGACCGCCGTCAGCTCCAACCCCGACGCCTACGTCTACCTCGCCGACTCCATCCGGGCCTGGCCCGACCAGCCCGCGCTGGCCGCCCTGCTCCAGCGGGCGGGCTGGTCGAAGGTCGCCTGGCGCAACCTCACGGGCGGCATCGTCGCCCTGCACCGGGGGACGAAGCCGGCTGCCTGACGCCGGGTCAGCCGCCGGGGCGGTGGTGAGCCGGCCGGCTCACAGGTCCAGCCGGTGGCACAGGCCCGTCACCTTCGACACGGGTGAGACGAACGTCTCGGCCTGCCGCATCCCGAGCCGCCGGGTGACCGCGATCGACCGCGCGTTCTCGGCCTGCACCATGGCCACGACATGCCGTACGCCCGCGGCCCGCACGTCCTCCAGGGCGCGCCGGGCCACGGTCGTGGCGTAGCCCCTGCCCCAGTACTTCCGGCCCAGCCGCCAGCCGATCTCGATCTCGCCGACCGGGCCCCACTCCGTGCGCGGCCACGGCTGGGCGCCCGCGAAGCCGATCACCGCGTCGTCCGTGGGGTCCACGATCGTGTAGAAGCAATAGCCGCGTTCGGCGTGGTGGCGGCGCTGACGCGCGGTCAGCTCCTCGTAGGCCGACAGCTCGGCCGACGCGCCGCCGTGGAATTCCATCACCTCCGGGTCGTCGAAGACCCGGTGCCAGTTCCACGCGTCCTCCTCGGTGGGGACGCGCAGCTCGACGGGGGGAAGCGGCTTCTGCATGGACCAACCCTTCGGAATCCGATCAGGTACGCCTGCATAGACTGCACGGGTCCAGTGCCGGTCGGCACCCAGATATCGAGTTCCGGGAGACAACGCCGTGACCGACGTGACCGATGCCGCCGCCACCCAGGCCCGCTCCGAGCACACCGCCGATGTGATCGTCGTGGGCGCCGGTCCGGCTGGCTCGACCACCGCCTACTACCTCGCCAAGGCCGGCCTGGACGTCCTCCTGCTGGAGAAGACGGCGTTCCCGCGCGAGAAGGTCTGCGGCGACGGCCTCACCCCGCGCGCCACCAAGCAGCTGGTGTCGATGGGCATCGACATCTCGGAAGAGGCCGGGTGGCTGCGCAACAAGGGGCTGCGGATCATCGGCGGCGGCGTCCGGCTCCAGCTCGACTGGCCGGACCTCGCCTCCTACCCGGACTACGGCCTGGTCCGTAAGCGTGACGACTTCGACGAGCAGCTGGCCCGGCAGGCGCAGAAGGCCGGCGCCCGGCTGTACGAGCGCTGCAACGTCAGCGGCCCGATCGTCAACGACCTGACCGGCCGCATCGAGGGCGTGACCGCCAAGCTCGGCGAGGAGAAGACCCCGGTCACCTTCCACGCCCCGCTCGTCGTCGCCGCCGACGGCAACTCCACGCGCCTTTCCCTGGCGATGGGCCTGCACCGCCGCGAGGACCGCCCGATGGGCGTCGCGGTCCGCACGTACTTCACCTCGCCCCGGCACGACGACGACTACCTGGAGTCCTGGCTGGAGCTGTGGGACCGCAGCGGCCCGCAGGACCGGCTGCTGCCCGGCTACGGCTGGATCTTCGGCATGGGCGACGGCACCTCGAACGTCGGCCTCGGCGTCCTGAACACCTCCAGCAGCTTCAAGGAGCTGGACTGGCGCGAGATCCTCAAGGCCTGGTGCGCTTCCATGCCGGCCGACTGGGGCTACACCCCCGAGAACATGACGATGCCGATCCGCGGCGCGGCGCTCCCCATGGCCTTCAACCGCCAGCCGCACTACACCAAGGGCCTCCTCCTGGTCGGTGACGCGGGCGGCCTGGTGAACCCCTTCAACGGCGAGGGCATCGCGTACGCCATGGAGTCCGGCCAGATCGCCGCGGACGTCATCGTGCAGGCGCACGCGCGCGCCACGTACGCGCAGCGCGAGCTGGCCCTGCAGCGGTACCCGAAGATCCTCAAGGACACCTACGGCGGCTACTACTCGATGGGCCGCGCCTTCGTGAAGCTCATCGGCAACCCGAAGATCATGAAGCTGGCCACGCAGCGCGGCCTCACCCACCCGCTGCTGATGAAGTTCACCCTGAAGATGCTGGCCAACCTCACCGACCCCACCGGCGGCGACGCCATGGACCGCATCATCAACGGCCTGAGCAAGGTCGCCCCCAAGGCCTGACCCGCGCTCGTACGGCCCGACGTGGCGCCCCCGGCCCCCCCCGTGGTGGGACCATGCTTTTTTCCTGATGTCTCCCAGACGGTCTTTACGCGGGGAGGTTGCGGAGTGTGTGTCCTTCCTAAAAAG
>NZ_JBVHPN010000023.1:0-97252 GCF_055567935.1 Streptomyces sp. NPDC026301 | reverse complement strand
AGGGCGGGCGGGGCCTGGGAGGGGGAGACTGTCCCTGGTAATCGTGGGGACAAAAACACCAAAAAAGTCCCCACCCGGGGGTGCCCCCGCTTCCCGCCCCCACGACGGTGTGGGAACGGCTGCTGGACCAGGGATGGTCAGCGGCGGTGGTCAGCGTTGCGCTGTGATGCTCTCGGTCCAGTCGGCCATCTGGTCATCGGTGAGGTGACCGGCCAGATCGGCCTCGCTGATCATGCCGACCAGCCTCTTGTTCTCGATCACCGGCAGCCGGCGGATCTGGTGTCCCCGCATCTCCTCCAGCACTTCGCTGATGTCGGCACCCGAATCGATCCAGCGGGGCGTGCCCTTCGCCATCTCGTGCGCGGTGACCTGGGACGGGTCGTGCCCCATGGCCACGCAGCCGACCACGATGTCGCGGTCGGTGAGAATGCCGCACAACCGCTCGTTCGCGTCGCTGATCGGCAGGGCCCCCACATCGAGCTCCCGCATCAGCTGCGCCGCGCGGTCCAGGGTCGCGTCCTCGGGGATCCACTGGGCGCCGGGGTGCATGATGTCTCCGGCGGTGGTCATGAACCGTACCTCCCATGCCGGACGGCCGGCGCGACGCCGGGCGCGCCGCAGGTCCCGGCCCTCCCATTGTGGTCGCCGGTGCGCGCCCTCGCACGTTCGGAGCAACCGGCCCGCGGTTACGGCCGCCGCACCGGCCGGTCGCCGGTCGCGACGTGCCGCGGGGCACCACCGTCGCCGTGACGGTGGTGCCCCGCGGGGGTGTCGCTAGGCGTCGGTACGGCTCAGCCGTTGCCGTTGCCGTTCTCGGAGAGCACCGGGATGTCGTCGATGATGTGCGACAGCGACTCGTCGCCCTTGTTCTGGCTGGAGTTCTTGGTGCACTGCTGGTTCTGCGGGTTCGCCAGGACATTGACGTCCTGAACGGTGATCGGGATGAGGCCGATCAGCGAACCGACGTTGACCTTGGCCGGCAGGCCGACGCACAGGTCGTTGAGCGAGTTCTGGACCAGCCCCGCCTGCGGGCTCTGGTTGCCGTGCGTGGACGAGTTCCCGTACGACGTCGAGGAACCGTTGCCGCTGAGGTTGGTGGCACCGCCGTCGTGACCGACGGCAACGGCACTGCCTGCACTGGCGGCGAGGCCGGCGGTGGCGAAGGTGAGGGCGGCCAGGGTGGCACGGATGCGCATGTCTCTCCTATGGGCAAGCAAACGGCAATGAAGGGAGGTGACGCCCAGTACAGCCCCAGATACGTCCTGTCCTGTCTTATTCACCCGTCCATCGGCGTGTCCGCGTGGATTGTGTGCGTGTGCACCGTGTGGGGGCGTGTAGGTGGCGGCCGTTGTTTGACGGTTTTCTGATGGTGGTCCTGAGGGAGGACTGACATGGCAGCGGCCCGATGTGGGCAGTGGTGACAATGAGTCTCACAGCGTCGTCGGACGACGCTCACGGTGTCGTCCGACGCCGGAGACCGGACCGGCGGGCCCCGCACCCCCGTGCTACCCGGACCCCGTACCACGGTGGACGGCGCGGCCCGCCGGTCGCTGCCGCGCCGAGCGGGAGGAGCGGGACGAGCGTGCCGAGCGGACGCAAGTCCGTGGAGGCGGCGGCCCCCTTCCGGTACTGTGGGCCGCCGCAGCGATCGCTGACGACCGAGGAGGTGAGACCCATTACCGCTGTATCAGGCCGGGTTCTCCCCGCTCGTATCCGCGCGGTCCCCGCGGCGCCACCGGCGTAGCGGGCCGTAGCGAGGGAGCGTGCCCGGCATTCGCCAGGCACATCCGAAAGGCTCCCACGGCTCCTATGTCACTTTTCGCGTCCTCCCTCCTCCCTTCCCTCCGCTCCGCCGCCGTCGCCCGACTCCGGGCCACCGGCTCGGTCTTCGCCGAGGACGAGGCGGACCTGCTCCTCGCCGCGGCCGGCACTCCGGCCGCACTCGACGCCATGGTGGCGCGCCGCGCCGCCGGCCTGCCGCTCGAACTGGTCCTGGGCTGGGCGGAGTTCTGCGGCCTGCGGGTGGCCGTGGCCCCCGGCGTCTTCGTACCCCGCCGCCGTACGGAATTCCTCGCCCGGCAGGCGATCGCGCTCGCCACCGCCGGCCGGACGGCCGCGCGGGGAGCCGAGCCCGCAGCCGCCCCCGAAGCCGTCCGTCCCGTCGTCGTCGACCTGTGCTGCGGTTCCGGCGCGGTCGGCGCCGCGCTGGCCGCGGCCGTGCCGGCGCCCGGTGTCGAGCTGTACGCGGCCGACATCCACCCGGCCGCGGTCCGCTGCGCCCGCCGCAACATCCCCGGCACCGTGGGCGAGGTGAGCGAAGGCGACCTGTACGAAGCGCTTCCGGCAGCCGTGCGCGGCCGCATCGACGTCCTCGTCGCCAACGTCCCGTACGTCCCCACCCACCAGGTCGGCCTGCTGCCGCCGGAGGCCCGCGACCACGAGCCGCTGGTCGCCCTGGACGGCGGCGCCGACGGCCTCGACGTCCTGCGCCGGGTGACGGCCGCGGCGCCCCAGTGGCTTGCGCCGGGCGGCCACCTGCTGGTCGAGACGAGCGAACGTCAGGCGGCGACGGCCACCGAGGTGTTCCGCCGCAGCGGGCTGACGCCGCGCGTGGTCACCTCGGAGGAGGAGTACGCGACGGTCGTCATCGGGAGAGTCGACAGCATCGGCAACGGCATCGGCAGGGGTGGCAGCAGTGGCGCGGTCTTGCCCCGGGAGGCTGATGTGCGGTGAGGATCGGATCATGACGGGAACCCTCCCGGAGAGACCGGCCACCCGCACATCGGAGGGAGACGGACGGCAATGACCACCCACCGTTCCGCCGACACCAGCACGCCCGACACCAGCACACCCGACGGCAACACCGAGTACGGCAGAAAGACGTTCAAGCGGTCGCGGAGTCACTTCGCCGACCGGATCACCGCGGACGGCCGGGACGGCTGGCCCGTCGAGGCCGGCCGCTACCGCCTGGTGGTCAGCCGCGCCTGCCCCTGGGCCAGCCGCGCCCTGGTCTCCCGGCGACTGCTCGGCTTGGAGGACGCGCTGTCCCTGGCCATCGCCGACCCGATCCAGGACGACCGCAGCTGGCGCTTCACCCTGGACCCGGACGGCCGCGACCCGGTCCTCGGCATCCGGTACCTCAGCGAGGCGTACGACGCGCGCGAGACCGGTTACCCCGGCGGGGTCAGCGTGCCCGCGATCGTCGACGTGCCCAGCGGCAAGCTCGTCACCAACGACTTCCAGCGGATCACCCTCGACCTCGCGACCGAATGGACCGCGCTGCACCGCCCCGGCGCGCCCGACCTCTACCCGGAGCCGCTGCGCGCCGAGATCGACGAGGTCATGGACGGCGTCTACCGGGACGTCAACAACGGTGTGTACCGTGCCGGGTTCGCGACCGGGCAGCGCGAGTACGAGGAGGCGTACGAGGACGTGTTCCGGCGCCTGGAATGGCTCTCCCGGCGGCTGGCCGAGCGCCGGTACCTGGTCGGGGACACCCTCACCGAGGCGGACATCCGGCTGTTCACCACGCTGGTGCGGTTCGACGCCGTCTACCACGGCCACTTCAAGTGCAACCGGTACAAGCTGGCCGAGGACCCGGTCCTCTGGGCGTACATGAGGGACCTCTACCAGACGCCCGGGTTCGGCGACACGGTCGACTTCGACCACATCAAACGGCACTACTACCAGGTGCACACCGGCATCAACCCGACCGGCATCGTCCCCAGCGGCCCCGACCTCACCGGCTGGCTGACCCCGCACCACCGCGAGCAGCTGGGCGGCCGCCCCTTCGGCGAGGGCACGCCCCCGGGTCCGGTCCCGGCCGCCGAGGAGGTCCCGCCGGCCGGGCGTCCCTGAAGGCTTCCGTAAAGCGGAATACCGGTGTAGCGTCCTAATCAGGCATTTCGGACATCCGGCGCGAGATGGCCAGCGGCATTCTGACCCTCCCGTCCAGCCCCTCCGGCCGGCGATCCCTCGCCAACTGCCGGGACGGAAATGGCTCGCGTATCGGTGTCGAGCCCGTTGAGCCCAACGCCGCCAAGTATCGGCGCGCAGGCGAAAACAAGGACGCAGGGGCGAAGCCTTCATTCGAAATGCCGAAAGGAATCGGATCATGAAGAGAATCATTGCCACCGTGTTCGCCGCGGCCATGCTCAGCGTCGGCGGTATGGGTGTCGCGTCGGCCGCCGGGCCGTCGTCCGTGCCGAACCCGACACCCGTCACGCACACCTATAAGTGCGGATTCCCGCTGGGCACATTCAAGGTGACCGCCCCGCAATACCTGATCACACAGTACGACGCGAAGTTCGCGGCCTACGGCTGCACCCACACCCCGTAAAGGACAGCTCATGAAATGAGGGCTAGGAGGCCGCTTCGGGGGCGCCTCTCTGTCCGTCATCCGAGGCGACTGTGAGTCGGATGATGCGGAAGAACCCGTTGGCCTTGCCCGGGTGACGGCTCGTCAGTTCCAGTCTGACCCGGCTCGTGCGGACGGTGTCGAACGTGATCCGGGTGGGGGAGTCCGAGGCGTCCGCCCAGGCGATGCGGGCGTGGTCGGCCGGTACGTACTGCTTGCCGTCCCAGTAGCTGACGGCGATCGCCTCGGGCAGTGCGTACGTGTCGTCGTTCGTGGTGAACGACACGTCCAGGGCGGATACCTGGCGGCGGCGTGGCCAGGTGAGCGACACCCAGTCCTTGGGACGCGCCGCGCTGATGGCGGGAAGCAGGGCCGTCGCCGTCATGCGGTAGGCGTTGGACCAGCCCGTGGCCGTGTCGTCGTCGAGCATCGCGGCGGGTACGGTGTCGGGCGCGCCGGAGAAGCTCGCGTCCGCGGTCGCGGTGCGGGACGCGGCCTCGCGGACGCCGGCGGTCGCGGCTGCTGCGGGGGCGGCCGCCCTTGAGACGCCCTGCCCGCTCCCCGTGACGCGGATCCGGGCCGACGCGGAGTGCAGTCCCTCGGCGCGTGCCGTGACCGTGACCGCCGCGGCGCCCTCGGCCGGCCGTACGATCGCGAGGGCCTTGCCATGGAAGGCGGACCGGACGGGCGAGCGGTAGTTCTCGGCGCTCTCCTGTTGGCCGTTGTCGGCGCCGACCAGGTGTCCTCCGGTCACGTGGAACGTGAGGGCGTGGTCGGCGTCCGGTACGAGGACGCCCCGGGAGTCGGTGACCTCGGCGGTGACGAAGACGAGGCCGTCCCCGTTCACTTCCTTCCGGTCCGGCGTCAGCCGCACCGCCGCCGCCTCGCCCGCGGTCCGCAGCGTGTCGCGGGCGACCTCGTGGCCGTTCCGCCGCGCCACCGCCACGAGCTTGCCCGCCTCGAAGGGCACCTGCCAGGTGAGGTGGAGCCGGCCCGCGCTGCCGTTGGGACTGGTGTAACTGCCCGGGTACGGGCCCGAGGTGACGGTCTTGTCGTCGCCGGTGGCCTCGGTCGTCTCCCGGTACGCGAGCCCGTACGTCGTCTTCTTGCGGTCGAAGCGGCGCACCCCCAGCGACCGGCCGTTGAGGAACAGCTCCACGCTGTCGGCGTTGGTGTACGCCCAGACCGTCACGGTGTCCTTGGGGCGGTGACCGGTCCAGTTCATGGGCAGCAGGTGCACCATGGGCGTTTGGCTCCACTGGCTGCGGAAGAGCGAGAACTGGTCCTTGGGGAAACCCGCGGTGTCGACGGCACCGAAGAACGAGCTCTTCACCGGGAAGACGTCGTCGTACGGGGTCGGCTCGCCGATGTAGTCGATGCCGGTCCACACGAACTGGCCGGCGAAGAACTCCCGGTCGCGGTCCTTCTTGAGGGCGTACTCGCCGCTCATCGTCCACGACTCCAGGTTGTTGTCGTAGGAGGAGGAGCCGCGCTTGCCGGGCGTGTAGTTCTCGCCCGTGTTGAGCTGGTCAGGGCTCTCGTACACGCCGCGGGTCGAGGTGCTCGACGAACTCTCGGACTCGAAGAAGAACGTGTCCGGGTACTTGGCGTGCAGGGCGTCGACGGAGGCGGCCGTGTTGTAGTTGACCCCGACGCCGTCGAGCATCCGGAGGATGCGGTCCTGCGGCGAACCGTCCTTCGGCACACCGCGGTACTTGTCCGAGCCGATCACCACGGGCCGGGTCGCGTCGACCGACTTCACCGCCGCGATCAGCCGCTCGGCCATCGCCACCCCGGCTTCAGCGGTGCTGTCCGGGATCTCGTTGCCGATGGACCACATGATCACGGCGGGCGAGTTCTTGGCCGCGTGCACCATCTCCTTGATGTCGGCGTCGCTGTGCTCGTCGAAGAACCGGCCGTAGTCGTACCGGTTCTTCGGCGTGCGCCAGCAGTCGAACGCCTCGACCAGCAGCATGATCCCCAGCTCCGCGCAGAGCGTGACCACCTGGGGCGCCGGCGGATTGTGCGACGTCCGCAAGGCGTTGACGCCCATCTCGCGCATGATCTCCAGCTGCCGCCGGGCCGCGTCGGGATGGAAGGCGGCGCCCAGCGCACCGAGGTCGTGGTGGAGATTGACGCCTTGCAGCTTCATCCGTTCGCCGTTGAGCGAGAAGCCGTGGTCAGGGTCGAAGGTGGTCCAGCGCAGCCCGAAGGGCGTGCTGGTCTCGTCGACGATCCGGCCGTTGACGGTGACGCGGGTGACGACGGTGTAGAGGTAGGGGCGGTGCACCGACCAGAGGGCGGGCTCGTCGATGCGCAGGTCGAGCGTCGTCGTCGTGGAGTCGCCGGTGAGCGTGGCGGGGGAGGACACCGAGGCGACCTGGCGGCCGTCCGCGTCCCGGACCGTCGCCGTCACCTCGGCCCGTACGGACCGTTGCGCCTCGCTCACGGCGGCCACCGCCAGCCGGACGGCGGCGCGGCCGGACTTCACGTGCCGCGCCAGGTCGGGCGTGGTGACCGTGACCCCGTGCCGGACGAGGTGCACGGGATCGGTGACGACGAGGCGTACGTCCCGGTGGATGCCGCTGCCGGAGTACCAGCGGCTGCTCGGCACCTGGTTGCGTGCCCGCACGGACAGGGTGTTGGCCGTCCGGCCGTCGGTGTGCGCGAGGTCGGTGAGGTCCACGGCGAAGCCGGTGTAGCCGTACGGGTGGGCGGCGACCAGCTCCCCGTTGAAGTGCACCTGCGCGTCCATGTACACGCCGTCGAACTCCACGGATATCCGCTTGCCCGCGGTCTCCGCCGGGAGCGTGAAGGTCTTCGTGTACCAGCCGAGGCCGCCGGGGAGGTAACCGCTGCCCGCCGTGGTGCGGTCGTCCTTGACGGGGTCCAGGCCGATGCTCCAGTCGTGCGGTACGTCCACGTCGCGCCAGGCCGGATCGCCGGCCGCGGGCCGGGGCGCCTCCTCGCCCGTGGTGTTGACGAGGGCGAACCGCCAGCCGCGGCAGAGATCGATCTCCCGGCCCGTCCCCGCCCCCTCCGCCGCAGGCTCCGCCCGCCCGGCCGCCCAGGCGGTGGAACCCACCGCCAACTGCGCACCGAGGACTCCACCGAGGGAGGCGCCGGCTCCGCCCAGAACCACGCGTCGTGAGATGGCCATGTGTGCCTTCCGGTAATCCGTGAGGGTGACGAGGCAGCTGAACGCGCTGAGTCTGTCGAGTCCTGTTGATATATGTCAATGAACAAAACAAAACTTCTCAACTAGTGGCAGGGCGAATGCGTCAGTGCGCCAGCAGCCGCTGCCCCGGCCGCGCGCCCGCGCCCCCTGCGCCGTCATCCGCTCCGGTCCGGGCCGTCCGCTCGGAGGATCGTGGCGATTTCGTTCCGGGAGGCGGCGCCCAGCTTGGCGAGGATGTGCTCGACGTGGGAGTCCACCGTGCGCTTGGAGATGACGAGGCGCTCGGCGATCTCGCGGTTGCACAGTCCTTCGCCGAGGAGCCGGGCCACCTCGCGCTCGCGCCGAGTGAGCCCGTCGGCGGAGCGGCACTCGAAGTCGGGTTCCGCGGCGTGTGCGGGCACGCGGGTGAGACGGTCGGCGTCGCCGATGGCAAAGGGGGCGATTTCCTCCAGCGGCTGTGCGGCACCCGCCTGGTGCAGGGAGCCGAACCGTGCCTCGCCGAGCACCTGACGGGCCGCCTCCTCCGCGTGCTGATGCTTCTCCTCCAGTGCGGCGGTGCCGCTGACCCGTTGGCCCACCCGCCGCCACAGCGTGTCCGCGGCGCCGAGCAGCCAGGCGGACCGCTCGAACCGTGCTGTGGCGGCGGCCAGCCAGCCCAGCAACTCCAGGGTGTAGGCCGTGCCGACGGCGTCGCCGAGCTCACACTTCATCGCCAGCGCCGTCCGCGCGGCGGCGCCACCCTCCTGGTGCCTCCCCTGGAAGAAGAGGGCGATGCCGGAGATGAGGTGCATGTAGCTCTGCTGCCAGCGCTCTCCGCTGCCCTCACCGACGCGGCGCAGGCCTTGCGCGCATCGTGCGAGGGCGGCGTCGAACTCTCCGGCCAGTGTGAGCAGGTAGCCCTGCTGCGCGTCGAGCAGGCACAGCCCGATCCGGTCATCGAGCGCACTCAAGAGGGACTCGGCGGCGCGTGCGGATTCGGCCGCCTCCTCGTACCGCCCCAGGAAGGTCATCGCCAGGTTCCGGTAGACGTGGCCGCGGCCGGCCATCAGGGGTTCACCGCAGCGCTCGGCGAGGGCGATGCCCTCGTCGAGGTCGGACACCGCATCGCCCGGATCGCCCTGGAAGGTGGCCAGGTAGCCGCGCACCATCAGGGCCCAGGCCCGCTCCGGGACCGGGTCGGCGAAGCGGTCCAGGACCCTGGTCTGCCAGTAGCGGCCCTCGGCCAGCAGGCCGGCGATCTGCCAGTAGCCCCACAGGTCGCCGGCGAGCCGGGCGGCCCGGACATGCCCGTCAGGGAGGTTCAGGGCGTAATCCAGGGCGGCCCGGATGTCGGCGTGTTCGCCGCGCAGCGCGTGGAACCGCGCTATCTGGTCGTCATCGAACCAGTGGTCGTCGAAGGAGGCCGCCAGGCGGAGATAGCGGGCGATGTGCCGCTCGCGGACGGCGGCCTCCTCGCCCGACCCGGCGAGCCGCTCGCCGCCGAACTCGCGAAGGGTGTCCAAGAGCCGGTAACGAGTACGGCCCGAGGCGTCCTCGCTGCGCAGCACGACGGACTTGTCGATGAGGCCGATCTGGGTCTCCAGCACGTCCTCGCGCGGCAATCGCCCGCCCGCGCACACCTCCTCGGCCGCGGCGACGTCGAAGGTGCCCGCGAAGACCGACAGCCGCGACCAGAGCAGCCGCTCCTGCGCGGTGCACAGGTCATGGCTCCAGCCGATGGCGGTGCGCAGCGTCTGATGGCGCGGCAGGGCCGTCCGGCGCCCGCCGGTGAGCAGCCGGAAGCGGTCCTCCAGGCGGTCGATCAGCTGCTGCAGCGGCACCGCCCGGAGCCGGACCGTGGCCAGCTCGATGGCGAGCGGAATGCCGTCCAGGCGACGACAGAGCTTGATCACGTCCGAGCGGTTGGCGTCGGTGACGGCGAAGCCGGGCACCACGGACGCGGCGCGCTGGGCGAAGAGCGCGACCGCGTCATCGGAGCCCCGCGCCTTGGGCGGCCCCGGATCCGGCTCCGGCACCGGCAGCGGCGGGACCGGCAGGACATGCTCCCCCGGCACGTCCAACGGCTGACGGCTGGTGGCCAGCACCCGCACCCCCGGCGCTTCGCACAGCAGCAGATCGGCCAGCAGGGCGCAGCCGTCGAGCACGTGCTCGCAGGTGTCCAGGACCAGCAGCAGCTCTCGCTCCCGCAGGTGATCCAGTACCACGTCGAGTTGCGGGCGCGTGTCCTGCTCGGGCAGGCCCAGGCAGGCCGCCACGGTGTGCGGGAGCAGTTCGGGGCCGCGCAGCCCGGACAGCTCGGTCAGGCACACCCCGTCCGCGAACCGGCTCACCGCGCCGGCGGCGGCCCGCAGTGCGACCCGGGTCTTGCCCACCCCGCCGGGGCCGACCACCGTGACCAGCCGGGATTCGGCCAGCAGCGTCGCCAGCCGGGCGAGTTCGGCGCGCCGGCCGACGAAGCTGGTCACCTCGGCCGGAAGCGTGCCGGGACGACGATGCAGCACGCCGAGGGACACGGCGGCCCTCCCCTGGGAGCGGTGGTGCTACGTGGTCCGGAGGATACGCGGACCGTGTCGGAGCGCACAGGGAATCCGGGCGAGGCGCCGTTGTCCTCGCCCTCGAACTGCTCACCAGGGCTTCGGGCGCGGGCGCTTACGCGTCGTCGGTGGCGTGTACGCGTACGCCGCCGACGTAGGTCTGCAGGACGCGGGTCGCCGCGATGTCGCCGGTCGGGTCCTCGAAGGGGTCGCGGTCGAGGACGGCGAGGTCGGCCAGGTTGCCGGCGCGCAGGGTGCCGGTGTCGTCGAGGTGGTTCACGTACGCGCTGCCGGCGGTGTACGCCGCAAGGGCCGCGCCGAGGTCGAGGCGCTGCTCGGGGAGGAAGGCGGGGGAGTCGGCGGCGGCCTCGGGCTGGCGGCGGTGAACGGCGGTGTGCAGCGCGGCCATCGGGTCGGGGCTGCTGACGGGCCAGTCGCTGCCGGCGGCGAGCGTGGCGCCGGAGCGGAGCAGGTCGCCGAAGGGGTACTGATGGGCGGTCCGTTCGGCGCCGAGGAACGGAATGGTGAGGTCGTCCATCTGCGGCTCGTGAGAGGCCCACAGCGCCTGGATGTTGGCGGTGGCGCCGAGGCGGCGGAAGCGCGGGACGTCGTCGGGGTGGACGATCTGGAGGTGGGCGAGGTGCGGGCGGTGATCGGTCCAGCCGTTGGCCTGCCGCGCGGCCTCGACCGCGTCGAGCGACTCGCGGACGGCCCGGTCGCCGAGCGCGTGGAAGTGGACCTGGAAGCCGTGCGCGTCCAGTTCCGTGACGTAATGGCGCAGCGCCTCGGGCTCGATGAAGGAGATGCCGCTGTTGTCGGAGGCGCAGCCGCAGGCAGTGAGGTAGGGGTGGAGGAGGGCGGCCGTGTGGTTCTCGGCGATGCCGTCCTGCATGATCTTCACGGTCGTGGCGCGCAGCCGTCCGGCCGTCAACTCCTCCCGACGGGCAAGGAGTTCGGGGAGCTGTTCGGTGCCGCGGGCCCGGTCCCACCACAGTGATCCGGTGACTCGCGCGGTCAGCTGTCCGGCGCGGACGGCGGCCGCGTAGGCGGGGGAGGGGTCGGCCATCCCGGCGTGGTCGCCGAGCAGCGCGTCCTGCCAGGCGGTGATGCCGTACGAGTGGAGGAGTGCCTGGGCGCGCAGCAGCCCTTCGGTGAGGGTGGCGAGGGTCGGCTCCGGGACGGCGGCGGCGACCAGCGTCATGGCGCCTTCCTGGAGCATCCCGGTGGGGTGCCCGTCGGCCTCGCGCTCCAGCCGGCCGTCGGCGGGGTCGGGCGTACGGGCATCGATGCCGGCGCGTTCGAGGGCGCGGGTGTTGGCCCAGCCGCCGTGGTGATCGCGGTTGACGAGGTACACGGGGCGGTCGGGTACGAGCGCGTCGAGGAACTGGCGGGTGGGCGTGCCGCCGGGGAACGCCTCCATCGACCAGCCGCCCCCGGTGATCCACTCCGCCTCGGGGTGGGCGTCGGCGTACGCGCGGATGCGCTCGCGGTACTCCGCCGCGGTGACCGCGCCGGTCAGGTCGCACTGCCCCAGCTCGACGCCGCCGCCCACCGGGTGGACGTGCGCGTCCTGGAAGCCGGGCACGAGCAGCCGGCCGCGCAGGTCGACGACCTCGGTGCGCGGACCGATCAGGTCGTGCACCTCGTCGTGCCCGACGGCGACGATGCGCTCACCGCGCACGGCGAGGGCGGTGGCGCGGCTGCGGGCCGGATCCACGGTGTGGACGGGGCCACCGGTGAAGACGAGGTCGGCGGGGTGATGCGAGGAGGACATGACCGGGCTCCTGAAAAAGAGATAACGAGGGCGGGGGAGTTGTACGTACGTGAGGGGGTCGGCGCGCTCAGCCGCGGGCGGGGCCGGACGGTGCGGTGGCCGGGTCGCCCCCGGCGTCCGCCGGCAGGGTGATCGCCTCCGCGTCCGTGCCGCGTCCCGTGACGAAGTACGGCGAGCGCCGCCCCCACTTGGCGCGTGCCGCGACCACCAGCCCGGACGCCACGATCAGTACGGGAACGAGCAGCATGAACCAGCCGTTGTCCGGTGTCGCCTCGAAGTGGTCGCTCATGGTCGCGTAGTGGACCGCGAGGTAGCCGCCGAGCCCGAAGAGGACCAGTCCGCTGAGCGCGGGGATCACGACGCCGGTCAGCGCGGCGCGGGCCCCGGCGCGCAGGTCGGCGCGGAAGCGCAGCGCGCAGGCCAGGGCGGTCAGGCCGTAGTAGAGAGCGACGATCAGGCCGATCGAGTTGACGGCGGCGAGGATCATCTCGTTGAGCTTGGGGATGCCGAGGGCGAGTACGGCGACGGCCGCGACGATGGCCATGATGACCACCGTACCGACGGCGGGTGTGCCGAAGCGGGGGCTGACCCGCGTCCAGGCGCTGCCGAGGGTGCGGTCGCGGCCCATGGCGAGCGCGGCCCGGGCCGTGGGGATGACGGCGGCCTGCAGGGAGGCGAAGGCGGAGCACATCAGGGCGGCCAGCGGCAGGGACGCCCACGGCTCGGGCGCGAGGTGCGCGCCGAGGAAGGTGAGCGCCTGCGGGCCGTTGCGCACCAGCTCCCCGTTGCCCATCACGCGCTGGAAGGAGACGGCGGCGAAGACGAACAGCGCCAGCATGACGGTGAGCGCGATGAGTCCGCCGCGTGCGGCGTCCCCGGCGCTCTTCGTCTCCTCGTTCACGGTGAACGCCGCGTCCCAGCCCCAGTAGATGAAGACCGCGAGGATCAAACCCTGGACGAGTGAGGTCGTCGAACCCATCTCGAAGGGATTGAGCCAGGAGAAGGAGAAGGGCTGGTCGCCGACGGCCAGGCCCCAGGCGCAGAAGGCGAGCAGTACGGCGTACTCGAAGATCAGCAGCCCGAGTTGGAGGCGGGTGGCGGAGCGGACGCCGGTGACCGCGGTGACGGTCACGGCCACCAGCGCGACCAGCCCGATGACCGTGCTGGTCGCGGTGGAGTTCGGGTCCAGCGGGAGGCCGAAAGCGGAACGTGCGCCCAGCTTGTTGAGGAACTGCAGGATCACCGAGCCGGTGACGGCGCCGGTGTACGCCATGAAGACGACGTTGCCGACCAGCACCACCCAGCCGGTGAGGAAGCCCGGCCAGGGGCCGATGGAGCGGCCCACCCAGGTGTAGCCGTTGCCGCAGTTGGGTTCGGAGCGGTTGAGTCGGGAGTACGCGAGGGCGATGCCGAGGATCGGCAGGAACGCCAGTACCAGCAGGGCGGGCGTCTGGCGGCCCGCGTACACCGCGAGGGTGCCCATCCCGATGCCGATGCTGGTGGTCGCCGCGGTACTGGAGGCGGCGATGGCCACGCCGTCCTTGACGCCGAGCGAACGGCGCATACGGGGGCCCGGCGGAGCGGACGGCACGGCAGGGGGCATGGGGCACGCTCCTGGAGCAGGGAGAGGGGCGCCGTGGCGGACCGGCGTGCGCCGATGAAACCGCCGCCGTCGGTTCTATGTCAATGGTGTTGACGTAAGGTGGTGATTGACTGGCCCGGGCACCGGCGGCCGGGCCGCGCCCCCGGGCGCCACCCGACCGCCCGCAACCGACGACCGAAGGGCCGACCGTGGCACCACCCGACCGCGTCACCGCGGAACGCAGGCGACGACGCCCCACCAAGAGCGGCGTGGTCCTGTCGGCGGAGATGATCCTGGAGGCGGCGCTGGAACTCCTCGACGAGCACGGCGCCGAGGCCCTCACCATCCGCAAGCTCGGCACCGCGCTCGGCGCCGACCCCAGCGCGGTCTACCGCTACTACCGCGGCGCCGAGGACCTGCTGCTCGCGCTGGGCGACCGGCTCATCGGCGAGGCGCTCGACGGCTTCCGGCCGGAGGAGCACGACGACTGGGCGGCGGCGCTGCGGGACTTCGCCCTGCGCGCCTACCGCGCGGCGCTGCGCCACCCGCGCGTCGCCGTACTCAGCTCCTACCGCGTCACCCGCCGCGTCCACGAACAGCGCGCGGTGGAGACGGGCGTCGGCCTGCTGCGCCGGGCCGGCTTCGACGACGCCACCGCCGTGCGCCACTACCACGCCTTCGTCGACACCGTCCTCGGCCACGCGGCGCTGGACGCGGCGGTGCTGCGCCTCCCCGCCGACCAGCGAGCCGGCGACGAACAGGCGTGGAGCGAGGCGTACGCGCAGCTGCCCGCCGACGCCTTCCCGAACCTGCACGCGGTCCGGGACCACCTCCCGACGATGGCCGGCCCGGCCGTCGAGCACACCGTCGACCTGCTGCTCGCGGCCCTGAAGGCGCAGGCTCCGGAGATGCGCGCCTGACGGTGCGTCAGGAACTGGGTGTCCGGGAACTGTGCGTCAGGAACTGGCGTTGAGGGCGGTGCGCAGCGCGGCGTGGGCCGCCTCGTTCGCCTCGGCGGCGGCGGACAGCTGGCCCGGCATCCCGAAGAACCCGTGGAAGACCCCGTCGTAGCGCCGCACGTCCACCGCGACGCCGGCCTCCCGCAGCCGCCGGCCGTACGCCTCGCCCTCGTCGCGCAGCGGGTCGTACTCCGCGGTCAGGATGTGGGCCGGCGGCAGCCCGGACAGGTCGGCCGCGGCGAGCGGCGAGGCGTAGGGGTGCACCTCGCCGTCACCGCCGCTGTCGCCGTCCGCGCCGAGGTACTGCTCCCAGTACCAGCGCAGATGGTCGGCGGTGACGAAGTACCCCTGGGCGTTCTCCTGGTACGAGGGAGTGTCCCGGGCGGGGTCGAGCATCGGGTAGATCAGCAGCTGGAAGAGCGGCATCGGGCCGCCCCGGTCCCGCGCCATCAGCGGGAGCACCGCGGCGAGATTGCCGCCTGCGCTGTCGCCGGCCACCGCGATGCGGGCCGGGTCGCCGCCCTCCTCCGCGGCGTGCGCGGCGGCCCAGCACAGGACCGCGTAGGCGTCCTCGGCGGCGGCGGGGAACCGGTGCTCGGGCGCCCGCCGGTAGTCGACGGAGACGACGAGCGCGCCCGTCGCGTTGGCCAGGTCCCGGCAGATGCCGTCGTGCGAGTCCAGGTCGCAGATCACGAAGCCGCCGCCGTGGCAGAACACCACCACGGGCAGCCCGCCGTCGGTGTCCGCCTCGGGCCAGTACAGGCGCACCGGTACCTCGGGGGCGCCGGCCGGCCCCGGCACTCGCCGGTCCTCGACCCGGGCCACCGGCACCGGGGGCGCCGCGTGGGTCGGCTGCGCCGCGAGGATGATGCGGCGCGCCTCGGCCGCGTCGAGTACCTCGGTGCCCAGCCGCGGGAAGTGCGCCTCGGTCAGCTCGATGATGGTCTTCGCTACGGGGTCCAACGGCATACGCGGGCTCACCTCGTCGTGTCTCCGCCGACCAGAACTATTTCGATTAGGACTATCGGCCGGGAGTACTGATTAGAGGTGGGCCTGATCGGAATGTCAATGCTCGGGGGAGGAGACGGGCGGCTCGGCGGCGCGTACCGTCGCGGCCACCTCGTCCAGGTCCCGCAGCGCCGACTCGGCGAACTCCCGCTCCGCCGCGTAGTACTTCTCCGACCACCGCAGCACCAGCTCCGTGTACGCCCAGGAGGGCTCCTTGGCCGAGCCCTCGGCCGTGGCGCGCGCACGGCGGGTCATCTTCTCCGCGTACGCGCGGTGCTGTTCGAGGATGGCCCGCAGCTCGTCGGGCTCGGTCAGATGGCCGAGCCACAGCCGCAGCATGACGCCGTGCTTGAGGACCGGCGGCTCGACCGGCGCCTCGCTGACCCACCGGGCGGCGGCCTCCTTGCCGCTCGGCGTGATGCTGTACATGCGCTTGCCGCGGACGCCGTCGTCCTGGACGACCGTCCGCGACGTGACGTAACCGTGCTTCTCCAGCCGCTTCAGCTCGCCGTAGACCTGGCTGGCAGACGGGCTCCAGTAGAAGAACTGCAGGCTCGAATCGGCCCATTTCTTCAGGTCGTAGCCGGACAGCTCGGACCCGAAGGAGAGCAGCCCGAGCACCGCCCAGCTGGTGGGCGGCAATTCAGCGGGGTCGAAGGGCGCGGTCGAGTCGGTCACGGGCGTGAGTATAGGACCGCTCGTACGGGTGAGCGGTCGCGGCGTCGGCCGGTCGGAAGAGCGGCCCGGCGTCCGTCGGCCGCGGCGTCAGCCGGTCGGGTCGCCAGCCGGCCGGGGAGGGCGAGGGCGTCAGTCCGTCGTCGGGGAGGGCAGGCCGTCGCGGGCCGTGCGGCGCAGTTCCGTCTTGAGGACCTTGCCGCCGGCGTTGCGCGGCAGTTCCGGTACGAGATGGAAGCGGCGCGGCACCTTGAAGTTGGCGAGCCGTTCCCGGGCCCAGGCGGTGAGCGCGTCCGGCGTCAGCGCGTCGGTCAGCCCGTCGCCGGGCCCGTCGGTGGCCGGCTCCGGGACGATGAAGGCCACGCCCACCTCGCCGAGCCGCTCGTCCGGCGCCCCGACGACGGCGACCTCGGCGATGCCGGGGTGCCCGCCGAGTGCGTGCTCCACCTCCGCCGGATACGCGTTGAAGCCGCCCACCACGTACATGTCCTTGAGCCGGTCGGTGAGGGACAGGTAGCCGCGCTCGTCCAGTACGCCGACGTCACCGGTGTGCAGCCAGCCCTCCTCGTCCACGGCGCGCGCGGTGGCCTCCGGGTCGTCGAGGTAGCCGGCCATGACGTGATAGCCGCGCGTGACCACTTCGCCGGGCCGGCCGGGCGGCAGCTCGCGCCCGCCCGGGCCGACGATCCGCAGCTCGGTGCCGGGGAGCGCGACGCCGACCGTGCGGGCGACCGTCGCGGCGTCCGCGTCGACGGGGCAGATGGCGGCCACCCCGGTCGACTCGCTGAGCCCGTACGCGGTGAAGACGTCCGTCGCGCCGAGCTCCCGGCGGATCTCCTCGATCAGCGCCGTGGGGATCATGGCGGCGCCGGTGCCGGCCAGCCGCAGCGCCGACAGGTCGTACCGCTCGCGCCCGGGGTGGCGGACGATGCCGTGGAAGACGGTCGGCGGCCCGAGCAGCACGCTCACCCGCTCCTCGGCCATCCGACGCAGCATCAGCCCGGTGTCGAAGACCGGCTCGGGCAGCATCGTCACACCGCGCAGCAGACAGCCGAGCACCCCCGCCTTGTACCCCATGGTGTGGAAGAAGGGGTTGACGAGGAGATAGCGGTCGCCGGGGCGCAGCGTGACCACGCGGGACCAGCTCTCGAAGACGCGGATGGTCTGCCCGTGCGTGACCATCACGCCCTTGGGGCGGCCCGTGGTGCCGGAGGTGTAGAGGATGTCGGAGAGGTCGTCGGGGCGTACGGCGGCGGTACGGGCCGCCCGCTCGGCGTCGGACACGGCCGCACCCGCCGCCAGATAGGCGTCCCAGGAGACCGCGCCGTACGAGGTGGCGCCGGGCGCGTCCCCGTACGACGTGCCGCCCGGTGCGTCCCCGGACGAAGCGGCGGCCTCGCGCAGGACCACCGTGCCGCGCAGCAGGCCGAGGTCGGCCCCCGAGCCGTGCAGCATCGCCACGTAGTCCTTGCCGAGGAAACCGCGCTCGGTGAACAGCAGCCGGGCACCGCTGCGCCGGATGATGTCGGCGGCCTCGGCTGCCGTGTAGCGGGTGTTCACCGGTACCAGGACGGCGCCGACCGAGACCGCGCCGAGCGCCGCCGCGATCCACTGCCGGCTGTTCGGCGCCCAGACGGCCACCCGGTCGCCGGGCGCCACGCCGTGCGCGACGGCCGCCCGCGCCGCCGCGTGCACCTCGTCCCGCAGCCGCGCGAAGCTCCACCGCACCTCGCCGTCGGCCAGCGCCTCCGCCTCCCCGAACGCGGCCGCGGCCGAATCCGCCAACTGCGCGACCGTGACGGGTCCGTGCGCGCCCGGCTCGCCGCCCTCGCGGCTGTCCATGCTGATCACGATCACGCCCTCCTGCTCCGCTGCCGTGTCCCGCGGGCCATCACACCGGTCCGCCGTCCGCGGTGGCTACGGCGAAGTCCCGTCCAGTGGGAGAAGCGGCGCCGCGACTCCCTAGACTGCGGTGGTGGCGGAAGACGAAACGAGCGGCACGGAAGCCGGCGGTGCCGGTGGCGGCGGCCGGGGGCCGGGGCTTCCCGCGACCGGCTGGGCGGTGCTCGGGCTGCTCTCCTTCGGTACCGAGCTGTCCGGTTACGACCTGAAGAAATGGGCGGACTGGTCGCTGGGCTTCTTCTACTGGAGCCCGTCGTTCAGCCAGATCTACGGTGAGCTCAAGCGGCTGGAGAAGGCCGGTTACGCCGCCTCGCGGATGGTCACGCCGGAGACCGGCGGGCGGGGCAAGCGCGTGTACCGGATCACCGAGGCGGGCACGGCCGCGGTCCGCGCCTGGGCGCGGGAGGCGCCGGTCGAGCCGCCGGTACTGAAACACGGCGTCATGCTGCGGCTGTGGCTCGGCCACCTGATGGGCCCGGAGCGGATGCGCGACGTGCTCGGCACGCACCAGGAGTACGCCGAGACCATGCGGCGGCGGGCCGCGGCGGACGCCGAGGGCGCCGCCGCCGAGGACGCGTGGGCCTACACGGAGCTCACTCTCAAGTGGGCGGAGCGGTACTACGCGGCGGAGCGCGACCGGGCCGCCGAGATGCTGGCGGAACTGGCGGAGCTGGAAGAACGGCAGGACGGCGGCCGGCCGGCCGGGGGCTAGACGGCGGTTGTCAGCCCCAGGTCCGCCGCCAGTCGCGCCCGGTGCCAGGCCGGCGGGCCGAAGAGCCGGGCCGTGCCGTGCGCGCGCTTGAAGTACCGGTGTGCGTCGTGCTCCCAGGTGATGCCGATCCCGCCGTGCAGCTGGATCATCTCGCCCGCCACCGCCGAGAACGCCTCCGAGCAGACCGACTTGGCGACGGCCGCGGCCCGGCACGCCTCCGCTGTGTCCACCTTCTTCGGCCCGTCGGCCGCCGCCGCGAACGCCGCTCCCAGCGCCGCCGACCGGGCCGACTCCACCAGGACGTACGCGTCCGCCAGCCGGTGCTTGACCGCCTGGAAGGAGCCGATGGGGCGGCCGAACTGGACGCGGTCCTTGGCGTGCGCGACGGTGAGTTCGAGGCACCGCTCGGCCGCGCCGACCTGCTCGGCGGCCAGCGCCGCACAGGCCAGGCTCAGCACCCGCCCCAGCACCCGGCCGCCGTCGCCGTCCGCGCCGATCAGCCGCCCGTCCGCGCTGTCGAGAACCACGCGCGCCAGCGCCCGCGTCTGATCCATCGTCACCGCCGCCTCGCGGCGCACGCCCGTGCCGTCCACCGCCACTTCGAAGAGCGACACCCCGGCTCCGGTATGTGCCGCCACGAGCAGCACCTCGGCCGCCGCCCCGTCCAGTACGTACTCCTTGGTCCCGGTGAGCCGCCACGCCCCGCTCGCTCCCGGGGCGGCCTCGGCCCGGACCGCCGCCGGGTCCCAGGACCCGCCTTCGGCCCACGCCAGTGTGCCGACGGCCCGTCCTTCGGCCAGCCGCGGCAGCAGCGCCTTGCACGCGCCCGCGTCGCCCGATGCCAGCAGCGCCTGCACCGTGAGCACGGCAGAGCCGAGGAACGGTACGGGGCTCAGCGCACGCCCCAACTCCTCCATGACGACGTGTACTTCACGTGCCCCGCAGCCCGCGCCGCCGTACTCCTCGGGCACCGCGAGCCCCGCGACGCCGATCTGCTCCGTCAGCGGCCGCCAGGCCGCCGCGCCCTCGTGCCGCGTGAGCACCGCCCGTACGGCGGACCGCAGTTCCTCCTGCTCCGCCGTCGGCGTCAGCTCCCTCATGCCCCGGCCCCTTCCTTGTGCACGGCGGCCTCCAGTACCCGGGCGCGGCAGGCCGCCGGGGTGCCCCACGCCGACCGCAGCGCGCGGGCCTTGCGTATCCACAGCGAGAGATCCAGCTCGTCGGTGTAACCGAGGGCGCCGTGCAGTTGGAGGGCGGTGCGGGCCGCGGCGTACGCGGCCTCGCAGGCGGCCACCTTCGCCGCCGGCACGTCCGCCGCCGCGTTCACCGGCACGTCCGCCGGTTCGCCCGCCTGATCGCCTGCGGCCAGGCCCAGCGCCGCCGCGTGCACCAGCGGCTGCGCGAACTCCAGGCCGATGAGGGTGTCGGCCAGCCGGTGTTTGACCGCCTGGAAGGAGCCGATGGGCACCCCGAACTGGGTCCGCTGCCGGACGTGGTCCACGGTGTGCGCCAGCAGCGCGCGGCCCAGCCCCAGCGCCTGCGCCGCCGTGGCCAGCGCCGCGACATCGGTGGCGTGCGCGGCGGCCGCGCTCACCCGTGGCTCCCGTGCCAGTACCGTCCCGCCGAGCGGCCGGGCCAGGCGGCGCGCCGGGTCGGCGGAGGGCTGCACGGGGCCGGCCGATTCCGCCAGCCGTACGGTGTCCCCGTCGACGACGAGGACTGCGTCGGCGACCGCTGCGTCCAGCGCGTACGGGCTCCCGCCGGTGTCCACGCAGAAGGACGCGACCGTCTTGCCCGAGGCGATGCCGGGCAGCCATTCCGTGGCCGCTGCCTCATCGCCCAGCCGGTCCAGGAAGGCCGCGGCCGCCACCGTCTCCACCACCGGGCCCGGCATCGCGTGGCGCCCCAACTCCGTGAAAGCAACGATGAGTTCGACCGGCAGCGGGCCCACGCCCTCGTACGCCTCCGGTACGGCGAGGGTGAAGACGCCCAGTTCGGCGAGGCGGGTCCACAGTCGGCGGCCGGGACCGGTGTCCCCGGCCGCCCAGGCCCGGCTCACCGCGGGCGCGTCGGCCGCCGTGAGCAGGGCGTCCAGGGAGCGGGCGAACTCCCGCTGTGTGTCGTCGAGGAGGAACCGCATCACCGGCGTCCTTTCGGCAGACCGAGCAGCCGCTCGGCGATGATGTCGCGCTGGATCTCATTGGTGCCGGCGTAGACGGGCCCGGCCAGCGAGAAGGTGTACCCCTCGGCCCAGGAGCCGTGCGCGGGCGCGTCCTGTGCCGTGTCCGCCAGTTCCCCGTAGGGGCCGAGCAGGTCGAGCGCCGTCTCGTGCAGCGCGATGTCGTACTCGGACCAGAAGACCTTGTTCAGGCTCGACTCGGCGCCCATCGGCTTCCCTGCCACGTTTCCGTACGCGAAGAGCTGGTACGCGCGGGCGCCGATGACCGCGTCGGCCACCCGGTCGCGCAGCGCGGTGTCGGCCGGGTCGGCCCGCTCCCGCCACAGCGCGACCAGCCGGTCGGCGGCGGCGAGGAAGCGGCCGGGGCTGCGCAGCGTCAGCCCGCGCTCGTTGCCCGCCGTGCTCATCGCCACCCGCCAGCCCTGCCCCGGCTCTCCGATCACGTCCGCGTCCGGCACGAACACCTCGTCGAGGAAGATCTCGGCGAAGGCGGGCTTGCCGTCGAGCCGCCCGATGGGCCGTACGGTCACCCCGTCCGCGTCCAGCGGGAACATCACGTACGTCAGTCCCCGGTGCGGCTTGCCCTCGGCGGCGCCGGACGGGTCGCTGCGGAAGAGCCCGAAGGCCCGGTCGGCGAAGGCGGCCCGGGAGGACCAGGTCTTCTGGCCGCTGAGCAGCCATCCTCCCCCACTCTCGGCTCCGCTCGAGCGGGAGGTACCCCCACCCGTCCGCACCGCCGTCGAGCGCAGCGACGCCAGGTCGGAGCCCGCTTCCGGCTCGGACCACGCCTGGGCCCAGATGGTCCGGCCGCTCGCCATGTCCGGCAGCACGCGCGCCAGTTGCTCGGGTGTGCCGTGCTCGAACAGGGTCGGGGCGAGCAGGTTGATGCCGTTCTGGCTGACCCGGCCGGGCGCCCCGGCCGCGTAGTACTCCTCCTCGAAGAGCAGCCAGCGGAGCAGGGACGCGCCGCGGCCGCCGTACTCCTCGGGCCAGGAGACCACCGACCAGCGCCCGGCGGCCAGTTGGTGCTCCCATTCCCGGTGGGCCGCGAACCCGTCCGCCGTCTCCAGGGAGGGCAGCGGCTCGCGGGGCACATGCGCGGCGAGCCAGGCGCGGGCCTCGGCCCGGAACGCATCGTCGGCGGGGGAGAGGTCCAGGTCCATCAGGAGGACGCCTCCTTCATGCCCCGGACGTCCATGCCGCCGAGCGAGTCCTGTGCGGTCTCGGCGTTGTGCGCGTGGGCGAGGTGGTGCAGGCCGAAGACGGAGTCCAGGCCGGTGTGCAGGCCCTGCAGGTCCTCGGCCTGGTTCACGGCGCGCTTGGTGAGGGCGAGCCCCAGCCGCGGCATCTCGGCGACGCGGTACGCCAACTCCATTGTTTTATCAGCCAGTTCCGTGTGTGGTACGACGCGGTTGATCATGCCGATCTCGTGCGCGCGCCGCGCCGTCATCCGGTCACCGGTGTAGAGGAACTCCTTGGCGATCCGGGGCGGCATGACCCAGGGGTGGGCGAAGTACTCGACGCCGGGGATGCCCATGCGGACGACGGGGTCGGCGAAGAAGGCGTCCTCGGAGGCCACGATCAGGTCGCAGATCCAGGCGAGCATCAGGCCGCCCGCCACGCAGGCGCCCTGCACGCTCGCGATCACCGGCTTGGGCAGCTCGCGCCACCGGCGGCACATCCCGAGGTACACCTCGGACTCGCGGGCGAAGCGGCTCTCCGCGCCCGCCTTGTCGCTGTGGTCCCACCACAGGCCGGCCTTGCGGTCGAACGGCAGATGGGCGTCGCGCTCCGGGGTGCCGATGTCGTGCCCGGCGGAGAAGTGCTTGCCCGCTCCGGCGAGTACGACGACTTTCACGGCGTCGTCCTCGGCGGCGCGGTAGAACGCCCGGTCCAGTGCGTAGGTCATCGCCGAGTTCTGGGCGTTGCGGTAGTCGGGCCGGTTCATGGTGACGGTCGCGACCGGTCCCTGCCGCGCGTAGCGCACGGGCTCGTCGTCGTGGGCGGCGGACATGTGCCCCTCCTCCTCCGGGAAACCAGCTTCCCTAACAAGTGTTTGGTAGGTTAACGTACGGCCATGAGCAGCGTCGAGGAGTTCCGCACCGAGGCCCGCGCCTGGCTGCGGGCCCACCTCACCGGAGAGTTCGCGGGGCTGCGGGGCCGCGGCGGGCCCGGCAGGGAGCACGAGGTGTTCGCCGAACGGCTCGCCTGGGAACGGCACATGGCGGAAGCCGGCTGGACGTGCGTCGGCTGGCCGGAGGAGTACGGCGGCCGGGGCGCGACCCTCGCCCAGCAGGTCGCCTTCCACGAGGAGTACGCCCTCGCCGAAGCGCCGGCCCGCGTCGGCCACATCGGCGAGCAGCTGCTCGGCCCCACCCTCATCGCCTTCGGCACGCCCGCGCAGCGGGAGCGTTTCCTGCCGAAGATCGTCTCGGTCGAGGAGCTGTGGTGCCAGGGGTACAGCGAGCCGGACGCCGGCTCCGACCTGGCCAACGTACGGACCAGGGCCGAGCGGGACGGCGGGGACTGGGTGATCACCGGGCAGAAGATCTGGACCTCGCTCGCGCACGAGTCCGACTGGTGCTTCGTCGTCGCCCGCACCGAGCCCGGCTCCACCCGGCACAGCGGACTCTCCTACCTGCTGGTGCCGTTGGACCAGCCCGGCGTCGAGGTCCGGCCGATCACCCAGCTCACCGGTACCTCGGAGTTCAACGAGGTGTTCTTCGACGGGGCGCGCACGGACGCCGCGAACATCGTCGGCGCTCCGGGGGACGGCTGGCGCGTCGCCATGGCCACCCTCGGGTTCGAGCGCGGCGTCTCCACCCTCGGCCAGCAGGTCGGCTTCCGCCGCGAGCTGACAGCCGTCATCGAACTGGCCAAGGCCAACGGCGCCGCCGCCGACCCACTGATCCGCGACCGGATCGCCCGCGCCTGGACCGGACTTGAGACCATCCGCTGCAACGCCCTGCGGATGCTCGACGGCGTCGCGGCCGGCGCGCCCGGCCCCGAGGCGTCCATCGGGAAGATCTTCTGGGCCACCTGGCACCGAGAGCTGGGCGAACTCGCCATGGACGTGTGCGGCGCCGACGGCATGCTGGCCGCCGGCGAGCCGTACGACCTCACCGACTGGCAGCGGCTCTTCCTCTTCTCCCGCTCCGACACCCTCTACGCCGGCTCCAACGAGATCCAGCGCAACGTCATCGCCGAGCGCGTGCTCGGCCTGCCCAAGGAGGCCCGCGCGTGACCCCGCCGCCGTACGTACCCGGGCACTCCCTGCTCGCCGGCCGCACCGCCGTCGTCACCGCCGCGGCCGGCGCCGGCATCGGCGGCGCCACAGCGCGCCGGCTCCTGGAGGAAGGCGCGCGCGTCGTCCTCTCCGACGCGCACGCCCGCCGGCTCAAGGAGTCCGAGGAAGCGCTCGCCGCCGAGTTCGGCGCCGACCGGGTCGCGGCCCTGCCCTGCGACGTCACGGACGAGGCGCAGGTCGCGGCCCTCCTCGACCTCGCCGAGGAGCGCCACGGCCGGCTCGACATCGTCGTGAACAACGCCGGGCTCGGCGGCACCGCCGACCTGGTCGACATGACCGACGCGCAGTGGGACCGGGTCCTCGACGTCACGCTCAACGGCACCTTCCGCTGCACCCGCGCGGCACTGCGCCGGATGAAGGCCGCGGGCGACGGAATGGACGAGGGAGCGGACAACGGAGCCGACCACGGCGGTGTCATCGTCAACAACGCCTCCGTCATCGGCTGGCGCGCCCAGCGTGGCCAGGCGCACTACGCCGCCGCCAAGGCCGGCGTGATGGCGCTGACCCGCTGCGCGGCGGTCGAGGCGGCCGAGTACGGCGTCCGTGTCAACGCCGTGGCGCCGAGCCTGGCCATGCACCCGCACCTCGCCAAGGTCACCACCGACGAGCTGCTGCAAGAGCTGACCGCGCGCGAGGCGTTCGGGCGGTACGCCGAGCCCTGGGAGGTCGCCAACGTGATCGTCTTCCTGGCCAGCGCGTACTCGTCGTACATGACCGGCGAGGTCGTACCGGTCAGCAGCCAGCGTGCGTGAGCGGCCGGGCGACAATGGGACCGTGCCAACCGCCAAGAAGAAACCCAACGTGAGCCCGTCCCCCGAGCGCCGCCGCGAGCTGCTGGACACCGCAGCGGAGGTGTTCGCCGCGCAGGGCTACAACGCCACCACCGTACGCAAGATCGCGGACGCCGCGGGGATGCTGGCCGGCAGCCTCTACTACCACTTCGACTCCAAGGAGTCGATGCTGGACGAGATCCTCGCCACCTTCCTGGACGAGCTGTGGACCGGCTACGACACCGTGCTCGCCGCCGGCCTCGGCCCCCGGGAGACCATCGAGGCCCTGGTCACCGAGTCCTTCCGGGAGATCGACCGGCACCGCGCCGCCGTCGCCATCTACCAGAAGGAGGCCCGGACCCTCGCCACCCAGCCGCGCTTCGGCTACCTGGCCGACTCGCAGACGAAGTTCGAGAAGGCGTGGCTGGGCACGCTGGAGCGCGGGGTGGCCGACGGCGTGTTCCGCGCCGACCTGGACATCCGGCTCACCTACCGCTTCATCCGCGACACCGTCTGGGTCGCGGTGAGCTGGTACCGCCCGGGCGGACAGCACAGCCCGGAGGAGATCGCCCGCCAGTACCTCTCGATGGTCCTGGACGGCGTCGCCGTACGCACCTGACACCCGACCGAGGAGCAGCCGTCATGGCCGAGGCATACATCGTCGACGCGATACGCACCCCCGTGGGCCGCCGGAACGGCGGGCTCGCCGCCGTCCACCCGGCCGACCTCGGGGCCCATGTACTGGGGGCCCTGATGCGGCGCACCGGCATCGACCCGGCGGCCGTCGAGGACGTGGTGATGGGCTGCCTGGACACCGTCGGGCCGCAGGCCGGCGACATCGCCCGCACCTCCTGGCTGGCGGCCGGGCTCCCCGAGGAAGTACCGGGCGTCACCGTCGACCGGCAGTGCGGCTCCTCGCAGCAGGCCGTCCACTTCGCCGCGCAGGGCGTGCTCTCCGGCACCCAGGACCTGGTCGTGGCGGCCGGCACGCAGAACATGTCGATGATCCCGATCGCCTTCGCCAGCCGGCAGGCCGCCGAACCGCTCGGGCTCACCGAAGGCCCGTACGCGGGCAGCGAGGGCTGGCGGGCCCGGTACGGCGACGCGCCCGTCAACCAGTTCCACGGCGCCGAGCTGATCGCCGAGAAGTGGGGCATCACCCGCGAGGCGATGGAGGAGTTCGCGCTCCGCTCCCACCAGCGGGCCCTGCGCGCCGCCGACGAGGGCCGCTTCGACCGCGAGCTCGTACCGTACGGGGACGTGGCCGCCGACGAGGGGCCGCGCCGGGACACCTCGCTGGAAAAGATGGCGGCGCTGAAGCCCGTGGTCGAGGGCGGCCGGCTGACCGCCGCGGTCTCCTCCCAGGTCTCCGACGGCGCCTCGGCGATGCTGCTCGCCTCCGAGCGCGCCGTACGGGAACACGGCCTCACCCCGCGCGCCCGTATCCACCACCTCTCCGTACGCGGTGAGGACCCCATCCGCATGCTGTCCGCGCCGATCCCGGCCACCGCGCACGCCCTGAAGAAGACCGGCCTGACCATCGACGACATCGACCTGGTCGAGATCAACGAGGCGTTCGCGCCGGTCGTACTGGCCTGGCTGAAGGAGACCGGCGCCGACCCTTCGAGCGTCAACGTCAACGGCGGCGCCATCGCCCTCGGGCATCCGCTGGGGGCCACCGGTACGAAGCTCATGACCACGCTCCTCCACGAGCTGGAGCGCACCGGTGGCCGTTACGGCCTGCAGACGATGTGCGAGGGCGGCGGCCAGGCCAACGTCACCATCATCGAGCGCCTCTGACGCAGGCGGCCCATGTCTTCAGCGCTTCAGTCCTTGCTTCAGTGCTTCAGTGCTTCAGCGGGAGAGCAGGACCGGCTCCGCGCTCCAGCGGAAGACATGGGCCAGCTGCGGCTCCACGATCCCGGCGCCCGGAATCTCGCCGTCGAACCACCGGTCCACGCAGGTCCAGTGGAAGGGGTGGCCGAGATACTCCCCGGTCAGCCCCTCGATGTCCGCGTACTCCTGCTCCCAGACGTGCGTCCACCGGGAGGGCGTGAGCGCCTGGTCCACGCGGCTCAGCGCCCAGGAGCGGATGGTGGAGATATGGCCGGGCATGGCGAGGAGGTCCGCCTCCAGCCGCTCGACGGTACCGCCGGGTGTCCCGGCGCGTACGGCGAGGAGCAGCGTCCGTTTGACGCGCGGGCCGGAGAGGGGGACGACCCGGCCGCGTACGGGAGCGAGGGCGACCGTGTCGAGTGGTTCCGGCAGCCCGAGTCCGGCGGCGAGGGCGACGGGAGACCGGTCCGCCGTCACGTCCCAGGTGGCGCCGCGGCCGCCGAAACTGCCCGGAAGGTCGGAGGCCGCCGACCCGTCCGATACACCGGGCACCCCGCGCACCTCGTTGTACGCCTCGGCTCTTTCGGCCGGGAGCAGTGCCACCCAGCGGGTCATGATGCCGTCCTTTCGCCTTCATCGAGAGCGACCGGCTCCAGTACCTGGCGGTCGCGGTCCAGTGCGATCTCATCGGTACGCGCCCAGAACTCGGCGACCCGGACATCCCCGGCGGACGCCGCGCGCGCAACGAAGAACGCGCCGCTGTCCCGTACCGACCACAGGATCCGGACCGCCACCGTCTCCGGCCCGGTCCAGGTGCGCCAGAGGCGTTCCGCGACCATGCCGCGGCCGCGGGCACCCGGCAGATAGTCGGTGCGCCAGCGCCGCAGCCACGGCTCGACCTCGCCGGCCGGGAGGACGACGAGGTCGAGCACCTGAACCCCGCTCGTGTCGGCTTCGTTCATGACAGCTTCTCCAGGACCTCGGTGCGGTAGCGGTCGATCCGGTCGCGCAGGGCGTCGAGTCCACGGGGGCCCGACAGGCCGTCCGCGCCCCGGATGCGGGGTGCGATGACGAGACGGGTCGCGCCCGCGTCGACGAAGCCGCGTACCCAGGACGGATCCGACGCGCGTGCGCGGTCGCGGGAGCCCGGCCATACCGTGATCTCCACGGCGTCCGCCGGCCGCCCCGCCCGGTGTGCGGCCTCGCGCAGCAGGTCGGCCTGGCGTGTGAAGTCCTCCGGGCCGATCGTGTACGGGAACCAGCCGTCGCCGATGCGGCCCGCCCGGCGAACGGCCGGATCGCTGTTCCCGCCGAGCACCACGGGCACAGCGCCGCTCGCGGGCCGCGGCAGCGAGTGCAGGCCCTCGAAGGAGATGTGCCGCCCCTGGTACGAGGCGGGGCCGCCGCCCCACAGCGCGCGCATCGCGCCGACGCACTCCTCCAGCCGCCGCCCGCGGTCCCGGTAGGGCACGCCGACGGCGGCGTACTCCTCCTTCTGCCAGCCGATGCCCAGGCCCAGCAGCAGCCGGCCGTCGGAGTGCCGGTCGATCGTCGCGGCGCGCTTGGCCAGGACCACCGGGCTGTGCAGCGGGGCGACGATCATCGCGGTGCCGAAGCGCAAGGTGTCCGAAGCGCCGGCGAGGAAGGCGATGGTCTCCAGCGGGTCGGGCATGGGGACGGACCCGGAACTGCCCGGTATCCGGCCGTCGGGGGAGTACGGATAGAGCGGTTCGTACCGGTCGGCGACGGCGACGTGCTCGACCGTCCACAGCGACTCGACGCCGCATTCCTCCAGCGTGCCCGCCAGGTCGCGGAGGAAGCCGCCCGAGGTGATCAGGCCGTCGGTGAACGGTGCCATCATTCCCAGTCGGAGCATGCCGGTATCCCTTTCACTTCACCAGCCGGGCGCGGAGCCCGGCCAGGGTCGACGCGTGCAGGCCGAGGCCGTCGGTGAGATAGCCGTCGAGGCTGCCGTAGTCCTGCTCGACCTGGTCCAGGGCCGCCTGGAGGTAGTCCTCGCGGACCTCGAGGAGCGGGGTGAGCAGGTCCGGGTCCTGCATCAGACCGGCCTTCTTCAGGCCCGCGCGGGTCCTGTCGTCGGCCTGCTCCCGGTAGCCGTTGGAGCGGAGAAAGTCGCGGGTCGCGGCGGCCTCCGGCACGCCGACGGCACGCAGCAGTACGTAACTCAGCCAGCCGGTGCGGTCCTTGCCGGCGGTGCAGTGGAAGAGCAGGGGAGTCCGAGTCCCCTTGCCTGCCGCGATGTCCCTTACGGTCGCGGCGAATTGGCGGCGGGTGTCCGGATCGGTGACGAAGGAACGGTAGGTGGCGCGCATCAGCCGCGCCGCCCGGCCGCCCCCGAGCAGCTTCCGCTGGGTGGCCGGGTCCTTGGCGGCGAGGGCCCGGTTCGTCGTGTCGTTGAGTCCGCTGTCGTCCACGGGGCGGGAGGCGAGGGTGAGGCCGCGGGGGAGCCGGTCGGCGCCGTCGCGCGCGGTCTCGGCCGGGATGCGGAAGTCGACGACGGTACGGAGGCCCAGCGCGGCGAGCTTCGTACGGTCCGCCGGGGCCAGCTTGCCGAGCCCGTCGGCCCGGAAGACCCGGCCGTAGCGGACGTGGTGGCCGTCGGCGGTGCGGTAGCCGCCGAGGTCGCGGACGTTGACGGCGCCATGCAGTGCCACGCGGTGCACGGTGGGGGCCGACGACGAGGGGGCGGGGGAGGTGGCCGGGCGTGGTGGGGCGTCGGCCGCCGTGCACGCGGGGAGGCAGCCGAGGGCCAGGGCGGAGAGCACCACGCCGGCGGTTCTGCGGAGGCGGGTAGCACGCATCGGGGCGGCTCCAGGGGGAGTGGGAAGGTATCCGAGCGGGGCGTGCGGGTCGGTCAGCCCGTGGCGGGCAGGCCGCGGAGAGTGGCGTGGGCCTCCGCCATGACGCGGGCGACCAGCTCCGCACAGGGCGGCAGGTCGTCGATCAGGCCCGCGACCTGGCCCGCCGCCATCACGCCCAGATCCGTACGGCCGTCCACCATCGACCCCTTGAGCAGCATCGGAGTATTGGCGGCCAGCAGCACCTGACTCCACGTCATGTCCTTGCCGTGCCGCATCGCCAGGCCGTCCCTGACCAACTGCGGCCAGGACAGCCCGGATTCGCGCTTGAAGGCCGCGGCGTGGCGCACCGCGCGCAGCAGCGCGGCGGCCCGGCCGGAGCGTTCCAGCGCGTCGACCAGCTCGCTGCGCAGCATCCGGTGGGGGAGCCCGTCGACGGCGGTGGTGAGGGTGATGTCCTTGACGGTCGCGGCCAGGTAGCGGGCCTTGACCGGGTCGGGAACGGTGCTGTCGGAGGTGAGCAGGAAGCGGGTGCCCATGGCGATGCCGGCGGCGCCGTACGCCAGTGCCGCCACCAGACCGCGCCCGTCGCGGAACCCGCCGGCCGCCACGACCGGGATGTCCACCGCGTCCACGACCTGCGGCAGCAGCACGCTCGTGGCGACCTCCCCGGTGTGGCCGCCGCCCTCGCCGCCCTGCACGATCACCGCGTCGGCGCCCCAGGCGGCGACCTTCTCCGCGTGCCGCCGGGCCCCGATGGAGGGGATGACGACCACCCCGGCGTCCTTGAGCCGGGTGATCAGCTCCCGGGAGGGCGCGAGGGCGAAGGAGGCGACCCGTACGCCTTCCTCGATGATGATCCGTACCCGGTCGGCCGCGTCGCCCGCGTCGGCGCGCAGGTTGACGCCGAACGGCGCGTCCGTACGGGAGGCGACCTCGCGGACCGCGGCGCGCAGCCCGTCCACGGTCATGGTGGCCGAGGCCAGGATCCCCAGCGCGCCCGCGTTGGCGGCGGCCGAGACCAGGCGGGGACCGGCCACCCAGCCCATGCCGGTCTGCACGACGGGGTGGCGGACACCGACGAGTTTCGTCAATGCGGTCTCGATGCTGATGTCCGTCACGCCGCGGGCACCTCGCGCTCGCGCAGCCCTTTCGGATCGATCACGTCCCGGATCAGCCGCAGCTCCTCGGCGGTGGGCCGGCGGGTGCACGGCACGTCGTCGGGGACGGTCGGCGCGAAGCCGGTGGCCTCGCGTACCTGGTCGACGGTGACCCCCGGATGCAGCGACCGCAGCCGCATCGTCCGGTCCGGCGTCTCGAAGTCGAAGACGCCCAGGTCGCTGATGACTTCCGGGATGCGGTGGTAGCGGGTCGCGGCAGGGCCCGCCGCCGCGGCGCGGTCGTAGCCGACGCCGGACACCATGTCGACGCGCTCGACGAACACCCGGCGCGAATGCCGCGGCACCCAGTAACTCGTCGGATTGTTGAGCGTGTTGACGGGCGCGCCGCGCACGCCGAGGAGTTGGCGCTTCGGTCGTGCCCAGGCGCCGATGCAGCTGATGTTCTGGTTGCCGTGCCGGTCGATCTGGCTCGCGCCCATCATGACGTGCCGCCGCCCGCTCGCGACGAGCGCCAGGTGTTGACGGTACGGCAGCCAGCCCTCGGTCACCCCGGACGGTGCCCCGAGCGCCGGCACATCGCCCATCAGCAGGGCCTCGCCGTCCGTGAGCAGCAGATCGGGGGAGAAGGTGAGCTTGGCCAGCCGGGCGCCGATGGTGGGGATCGTGCCCATGGGGCTGGCCAGGATTTCGCCCGCGTCGCGCCACGCCTCGGCGCAGGCCACCACGCAGTACTCGGCGCGGGTCGCTGTGGTCGTCGTACCGCTGCTCATGCCGTCGTGCCCTCCTCGTGCAACGCCGCGACCGCGGCCTGGTAGCTGTGCTCGTCGCCGGACAGGAACCGGTCGGCGAAGGCCCGCCACGCGTCCGGGTCCTTGGCGGCCCGGACGTAGGCCCGTTGGAACGCCTCGTCGCGGCCGTAGTCGGGCGCGCAGGAGGTGAAGTGCGCGCCGTTCGGCGTCTCGACGACGCCGGTCACGAACGCCCGCTTGACCAGCAGCGACTGCGGCCCCTGGTCCTTGAGCAGCTCGGCGGTGTCCACCACGCGCTCGCAGGAGACGTACGCGGCGTCGGCGGCCTGGCAGAACAGGTCGTCGAAGTACGGATCGGGCCCGAGGTACTGGCCGTTGCCCTGCGCGTCGGCCCGGTTGAGGTGGACGAGCGCGGCGTCCAGCCGCAGGGCCGGCACGGCGGTCAGCTCCTCCCCGTCCTCGTACGGCGAGGTGACCGTGCGCAGTTCGGGATTGACGGTCAGCACGTCCGAGCCGAGGCCGGCCCGGATCGGCATGAAGGGCAGCCGGTGCGCGGCGGCGGTCAGCCCCCACATGACCATCGCCTCGTCCAGCTCGGTCAGTTGGAGGCCGCCGCGCTGCCGGGCCGCACAGAAGTGCGGCTCCAGCGGGACGGAGTCCAGCGTGCCGAAGGCGGTGACGAGCCGGCGGATCTTCCCTGCGGCGGCGAGCAGCCCGACGTCCGGGCCGCCGTAGGACACCACGGTCAGGTCGGTGAGGTCCGAGCGGAGCAGGGCCCGTACCAGGGCCATCGGCTTGCGGCGCGAGCCCCAGCCGCCGATGCCGAGCGTCATGCCGCTGGCCAGCCGGGCGACGACCGCGTCGGCCGTCATGGTCTTGTCGGTCACTGGCTGCCCTCCGTGGTGGCGGTGTTGTTCACGAACGCGTCGCGGTGCCGGTCGGCGAGGCCGCTGAGGTTGGCCTCGAAGGTGAAGCCCTGCTCGAAGCGGTAGCTGCGGCGTACGTCGACCGGGTCGATGCCGTTGATCGCGGCCTTGGTGAGGCGTAGCAGCGCGCCGTCCTTGGTGGCGATCTCGCCCGCCAACTCCCGGGCGGACGCGAGCAGTTGGTCGCGGGGTACGACCCGCCACACGGAACCGTGCCGGTGCAGTTCCTCGGCGGTGACGGTGCGTGAGGTGTAGTACAAGGTCCGCATCAGGTGCTGTGGGACCAGCCGGGCGAGATGGGTGGCCGCGCCCAGCGCGCCCCGGTCCAGCTCCGGCAGGCCGAACGTCGCGTCGTCGCTCGCCACGATCGCGTCCGCGTTGCCGACCAGGCCGATGCCGCCGCCCAGGCAGAAGCCCTGTACCGCGGCGACCACCGGGACTTCGCAGTCGTACACGGCGGCGAACGCCTCGTAACAGCCGCGGTTGGCGCCGACGAGCGCGTCGTGGCCGGGCGTGCGCTGCATCTCCTTGATGTCCACGCCGGCGTTGAAGCCGCGTCCGGCGGCGGTGAGGACGACGCAGCGGACCTTCGGCTCTGCCCCGGCGGTGCGGAGCGCGGCGGCCAGCTCGTACCAGCCGTTCACCGGCAGGGCGTTCACCGGTGGGAAGTCCACGGTGACGACCGCGATGCCCTCTTCGGGCGCTGAGGTGGAGACACCCATGAGCAGATCAGCTACCTTTCCACCAAACGTTTGTTAGGCGCGTGTTGCAGGCAAGGTAGCAGCGGACGGCGCGCCGCGGGAGGTGCTCAATGCCAGCGATCATCGATCTGTCGGGATACGTCGCCGTCGTCACGGGCGGCACGCGGGGCGTCGGCGCGGGCATCGCGCGCGCCCTGCTGGAAGCCGGGGCGGAGGTGGTGACCTGTGCGCGACGGCCCCCCGACCGGCCTGTCGAGGCGGCCGGCCGCGCCGCCCGCTTCGCCCCCGTCGACCTGCGGGACCCGGACGCCGTCGGCGCGTTCTTCGAGCGCGTCCGGAGCGAGTACGGGCGGCTGGACACCCTGGTCAACAACGCCGGGGGCACCCCGTTCCGTACCCTCGCCGACGGCGGCGCCCGGCGCGCGGCGCGGGTCGTCGAACTCAACCTGCTCGCCCCGCTGAACGCCTCGCTCGCCGCGTACGACGTCATGTGCCGGCAGCAGACGGGCGGCTCGATCACCATGATCGGCAGCGTCAGCGGCACCCGCCCGTCACCGGGCACCGCGGCCTACGGAGCCGCCAAGGCGGGCCTGGAGAACCTGGCCCGCTCGATGGCCGTGGAATGGGCCCCGAAGGTACGCGTCAACACCGTGACCCTCGGCATGGTCCGCACCGAACTGTCCCACCTGCACTACGGGGACGAGGCAGGCGTCGCGGCGGTGGGCCGCACGGTACCGCTGGGCAGGCTCGCCGAGCCCACCGAGATCGGCGACGCCTGCGTCTTCCTCGCCTCCGAGCGCGCCGCGTACATCAGCGGCGCCGCGCTGCTCGTGCACGGGGGAGGGGAACGCCCGGCGTTCCTCGACGCCGCCACCGTCAACCACACCGAAGGGAACCGGACACCATGACCGGACTGTGCAGTGAACGCGTCGCCGTCGTCACCGGAGCCGGCCGCGGACTGGGCCGCGCGCACGCCCTCGCCCTCGCCGCCGAGGGCGCCAAGGTCGTCGTCAACGACCTCGGCGTCGGCCTGGACGGCAGCGGAGCGGCCGCCGCCGGGCCGGCCCAGCAGGTCGTCGACGAGATCCGCGCCGCCGGCGGCGAGGCGGTCGCGCACGGCGGTGACATCGCCACGGCGGCCGGCGCCGCCTCGCTGATCAGCACCGCGCTCGGCACGTACGGCCGGCTGGACGCCCTGGTCAACAACGCGGGCTTCCTCCGCGACCGGATGCTCGTCAACCTCGACGAGGACGACTGGGACGACGTCCTGCGCGTCCATCTCAAGGGCCACTTCCTGCTGCTGAAGCACGCCGCGGCGCACTGGCGCGCGGAGGCCAAGGCCGGCCGCACGCCCGAGGCCCGGGTGATCAACACCAGCTCGGGGGCCGGGCTGCTCGGCAGCGTCGGCCAGGGCAACTACTCCGCCGCCAAGGCCGGCATCCTCGGCCTCACCCTCGTCGCCGCCGCCGAACTGGCCCGGTACGGCGTCCAGGTCAACGCGATCGCCCCGGCAGCGCGCACGCGGATGACCGAGGAGACCTTCGCCGGGACGATGGCGGCGCCGGGGGAGGGCGCGTTCGACGCGATGGCCCCCGAGAACGTCTCCCCGCTCGTCGTCTGGCTGGCCTCCGCCGCCTCCGCCGGGGTGAGCGGCCGGGTCTTCGAGGCGGAGGGCGGGCGGATCACCGTCATGGAGGGCTGGCGCCCCGGCCCCACCGCCGACAACGGCGCCCGCTGGACCCCGGCCGAGGCGGGCGAGGCCGCCCGGAAGCTGCTCGCGGTCGCCGAGCCGCCGCAGCCGGTGTACGGGGCGCGGTGAGAGCCTGCCGACTCCAAGGGCCCGGGGCCCCTTTCCCGCTCACCGGGAATTCCGCCTCCCGCCGCGGCCCCGGCCCGCCCTAGCCTCCCCGGACGACCCCTTGCCCGCAGGAGGACGAGACAAGATGACTGCTCTCCACGACGAGGTCCGCGTCATCGACGCGGGCCGGCCGCCCGCCCGCTACGCCCGCGGCTGGCACTGCCTCGGCCTCGCCGACCGCTTCAAGGACGGCGAGCCGCACGAGGTCGAGGCGTTCGGCACCAAGCTGGTGGTCTTCCAGGGGGAGCACGACGGCGCGCTGCACGTACTGAACGCCTACTGCCCGCACATGGGCGGCAACCTCGCGCACGGCTCCGTGAAGGGCGACACCCTCGCCTGCCCGTTCCACGACTGGCGCTGGTCCGGCAACGGCCGGTGCGCGGCCGTCCCGTACGCCCGCCGCGTCCCCCCGCGCGCCCGCACCCGCGCCTGGCCCACCCTGGAGGAGAACCGCCAGCTCTTCGTCTGGCACGACCCCGAGGGCAACCCCCCGCCCCCCGACGTGACCATCCCGCGCATCGAGGGCGTCTTCAGCGACGAGTGGAGCGACTGGACCTGGCACACCCTCCGCGTGGAGGGCGCCAACTGCCGGGAGATCGTCGACAACATCGTCGACATGGCGCACTTCTACTACGTCCACTACTCCTTCCCGACGTACTTCAAGAACGTCTTCGAGGGGCACATCGCCACCCAGTACATGGAGAGCGCCCCGCGCGAGGACGTGGACCTGGGCACCCTCAGCGCCCCGCTGCGCTCCGACGCCTCGTACTACGGCCCCTCCTACATGATCGACCGCCTCTGGTCGCCGGTGGCCGACGGCGTCGAGATGGAGATGGTGCTGATCAACTGCCACTATCCGATCGACGCGAACAGCTTCGTGCTGCAGTACGGCGCGATCGTGAAGAAGCTGCCGGGCATGACCGACGCGGAGGCCGCCGAGACCGCGCAGCTCACCTCCCGGGGCCTCGCGGCCGGCTTCGAGCAGGACGTGGAGATCTGGCGGCACAAGACCCGGATCGACAACCCGCTGCTGACCGAGGAGGACGGCCCGGTGTACCAGCTGCGCCGCTGGTACGAGCAGTTCTACCGGGACGCGGCCGAGGTGCCGGACGAGATGACGCGCCGGTTCGAGTTCGAGATCGACACCGCGCGGGCCAACAAGGCATGGCGCGCCGAGGTCGACGCGAACCTGGCCCGCCGCGCGGCGGGGACGGGGGCCGGGGCCTGACATGCAGCCGGTGGAGTGCGCGGCCTGCGGCAACCAGGTCCTGTGCGAGAAATTCAGCCCCGCCCACACCTCCGTGCAGTGGACGGCCGAAACGGCGTCCGCCTGCCCGGAGTTCGGCGCCCTGGTGGCCGCGGGGGAGACCGCCGCCCGGATCCGGACCTGCGCGGCGCTGCGCGGCAGCATCGACCGGGCCGTGACCGAGGGAACCCTGCGGATCACCACGTTGGAGGCCGCCGATGCCTGAGCCGCGTACGTACCGGCTGCGCGTCACCGAGGTGATCGACGAGACGGCCGAAGCCCGCTCCCTCGTCCTCCTGCCGCCTCCAGGGAGCGCCGACCGGTTCGCCTACCGCCCCGGGCAGTTCCTGACCCTGAAACTGCCCGGCCCGGACGGCGGTACGGCCGCCCGCTGCTACTCCCTCGCCAGCTCCCCGCACACCGGCGAACCGCTGAAGATCACCGTCAAGCGGGTGGCCGGCGGGCACGGCTCCCACTGGATCTGCGACCACGTGGCGGCCGGGGACGAACTGGAAGCGCTGCCCCCGGCGGGCACGTTCACGCCGGACTCGCTCGACGGGGACCTGCTGCTCGTCGCGGGCGGCAGCGGCATCACGCCCGTTGTCTCCCTCGCCAAGTCGGTGCTGGCCGGCGGGCGGGGCAGGGTCGCGCTGCTGTACGCCAACCGCGACGAGTCCGCGGTCATCTTCCGCGACGAGCTGCGGGAGCTGGCCGAGGACTTCCCCGAACGCCTCGTCGTGCTGCACTGGCTGGAGTCGGTCCAGGGGCTGCCCGCCGCGGACCGGCTGGCAGCCGTGCTCGCGCCGTATGCCGAATGCGAGACCTTCCTCTGCGGTCCCGAGCCGCTGATGGACGCGGCCGGGCAGGCGCTGCGCGCCCTGGGGGCGCCGGACATCCGGGTCCACCGCGAGCGGTTCTTCTCCCTCGGCGCCGACGTCTTCGAAGCGCCGGACGTCCCGGCGGCGGCGGAGGAGGCCGACGGCACGGCGGAGGTCGAGCTGGACGGCGAGACCCGTACGGTCCGCTGGCCGGCCCGCACCCCGCTGCTCGACGCGCTGCTCGCGGCGGGCGTGGACGCCCCGTACTCCTGCCGCGAGGGCTCCTGCGGCGCGTGCGCCTGCCGGGTCGTGTCCGGCGAGACGAAGATGCTCCGCAACGACGTACTGGACGAAGCGGACCTCGCCGAGGGATACGTCCTCGCCTGCCAGGCCGTACCCCTCACCGACCGGGTCCGGATCAGCTACTCCTGAGCCCGCGGGCGGACGCTCACATCCACTCCGCGAACCGCATCCACGACATCATCGTGTCCAGCTGCGCCGGCTCCAGGGCCGGCGCGGCCGCGTCACCGGCCGCGCGCGGCGGTGCCGTACGCCCCGGCCCGTACAGCGCGGACCACACCGCGCGCGCCGTCCCTTGCACTGTCGGGGCCAGCCGCTCCAGCTCGCGGTGGAGGCCGTTGCCGCAGACCGAGACCGCGGCGATCGCGCGGCCCGCGCCCCGCAGCGGCGCCGCGACGCACGACACGCCGCGGAAACCCTCCTCCCGGTCGAAGGCCACGCCGCGTTCGCGGACGCGCGCCAGCTCCGCGCGGAAGGGACGCGGCCGGGTGAGGGTGTACGCCGTACGCGGCCGGAGCCCCGCCCGCAGCACCTCCGCGACCAGCGCCTCGTCGCTGAAGGCCAGCACCGCCTTGCCGGTCGCCGTGCAGTACGCCGGCTGCCGGCCGCCGATCCGGGACGGTACCGACGCGTCGGCGCCGCCGCCGAGCCGTTCCAGGTAGACCACTTCGGGGCCGTCGAGGACGGCGAGATGCACGACGTGTCCGGTCCTCTCGTGCAGCGCGTGCAGATGCGGCAGGGCGGCCCGGCGCAGCCGGTTGTGGTGCGCGGCCGTCGCGCCGAGCTCCAGCATCCGCATGCCCAGGCGGTAGTCCCGGCCGTCCCGCTCCAGCCAGCCGAGCTGCACGAGCTGGTCGAGTATGCGGTGCACGGAGGAACGGGGCAGCCCGCAGCGGCGTACCACGTCCGTGAGCGTCAGCCGGGGCGTGGCCCCCTGGAAGGCACCCAGCACGAGTGCGGCCTTCTCCAGAAGCGACGGCGGATGCGTTGGCGGATGCACGGTCATCGGCGACTCCTGCGAGGAGCGGGGAGGGGTGCGGAGAGCCTGCCACGGTTCCCGCTCAGCGGGAACCCACTATTTCGAAACGAAATAGTCAGACGTACTGTCACGGCACCTCCGCACCTCCGCACCACACAGTCACATTCACGACTTGAGAGGGGACGCCCATGAGCGAACACGAGGTCCTCGCCGCCGTCCGGGAGCTCGCCCCGGTGCTCCGCGAACGCGCCGCCGAGGCCGAGGAGCTGTGCCGGGTGCCCGACGCCTCGGTCAAGGACATCGAGGGCACCGGCTTCTTCCGGCTGCTGCAGCCCAGGGCGTACGGCGGCTACGCGGCGGACCCGGTGCTCTTCTACGAGGCGGTCAAGGAGATCGCCAAGGCGTGCGGCTCGACCGGCTGGGTCTCCTCCGTGATCGGCGTCCACCCCTGGCACGTCGGCCTGTACGACCCGAGGGCACAGGAGGAGGTCTGGGGCGTGGACCGCGCCACCCGGATCGCCTCCTCCTACGCGCCGACCGGCCAGGTCACCGTGGCCGTCGGCGGCTTCCGGATCTCCGGCCGCTGGCACTTCTCCTCCGGCTGCGACCACGCCGACTGGGCGCTGCTCGGCGGCCTCGTCCTCGGCGAGGACGGCGCGCCGGTCGACATGCGCACCTTCCTCGTGCCCCGGACCCAGTACACCATCGACCGAGTCTGGGACACCGTGGGCCTGCGCGGCACCGGCAGCAACGACATCGTCATCGAGGACGCCTTCGTGCCCGAGCACCGGGCGCTGAGCTTCGGCCCGGTCAGCGCGTTGCGCACGCCGGGCCAGGAGCTGAACCCCGAGCCGCTGTACCGGCTGCCGTACGCCTCGGTCTTCACCACCACCATCTCCACCCCGATCGTCGGCATCGCGGAGGGCGCGTACGCGTCGTACACCGAGGCCACCAAGCGGCGGATCCGGGTCTCCTACGGCCAGAAGGTCGCCGAGGATCCGTTCGCGCAGGTCCGCATCGCCCGCGCGGCCAGTGACATCGACGCCTCCTGGCTGCAACTGCGCCGCAACATGAGCGAGCTGTACGCGGGCGCGGAGCGCGGCGAGGACCCGTCGGCGGAGCTGCGCGCCCGCGTCCGCCGCGACCAGGTGCTCGCCACGGAACGCGCGGTGGCGGCGGTGGACCTGCTGGTGGAGAACGCCGGCGGCGGCGCGATGCGCAACGGTCCCAACCCCGTCCAGCGCGCCTGGCGCGACGCGCACACCGGCCGCGGGCACGCCGCCAACGACCCCGAGCGCGCGCTGGTGCTCTTCGGGCAGGCGGCGCTCGGCCTCGACATCCAGGACACGATGCTCTGATGGGGGATCAGGTAATGGCGGTTACGTACGAGTCGACGTCCCGCACGGTCAAGGCCGGCGGCATCGATCTGCACTTCCACGAGGCGGGTCCCGCCGGAGCGCCCGTGGTGATCATGCTGCACGGCGGCGGCCCCGGCGCCTCCGGCTGGAGCAACTTCGGCGGCAACCTGCCCGTCTTCGCCCGTACCTTCCGCACCCTCCTCGTCGACCAGCCCTGCTTCGGCCGCTCCGCCAAGCCGGAGCTGGACAGGGACTACTTCAGCTACAGCGCGGGAGCCGTCGCGGCACTCATGGACGAACTGGGCATTGAACAGGCCCACTTCGTCGGCAACTCGCTCGGCGGCGGCACCTCCGTCCGCATGGCACTGGACCACCCGGCCAAGGTCCGCAAGCTGCTGCTGATGGGCCCCGGCGGCATCTCCCTCAACCTCTTCGCACCGGACCCGACCGAAGGCATCAAGCGGCTCTTCGAGTTCCAGGCGGCGCCGGAGCCGACCAAGGAGCAGCTGCGCGCGTTCCTCAGCGTCATGGCGTACGACCAGTCCATCGTCACCGACGAACTGGTCGAGGAGCGCTGGGCCTCGGCCACCGACCCCGAGACGAAGCTCGGCAACGCCCGGATGGCGGCGGCCTTCGCCAACCCGGCCTGGCAGGAGGACTGGATGCTCTGGCGCGAGGCGCACCGCATCACCCAGCCCGTCCTGCTCACCTGGGGCCGCGAGGACCGCACCAATCCGCTCGACGGCGCGCTGGTGGCCCTGAAGACCATCCCCGACGCCCGGCTGCACGTCTTCCCGCACTGCGGCCACTGGGCGCAGACCGAGCAGGCGGACGAGTTCAACCGGCTCGCGGCCGACTTCTTCTCCCACTGACCGCCCCACCAAGAAAGAGGTGTTCCCCATGGACATCCGCGCCCTGGGCTATCTGCGCGTGGAGACCACCAAGTTCGAGGAGTGGCGTACGTACGCGCTGGACCTCCTCGGCATGGTGGCGGCCACCGGCAGCGGCGAGGCCGGTGCTGACAAGGACGTGCTCCCTCTGCGGATCGACGACCGCGCCCATCGGCTCACCATCGTCCGCGGCACCGCCGACCGGCTCCAGGCGGCCGGCTGGGAGGTGGCGAACGCCACCGCGCTCGCGGCCGCAGGGCGGGAACTGGAGGCAGCAGGCTTCCCCGTCAAGGCCGCCGGAGACGCCGAGCTCGCAGAGCGCCGCGTCCAGGGACTGCTGCACGTCACCGACCCCTGCGGCAACCCCCTGGAGCTCTTCTGGGGCCAGGCGCAGGACCACACCCCGCTCGGCACCCCGTACGGCAACCGCTTCGTCACCGGCACGGCGGGTGACGAGGGCAATCTGGGCCTGGGCCATGTCGTCCTGCCCGTCCCGGACATCGAAGCGGCGCTGGACTTCTACGAGAACGTACTCGGCTTCCAGCTGCGCGACTCCATGAAGCTGCCCCCGCAGGCCGTCCCCACCGCCAAGGAACAGCGGGACTTCCACCTGATGCACTTCCTCAGCCCCAACCGGCGCCACCACAGCCTCGGCCTGTACCCGGGCGAACTGCCGCCCGGCATCGTGCACTTCATGGTCGAGCTGGAGACCCTCGACGACGTGGGACGCGGCCTGGACCGCATGCACGACGCGGGCATCCCCATCTCCTCGACCCTCGGCCGGCACACCAACGACCGGATGGTCTCCTTCTACGCCCAGGCGCCCGGCGGCTTCCAGGTCGAGTACGGCTGGGACGGTTTGATCGTCGACCCCGCCACCTGGGTCGCCAAGGAGATCACCGCCGACAGCTTCTGGGGGCACCGGTGGAACGGCTGACCGGGGGGACGACGGTGGACCCCGCCGGATTCCGCGACGTACTGGGCCGTTTCGCCACCGGCATCACCATCGTGGCCGGACTGGACGAGGGCGGCAGGCCCGCCGGCTTCGCGTGCCAGTCCTTCGCTTCGCTCTCCCTCGACCCGCCGCTGGTCATGCTGGCCGTCGGCAAGGCGTCCACAAGCTGGCCGGTGATCGAGCGCGCGGGCCGCTTCTGCGTCAACATCCTCGCCGAGCACCAGCGCGAGACCTGCGCCGCGTTCGGCCGCAGCGGCCCCGACAAGTTCGCCGGGGTGCCCTGGAGGACGGGCGAGCACAGGACTGTACGCATCGACGGCGCGCTCGCCTTCGTGGAGTGCGAGCTGCAGGCCGTGTACGAGGCGGGCGACCACCATCTGGTCACCGCGCGGGTCCTGGCGCTCGACGCCCGCGAGGACGGCCGCCCCCTCCTGTACTTCCGCAGCCGCTACGCAGTGGGGGCCTTCTGATGGATGCTTGGGATCACACGTACGACGTGGTGGTGATCGGGTCCGGCGCTGCCGGCCTGGCCGCAGCCCTCACCGCCCGGCTGCGCGGCCTCAGCGCGCTGGTCGTCGAGAAGACCGACCGGTACGGCGGCTCCACGGCGCTGTCCGGCGGTGCGGTCTGGGTGCCGGGCAATTTCCATCTCGACGCCGCGGGCCTCGGCGACACCCGGGAGAAGGCGCGCGCGTACCTCGACGCGACCGTGGGCGACCGGGTACCGGCGGAGCGCAAGGACGCGTATCTGGAGCACGGCCCGGCCATGCTGCGCGAATTCCACGACAAGACCGACGTCCGGTTCACGTACACCCCCGGGTACAGCGACTACTACCCGGAGCGGCTCGGCGGCGCCCCGCAGGGCCGCTCCGTCGAACCGGAGGTCTTCGACTTCAAGCGGCTCACGCCGGAGCAGCGCGCCACCATGCGCCGCGCCGGGCTGCCCACGTACGGGCTCACCATCACCTCCTACGACTTCCGCTACCTGAACATGGCCGCGCGTACGTGGGCGGGCAAGCGGACGTCCCTGAAGGTGGGCCTACGGGCGCTCGGCGCCCTGGCGGCCGGGCGCAAGCCGCTGGCCCTCGGCGAGGCGCTGATCGCCCGGATGCGGCACTCGCTCGACCGGCTCGGCGCTGACCTGTGGCTGTCCGCGCCGCTCACCGGCCTGGTGACGGAGGACGGCAGGGTCGCGGGCGTACGGGTCGGCCGCCACGGCGGCGAGATCACCGTACGCGCGAGGGGCGGCGTCGTCCTGGCCTCGGGCGGCTTCTCGCACAGTCAGCGGCTGCGCGAGAAGCACCTCCCGGCGCCCACCTCCACGGAGTGGAGCGCGGCGGCCGAGGGGCAGACCGGGGACGCCCTCGAAGCGGCCGTCGCGGCGGGCGCGGCGACCGACCTGATGGACAAGGTGTGGGGCGCGCCGTCCGTGGTGGCGCCCGGCGAGAAGCCGTTCTTCCTGGTCGCGGACCGCGGCATCCCCGGCATGGTGATCGTCGACCAGTCCGGCGCGCGGTACGCCAACGAGGCGGCGCCGTACCACGAGTTCGTCGACGCGATGTACGCGCACGACCGGCCCGGCGCCTCCACCGTGCCGTCCTGGCTCATCCTCGACGCCACCTCCAAGGCCCGGTACGTCTTCATGGGACTGCTCCCGGGCCAGCCGTTCCCGAAGAAGTGGACGGCGAACGGCTTCGTGAAGAAGGCCGGCACGGTCGAGGAGCTGGCCGCGCAGACCGGTCTGCCCGCCGACCGGCTGCGGGCGACCCTCGACCGCTTCAACGGCTTCGCCCGCGCGGGCCGCGACGAGGACTTCGGACGCGGCGACAGCGTCTACGACCGCTACTACGGCGACCCCACCCTGCCCGCACCCAACCTCGCCCCGCTGACCAAACCGCCCTTCTACGCCGTCCCCGTCCACCCCGGCGACATCGGCACCAAGGGCGGCCCGGTCACCGACGCGACGGCCCGCGTGCTGCGCGAGGACGGCTCGGCCATCGAGGGGCTGTACGCCTCCGGGAACGCCTCGGCCGCCGTGATGGGCGAGACGTACCCGGGCCCTGGCGCGACCATCGGCCCCGCGATGACGTTCAGCTGGATCGCGGTCAACGCCATCGCGGCCGGCCTCGGGGCCCGCTGACCGCCCGGCCCCACAGCCAGCAAGGAAGCCCGCCGGTACGGTACCGGCGGGCTTCAGCGCTTCCGGGCTCCTACTGCGCGGTCAGCCCGCCGTCGATGGCGAACTCGGCGCCCGTGACGTACGCCGACGCCTCCGACACCAGGTACAGCACCAGCTCCGCGACCTCCTCCGGGCGGCCCATCCGGCGCAGCGGTACGTTCGGCCACTCCCGCTCCCCGGCGTCCGCGCCGAGCGCGCCCGCGACCATCGGGGTGTCCACCATGCCGGGGTGCACGGAGTTGACCCGGATGCGGTGCCGGGCGAGGTCGAGCGCCGCCGACTTGGTGAGCCCGCGCAGCCCGAACTTCGTCGCCCCGTACGACGCGTGGCCCTGGATGCCGACCAGCCCCGCCGTGGAGGAGATGTTGACCACCGAGCCGCCGTCGCCCGTCGCACGCATCGCCGGGACGACGGCCTGGATCCCGAGGAACGGGCCGACGAGGTTCACCTGGAGGAGCCGTTGCAGGTTCTCCTCGCTCTCCTCCTCGATGGGCGCGGTGCGCCACAGCGCCGCGTTGTTCACCAGCGCGTCGACCCGCCCGAAGGCGTCCTCGGCGGCCCGTACGACCCGCTGCCAGCCCGCCGCGTCGGTCACGTCGTGGGCGACGAAGACCCCCTGCTCGCCGAGCGACTTGGCGACCGCACGGCCCGCTTCCTCCTGCACGTCCGTCAGGACGACGCGCGCGCCGTGCTCCGCGAACAGCCTTGCCTCGGCGGCCCCTTGTCCGCGCCCCGCACCGGTGACGAGTACGACTTTCCCGGCCAGCCGTGCCGCCATCAGCCCGCGTTCCCTTCGAGCGCGCGGAAGTGCGGGATGACCTTCTCGCCCCACTGCCGGATGGTCTCCATGCACACGTCCTGCGGCACGGTCCCCATCTGGACCAGGCACATCACCTCGTCGACGCCGATGCGGCGCAGCTGCTCGACGTAGTCGATGGCCGTCTCGGCGGTGCCGTAGGCGTGCTCGGCGTTGAAGGTACCGGTGTCGGCGGGGCGGGCCGGGATGTCCGCCTCGTGCAGCTTGGCGACGAGCTCGTCGCGGCGGCGCCCCATCGCGGCGACGTGGTCCTCGTCCTCCGCGTACACGGTCGGCTTCGGGCCGTTCCCGTACCAGTGCGCGATGGACTCGGCGAAGAACCGCTGGCCCCGGGTGCCGATCCGGTAGGCGGCGTCGGCGTCGTCCAGGACGATCGTGGGGCACAGCGCGGAGAAGTGGTCGTTGACCTCGGTGGAGACGAAGCGCTCGGTGCCGCGCATGGCGATGGCCTCGTCGTAGACCTTGCGCATCTCGCGTATGTCGTCGGCGCCCGCGAAGCCCAGCACGAGCGCGCCGATGCCCAGTTCGGCGGCGAGCTTGAGGGTGTCGTGCTTGCTGCACGCCATGAACAGCGGTGGGTGCGGAGCCTGTACGGGGCGGGGGAGTACCGCGCCGGGACCGATGTCGAGCGACCCGTGCCACTCGAAGGTCTCCTCGCGCCAGGCGGCGCTGACGATCCGCAGCGCCTCCTCCATCTGCGGATAGGTGTCCTCGGGCCGCACCCCGTACATGGACATCTCCTGCTTGGTGGCGCCGCGTCCGGAGCCGATGTCGACGCGGCCGCCGGAGAGCACGTCGAGCATGGCGGCCCGCTCGGCGACCCGTACCGGGTGCTGGTAGCCGAAGGGCATGGTCACCACGCCGTGGCCGATCCGGATGCGGGAGGTCTTCGCCGCCACCCAGGACAGGAAGACCTCGGACGCGCTCATGTGCGCGTACTGCGTCAGCGAGTGGTGCTCGACCGCCCAGATCCGGTCGAAGCCCATCTCCTCGGCGTGCACGGCCTGTTCGACGCAGTCCCGGATCACCTGGCGCTCGGATGCGGGAGACGGGTCGGCCATCTGCGCCTCGAAGATCATCGAGAACTTCACGACGGGCTCCTTCGCTCGACTATTTCTATTAGTAATACTCCTATCAGGTCTAGCGCGCACGCATAAGGGGGCACGGTCGGCTCGGCCGACCGTGCCCCCTTACGGAGTCGGTTCAGGAGTGCGGGCTCAGAGGCCGCACGGGCAGGCGCAACCGCACTCGCAGGTGCGCGGGTTGAGAAGGCCGGCGAGGCCGGCGCGGAGATGGGCTTCCAGGGTGGCGTCCGTGGCCGCGTCCAGGGCCGGCGTACGGAACGCCTTGCGCATCAGGCTCGTACCGAGGAGCCAGGCGGCGAGCAGTTCGGCGCGCAGCTCCGCGTCGGGTCCCTCCAGGCGCTCGGCGAACCGGCCGGAGAACACCTCGGCGACCTTGTCGCGGAACTGCCGGACGGCCTCCTCGCGGCTGGAGGAGCGGAGCACGGACAGCACCGGGTGCGGTATCTCCTCGTCCGGCGGGCCGCCGGTGACGAAGCCGCAGACCCAGGCGGCGACCTCGTCGAGCGGCACCTCCAGCAACGGGTCGAACATCGCGGTGTCCTCCATGGCCACCGACGCGAACAGGGCTTCCTTGGAGCCGAAATAGCGGTACACGAGGGCGGCGTCGACCCCCGCGTCCCCGGCGATGTCCCGGATGCTGGCGCCGTCGTAGCCGTACCTCCCGAAGCGCAGCGCGGCCGCCTCCATCAAGGCGCTGCGCGTGCCCGCCGCGTTGTGTTTGCGCGTCCTCGGGGGCTGCGCGCCGGTGTCGTTCTTCGCCTTCGGTGTCGATCCGTCCACGTGTTCGTACCTTCTTCGGCTCGTCGTTCAGCAGCACATGGTCCAGGATCCGGACCGTGTCCGGAAGTCATCGGTCGTTGTCATCAATCGTTGACCCCCTCCGGGGTCCGTGTCATAAAGTCGGGCGCCGACGATCATTCGAAAAGGTGATTATCAGTGACTGAACGACGCGTCGCCGTCATCGGTACCGGTTACGTGGGCCTGACCACCGGCGCCTGCCTGGCCTCCCTCGGACACCGGGTGGTGTGCGCGGACGCCGATCCGGGCAAGGTCGAGCGGCTCCGGAGGGCCGAGGTCGACATCCTGGAGCCGGGCCTGCCGGAACTGGTCCGGGAGGGACTGGAATCGGACCTTCTGGAATTCGTGGGAGACACCCCGGCCGCCGTGCGCGACGCCGAAGTGGTCTTCCTCTGCCTCCCGACGCCCATGGGCGCGGGCGGCGCCGCCGACCTGGCCGCCGTCGAGGCCGTCGCCGGGGAGATCCGCGCCGAGCTGCCGCACGGCGCCGTCGTGGTCAACAAGTCCACCGTGCCCGTCGGCACGGCGGACCGGGTCGCCGCGCTGCTCGGCCGGCCGGACGTGTCCGTGGTGAGCAACCCGGAGTTCCTCCGCGAGGGACGCGCCGTGCACGACTTCCTGCACCCGGACCGGATCGTGGTCGGGGGAGCGGACGCCGAGGCCGCGCGGCGGGTCGCGGAGCTGTACGTGCGGCTGGCGGCGCCGCTGGTCGTCACCGACGCCGGCAGCGCCGAACTCACCAAGTACGCGGCCAACTTCTTCCTCGCCATGAAGCTGTCCTTCGCCAACAACCTGGCGACGCTGTGCGAGCGCTTCGGCGCGGACATCGGCGACGTCACGGCGGGCATCGGCCACGACCCGCGCATCGGCGCCGCCTTCCTCCAGCCGGGCCCCGGCTGGGGCGGCTCCTGCCTCCCCAAGGACACCCACGCGCTGCTGTCCGTCTGCGAGGCGGCCGGGATCGACTTCCCGCTGCTGCGCGCCACCATCGAGACCAACGTCGAGCACCAGACCCGGCTCGTGGAACGCGTCGCGGCCCAGTGCTCGCGGGGCGACGGCTCGCTGACGGGCGTACGGCTGGCCCTGTACGGCCTGGTGTTCAAGGCCGGCACCTCCGACCTGCGGGACTCGCCCGCGCTGGCCATCGCCCGGCAGCTGCGGGAACGCGGCGCCGAGCTGTACGCCTACGACCCCGCGCTGAGCGAGACCCGGCCCGACCTGAGCGACCTGGTCACCCTCGTCGACGACCCGGTGAAGGCCGCCGAGGGAGCCGAGGCCGTCCTCGTACTCACCGAATGGCCCGAATTCATCGAACTGGACTGGGACGCGGTCGCCGCCCGCCTCGACGGCCGCATCGTCCACGACTTCCGCAACGTCCTCGTCCAGGAGCGGCTGGAGCGCGCCGGGCTCGTCCGGCAGAGCATTGGCAGCCCGTACACGATGGCCGGCTGACCGCCGGCAGGACTCCTGGCAGGGCCCCTCCCTCTCCCCATCCACCAGAGAGCCGGAACGACGGTGAAAAGGCCCCTCCCCCACCTCCACCGCACTCCCACAGACGCTACCGCCCACCACTGACAGTCGACCGGGGCCCGGCGCCCCACCCCCCACCACAGACGACCGAAAGGCCCCGTTTCATGCGAGTCTTGTGCACCACCCTCGGAAGTCCCTCGCACGGCCGCGCCCAGCTGCCCCTGCTGCGGGCCCTCGCGGCAGCGGGACACGAGGTACGCGTCGCGACCAACGAGGAGCTCGCCCCGCTCTTCCGCCACGACGACCTGCACGTCGTGTCCTGCCTGCCGGAATTCTCGCCGCAGGCGTTCGCCGACCCGGCACAGGACCTGGCCGGAACCGCGGACACGACCGAACTGGGCCCGGAACAGCAGCAGGCCGCCATGATGCGCTTCATGGTCCGGGTCCTGTCCGGCCCGATGGCCAAGCGGCTCCGCGAGTCGCTGCGCCCCATGGCACTGGAATTCCGCCCCCACCTCATCCTGCGCGACGGCATGGACCTCAGCTCCTGCCTCATCGCCGAGGAACTGGGCATCCCTCAGCTGCCCACGCCCTCCGGCGCGAGCAACGTCGTCGACCCGGCGGAGATCCACCCCGGCCTGAACGCCCTGCGCGCCGAGCTCGGGCTGCCCGCCCAGGAGGACCCGCTGTCGATCGTCCAACACGGGCGCGTCGACTACGTACCGGCGGACTTCTCCTTCGCCCGCCACCTGCCGGGCCCCCTCGCGTACCGCCAGACGGTGAACGTGGACCGCAGCTCCGTACTGCCCCACTGGGTCGCCGAACTGCCCACCGACCGGCCGCTGGTGTGGGCCGCCATCGGCACCGCGCTGCCCATGATCCAAAAGCGGCAGGAGCAGGGGGAACAGCTGCCGGAGATGCCCTTCGAGTTCCCCGACCCCGCCAAGACGCTGCAGAGCATCGTCGAGGCCGCGGCCAGGCTGGAGGAGTGCACGGTGATCGTCGCCACCTCCGGCGTACCGGTCGACACCACGGCGCTGCCGCCGCACGTCCACGTCACCGACCGGCTGCCGCAGCCGCTGCTCCTGGAGTGCGTCGACCTCTTCCTCACCCACGGCGGCTTCAACAGCATCCGTGAAGCGATGCGCACCGGCACACCGCTGGCGGTCCTCCCGCAGTTCGGCGACCAGCACCCCAACGCACAGCGCGTCGAGGAGCTGGGCCTCGGCCGGCAGATCACCGACCGCACCCCCGACGGCATCGCCGCGGTCTGCCGGCAGGTTCTTGCCGACTCCGGCGCCGCCGCCACCGCGCGCCGGGCCCGGCTGGAGATGCTGGCCCTGCCGGAGATCGAGAATGCCGTGGCCGACCTGGAGAGGCTCGCCGGAGAGCGCGCGTGACCTCCTCCGACGCGCTCCGCAAGCAGGAGCAGCAGCCCGCGGGCGGACCGGCCGGCCAGGCCGGGCCGCCCGCGCGGCTGTCCCACCGCGAAGTCGTCATCGTCATGTCCGGCCTGATGCTCGGCATGTTCCTCGGCGCGCTCGACCAGACCGTGGTCTCCTCCGCGCTCCGCACCATCGCCGACGACCTGCACGGACTGACCGCCCAGGCGTGGGTGACCACCGCGTACCTCGTCACCGGCACCATCGCCACGCCGCTGTACGGCAAGCTCTCCGACATCCACGGCCGCCGCCCCGTCTACCTGGTCGCGATCCTGCTCTTCGCCGCCGGGTCGCTGCTGTGCGGATGCGCCGCGTCCATCCACCAGCTCGCCGCGTTCCGCGCGGTCCAAGGGCTCGGTGGCGGCGGCCTGATGTCGCTGGCCATGACCGTGATCGCGGACATCACCTCGCCGCGCGAACGAGGCCGCTACCAGGGCTGGTTCATGGCGGTCTTCGCCGGGTCCAGCATCGTCGGGCCGGTGGTCGGCGGGGTGTTCGCGGGCAGCGGCACGGTGCTCGGCATCACCGGCTGGCGCTGGATCTTCCTGATCAACGTGCCGCTGGCCGCGGTAGCGCTGGCAGTGATCACGCGCGTACTGCGCCGCGTGCCGCACCAGCCCGTACGGCACCGCCTGGACTACGGCGGCGCGCTCGCCCTCGCCGTCGGCGTCGTCCCCCTCCTCGTCATCGCCGAGCAGGGCCGCAGCTGGGGCTGGGCCTCACCGGCAGCGCTCGCCCTGTATGCGACGGGGGCGGCCGGACTCGCCGCCTTCGTACTGATCGAGCGGCGCATGGGCGAGGCAGCGCTGCTTCCCCTCCGCCTCTTCCGCGTCCGCAGCTTCCGCCTCGGCACCCTGCTGCACTTCATCGTCGGCATCGGCATGTTCGGCGCGATGACCACGCTGCCGCTGTACCTCCAACTCGCCCAGGGCATGAGCCCGATGGCGGCGGGGCTGGCCATGCTGCCCACCACGGTCGCCAACGTCGCCGTCACACTGACGGTCGGCCGGCTGATGTCCCGTACTGGACGCCTGAAGGTGCACCTGGTCACGGGCGTCGGCTGCTTCACCGCCGCGATGCTCGTGTACGCGACGCTCCAGGTGGACAGCCCGTTGTGGTACGTCTCGATCGGCATGCTCTTCATGGGTGCGGGGCTGGGCGCGGCGATGCAGACCATGACGACGCTGGCCCAGTCCGAGGTGCCGCGTACGGACATGGGCGCGGCGACCGCCTCGGTGAACTTCTTCCGCTCCAACGGCGGCACGGTCGGCGCCGCGGCCTTCCTCTCCGTACTGTTCTCGCTGGCCGGCTCGCGCATCAGCGAGCAGCTCGCCGAGGCGTTTCGCCACCCGTCCCTGCGCCGGCTCGCCGAAGAGCCCGGCAACGCCCGGGCGCTGAGCGGGGTGCTGCGCCCGCACGGCGGCCTGAACCTGGAGGACTCCGCCTTCCTGCGCACCCTGGACCCGCGCCTGGCGCTGCCCTTCCTGGAGGGCTACGTCGCCGCCATGCGCATCGTGTTCCTGGCGGGCGCGGCGGTGACCCTGCTGGCCTTCCTCGTCGCGCTGCTGCGGGTGCCGAACCTCAAGCTTTCGGACGAGTGACAGGTACGGGGAGCTGCGTCGCGCCTCTTGACCCGCCAGTCAGGTAAAACTTAACGTCCATTCACCTTCTGAATTCGGGGCAGGCAATGCAGCCTGTCCATTGCCGAAAAGGTGAACTCATGCAGGGGATGCGACGACGCACGCTTCTGAGTGCGGCCGGTGGTACAGCCGTTGTCGGCGGGCTCCTCGGATCGGGGAACGCGCAGGCCGCCGCCCCGGCCGCACGAGGCGTTCCCCGCGCCTCCGGTCCGTACGATCAGAAGATCAAGCAGCTGATGGGCCGGATGACGGTCGACGAGAAGTTCGGCCAGCTCCAGCAGCTGCCGTGGACCTGGGACACCGGCCCCGGCGGCGGCGAGACCAAGGCGGTCGAGGACGCCGCGCGCAAGGGCATGCTCGGCTCGGTCTTCTCCCTCTTCGGCGCGAAGACCACCAACGCCCTGCAGAAGATCGCCGTCGAGGAGTCCCGGCTCGGCATCCCGCTGGTCTTCGGGCTGGACGTGATCCACGGCATGTGGACCAACTTCCCCATTCCGCTCGGCCAGGCGGCCAGTTTCGACCCGGAGGTCACCGCAGCGGACGCCGAGGTGTCCGCCAAGGAGGCCCGCTCCAGCGGCGTGCACTGGACCTTCGCCCCGATGATGGACGTCACCCACGAGCCGCGCTGGGGCCGCATCGCGGAGGGCAACGGCGAGGACCCCTACCTCACCTCGGCGTTCGCCGCCGCCAAGGTACGCGGGTACCAGGGCAAGGACCCCAAGGACCTCCAGGCCAAGGACCGGATGGCGGCCTGTGCCAAGCACTTCGTCGCGTACGGCGGCGCGGAGGGCGGCCGTGACTACAACACGGTCGACGTCTCCGAGTCCCGGCTGCGCAACCTCTACCTGCCGCCGTTCAAGGCCGCGCTGGACGCCGGCGTGGCGACCGTCATGGCGTCCTTCAACACCATCAGCGGCGTGCCGGCGCACGGCAACCCGCACACCCTCACCGACATCCTCAAGCGGGAGTGGGGCTTCGACGGGCTGGTGGTCAGCGACTTCACCGGCGTGCAGGAGCTGATCGCGCACGGCTTCGCCGAGGACGGCGCCGACGCGGCGCGGCTGTCGCTGAACGCCGGCGTCGACATGGAGATGACCAGCACCCACTTCGTCGAGAACGGCAAGAAGCTGCTGCGCGCCGGCAAGCTGGAGCAGAGCCGGCTGGACGACGCGGTGTACCGGGTCCTGCAGCTGAAGTTCCGACTGGGCCTCTTCGACCACCCCTACGTCGAGGAGAAGGACGAGATCACGGAGCCGTCCGCCGCGGCCCGCAAGGCGGCCCGCGCCGCAGGCAGCCGCTCGATGGTCCTGCTGAAGAACTCCGCGCACTCCGGCAAGGGCGGGCCCGTCCTGCCGCTCTCCGCCAGCGCCTCCTCGATCGCGGTCGTCGGCCCCTTCGCCGACTCCGCCGACCTGCTCGGCACCTGGGTGATCCCGGCCGCCGAGAAGAAGTTCCCGGCGGTGAAGGTGCTGGACGCGGTGAAGAAGGCCGCGCCGAAGGCGAAGGTCACGTACGCGAAGGGCGTCGACGCGGCGGGCAAGGACACCAGCGGCATCGCCGAGGCCGTCGCCGCCGCCAAGGCCGCCGAGGTGACCGTCGTCGTGGTCGGCGAGCCCCCGGCGATCAGCGGCGAGGCCGCGGCGCGCAGCGACATCTCGCTGCCGGGCGCGCAGGAGAAGCTGGTCGAGGCGGTCGCGGCCACCGGCAAGCCGTTCGTGGTGGTACTCGTGAACGGCCGCCCCCTGACCCTCGGCGATTGGCTGGAACAGGCGCCCGCCGTACTGGAAGCCTGGCACCCCGGCATCGAGGCAGGCCACGCCATCGCGGACGTCCTCTTCGGCACCGTGAACCCGGGCGGCAAGCTCCCGGTCTCCTTCCCCCGTACGGTCGGCCAGATCCCGATCCACTACAACCACGAGTCCACAGGGCGTCCCTACGACCCGGACAACAAGTACACGTCCAAGTACCTGGACCTGCCCGACGGCCCGCAGTTCCCGTTCGGCTTCGGGCTCAGCTACACCGACTTCGCGCTCGGCGAGCCGAAGCTCAGCCGGTCGGGCGTGGCCGCCGACGCGCTGCGCAAGGGCGACACCCTGGAGGTGTCGGTCGAGGTGCGGAACACCGGCGAGCGGGCCGGCGACGAGGTCGTACAGCTCTACGTGCACGACCGCGCCGCCTCCCTCACCCAGCCGGTCCGCAGGCTCCGCGGCTTCCGCCGGGTGACCCTGGAGCCGGGGAAGCACACCACGGTGCGCTTCCGCCTCGGCGCCGAGGACCTGGGCTTCTGGACGAACGACAGCCGCGGACACTTCACCGTGGAGCCGGGCGCGTTCGACCTCTACGTGGGCACCAGCTCGGCGGCCACCGCCAAGGTCGGCCTCACGGTGACCTGACGGACGGGGACCCGGTCAGCTGCTGGTGGGGAAGGTCCACTCGTGGTTGTTGTGGGCCTCGTCGGCGCAGGGGAAGATGCTCAGGTTGCGGTCCTGGCTGTCCGCCACCTGCGAGTCCAGGCACTGGTTGTCGCTCTTGACGTTGCGGATCCAGTACCGGCCCTCGGCCTTCTTGTCCAGCCACCACAGCTGGTTGTCGTCGGGCGTGCCGTTGCACCTGAACTCCGTCACCCGCGTCGCCGGGCGGGCGCCGCCGAAGTTGGGCAGGTCCATGCAGAGCCCGTCCTTGTCGTTGCGGATGACGAAGACGGGCGCCCCGTTCGGCCCGCCGTGGTCGAGCTTCTTGTCCAGGTTCCACAGCTGGTTGTCGGACGTGGCGCTGTTGCACCCCGACTGGTTGACGGGGCCGTCGGGGCGGCCCTGGTCAGTGGGGATGTCGGCGCACGTCTGGTTGGTCACGTTCTTGACCAGCACCCGGGTGAGGGTCGGCGGCAGGCCGTTGTCCGGCCCGCCGTCGGCGGGCTTGGCGGGGGCCGGATTCGCCGGAGGGGCCGGCTTCTGCTCCTGGCCGCCGGAGTCCGCGGGCGCTTCGGTCTGCTGCTGCTCGGGCTTGGGGGCTTCCGTGGGCGGCGGCAGCGTGGCGGCGGCACCGTTCGCGGGCTTCTCCTGGGCCTTGGTGTTGACCGCCGGCTGGTAGGTGAACCAGAGGATGAGCCCCGTAATGGTGAGCGCGAGCAGCAGGCCCAGCACCGTCATCAGCCAGTAGGGGAAGACGCTGCGCTGTACGTATGTGCCGTCCACCGCCATCGGTTCGCTGCCCGAGCGCCGCACGGCGAGGTTGTAGGGCCGCTGCTGCTTGTGGCCCGCCCAGGTGATCTGGCGGGGCTTGAGGGTGGCGTCCACGAACGCGGCGCGGCCGGGATCGATCTGTACGTTGGCCGGCCTGATCTCGTACGACAGCTCGTCAGCCTGGTCGCCGCCCGCGATCGAGGCGGTGAGCTTGGTGTTGCCGAGGTTGTCCACGGCCAGCTTCGGGCGCCCCCGGAACCGTCCCTTGACGGTGTGCGGGACCAGTTCGGCCCGTATCTCGCTGAAGGGCGTGATGGTGAGGTTGCCCTCGACGACGGTGGTGGCGTCCGGGTGTTCGGTGGGAATGACCTGCACGCCGTACGGATTCGGCCCGGCCGTGGCGTCGGGGGTGCGCGGCGGCGCGAAGGTCAGTTCCACGGTCCCCGTGGTGCCCGGGTACAGCCGGACCGTCGCGGGTTCCACGGTCACGTACGGCGCGATGTCGCCGACCGGCACGAAGCGGTACTCGTCGACGACGTCGCCGGTGTTGCGGAGTCTCAGCCGTACGGAGGTCGTGTTGCCGGGGTCCACGGTGGCGGACGAGGGCTCGAGGGAGGTCCAGATGCTCACGCCCGCGACGCTACGGCAGGGCCCGGCCGCAGGTCAGGAGGCCACGGGGCAGGAGTGATGCCCGAACGCGCGCCGCACTCTGCCCTGTTGGTACGCAACCGGCGGGCCGTGCGGCACCGGGGACGGCCGGGGACGGCCGGCAGGGACATCGGGTTGCTGTCCTTCAGGGCACCGGCGCTGCCCTGAAGAAGGAACCGGAGGACGTTCACCTGGGTGCGGACCGTCCCGGAGGGTGATCTCGGATCGTGTCCAGCATCGCGAGGAGAGCAGAGCATGTCGTCGTACCTGTCGCCGGGCGTCTACGTCGAGGAGGTGGCCGGTGGCTCGCGCCCGATTGAGGGGGTGGGCACCTCCGTCGCGGCCTTCGTCGGACTCGCCCCGAGCGGACCGCTGAACAAGCCGACGCTGGTCACCAACTGGACTCAGTACGTCGCCGAGTTCGGTGAGTTCACCGACGGGTACTACCTCGCGCACTCCGTCTACGGCTTCTTCAACAACGGTGGCTCCGCCGCGTACATCGTGCGGGTCGGCGGGGCGAAGGGCGGCGAGAACGGGCAGGCACCGGCCGCCGTCGCCGGCCGGACCACCACCCCCGCGGCGCTGCCGCCCGGTGAGCCGCAGGCGCTCGGTACGTTCAAGGTCGCGGCCCTCGCGCCCGGCAGCGGCGGCGACGGGCTCAGTGTCGAGGTGGCGGACGCCGAGGGCGAGGGTCCCGCCGAGCGGTTCCGGCTGATCGTCAAGGACGGCGGCAAGACCGCCGAGACCTTCGACGTCACCGCCAAGAAGGGCGGCCGCAACTACGTCGTCACCCAGGTCAAGGAACGCTCCCAGCTGATCTCCGTGCAGGAGGCGGCCCCCGCCGCGCAGCTGGCCCGCCCCGAGAACCAGACCGTGGCCCTGCCCGCGCCGGCTCCCGCCCCGGCCGCCGCCCCCGCTGCCGGCGAGGCGGACGGCAGCCACCCCGGCCCCGCCCAGTACCTCGGCGACTCCGCCGACCGCACCGGCTTCGGCGGCCTGGAAGCGGTCGACGAGATCTCGATGGTGGCCGTCCCCGACCTGATGGCCGCCTACCAGCGCGGCGCGATCGACCTGGAAGCCGTCAAGGCAGTCCAGCTCGGCCTGATCGCGCACTGCGAGCTGATGGGCGACCGGGTGGCCGTCATCGACCCGCCGCCCGGCCTCAACGCCCGCGGCATCCGCGTCTGGCGCCAGGAGACCGCCGGTTACGACTCCAAGTACGCGGCGCTCTACTACCCGTGGATCAAGGTCTTCGACCCGGCCACCGGCGAGTCGCGCACCGTCCCGCCGAGCGGCCACATCTCGGGCATCTGGGCCCGCAACGACTCCGAGCGCGGCGTGCACAAGGCGCCCGCCAACGAGATCGTCCGCGGCGCCGTCGACCTGGAGATGCAGATCACCCGCGGCGAGCAGGACCTGCTCAACCCGATCGGCGTCAACTGCATCCGCGCCTTCCCGGGCCGCGGCATCCGCGTCTGGGGCGCCCGCACCCTCGCCTCCGACCCGGCCTGGCGCTACCTGAACATCCGTCGGTACTTCAACTACCTGGAGGAGTCGATCCTGATCGGCACCCAGTGGGTGGTGTTCGAGCCGAACGACCAGCAGCTGTGGGCGCGGATCCGGCGCAACGTCTCCGCCTTCCTCGTCACCGAGTGGCGCGAGGGCGCGCTCTTCGGCTCCCGGCCGGAGGAGGCGTTCTACGTCAAGTGTGACGCCGAGACCAACCCCCAGGAGTCGGTGGACCTCGGGCGGGTCATCTGCGAGATCGGCATCGCGCCCGTCAAGCCGGCGGAGTTCGTGATCTTCCGACTGGCCCAGTTCTCCAGCGGCAGCGGCGAGCTGGAGGAGTAACAGCCCCTGTCTCCCCTCCGCACCTCTTCTCCGCACGATCAGTAATCAGCAAAGGACACCGGACGACCCATGAGTCTCCAGCCGGGTGACGCCCTCACCTCACATAATTTCGGCCTCCAGATCGACGGCGTGATGGTCGAGTACCTCCAGGAGGTCAACGGCCTGACCATCGAGCAGGACGTCATCGAGTACCAGCAGGTCTCCGCGCAGGGCAAGCCCGTCACGAAGAAGCTGCCCGGCGTGAAGAAGGCGGGCACCTGCACGGTCGTACGCGGCATGACCCAGTCCGCGGCCTTCAACCAGTGGATCACCGAGTCGGTGGCCGGGGTCATGAGCACGGCCCGCAAGAACGCCACCATCATGGTGATGGACTATCAGAACAACCCGGTCAAGCGGTACAACATGCGCAACGCCTGGTGCAGCAAGGTCGACACCAGCACGGTGAAGGCCGGCGAGGCGTCCGCGCTCACCGAGACCGTGACCATCACGTTCGAAGAACTGGTCATCGAGTAATGCGCCGTACCGCTCCCAGGTCGCCCGCCGCGGCGGCGCCGGCTGCCGGTCCCGAAGACGGGCCGGAAGCCGGTCCGGAAACCGGGGCCGCGGCCACCGGAATCGCGCCCCCGCCCGCGGCCGCCCCCGCGGCGCCGCAGCGGCGCAGCCTGAGCACCGAGTTCGCCTTCGAGCTGCCGCGCGGCTACGTCGACGAGTCGGGGACCGTCCACCGGGACGGGGTGATGCGCCTAGCGACCGCCAAGGACGAACTGGTACCGCTGCGGGATCTGCGGGTTCAGGAGAACCCGGCCTATCTGTCGGTGGTGCTGCTCGGCCGGGTGATCACCCGGCTGGGCTCGCTGCCGCTGGTGCACGACGGCGTGGTGGAGAACATGTTCGCCTCCGACCTCGCCTTCCTGCAGGACTTCTACCGGCAGATCAACGCCGAGGGCCACACGCGGGCCGGGGTGTCGTGTCCGCACTGCGAGCAGCCGTTCGAGGTCGAACTCGGCGGGAGCCGCCTGGGGGAATCGTGACGTACGCGACCGACCGCATGCATGAGGAGATCGCGTACATCGCCTACCACTTCCACTGGAGCCTGGAGGAGATCCTGGACCTCGAACACCGCGACCGGCGCCGGTACGTAGAGCAGATCGCGACGCTGGTGACCCGCGCGGAGGCGGAGCGGTAATGGGAATGCTCGACCGGTTCCGGCGGGGCCGGGGCGATGTGGCGGGGATCGATGCGGGTACGGGCGCTGGCCCCGGTGCTGGGGCTGTGGCCGCTGCCGGGCCGGTGTCCGGGTCCGGGTCCGTCGGTGCGACGGGCCCTGCCGGGCTGCCGCCGATCCAGCGCGCGGTGGCGCATCCGGCGCGGCACACGGTGGCTTCGGCCGACTTCTCCGCGTCGCTGGCGTCCTTCCAGAGCCCTGCGTTCATGGGCACGCTTTCGCACGCCGTACTCGACAGCGCGCCGGCCGGACTGATCCGGGACGCCCTGACCCCCGCGACGACGTCCGTCCGGGGCCTCGGCGACCCGGCGCTGTCCCTCCCGGTGGTACGGGCCGAGGACGCGCAGGGTGAGGCGTACGGGCATGGGCACGGGCACGGGTATGAACACGGGCACGGGCTCGTAGCTGGGGCCGGGGCGGCAGGCGAGGCCGGAGTGACCGGTGCGCCCTCTGCCTCTCCCTCTCCTTCTCCCTCCGCCTCGCCCTCTGCCTCGCCCTTGCTGTCCGGTGGGTCCCCCTCGGTTCAGCGGGCGCGGGGGCCGCGGGTCGTACCGGTGGTCGCTGCGGCTCCTCGCGCTGCGGCTCGTCGCGCTGCGACGGGCGCGACGCCGCCTGCGGTGTCCGGGCCGGGCACGACGGCTTCGGCGCCTGAAGCGGCACCGACGCCTGGAGCGGGCCCGATGCCCGAGTCGGGGCCGATGCCCGAGTCGGCTTCGATGCCTGTGGCGGCTTCGTTGCCTGTGGCGGGGACGAGGCCGGTCGCGGGTTCGCGGTCCGTGGACGTCTCGCGGCCTGTGGCGGCTTCTCGGCCTGTAGGCGCTTCAGCGGCTGCGGCTGTCACGACGGCCGCGGAGTCCCGAGAGGCCGCGGCGGTTGCCAAGCCATCGTTGACCAAGGCGTCGGTTCCCGGCACTGTGCAGCGCAGGACGTTGCCGACCGCGTTGCCGGTGCGGAGGACGGCGAGCGAGCCGGCGCCTGAGCCGGTGCGGCAGCCTGCTGCCGCAACCGAGGTGGCTGAGGCGGCTGTTCCGGCCGCTGCGGTCGCCGCAGTCGCCGCGGTCGCTTCGCAGGAAAGTGTGGTCGCTGAGGAGTCCGCTCCGGTACCGCCGCGGCAGACGTCCGTACCCGTGCCACCGACACCGCAGGTACGGACGGCTGTGTCGGTCCCGCCGGGAGAGGCGGCCGTACCGTTGTCGTCGGCGCCTGTCGGTCCCGTGCAGCGCTCTGCGGAGCGGTCTGCGGAGCGCAGCGCGTCGGCGAGCGTGCCGGAGCAGGCCGTCACTCCCGTTCAGCGGCCCGCGACGGCCCGGTCGGAACGGCCGGTTGAGCCGGTTCAGCCGGTACAGCGGGCTCGTTCGTCTCAGCCGGGTGAGATCGTTCGCCCGGCTGGGCCCGCTGATGCCGCTCGGCCGGTTCAGCCGGTTCGGCCGGCACCGGCTGCTGGGCCGATGGGTCCTGTCAGGCCTGGCCGGTCGGGCAGGCCCGCCGGGCTCGGCGCCCCCGTCAAGGCCGATGGCGGCGAGACGCCAGGAGCCGTCACCGCTTCGGTATCGCCCACCGTCCCGGCTTCTCCCACCGGTCCGGCTGCTCCCGTCGGCCCGACGCCCCCCGCCGCTGCGACCTCCGCGTCCACGGCGGCAGTTGTAGCGTCTCCGGCTGCTCCGACGACCTCGGCCCCGGCCCCGGCCTCGACCTCGGCTCCGGTACGCCGTCCTGGACTCGGCGCCCCGGTGTCGGCACCGCCCGCAGCGGCGAAGCCACAGCCACGCGCCGAAGCCGGTGACCGGCCGGTCGTCCAGCGACTGGCTGCCACGTCCCCTGCTCCCGCGCCCGCTCCCGTGTCCACGGCTGCTCCCGCTCCCGCGCCCGCTCCCGCGAAGCGGGACGGTGGGCGAACGGCTGCTCGGCAGCGGCCGGTGTCAGGGCTGGGGGCACCGCTGGTGCGCCCGGCTCGGTCCGATGTCGAGGCGCCGGTGACGCCTACCGCGCCCGCCCCGCAGAGCGGTCCGAAGCCGGTGGCGCTGCGACGCGTCAGCCCGGGGAGTACCACAGGGACAGGGAAGGCCACCAAGACCGTCAGGACCGGTGCGGCTGCCGGATCAGGCGGCCCCGGGGACACAGTCCAGCGTGCTGTCACGCCTCCCACGCAGGCCCAGCGTCTGACAGCGCCGCCCGCCGCGCCCACGACCGCGACTGCGGCCACGCCCACGAGCGCGCCCACGACCGCGACCGCGCCCACGCCCACGACCGCGGCTACGCCCACCATGCGTACGCCGGACACGCGCCCGGCACAGCCGCGGGGTGACCGTGCCCGTACCGCTGCCCGTACCGCTGCCCGTACCGCTGACCGCGACCGGGCCGCCGTGCCGCTGGCAGCGCCGGCTTCGGCGCCGTCCGTGCAGCTCCCCGTACAGCGGGCGTCCGCAACGCCGGCGGTGACGCCTTCGGTGACGCCGACCGTGCGTCCGTCCGCGCCGCGACCGGCCACCCCGCTCGTCACACCGCCGGTACAGCGGACACCGGCACCGACACCGCCACCACCTCCGGTACAGCGGGCACCGGCACCGGTACCCGCACCCGCACCGCCACCCCCTCCCGTACAGAACACCCCGCCCGCCCCGCCACCGCCACCCGCGCCCCAGTCTCCCGCCGTCGTCCAGCGGGCGGCCCGTGGGCGGGACGTGCGGCAGGGCGGGTCGGGCAAGGGCGGGGGCGCGGGGGCGCGGTCCGGTGGGTTCGACCCCCGGGAGCTGTCGGACGGGCAGGTGGACGAGTTGACGCATCGGCTCATCGGCCCGCTGACCCGGCTGCTGCGCACCGAACTACGGCTCGACCGCGAACGGATCGGCAGGCTGCGCGACCCCCGCCGATGACCACCGCCCCGCACCGCCCCACCCGCATAACCCGCAAAACAGCAAGCGCCAAGCAGTACGCAGCACCAGGAAGGCCAGGCCCACCCGATGCCTCAGGACCAGGATCCGGGCTCCACCATCTTCTTCAACCTGACCATCGACGGGGAGAGTCTGGGCGACTTCAACGGATGCGAGGGGCTTTCCTCGCAGGTGGAGATCGAGCAGCGGCAGGAGGGCGGCAACAACGGGTTTGTGTGGCAACTGCCCTCCCGCGTGAGCTTTTCGCACATCACGCTGACCCGGCCGCTCACCCCGGACACCGCCAAGGTGGCCGCGTGGATCTCCTCCGTCACCAGCGGCGCGGTGCGCCCCACCGCGCAGATCGCGGCGCTGCGCGCGGACGGCTCGGTCGTCGCGCGGTGGGGGCTGCTCGACGTGCTGCCGGTCAGCTGGCGCGGGCCCTCCCTGGACCCGGCCAGCCCGGCCGTGGCCACCGAAACGCTGGAGATCGCGCACCACGGCTTCACGGACGCGGGGGCGGCGTAGATGGCCGGCAGGGGAAAGGGCGGTGCGGGCAAGAGCCTGGTGCGGGCCACGCTCGCCATCCACCAGCCGCCCCTTGGGTACAGCACCAAGCCCGGCGGTCTGATCAGCACCTTCAGTTTCGACTTCAATCCGGGGCAGCTCGCGCTGAGCCGCCGCGCCGAGTGGAAGACGACGCCGACCGCCGCCGTACGCGACGGCGCGCTCCCGGAGTTCATGGGGTCCGCGCCCCGTGAGATGACGGTGGAGGTGTTCCTGGACCGGTCCGGGAATCCGGACAGCAACGATGTGCGGAAGAACGTCGAGGCGCTGTTCTCCTGCTGCGAGGTGACCTCGGCCAGCATCGCGGCGAAGCAGCCGTCGACGCCGTGGGTGGTGTTCGAGTGGGGGTCGTTCTCCACTGCCCGCTTCACCGCGTACGTCAGCGCCGTCGAGGCCTCGTACACCCTCTTCGGCACCACCGGCGTGCCCATCCGGGCCACCTGCCAGGTGCACCTGCACGAGATCCCGAGCCGGACCTCCGGCCAGAACCCCACCTCCGGCGCGCTCACCGCGCGCCGGGTGCACCGCGTGGTGGCGGGCGACTCGCTGCAGTTCCTCGCCTGGCGGGAGTACGGCGACGCCACCGCCTGGCGCACCATCGCCGAGGCCAACGACATCGACAATCCCGCACAGCTGCGGCCGGGGACCGAACTGATGCTCCCCGCCGCTGAAGAGGTCGGCTCCTGATGACGCAGATCGGCTACTCCAACGTCTTCCACGTCAAGGTCGGCGGCGCGCCGCTGAGGCCGGAGCTCGCCCGGCTGCTCGTCGGTGGCTGGGTCGACTTCGGTGCCGGGGTGCCCGGAGCCTTCCAGCTCACCTTCCGCGACCCGAAGCGGAAGCTGCTCGGTGAGGCGGGCATCACGATCGGGACGGAGGTCGTGCTGGCGCCGGTGGCCGACGGGCAGGGGGCCCAGTCCCCGCTGCTCACGGGTGAGGTGACGGGGCTGGAGACGGACTACGACGGGACCGGGACGTTCACCGTCGTACGGGGTTACGACCTGGGCCACCGGATGCTGCGCCAGCGCCGGGTCGCCGGTTACCGCTCCATGACCGCCTCCGACATCGTCCGGAAGCTGGCCGGCCAGGACCGGGTACCGGTCGGCCGGATCGACGGCACCACCGCCAAGTACGAGTTCCTCACCCAGGCCAACGTCACCGACTGGGACTTCGTGTGCCGGCTGGCGGACGAGAGCGAGCGGGTGCTGTCGCTGAGCCCCAAGGGCAAGCTCCAGTTCCTCCGGCCCGATCCGGCCTCCGGCGCGCCCCCGGTGAGCACGCCGAGCGAGAAGAGCCCCTTCGTCCTGGAGGCGGGCATGGACATCCTGCGCTGCCGGGCCGCGGTCACCTCCGCCGACCAGGTGAGTTCGGTGCAGGCGCGCGGCTGGGACGTGACGACCAAGCGCGACCTGGTCGGCCGGGCCACGGCCGCCACCACGCCGGGCGTGGCCATCGGGACGACGCCGGGCCGGGCCTCCAGCGCGTTCGGCGCCGCCACGCTGGTGGAGACCGACACCCCGCTCGACACCCAGGCCCAGGTCCGGTACGCGGCCGAGGCGCTCGCCGACGACGTGACCGGCGCCTTCGCCGAACTGGAGGTGACGGTACGCGGCAACCCCAAGCTGCGGCCCGGCGTCCCGGTCGCGCTCGCGGACGTGGGGGCGCCCTTCGAGGGCAAGTACACGGTGACCGCCGCCCGGCACTCCTTCGGCGACGGCCGGCACTACGAGACCCTGCTGACCGTCAGCGGCCGGCAGTGGCGTTCTCTGTACGGCCTGGCCTCGGGCGGCACGAGCGTGCAGCCACGACTGCCGAGCGTCGCCAACGCGCTGGTCACCGACGTCAAGGACCCGCTCAAGCAGGGGCGGGTCAAGCTGCGCTTCCCCTGGCTGGACGACAAGTACACCAGCGACTGGGCGCGGACCGTGCAGTTCGGCGGCGTGAAGGGCGGGGGCGTGATCACGCCGGACGTGGGTGACGAGGTGCTGGTCGCGTTCGACCGGGGAACTCTGGACCATCCGTATGTGATCGGCGGACTCTACAACGGGCGGGACAAGCCGGATCCGGTGGACGTGCCGCTGTACGACGCCACGAAGGGCACCATCACCCGGCGTACCGTCGCCGACCGCAGTGGTAACCGCATCGACCTGCTCGACCAGCGCACCGGCGGCAAGCGCGGCGTACGGCTGAGCACCGGGGACGACAAGCTGACGGTCAATCTGGACCGTACGGGCACCGAGATCACCATCAACAGCTCCGGCAGCGTCACCATCAAGGGCAGCCGTTCGGTGTCCGTCGAGGCGGGCACGGACCTGAACCTGAGCGCCCGCCGCAATCTGACCATCAAGAGCGGCGGCATGCTCAACATCCAGGGCCGGGGGCTGGTCAACCTCAAGTCCCTCGCCGGTGCGGTCAACGTGGACGCGATGGGCGCGCTGAGCCTGAAGGCGGTGGGCGCCGCGACGGTCAGCGCCGGCGGCACGATCCAGGTCAACTCCGTCGCCAACGTCGGCATCCGCGCCGCCACGCTGCTGCTCCAGGGCGTCGTGCTGGTCAACAACAAGCCGTACCCGATCCCGTGACGGCCGAGCGGATCACCCGGTACGGCACGGAACAGAGAAGGCAGGTGGCCCACTGATGGCCGATCAGTTCGTCGGGTCCGGCTGGTCGTTCCCGCTGCGCATCAGCCCCACGGGCGGCATCGCCCTGGTCAGCGGGGAGCGCGAGGTCGAGGAGGCCATGCGGCTGGTGCTGGCCACCGCACCGGGCGAGCGCCCGATGCGCCCCGAGTTCGGCTGCGCCATCCACGACATGGTGTTCGCACCGGTCAACGAGGCCACGGCGGGCCGCATTCAGCACGAGGTGTACGCCAGCCTGGACCGCTGGGAGCCGCGCATCGAGGTGGACGACGTCACCGTGACGGCCGGCGACGACCAGGGCGTGCTCTACATCGACGTGCGCTACGCGGTACGCGGCACCAACAACCCGCGCAGCCTGGTCTTCCCGTTCTACGTCATTCCCTCGCACGACGAGCCGGCCGGCTCCCCCTCCGCCGGCCCGCCCGGCGGCCCCGACCCTCTTTCCCGTACGCCCGACGAGCACATTGGAAGCGACCGCTGATGGCCCTGCCCTCCCCGAACCTCGACGACCGGCGTTTCCAGCAGTTCGTCGACGACGCCAAGCGCTACATCCAGCAGCGCGCCCCGGAGTGGACCGACCACAACGTCTCCGACCCCGGCGTCACGCTCGTCGAGACCGTCGCGCACATGGCCGACCAGGTCGTCTACCGGCTCAACCGGGTGCCGGAGAAGAACCACCTGGCCTTCCTCGACCTGCTCGGCATCACGCTCTTCCCGCCGTCCGCCGCCCGGGCCGACGTGACGTTCTGGCTCTCCGCACCCCAGGAGCAGCCCGTACGGCTGGCCGTCGGGACCGAGGTCGCCACCGCGCGCACCGAGAGCGAGGAAGCGGCCGTCTTCGCCACCGAGGCCGAACTGACGGTCGTGCCGAGCGAGTTGTCCTATCTCGTGGTCCAGCCGCACGGCGCTGAGGTGACCGAGCGGACCTCCGACCTCGTCGAGGGCAAGGACGTGCACTGCTTCGCCGAGTCGCCGCGCCCGGGCGACCGGATGCTGTTCGGGCTCAGCGCCGCCGTACCGCACTGCGCAGTGGTACTGACCCTGGGAAGCCGCGTCGACGGCGTCGGCGTGGACCCCCGGCAGCCCCCGCTGGCCTGGGAGGCGTGGACCGCGGACGGCTGGGTGGCCTGCGAGGTCGACCGTGACACCACCGGCGGTCTGAACCGCCCCGGCGAGGTCGTCCTGCACGTCCCCGGCGGCCACGTCCTCTCCCGCACCGGCCGGCGGGAAGCCGGCTGGCTGCGCTGCCGGGTCACCGAAGCCGCCGCGGGCCAGCCCTTCTACACCACCTCGCCCACCATCCGCTCCGCCGAGGCGTTCACCATCGGCGGCACCACCCGCGCCGTGCACGCCGACACCGTCCGCGACGAACTCCTCGGCGAGTCCCCCGGGCTGCCGGGGCACCGGCTGCGCCTCACCCACGCACCGGTGGTCGGCGACGCGCCCCCGCTGCACCTCCAGGTCGCCGAGCGCGACGGCTGGACCGACTGGCAGGTCGTCGGGCACTTCGCCGCCTCCGGCCCCGACGACCGGCACGTCACCCTCGACGCCGCCACCGGCGAGGTCGCCTTCGGCCCCGCCGTACGCGAACCCGACGGCACCCTCCGCCAGTACGGTGCCGTACCGCCCAAGGGCGCCGTCATCCGCGCCCGCCGGTACCGCACCGGCGGCGGCAGGACGGGCAACGTCGCCCGCGGCGCCATCCAGGTGCTGCGCGACTCCGTCCCGTACGTCGCCGAGGTCACCAACCGCGAGGCGGCCAGTGGCGGGGTGGACGGGGAGACCGTGGAGGAGGCCAAGGTCCGGGCGCCCATCGCGCTGAGCGCCCAGGACCGGGCCGTCACCCTGCGCGACTACGAGGAACTGGCCCGCCGCGCGGCGCCCGAGACGGCCCGCATCACCTGCCTGGCCGCCGAGCCGGACGAACACGGCGCGCACGCCGTACGCGTCCTCGTCATCCCGCAGGCCGTGCCCGACCCGGGCGGCCGGCTCCGCTTCGAACAGCTCGTACCGAACGACGCACTGCTCGACCGCATCACCCGTTACCTCGACGACCGGCGGCTGATCGGGACCCGGCTGGCGGTGGGCCCGCCGTACTACCAGGGCGTCACCGTCGTCGCGACCGTGCACGCCTTCCGCGGCACCGACACCGACCGGGTGCGGCGGGAGGCCCACGACGCGCTCCACCGCCACCTGGACCCGCTGACCGGCGGCGCGCACGGCACCGGATGGCCCTTCGGGCGGCCGGTGCAGGCCGGCGAGGTCTTCGCGGTCCTGCAGCGGGTGCCCGGCGTCGAACTCGTCGACGAAGTACTGCTGCACCCCGCCGACCCGCTCACCGGCAAGCGCGGCGACGCCACCGACCGGATCGACCTGGACCCCTCGGCGCTGGTCTTCTCCTTCGACCACCGCGTACGAGTGATCGGGGACGCGTCATGAGGGGGTCGATCGACGGCCTGGGCTCCTCCGCGCCGCTGGGCGCCATGCTGCCCGCCGTCTTCGCCGAGGACGATCTGGCCCAGCGCTTCGTCGCCGGGCTCGACGAGGTACTCGCTCCCATCCACAACGTCCTGGACTGCCTGGACGCCTACTTCACCCCCTCACTCGCCCCGGCCGACTTCACCCGCTGGCTCGGCGAGTGGGTCGGCGCCGCGCCCGACGGCGGCTCGGACCTCCCGGAGGACCCGGCACAGCTGCGGGCCGCGGTCGCCGCCGCCGTACATCTGCACCGCATCCGCGGCACCCGGCGCGGCCTGGAGGAGGCGATCCGGCTCGCCTTCGGCGTGGCACCGGAGATCACCGAGAGCGGCGCCGCCACCTGGAACGCCCGGCCGCTCGGCCCGGTACCCGGCGAACGCCGACCCCGCCTGCACGTCACACTCCGGCTCCCCGACCCGGGCCCGGCCGACGCACACCGGCTGGAGCGGCTCGTCGCAGCCGCCCGCCCCGCACACATGCCCTACACGGTCCAGGTGACCGCAGTTGAAAGGACATCGGACAGGTGACCGACCCCACCTCTCCCGCCGCCAACGACGGCCGGGCGGCCGGCTACGGCAGCTCCGGCTCAGGCTCCGACGCCGGCGAGGCCCGGCGCCGGCCGGTGGACTGCCCCGAGTGCGGCACCCGTGCCGCACCGGGCCAGTCCTTCTGCGACAGCTGCGGCGCGGTACTCGGCTGGAATCCGGGCCCGGGCCCGGCAGCGGCCCCGACGACGAACACCGACCCCGAGCGCGCCAGTGAGGTGACTGCCCGTCAGGAGAGCGACGCTCAGGTGACCGCTCGCCCGGAGGAGGCGGACACGGCCGCTCCGGGCCCGTCCGGCACGCCCTCGAGTCCGCCCGGGACCACCACGTCCCAGGACGCCGCGACCGTCCCCGTCGAACGGCAGCAGCCGGACTCCGCGGCGGCCGACGAGCGGGCCAGGGCGCTGCTCGTGCCCGTGGCGGACCCCGAAGGACGTGCCGACGCGGCACCCTCCGTGGCACCGGTGCTCCCCGGCCGGCCGGAAGCCGCCCGGCCCCGGGCACAGGCCCCCGTCGGCGCGCCCGACGAGGACGGTGGTCCCCCCTGCCAGTGGTGCGGCACCGGCAATCGCCCCGACCGGCACTTCTGCCGCCGCTGCGCCATGTCGCTCGCCGCCCGCCCGGACGGCCCGGTCCGGCTTCCCTGGTGGCGCCGGATACTGGACCGCAACAACCGTCCCGCGCCCTGGGCGGGGTCCCGTCCGCGCCTCCGCCGGGACCTCGGCCGCATCCTCAGCTGGATCGCCTGGGCTCTCGTGATCGCCCTGGTGGTGACCGCCGCGTTCAACGTCGGCACCGCCGTGGACGCCGTACGCGACCACTTCGCCAAGCGGGCACCGGTCGGCCCGGACACCGTCGCGGCGTCCCGCTCCTACCAGCACCACGGCCCCGAGAAGGTCTTCGACAAGTACAACAACACCTGGTGGGGACCCGGCGTCACGCAGGCGGGGGAGGGCGAGTGGATCGAGGCACGGTTCCAGGAGCCGGTCCGCCTGCTCGACCTGCTGATCACCCCCGGCAAGTCGGCGCGCCCCGCCGACCTCACCAAGGCCACCCTCCCGCACCGCGTCGAGGCCCTCATCACGACCTCGAAGGGACACCACCTCACCCGCAGTTTCACCCTCGACCAGGCCAGCGGCGCCCAGCGCGTCCCCTTCCGCGTCGGCGAGGTCAGCTCCGTACGGTTCGTCGTGCGCTCCTCTTACCAGCCCAACGCCGACAACCAGGTCTCCTTCGCCGAGATCGAGTTCTTCGGCCGCTCGCAGGCGTCGAGTTCATGAGGCCCGGGGGAGGGGAGAGTACTCCCGGGCGAACAGGAGGGTGCCACCATGCGTGACACGGAACAGCAGCGGGCCCCGGGCACGGGCCGCCGGGAGCCGGCATCGGCCCGGGCACGTACGGAGGCGGGGCCCGGCCTCGCCCGGTCGGTGGCGGCGCTCACCGGCCGGGGCGGGCGGCCCACCGCGGGGGACATCACCGCGCTGCAACGGGCCGCGGGCAACACCGCGGTGACGGCCGCACTGGCCGGGACCGCGGACCCGGCCCCCGTGCAGCGGTCCGCCGTGCACGACGTGCTCCGCAGCCAGGGCCGGCCGCTCGACGACGAGGTACGCGGCGACATGGAGGCCCGGCTCGGCGCGGACTTCTCCACCGTACGGCTGCACAGCGACGGGGTCGCGCAGCGTTCGGCGGCCGAGGTCGGCGCCCGCGCGTACACCTCCGGCGAGCACATCGTCCTCGGCGCCGGCGGCACCGACCGGCACACGCTCGCCCATGAGCTGACCCACGTCATCCAGCAACGCCAGGGGCCTGTCGCCGGCACCGACCGCGGGGACGGGCTGCGCGTCAGCGACCCGTCCGACGCGTACGAGCGCGCCGCCGAGGCCAACGCGACCCGCGCCCTGGCGGGCCCGGCACCGGTACAGCGCGCGGAGGGCGCGGCGGCGACGCGGGGCGGAGGGACCGCGGAACCCGTCGTGCAGCGCGCGATCGCCGGAGCGCAACGCACCCGCATCACCGACGCGTTGAAGGCGGGCAGCCAGGTCGTGGTGGCGGCCGGGGACGGGTCCCGCGGCCGGCTCACCTTTCACGGCGACCACTACCGGGTACAGAAGTCGAAGCGGGACACGGTCACCGTGGACGAGGCGACCCTGTGGCGGGACTACACCCTGCTGGGGACGGTCCGCGCGGGCGAGCGACTGCCCCTGGACCTGGACCCGGGCGACCTGCCCGGCAACACGAAGACACAGGAGCGCAACGGGGCGCAGGTGATGGACTTCGACACCTCACCCGTCGCCTTCGCGCACTACTCCTACGACCTGATGCCCGGGCCCGGCAAGGGCGGGAACCAGCGGACCAACGATCACCTCACCATCGAGAATTCGCTGCCGGCCATGCTCACCAGCCTGAAGCACAGCCCCGGGAAGGTGGAGGCCGACCTCCACGAGCGCCCGCACAAGATGAAGCCGCACTTCAACCGGCAACTGAACGAGGCCGGTCACGCGGACATCGACAACATCAATTTCCGCCCCACCGAGAACCGCCAGGGTCCCCGCCCGATCGGTGCCGCCCTCGATCCCACCGGCGCGCTGCGCGCCGACAAGAACCGCAAGGACACGGCGGCCGACCCGATCCCCGTGGAGGAGCGGATCCACCTGGAGTCGTTCCTCGGCTACATCGACACCGCCATGCGCCGGCTGGAACTGGGCCAGGGGATGCGCACGGCGATCGCCGATTCCATCCGTACCATGCAGGGCCGCATGGGCTTCGACGCCGACAAGCTGTACCTCAACTTCAAGCAGCGCGAGGACTTCACCCGTTTCGTGGTCCTGGTGACGAGCCTGACGGGCAGCCGGGGGATCCCCGACGTGCTGGCGCAGATGGCCGGGAACGAGGCGAAGGCCGACCTGAGCGATGCCGACTTCCGGCTGATCCGGGACCACCTGGACTCGCCGCTCCGGGAGCAGATCGCGGACAAGGTCGAGGGCGGCGGCACCTGGTCCGTCGTGGGTAACGGCCCCGACCTCAAGGCCGTCCGCTCCGCGATCGCCAAGCACTACTGGGACACCATCGTCGACTGGGCGAGGAACCCCTAACCCGCATGCCGGTCGTCGGAATCCCCGATGCCGTCGCCGTCCAGGGCCTCCCGCAGCGCGGTGCGGCGTTGTATGCCCAGTTTGCGGTAGGTGCTGGTCAGGTGGGTCTCCACGGTGCGGCGGGCGAGGTGCAGCAGGGCGCCGATCTCGGCGTTGGTGCGGCCGTCGGCGGCGAGCGCGGCGATGCGGCGTTCGCTGTCGGTGAGGGCGCCCGCGCCGGTGTGCCGGGCGGGCCCGCGGCGGGCGCCGCTGTCGCGCAGCGCCCGCTCGGCCGCGGCGAGGAGCGGCGCGGCGCCCATGCGGTCGGCGGTGGCGGCGGCCTCCCGCAGCAGGGGCCGGGCCCGGCGCGGGTGCCCGGCGGCGGCGAGCCGGCGGCCGTGCGTGATCAGCGCCGGGACCAGTTCGATGTCCAGCGCGTCCGGCGGCCCGGCGTCCGCTGCTGCGTACCCGGCATCCGACACGGGCCCCGGCGCGCCGTCCCGCAGGACGGTGACGGCCTGTTCGGTGAGTTCCAGTCCGTGCCGTCCGCCGGTGGCGGCGCCCAGGACGCGTAACGCCCGGCCCAGTACGCGAGGCGTGTGCCACACCTGCGCGAGCCGGTACTCCTCCTCGGCGAGGGGCAGGGCCGCCGCCGGCCGGCCGAGCGCCAGGTGACACTCGGCGGCGGCCGAACGCCAGGCGGACACGGCGGGGTTGAGGATGTCCCGGGCGGTCTGCCGCCGCCCGCAGTTCAGGAAGTCCTCCAGCGCGCCCACGTGGTCACCGCCCGCGGCGCGCAGCACGCCGCGGGCGTAGAGGAAGCGGTTCAGCTCCCAGCCGTCGGTGGCTTCGTCGACGTGTACGGGCGCCGCGAGCCGGCCGGCTTCGGCCAGCCGGCCGGCGCGTACGAGTGAAAGGACGGCGTGCGCACGGAAGTTGGTCGGCGCGACCCGCCCGGAATCCGCGGCGGATGGCCGCCGGCCGGAGAGGTCCGCGGGCTGCCATGCGTACCGGCCGCGCGACCCGGCGGTGTCGGCGCGGGTGTTGAGCAGGGAGTGGTGGGCCGGGTGCAGTGGCGACAGGCGCTCGGTCAGGCCGTCCCGTACGAGCCGGTCGGCGTCCTCCAGCGCGTCCGCCCACTGGGCGACGGCGGCGGCCGCGCTCAGCTGATACGGCATCAGCAACCGGTCCTCGGGGGCCGCGACGAGCTCCCGGACCTGTTCCATGGCCGCCTCGGCCGACAGCAGCCCCGCGCCCGCCTCGTACCGCACCAGCAGCGTCCGCACGGCCGGGCTGAGCAGGGCCGGGTACTGCTCGGCGGTCTTCCGCAGCCGCTCGTGCACCTCGCGCCGGATGTCCCGGTCGTGGTCGGAGAGCAGCGCGGCCGCCGTCTGCACCGTACGGGCCAGCACCGGATCGTCCTGGTCGTCGAGGCCACGCAGCACGTCGAAAGCGGCCTGCGCCTCGCCGCTGTGGACCAGCGCGGTGCCGAGCGTGACCGCGGTCAGCACCCGCTGCCGGGGCGCCTGCTGGAGGCGCAGCGCCTCCGCCAGCCGGGGTATCCCCGCCGACCGTACGGTGGCGAACTCCAGCGCACCGAGGCGGTTGAGCACCGCGGCCCGGCGCTCGGGCGGCATCGGCGCGTCGAGCGCGCCGCGCAGATAGGCGGCCGCGTCGCCGTCCCGGCCCGCGCGGGAGGCGTCGGCCGCCGCGTCCAGCAGGGTGCCGGCGGCCCACTCCGTACCGGTCGAGGGGGCCCGCAGCAAGTGCCGGGCCACCGCTTCGGCGCGGTCGCCCCGGCGGTACCGCAGCGCCGCGGCCCGGCGGTGCAACGCGAGCCGGTCCTCCTGCGGCCAGCCGTCCAGCACCGCATCGCGCAGCAAGGGGTGGGCGAAGAGCGGGCCGCCGTGGCCCGGGTCGCGGCGCAGCAGACCCAGCCGGGTCATCGCGGTGATCCATCCCGGCACCCGGGCGAGCCCGGCCCCGCTCACCTCCGCCAGCAGGTCGTCGGGGACGTGCTCGGTCCCCCCGCCGGCTTCCTCCAGTTCGGCCAGGGCGCGGGCCACGGCGGCCGTTTCGGGCCCGGCGCTGTCCAGCCACCACAGGACGGCGGCCGCGTAGGCCCCCGGGTAGAGGTCGGCGCAGCTGTCCGGCAGTGCCACCCCCTCCTGCCCGCCGTCCGGAACCACCGCGCGCAGGTCGTCCAGCAGGGCCCGCAGCAACAGCGGGAGGCCGGCACCGGCACGGACGCAGCCCTCCACCCAGGCGTCCGCCGCGTCCGCCCCGAAGGCGTCCCGGACCAGTGCCTCGGCCGCACCCCGGCTCAGCGGGGCCGGTGCGTGCGCGCGCACCAACGCGGGCGCCAGGGCGTGCGCCAGGCCGGGGCCCGGCGGCGCGATGTCGTACTGGACGCGCTCGCCGGCCACCAGCAGGACCGGCAGTTCGGCGAGCCGGCGGGCGGCCTCGGTCAGCCAGCGCCGGGACGCGGAGTCGGCGAGGTGGACGTTGTCCACGGTCAGCAGGAGCGGTGCGGCGGCCGCGTACGAGCGCAGCAGCCGCCACAGCCGGGCCGGGACGTCGTGGTGGTGGGGCGCCCGGCGCACGTCGTCGGCCAGGCCCGCGTCGGGCGGCGGGTCGAGCAGCTGCAGTACGGCGCCGAACGCGGTGCGGGAGCTCTCGGCGGAGCAGTCGGCGCGCAGCACCCGCATCCCGTGCTGCCCGCCGTGCCGGGCCGCGGCGTCCAGCAGGGCACTGCGGCCTGTCCCGGTGGGCCCCCGGAACAGGAGCAGTCGGCCCGTTCCGGCCCGGGCGCGGGCGGCCTCGGAGGACAGCAGGGCGAGCGCGGCGGCACGTTCGAGGAGCTGGGTCACGGGCGGAGACCGCCGTTGATCTCGTGGTGCGTCTCGTGGTCGGCCACGATTGCGGGCCCGGTGGCCGCGGCGGGAGGCTGGACGGTGTGCGTACCGCTCACGCCGCGACGTCCTCGCGGGTGGGCACGTAGCCGCAGACCAGCACGTACCCGAAGGCGCGTACGTACCAGCAAGCAAGTACTCAAGGGAATGGTTGTGCACGTTCGGACCCGGGTCCCGGTCGTCGTCCACGCATCGGATCCGCTCTCCCAGGCCGGAGCCGTCAGCCAGTTGCGTGCGCAACCGGAGATCGAGCTGATCGACGACACGACGGCACCCGTCCCCGAGGGAACGGTCGCCGTGCTGCTCGCCGAGAAGCTGGACGAGGCCACGCTGGCGCGGCTGCGGCGGCTCGTACGCACCGACGGCACCCGGGCCGTCCTCGTCACGGGGCTGATCCGGGAGGCCGAGCTGCTCCAGGTGATCGAGTGCGGGATCGGCACCATCGTCTGGCGGCGCGAGGCCACCGGGCACCGGCTCCTGAAGGCGATACTCGCGGCCGCCCGTGGCGACGGCGACCTCCCGTCCGACCTGCTCGGACGGCTGATCACGCAGATCGGCAGCATGCAGCGCAACGTGGCGGGCCCGTCCGACTCCCCGGCGTCCGGCTTGACCGCACGCGAGGTCGACGTGCTCCGCCTGGTGGCCGAAGGGCTGGGCACCGGCGAGATCGCTAGCAAGCTGTCGTACTCCGAACGCACCGTCAAAAATGTGATGCACGGCCTGACGACCCGGCTGCACCTTCGCAATCGGGCCCATGCCGTGGCGTTTGCTCTCCGTGAAGGCTACATCTGACGGTTCGCACGCCCGTCAAGGGCCCCCGGGGCACCGTCGGGTGCCCTTCGCGCGGCCCCGTAAAGGCTGCCGGGACCGGCCGTACGCGGTCCACCATGACGGGTACGGGGGACGACGAACCACTGCAAGTGAAGGGCACGACCGTGATCCACGAGGTGGACGAGGTACTCAAGGGGCTGCTGACCGGCGGCGCGCTGGCCGGTTCCGGCGTCGAGGTCGCCTTCGACGCCCCGACCAGGGAGTGGGCCGCCCGGCGCAACGCCCCGGCCATCGACGCCTACCTCTACGACATCCGCGAGGACGTCCAGCGGCGCCAGCGCGGTACGGTGCCGGTGCGCGACGAGCAGGGAGTGGTACTCGCGCGCCGCCAGCCGCCGCGCTGGTTCCGGCTCGCCTACCTCGTCACCGCCTGGACCAAGCGTCCGCAGGACGAACACCGGCTGCTCTCCGCGGTACTCGCCACCCTGCTGCCGTACGAGACCCTGTCCCCCGACCAGCTGACCGGCTCGCTCGCGGACCTCGGCCTCACCGTCCCGCTGACCGTCGCGGGCTCGTCCACCGAGGCCCGCTCGACCGCCGACGTCTGGACCGCTCTCGGCGGCGAGCTCAAGCCGTCCCTCGACGTCGTCATCACCGCGCCGTTCCCCGCCTACCCGGAGTACGACGCGGGCCCGCCGGTCACCGAAGGCGCGGGGGTACGCGTCCGGGCCCTCGACGGCACCCTCGACGACAGCCCCGAACGCCGGCACCGCCCCGGCCACTTGGCCGGCGGAGGTGCGGCGAAGTGACCGCGGACGCCCCATGGCACGACCCGTCGGCCGGCCCGCTGCTGGACCGGCTCGCCCGGCTGCGCGACCGCGTGGCGCTGCTGGTCGACCGGCGCGCCGCCACCGACCCCACCGCGGCCGACCCGCTGCGCGGGCTGTACCTGTCCGAGGACTCGGTGCGGCACGTGCTGGGGAAGGAGGGGGAGCCGGTTCCGCAAGAGGGCGCCGAGACGGTGCCGGAACCCCCGGCGGCGGAGCCGCACCCCCCGGTCGCCGCGGACGACGACCGCCTGCGGCGGCTCGCGGACCGCCTCGGCCTGACCGCGCTGGACACCCGCATCCTGCTGATCGCGCTCGCGCCCGACCTCGACCGCGATTTCGAGCCGCTGTACGGCTACCTCAACGACGACGTGAGCCGACGCCGGGCGACCACGGGGCTGGCGCTGGACCTGTGCGGCCTGCCCGCGCACGCCGGACCGGCGCGTGCCCGGTTCCACCCGTCCGCGCCCCTGCAGGCCCTGGGCCTGATCACCATGGAGGAACCCGAACGCCCTTTCCTGAGCCGGGCGTTGCGGGTGCCCGACCGGGTACTGGCCCACCTGCTGGGCGACGACACCCTGGACGCGGCCCTCGCCGGGAGCGTACGGACGGAGCCGCCCGGTGCCTCGTCCGACGCCGGACCGACGGGCCGGAAGCTGGCCGAACGGCTGGCGAACGGCCCGCTCACGGTTTACCTGCGCGAACACCGCGGCGGCGACGGACCGGCCTGTGCCGCGGCGGCACTGCACGCCGCCGGGCTCGCCGCGCTGCATCTCGCACCGGGGGAGGGGGCGCCGCACGCGGAGCTGCTGCGGGAGGCGCGGCTCACCGGCCGCGCGATCGTCGTGGCCCCGCTGCCCGAGAAGCCGCAGGCCCTGCTGCGGGCGCTGGCGGCCGAGGACGTCACCGTGCTGCTCGCCGACCCGCGTCCGTACGATCCGCAGTGGTACGACGGTGCCCGCGACCCGCTCGTGCTGGACGTCCCCCGGCAGCGCTCGGGCGACGTGGCGACCTGGACGGCCGCCCTCGGCGCCGCGTCCGTCGGCGCCGTCTCCGGCACCGAAGCGCCCGCTCCCGGTTTCGACATCGCGCCGGTCGTCGCCGCCTACCGGCTCGGGGAGAGCGGCATCCGCCGGGCCGCCCGGGCCGCGGTGGAACTGGCGGCGTTCGACGGCACCCCGCTGTCCGCCGCGCACGTACGGCTCGCCGCCCGCCGGCAGTCCGTCTCCGGGCTGGAGCAGCACGCCCGCCGCATCAGCCCCGACGTCGGCTGGGGCGATCTGGTGCTCCCGGAACGGCAGTTGAGCGCGCTGCGCGAGCTGGCCCGCCGCGCCACCCACCGTGACCGGGTGCTCGGCGACTGGCGGCTGAGCGCGGGCGGCGGACGCGGCCGTGGCGTCCTGGCGCTGTTCGCGGGCGATTCCGGTACCGGCAAGACGCTCTCCGCCGAGGTCGTCGCCGCCGACCTGGGGCTGGACCTCTACGTCGTCCAGCTCTCCTCCGTCGTCGACAAGTACGTCGGAGAGACCGAGAAGAACCTGGAGCGGATCTTCGCCGAGGCCGACCGGACCGACGCCGTGCTGCTCTTCGACGAGGCCGACGCCGTCTTCGGGAAGCGCTCGGAGGTCAAAGAGGCCGGTGACCGGTACGCGAACATGGAGAGTGCCTACCTCCTCCAGCGGCTGGAGTCCTTCGACGGCATCGCGCTGCTCACCACCAACCTGCGGGCCAACATCGACGAGGCGTTCACCCGCCGGCTGGACCTGGTCGTGGACTTCCCGTTCCCCGGCCCGGACCAGCGCCTCGCCCTGTGGCGGCACAGCCTCGCCCACGTCCCCTGCGCGGACGACATCGACCCCGGGCCGTGCGCCCGGGAGTTCGAGCTGGCCGGTGGCTCCATCCGCAGCGCCGTCGTGACCGCCGCCTACGCAGCGGCGGAGCGCGGCGGCCCGGTCGGCAACGACGACCTGCTGGACGGCGCACGACGGGAGTACCGCAAGGCGGGCCGTCTGGTGCTGGAGGACGCGGACTGGTGACGCCGGTCGTGACGCCGATCCGTGACGCCGGCCGGTGACGGTGGCGTACGGATGGAATCGCGTCGTATCCGGGAATCGGACGGTGGCGTCCGGAAGGCGTGCTAACGGCCATGCACCACGGAGGTCGGAGGTCCGACCGCTGGTCACGCATGACCCGCGCGCGAAGTGGTTGCATTGCGGACCAATTGGCACAAGAGTCGGTCCGATTGTTTCAGGACTATGAAGCGCCATGCCGTCTTGTGGTCGATAAGGGCCCGCCGTGACGATCACTCTCGTTCCCGGCCGCCGCTCCACCGCGTCCGGGGCATCCGTACGGGGCAACCCCCCACCGGCTTCCGACGTCCAGGAGTCACCATGAGCGACCGCCTCAGCCTCAGCCCTGATGCCGCACGGCAACTCGCGACCACCACGAAGACCGCGCCCCAGATGCGCGGCATCACCCCGCGTTACCTGCTCCGCGCGCTGCCCTGGCTGGACGTCGACTCGGGCGTCTTCCGTGTCAACCGACGCCGTACGTTCCTGCTCGGCGACGACCGGATCACCGTCGACACCGACCACGAGGGCGCCCGCCGCGTGGTCAGCGAGGACCTGCGGGAGATCCCGTACCTGCGCGAGGCGGACCCGGCGCTGCTCGGCGAGCTGGCCCAGGCGTTCACCGAAGTCTCCTTCGACGCGGGCCAGTTACTGGTTCAGGAGGGCGAGTCCACCGACCGCCTGTGGGTGCTGGCGCACGGCCGCGCGGAGAAGCGCGTGACCACCCGTTACGGTGAGGAGACCGTGCTCGAAGTGGTCGGCGACGGCCAGTACTTCGACCTCGACTCCTGGACCCGCGGCGAGCGCACGCCGTACCAGGTCAAGGCCCTCACCCCCGGCGTCGCGCTGTGCGTCGAGCGCGCCGTACTGGGCCGCCTGTCGGACCGCGACGAAGCGCTGTGCAACGCGGTCACCGCGTACAGCGAGGGCGGCGCGCCCCTCGCCGGCAAGGAGGCCCCCATCCAGCTCGCCGGCGGCCACGTGGGCGAGCCCGAACTGCCCGGCACCTACGTCGAGTACGAGGACACGCCGCGCGAGTACCACATGACCGTCGCGCAGACCGTGCTGCGCGTCCACACCCGCGTCTCCGACCTCTACAACGAGCCCAACGACCAGGTACGGGCCCAGGCCGACCTGACCATCCAGGCGCTGCGCGAGCGCCAGGAAGCCCTGATGCTGAACCACCCCGACTTCGGCCTGTTCCACAACGTCACCCCGGGCCAGCGGGTCCAGGCACGCACCGGCGCGCCCACCCCCGACGACCTCGACGAACTCCTCACCAAGGTCTGGAAGCAGCCCGGTTACTTCATCGCCCACCCCAAGGCCATCGCGGCGTTCGGCCGGGAATGTACCCGCCGGGGTGTGCCCCCGGTGATGGACACCCGCTTCGGCAGCCCCCTGCTGACCTGGCGCGGCGTGCCGCTGCTGCCGTCCGACAAGGTCGGGTTCACCAACGGCTCCGGCGCGGTGACCGGCACCACCGAGATCCTGCTCGTCAGGGCGGGCGAGGCCGAGCAGGGCGTGGTCGGGCTGCGCCCCTCCGAGGTGCCCGACGAGGTCGAACCCGGCCTGTCCATGCGGAACATGGGCACCGACAAGAAGGCGATCACCTCCTACCTGATGACCGCGTACTTCAACACCGCGGTCCTGGTCGAGGACGCCATCGCCGTGCTCCAGAACGTCGAGGTGTCCAAGTACCATGACTACTCCTGAGATGCTGGCTCCTGAGATGTGGGGAGCCCTCAAGAGTCCCGAGGCCCGGACCCCGGAGGCGGCGCCCCGGGAGCCCGCGAGCCCCGGCCGTGGCTTCGATCCCGAGACCGTGCGGCGCGACTTCCCGGTCCTGCACCGGACGGTCAACGGCCACCCGCTGGTCTGGCTCGACAACGGCGCCACCACCCAGAAACCGCGCCAGGTCATCGAGGCGCTCGCCGCCTTCTACGGCTCCGCCAACTCCAACATCCACCGCGGCGCCCACACCATGGCCCGCGAGGCCACCGAGGCGTACGAGGGCAGCCGCGCCGCCGTCGCCTCGTTCCTCGGCGCCGCGTCCCCCGACAACGTCGTCTTCGTCCGCGGCACCACCGAGGCGGTCAACCTCGTCGCCCAGACCTGGGGCCGGGCCAACCTCGGCGCCGGCGACGAGATCCTCGTACCGGTCCTGGAACACCACTCCAACATCGTGCCGTGGCAGATGATCGCCAAGGAGCGGCACGCCCGGGTGGTGCCCGTACCGCTCGGGCCGGACGGCCAGATCGACCAGAACGCCTTCGCCGACCTGCTCTCCTTCCGCACCCAGCTCGTCGCGCTCAGCCACGCGTCCAACGTGCTCGGCACCGTCCCGCCCGTACGGGAGATGACGGCGCTGGCACACCGGTACGGCGCCAAGGTGCTGGTCGACGGCGCCCAAGCGGTCGCGCACTTCCCGGTGGACGTCCAGGCGCTGGGCGCCGACTTCTACGTCTTCTCGGGGCACAAGCTCTTCGGCCCCACGGGAATCGGCGCGCTGTACGGCAAGCCGGAGGTGCTGGCGGGGATGCGGCCGTGGCAGGGCGGCGGCAACATGATCGACTCGGTCGAGTTCGGCCGGACCACCTTCGCCCCCGTACCGCATCTGCTGGAGGCGGGCACCGGCAACATCGCCGGCGCCGTCGGCCTGCGCTCCGCGATCGAGTGGCTCACGTCCCTGGACCGCACCGCCGTCACCGCCTACGAGAAGGCCCTGACGGAGTACGCCGTAGCGGCCCTGGCCACCGTCCCCGGGCTGGAACTCATCGGCTCGGCCCCCGAGCGGATCTCCGTCCTCACCTTCACGCTCGCGGGACACGACCCGGCGGCGGTCGCGGAGTGCCTGGACCGCGACGGCATCGCCGTCCGGGCCGGCCACCACTGCGCCCAGCCCGCGCTGCGCCACTACGGCCTGGAGAGCGCGGTCCGGGCCTCCTTCGCCCTCTACAACACGCCGCAGGAGGTGGACACCCTGGTCGCTTCGCTGCGGAACATGCGGCAGCCGTGACCTGAGGGGCCGGCCGCAGGCACTTCGGAGCCGTCCGCGCCACTCCGTCCCTTCCATTCAGGTGACGCGGTGTGTGACGGCTGTGACGTGTGGTTACTCATCGACTGCCGGGCGGCGGAGGAAGCCGCCTCTTCCCTGTGCAACCAATGGAGGAACCGAAGATGAACCGCACTGCGAAGCGCCTGACCGCCCTCGTCGTTCCCGTGGCGGCGCTCGTCCTGGCGGCCGGCGGCACGGCCGTGGCCGACGACCCCGAGTTCCTGAACACCAAGATCGCGTCCACCGACTCCGGTTACCAGAGCGGCAGCGCCAGCGAGCACCACGGCGCGCAGACCACGGGCGCGGAGACCCACACCTCGCTCGTCGAGACCGGCGCCGACAACAGCTCCGACGACGACTGATCCGGCGCTTCCAGCCGGCCCGGCCTCTTCCGCCGAGACCTGCCGAGCACCAGCCCCGCTCTTCTCCGGGAGAGCGGGGTCCGCCATGTACGAGGTGGGGAGCGAGACATGGAACTGCGTGATCTGGAGTATTTCGCCCTGGTGGCCGAGGAGTCGCACTACGGCCGCGCCGCGGCCCGGCTGCACGTCGCGCCCGCCGCCGTCCGCCGGCGCATCCGCGACCTGGAACGGGAGCTGGGCCTCGTCCTCTTCGACCGGACGAGCAGCCATGTGGAGCTCGCCGCGGCCGGCGGCGAACTGCTGCCCGCAGCGCGCCGCACGCTCGCCTCGGCCGCCGAGGTCGCGGACACCGCGCGCACCCTGCGCGCCGCCCGGCTGGGGGAGCTGCGCATCGGCTGCGCCCCAGGCGCGGCCCGTCTCGTCGACGTACTGATCGGCAAGGTGGCGCGCGCACACGCCGACGTGGCCGTGGTGTCCGTCCCCATGTGGAGCCTGCAGGCACTGGACGCCCTCGTACAGGGCGAACTCGGCCTGGCGCTGGTCCGCGACCCGCTGCCACCGCACGGCACGTCGTCCCTGATCGTCGGGAGGTACCGCGACGACCATGTGGCGGTGCCCGCGCCCGGGCCGCTGACCAAGCAGGTCCCGGTGCCGCTCGGCGCGTTCGAGGGCATGCCGTTCCTGATCAACGAGCGGGACACCGCGCCCGGTGTGCACGACGCGACCGTACGGTTCTTCGCCGACCACGGCGTGGCCCCGCTCTGGCAGCACCACCGGCTGCGCGAACAGGAGCAGCTGCTCGCGCTGGTGGCGGCCGGCACGGCGTCCGGGCTGGTGCACGCGCACCCCGCCGACGTCTCCGACCCCGCCAACATCACCTGCCCGGGCGTCGCCGTCCTGCCGCTCAGCGAGCCGGGCCCCGAACACCGCTTCCACCTGGTCTGGCGCGCGGACGACGACTCCGAACTGCTGCGCGCGGTCATCGACCTGATCTGCGATCACGGCTGCGACCTCGACGAGCCGGAGGAGGGGCCCGCTAACGGGCCGGAGGGCGGGCGGGAGCACCGGCCGGGGCACGGTCAGGAGGGCGTCACCACGTAGGACGGGCGCTGACGCCGCCGTCCACGACCAGGTCGGTGCCGGTGATCCACGAGGCCGCGTCCGAGGCGAGGAAGACGCAGGCGTCGCCGACGTCCTCCGGGCGGCCGAGCCGGGTGAGCGGCGCGGCGCGGGTCCACCGGTCGACGCCGTCCGGCCAGTCCGCTTCGAGGCCCGGCCGGTCGATCAGGCCGGGGGAGACGGTGTTGACCCGGATGCCGAGGGGGCCGTACTCCAGGGCCGCCGACCGGGCGAACATGATCAGGGCGGCCTTGGCGGCGCTGTAGTGCGCATGGCCCGGCGCGGGCCGGGAGCCCTCGATCGACGCGATGTGGACGACCGAACCGCCGCGTCCGGCCCCTTCACCACTGCCGCGCGTCATCGCCCCGACGGCCGCCTGGGTGCAGCAGAACGCGCTGGTCACATTGGCTTCGGAGAGCCGCCGCCAGTCGGCCGCCGTCATCCCGGCGAGCGGCTGGACCGGCTGGATCCCGGCGTTGTTGACCAGGATGTCCAGCCGGCCGCGCCAGGCGGCCGCCGCGTCGACCAGCTGCCGGCACTCCTCCTCCCGCGTCACGTCCGCCCGTACGGCCAGCGCGCTGCCGCCCGCCCCGGTGATCTCCTTGACGAGCGCTGCGGCCTGCTCCTCGCCCCGGTACCAGTGGGCCACCACGGCCGCTCCGGCCCGCGCCAGCCGCCGGGCGATGCCGCCGCCGATGAGTCCGCTGGCGCCGGTGACCAGGGCCACCCGCCCGGCCAGGCTGCCGGCCGCCGCTCCCGCGTCACGCATCGAACGCCCCGTCCCGCGTGCCCTCCGGCATCCGCAGCGGGGCGCCGGGCCGGCACAACTCCCTGATCCGCTCCGCGTGCCGGGGGTACTGCCTGGTGAGGACGTCCACGTCGCCGCCTTGATAGTCGGAGGGCAGGAAGCCGGGCGCCATCGTCGTCCCGCACAGCGACCAGCTGCCGCCCGGGATCACCCGGGCGCCCATCCACGTACCCGCCGGCACCACGGTCTGCACCTCCCCGCCGCTGCCGCCGAGGAGCACGGCCCGGCCGCCGTCGCCCGGTCCGAGGAGGAGCAGTTCGGCGGGGTCGCCCCGGTAGAAGTGCCAGACCTCGTCGAGGGGCAGCCGGTGCAGGGCGGAGAAGCCGCCGGCGTCCGTGGTGAGCAGCACCAGGATCGCCGAGCCTGCCGGGCGGCCCGTGGCGTCCGGCGGCCCCGCCCACGTCCGGCGGAACAGCCCGCCCTCGGCGGGCAGTGGCCGCAGCCCGTACCGCTCGGCCACCTCGGCCGACGTCGTCCCCTCCGTACCCGGCACGGCCCACCCCTCTCTGTCGTCACGGCGGCGCGGTCACGGGCGCTCAGGCCGGTTCGGCGCTCCGGTACAGCCCGAGGAAGGCCAGCCGCGGCGTCGCCCGCGCCGCCGTGATGCGTACCCGTATCCGACGGGCCGTCACCGGCGCGGGCAGGACGAGAATGCGGCTGTACCCGATCGTCGTACCGGACGCCACCTGCCGCCAGCCCGCCCCGTCCCACACGTCCAGCGCGCAGCCCTCGACGCGCTGGCCCCGGGTGATGTCCTCGCCCAGCCGGACCCGGTCGAACGCGGCCTCCTTCGGGAGCGTCAGCTCCAGCGCGCCGGTGACCGCGCCGCCGGGCGGCGACCAGCCGGTGCCGAGGCCGCGGTCGGTGAGCGCGGCGGCCGCCCGGCCGCGACCGCCGGAGAGCAGGTTGGTGCCGTACGTCCGGTCCAGCGCGCGGCGGAAGGAGGTCAGCGCGTCGATGTCCGCCGGGTCCACTCTGCCGTTCCTCGCGGGCGGCACGTTGATCAGCAGCACGGCGTTGCGGCCGACGGACTTCTCGTACAGGGACACCAGTTCGCCGGGCGACTTGGGCCGCTGCTCCGGGTGGTGGTACCAGCCGGGCCGAAGGGAGACGTCGGCCTCGCCCGGGAACCACCGCAGCGACGTCACGTCCGGGTTGCCGGTGATCCGCTCCCGCGAGCCGAGGTCGGCGCCCGACTCGCCGCCGGGGACCTGCATGCCGACACCGTCCCCGGTGACGGGCAGGACGCTCCACTCGGACTCGCGGGCGGTGCCCTTCTCGTTGCCGATCCAGCGGACGCCGCACGGTGCCTTGAAGACGACGGTCTTCGGGGACAGCTTCCCGATGACGTCGTAGAAGGTGGCGAAGTCGTAGGTCTGGGTGATGCCCGCGTCGGTCCACGGGTTGGCGCCGTCCAGCCACAGTTCGTCGATCGGGCCGTACTGGGTGAACAGCTCGTAGACCTGGTTGAGGTAGTACGCGTCGTAGTCGTTGACCGTGACGTCGAACGTCGGCAGCTCGCCCTTGGCGACGGCCCGCGCGCGGTCGTCGCCGTCGACGAGGGTGGGGAGGGTGCGCGGGGTGGGCTCGCTGCCGTTGCCGTACCGGCCGTGGCCGCCGGGAGCGCGGTCGCCGTCCTCGAGGGTGGCCTGCTCCTCGATGCTGAGCGGTTCACCGGCCTGCTGCTTGGCGCGGATCTTTTCGACCCAGTCGGCGTGCCAGGCGTGCGGGAGTTCGGCGCCGTCGGCGGGGGAGAGGTACACGCCGACCTTCAGGCCTGCGGCGCGGGCCGAGCGGACGTACGCACCGAGGATGTCGCCCTTCCAGCGGCTGGCCGCGACGGAGTGCCCGGTGTACCGGGTCGGGTAGAGGACGAAGCCGTCGTGGTGCTTGGCGGTCAGCATGACGAGCTTCGCCCCGGCCGCGCGGTACACGCGCATCCACTGGTCCGTGTCCACCTGTTCCGGCGCGAACCACGCCGGGTCCTCGGCCCCCGACCCCCACTCCCGGTCGGTGAAGGTGTTCATGCCGTAATGCGTGAAGACGGTCAGTTCGTTGCGCTGCCAGGCGAGCTGATGGGGTGTCGGTACGACGTGGGCGGCCTTGGCGACGATCCGTTCGGCGGTGTCGCCGGGGGAGACGGGGATGACGGGCGCGGGCGTGATGCCGGTGGAGTCGGCGACGGTCGTGGTGCCGGCCGCCACCGCGGTCCGGGAGAGGAGCGCGGTGGCGGGCAGCGCGGCTCCGATGGCGAGGATCGTTCTCCGGGACATGCTCATCGTGGTCCTCCGTACAAGGTGTTGTGGTGGACGAGCGAGTGCGACCGGGCTACGCGCGCTGCTGCCAGTACTGCTCGATCTCCTCCAGGGAGCGGCCCGCGGTCTCCGGGACGCGGCGGGCGACGTACCACGCGGCGAGCGCGGACAGCACGGCGAAGACGGCGAAGACGGAGCTGCCGATCGCCTTCAGCACGTCCGGAAAGGCCAGCGAGAAGGCGAAGTTGAGCAGATACTGGGTGAAGGTGATCACGCCCATGCCCAGCGCCCTGGCCCGCAGCGGCAGCACCTCCGGGCAGTACAGCCAGAACACCGGCCCCAGCCCGAACCCGAACGCGAAGGTGTAGACGAACACGCAGATCACGGCGAGCACGGAGACATCGGGGAAGAGGGCGAGCGCCACCATGGGCGGGACCTGCGCGGCCAGCGAGATGGTCAGCAGCTTGACCCGGCCCAGGCGTTCGATGAACGGCAGGGATGCCGCGGTGGACAGGACCAGTGCCGCGCCGACGCCGTAGTTCGCGATGGTGCCGGCCTGCGAGCCGTTGCCGTCGGTGAGGTGGGAGAAGATGACGGGCGCGTAGTAGACCACCGCGTTGATGCCGGTGAAGACCTGGAAGAAGGTCAGGATCAGGGTGATCCGCAGCGCGGGGCGGTATGTGCCCGCCAACTCCCGCAATCCTGCGTGCTGTTGGGCCAGGCTGTCGCGGATCTCGGTGATCTCCGCCTCCGCGGTCTCCGGTGTCGCGCGCAGCCGCCGCAGGACGCCGCGGGCCTCCTCCTCGCGCCCGTGCGTCATCAGCCAGCGCGGGCCCGCCGGGCTGAGCACCATGCCGGCCAGGAAGACCACGGCGGGCACGGCGCCCAGGCCGAGCATCCACTCCCACGCGCCGGCCGCCGACAGCGCGTCGCCGACCCCGTACGCGAGCAGGATGCCGACGTTCACCGCGAGCTGGTAGAGCGCGGTGATGCGGCCGCGCAGGTGCTTGGGCGCGAGCTCGCTGAGGTAGATCAGGCCGAACATGTTCGCGATGCCGACGGCGAAGCCGAGGACGAACCGCGAGACCATCAGCGCCCCGGCACTGAAGGCCAGGCCGCAGGCGACCGAACCGAGGACGAAGATCACGCCCGCCAGGATCAGCAGGTGGCGGCGGTCCCAGCGGCGGGCGGCGAGCGAGCCGCCGACGATGGCCGGCAGCGCGCCGAGCAGCAGCAGGCTGGTGACCAGGCCCTGCCCCGTGGCGTCCAGCCCGAACCGGTCGGTCAGGGGTTGCAGCGCGCCGGAGATGGCGCCGGAGTCGTAGCCGTACAACAGGCCGGACAGGCCGCCGAGCACGGCGATCCAGTGCACCCGCCGGGGCACCTTCTCGCCGCCCTGCGCGGCGGCTCCGGCCGGGGACTGGACCTGTGCCACGGGATTGTCCTTCCGTACGCCAGACATGGGGCCGCCAGACATGGGACCTATCCGGAGGGGGTGTCATGCTCGGCGACGAAAGCTAGCCTGTGGACACGGTCACGGCAATGGTTCACACCGAATGCGTCACGAAGAGATCCGACCTATTGTCGGCGCCATTGCCGTCGAATTGCTGCGTCATTCATCCGATGTATCGATTGGTCTGGGGGTTCCCGTGATCGACGCGCACCACCACCTCTGGGACCCGGCGGCGCGCGCGTACCCCTGGATGGACCCCGACGCACACGCGCCCATCCGCCGCCGCTACACCGTGGCCGACCTCGCGGCGTGCGCCGGCGAGGACGTGACCGCCACCGTCCTCGTGCAGACCGTGGCCACCGCCGAGGAGACCGCCGCCTTCCTCGCCGCGGCCCGCGCCTCCCGCGGCCTGATCGCGGGCGTCGTCGGCTGGACGGACCTCACCGCACCCGAACTCGCCCTGCCGGACGACCCGTTGCTGGTCGGTGTGCGGCACCAGGCCGAGGACGAGCCCGACCCGCGGTGGCTGGTCCGCGCCGACGTCCGCCGCTCGCTCGCCGCGCTCGGCGCCCGTGGGCTGGCCTACGACGTGCTCGTACGGGCCCCGCAGCGGCAGGCCGCGCTGGAGTGCGTACGCGGCCTGGACGAGGTGCCGTTCGTACTCGACCACGCGGGCAAGCCGGGCATCGCGGCGGGGGAGTGGGAGCCGTGGGCGTCCTGGCTCACGGACCTGGCGGCCTGCCCGAACACCGTGTGCAAGCTCTCCGGGCTGGTCACCGAGGCGCCCTGGCACAGCTGGACGGCCGAGCTGCTGAGGCCGTACGCCGAGCACGTACTGGCCGCGTTCGGCGCCGACCGGGTGCTGTTCGGGTCGGACTGGCCGGTGTGCGAACTCGCGGGTGGTTACGCGGCCGTACGCACCCTCACCGAGGACCTTTTGGGCGGCTGTACCGCCACGGAGCGCGCCGCGGTGCTGGGCGGCACGGCCCGGCGGGTGTACGGCCTGCCCGCCGGGTGATCTCTTGTGCTCCGGCTCGGCGAGGCCGTATGTTCACGTCGTTGGCAGAGACATCCGATGTATCCCGTGCATTCCGCAAGGCGGTCGACGAAGGGCTCCAAGCAATGAGACCGACACGCCTCGGCACGCCGGGCCGGGAATCCCCGGCCGCCCCGACCGGCGGCCCCACCGCCTCCGCCCGGGTCACCTCGGTCACCGTCCACGACCTCCGCTTCCCCACCTCCCGGGAGCTGGACGGCTCGGACGCCATGAACCCCGACCCCGACTACTCCGCCGCCTACGTCGTTCTCGGCACCGACGCGCCCGACGGCCTCGAAGGCCACGGCTTCGCCTTCACCATCGGCCGCGGCAACGACGTCCAGGCCGCGGCGATCGCCGCCCTCCGCCCGTACCTCCTGGGCCGGTCCGTGGACGCGCTGTGCACCGACCCCGGGTCGCTCAGCCGCGACCTCGTCGGCGACAGCCAACTGCGCTGGCTCGGCCCGGAGAAGGGCGTGATGCACATGGCGATCGGCGCGGTCGTCAACGCCGTGTGGGACCTGGCCGCCAAGCGCGGCGGCCGGCCGCTCTGGCAGCTCCTCGCCCACGCCGAGCCCGAATGGCTCGTCTCGCAGGTCGACTTCCGCTACCTCACCGACGCGCTCACCCCCGACGAGGCGCTGAAGCTGCTGCGGGCCGGCAGGGCGGGCAGCGCCGGACGAGAGGCCCTGCTCCGCGAGCGCGGCTACCCCGGCTACACCACCTCGCCCGGCTGGCTGGGCTACTCCGACGCCAAGCTGACCCGGCTGGTCCAGGAGGCCGTCGCGGCCGGATTCCGGCAGATCAAGCTGAAGGTCGGCGCCGACCTGGCCGATGACATCCGGCGCTGCCGCACCGCACGCGCCGCCGTCGGCCCGGACATCCGCATCGCGATCGACGCCAACCAGCGCTGGGACGTGGCCGAGGCCATCGCCTGGACCAAGGCGCTGGCGGAGTTCGATCCGTACTGGATCGAGGAGCCCACCAGCCCCGACGACATCCTCGGGCACGCCGCCGTGCGCCGCGCCGTCGCGCCCGTACGGGTCGCCACCGGCGAACACGTGCAGAACCGCATCGTCTTCAAGCAGCTGCTGCAGGCCGGCGCGGTCGACGTGGTGCAGATCGACGCGGCGCGGGTCGGCGGCGTCAACGAGAACCTGGCGGTGCTGCTGCTGGCCGCGAAGTACGGCGTGCCGGTCTGCCCGCACGCCGGCGGCGTCGGCCTGTGCGAACTGGTCCAGCACCTCGCCATGTTCGACTACCTGGCGCTGTCCGGTACCACGGAGGACCGCGCCATCGAGTACGTCGACCATCTCCACGAGCACTTCATCACGCCGGTGGAGATCCGGGACGGGCACTACGCGGCGCCCACCGCGCCCGGCTTCTCCGCCGAGCTGCGCCCCGCCACGCTCACCACGTACGCCTACCCCGACGGCACGTTCTGGACGGCCGACCGCGCGGCACACGAGGAATCGACGAAGGACGACGACGCACTTCAGGAGGAGCGGGCATGAACGAGACGCGGGACATGAACGGCCTCAAGGCTCTGGTCACCGGCGGCGCCTCGGGCATCGGCCTGGCCACGGCCCAGCTGCTCGCCGCGCGCGGCGCCCGGGTGGCCGTGCTGGACCTGGTACCCGACAAGGTCGAGGAGCCGCTGACCGGTTACCGGGCCGACGTCAGCGACGACGACTCCGTACGCGAGGCGGTCGGCGCCGCGGCCCGCGACCTGGGCGGACTCGACATCCTGGTCAACAACGCCGGCATCGGCGCGGCCGGCACGGCCGAGGACAACACCGACACCGAGTGGCACCGCGTCCTGGACGTCAACGTCCTCGGGATCGTCCGCACCAGCCGCGCGGCGCTCCCGTACCTCCGGGAATCCGCGTACGCCGCGATCGTCAACACCTGCTCCATCGCCGCCACCGCCGGTCTGCCGCAGCGCGCGCTGTACTCGGCCTCCAAGGGCGCCGTCCTCTCGCTCACCCTCGCCATGGCCGCCGACCATGTCCGCGAGGGCGTCCGCGTCAATTGCGTGAACCCCGGCACCGCCGACACGCCCTGGGTCGGGCGGCTGCTGGACGCGGCCGACGACCCCGAGGCCGAGCGCGCCGCGCTCAACGCCCGGCAGCCGATGGGCCGCCTGGTCACCGCAGAGGAAGTCGCCGCCGCCATCGCCTACTTGGCGTCACCCGCCGCCGCCTCGGTCACCGGCACCTCGCTCGCCGTCGACGGCGGGATGGCGGGGCTGCGCCTGCGCCCGGAAGGCCGGCGGTGAGCCGCGGGCCGCAGGACATGGCGCCCGGTGGCCCGGGCGGGGCCGGGCCACCGATGCCTCCCGCGCCGCCCGGGCCCCCGGAACGTCGCCGCACCCTCGGGCGCAGCGGCGTCCCCGTCACCGCGCTGTCCTTCGGCGCCGCCGCCCTCGGCAACCTCTACACGGCCGTCACCCCCGACCAGGCGGCCGCCACCGTCGACGCCGCCTGGGACGAGGGCATCCGTGCCTTCGACACCGCGCCGCACTACGGGCTCGGCCTGTCCGAGCGGCGGCTGGGCGCCGCGTTGCGCGACCGGCCGCGCGCGGAGTACGTACTCTCCACCAAGGTGGGCCGGCTGCTGCGCCCCGGCGGGCCGGGCGGCGACGACCTGGCCCACGGGTTCGCCGTGCCGGCCACCCACCGCCGGGTCTGGGACTTCAGCGCGGACGGCGTCCGGCGCAGCATCGAGGAGAGCCTGCACCGCCTCCGCCTCGACCGGATCGACCTCGCCTACCTGCACGACCCGGACGACCACGCGGAGCAGGCGTTCGGCGAGGCGTACCCGGCGCTCGAACGCCTCCGCGCCGAGGGAGTGGTCCGCGCGATCGGCGCGGGCATGAACCAGACCACCATGCTCGCCCGCTTCCTCCGCGACACCGACGTCGACGCCGTCCTGCTCGCCGGCCGCTACACCCTGCTCGACCCCTCGGGCCTGGACGAGGTGCTGCCCGAGGCCGCCGCGCGCCACCGCGCCGTCGTCATCGGCGGCGTCCTCAACTCCGGCCTGCTCGCCGACCCCCGGCCCGGCGCGACCTACGACTACGCACCCGCCACCCGCCCCGTACTGGAGCGCGCCCTGCGCCTCAAGGCCGTCACGGAACGGCACGGCGTACCGCTGCGCGCCGCGGCCCTGCACTTCCCCTTCGGGCATCCGGCCGTCGCGAGCGTCCTCGTGGGAGCCCGCTCACCGGCCGAGGCGACCGACGCGAGCGAACTCCTGCGCCGCCCCGTACCGCCCGCGATGTGGACGGAACTACGGGCGGAGGGCCTGCTGCCGGAGCAGGTGCCGACCCCCTGACCGGGCGCCGGCCGGTCAGGGGCTCAGGATATGTCCCGTTGTGGTCCGTCCCAGTCCGTTATGGTCCGGCGCCGTCGGCAGCGATCGTTTTCTCCCCGACGGTCATGCGGCGCGGCGAGAGTCGGCAGGCTGGCCACAGGGGCAGGGGCAGGGGCAGGGGCAGGGGCAGGACCGAGGAGGGCGATCGTGGCGGTGCAGCGGCGGTTGGTGGGGAACCTGCCTGCTGAGTCGGGTGAGTTGATCGGTCGCCGGGCGGAGCTGGCACAGGTCCAGCGGCTGTTCGAGGGCGCGCGGTTGGTCACCCTGACCGGGGCCGGTGGTGTGGGCAAGACCCGGCTGGCGCTGTGGGCCGCGGCCGAGGCGCGGCCGGGGTTGCGGGACGGGGCGTGGTGGGTGGCGTTGTCGGCGTTGCAGCAAGGTGAGCTGCTGGCGCACGTCATCGCCGAGGCACTGCCGCTGGCCGATCAGACGAGCCGGCCGATGATCGAGGTGGTCGCGGAGTACCTGGCGGGCCGGGAGCTGCTGTTGGTACTGGACACGTGTGAGCACTTGACCGGTGCGTGCGCGGTGGTCGCGCAGGCGCTGCTGGCGGCGGCCCCGGGGCTGCGGATCCTGGTGACCAGCCGCAGTCCACTGCGGATCATCGAGGAACGGGTGCTGACCGTGACCCCGCTGCCGGTCTCCGAGACACCCGACCGGGCGGCGGGCGGGGCGGACGCGGTGGCGCTGCTCGCCCAGCGCGCCGCCGAGGCGGTCCCCGGCTTCGCCGTCACCGACACCAACCGCCCCGACCTTGTACGGCTGTGCCGACGCCTGGACGGCCTTCCCCTCGCCATCGAACTGGCCGCGGCCCGCCTGCGCGAGATGTCCGTGGCCGAGCTGACCGAGCGGCTGGAGGATCGCTTCTCCGTACTCGGCGAGACCGATGAGGTGGCGTACGGCACCGAGCCCCCCTGGCATCAGGCGCTGCGCACCGCGATCGGCTGGAGCCATCAGCTGTGTACTCCGGCCGAGCGGTTGCTGTGGGCGCGGCTGTCGGTGTTCGCGGGCAGCTTCGATGCGAAGACGGCCCAACGGGTGTGCGCCGACGCGGAGCTGCCCGCCGGGAGGATTCCGGCCCTGCTGAGCGCGCTGGCCCACGCCTCCCTCCTCACGTCGGCCCCGGCCCTGGGCGGTGGCCCGCGCTTCCGGATGCTGGACACGATCCGTGAGTACGGCGCCGGATGGCTGCGCCTCTTGGGCGAGGAGGACCAAGCGCGAGGGCGCCACCGGGACTTCTACCTGGCGCTGGCCCGCGAGGGTGGCGCCGCCTGGCTGGGGCCCGACCAGTACGCCTGGTACGACCGGATGACCGGGGAGCACGACAACCTCCGCGCCGCGCTGGACTTCTGCCTGACCACGCCGGCGCCGGGAGACCACACGGCACTGGAACTGGCCGGGTCGCTGTGGTTCTTCTGGTACGCCTGTGGGTTCGCCCGGGAGGGGCGCCACTATCTGGACCAGGCCCTGGCCTCGGAAACGGAGCCGAGCTGGGCGCGCAACCAGGCCCTGTGGGCCTGCGGCTTCGTCTTGCTGGTCCTGGGCGATGCCGACGCCACCGCTGCCCGGGCCGCCGAATGCGCCGCGGCGGCCGAGCGTCTCGGGGACAGCGGCGCGGCGGACGTCGCGCTGGCCGTCACCATGACCGCGGCGGCGTTGCGCGGTGACCTGGCGCAGGCGGGAGCCATGTCGGAGAGCCTGCTCGCCACACGGCGGCACGGTAGTGAACTCACTCTCCCCGGAATCACGGCCCGACTGGTGAGCAGCCACGCGTGCGTCGTCCTGGGACGCATCGAGGAAGCCATCGCCCACCAGGAGCAGCTGTGCGCCGTATGCGACCCCCACGGAGAGCATTGGGCACGTTCCTACGGCGACACCATCCGGGCAGCGGCCGAGCTGGCGCGCGGTCGGTACGAGGCCGCGCAGGACTACGGCCGGCTGTCCTTGGAGGCGAAACACCGGCTGCACGACAGTGTGGGGGTCGGGATGAGCTTCGATGTGCTCGCCGCGGCCGCGGCGGCCACCGGGCGCGGCGAGCGCGCCGCTCGGTTGCTCGGCCTGTCCCAGCAGGTCTGGGACACCCTCGGCCGCGCGCAGGCCGGTGCCCCTGACTTCTTCGCCACCCGCCGGACATGCGAGCGGCAGACCCGCCACGCCCTGGGCGACGACGCCTACAAGGCCGCCTTCCACGCCGGCTACGACACCGACCTCGACACCGGCGTCACCTACGCCCTCAGCCCGGTACCGTCCAGCGCTCCTTGACCGCGGTACCCGGGACGCTCAGGCCGCCGCCGGCGTCTTCGCGTTCTCGAAGGAGTCGAGGGTGCGGGCGAAGTCGCGGGTGGAGAGGAGCAGCTTGTAGACGATGGCGAGTTCGAAGAGGAGCAGCAGGACGGCGGAGACGACCGTGACGGGGATGACCGCGTCGAAGAGCGGTCCGATGATGAAGACGCCCATCTGGAACTCGATGCCGCTGATGAGGTGCGTGCGGACCCGGTGCCGCAGCAGGTAGGAGCGGGCCCGCAGATAGCCGGGGAAGCGGCTGCGGAACTCCCGCTGCAGGTCGATGACGTCGGCCTTCTTCCGCCGCTGCGGTTCCGGTACGGCCATCAGCACCGGCGTGCTCTCCACGCCCTCCATGCCCTCCATGCTCTCCGCACGGTCCTGCTGGAGGTCCTGCTCGATGTCCGCCTCGGGGTTGTCGCGCAGCAGGTCCTCCATGAACGCGACCTCCGCCGCGTCCTCGGCCCGCCGCGCCGCCCGGATGCGCGACTTGATCTGCTTGCGCATCGTGTGCCGGGTCTTGAAGATCTCCAGGGAGTTGATGTACCGCAGGCCGTCGAGCGCGACCACGCCCGCCGCGAGCCAGATGTAGAGGGTGTCGCCGGTGCGGTGGTACTGGCCGCCCATAAGGGCGACGGCGCAGGCCATCACGCGGATACGGTCGAAGATGTAGTCGAGCCAGGCGCCGAAGACGGAGCCCTGGCCGGTGAGCCGGGCGACCTTGCCGTCCATGCAGTCCAGGATGAAGCTCAGGTGGTAGACCACGGCACCGGCGATGAGCCAGCGCCAGTCGCCGAGCGCGAAGCAGGCCGCGGAGACCAGGCCGAGGAGGAGCGCGCCCCAGGTGATCTGGTTCGGGGTGATCCGCGTGCGCATCGCGGTCTGCCGTACCAGAGGGGTGGCGACCGGGTCGACCAGCAGGACGGTCCACCATGCGTCCCGCTTCTTCTGGGTAAGGCGACGCACCTCGGCGAGGGGCGGTATGTCTCTGCGCATGTTCGACTTCCTGGTGTTAGCACGGGGTTCACCTGAAGTTAAGGAAGTGATTGTTGGTTGCACAAGGTTCGCTCGGGGCAACCTTTTGGTGGGGATAACGGTCTTACGGGGTTAGTGAGTCGATGACTTTGGTGTGTCCGTTGCCGCGAATGTCGCCGCGGACGGGCCCGCTCGGCGCGCCTCGACCGCCGTCAGTGCCACCGCCAACGGCCCCGGCAGCAGGAACAGCAGGGGCGGTACGGTCCATGCGCAGACCGCGGCCGTGGCCAGCGCCAGCAGGACCAGGAGGCTGCCGGGGAGGTCCCGTACGGTACGGGCCGCGCCCTCGCGTACCGCCGCCCGCCAGCCGTCCGCCGCGCCGCCCCGCACGCTGTCCGCCCCGCCCTCCGCCGCCGCGGGCCGCGCGCACGCACGCAGCCCCGCCACCGCCAGTACCGTCCCCGCGAGCGCCAGGAAGAGCGCGAAGGGCACCGCGCCCGGCAGGCCCGCCGCCGCCAGTGCCGCGTCCGCTGCGAAGAGCGCGCCCAGCGCCAGCAGCAGGCCGCCGGCGGCCAGGTCGGCGCGCCACCGCCGGGCGCGCAGCGCGGCGAAGTACCGCCCGGCCGTGCACGGCTCGTCGTACCACTGCCGCCTGCGCAGCAGCGTGCAGGCCGTGGCCAGCGCGGCCGGCACCGTCACCAGCGGCAGACAGGCCACCGCCGTGGCGAGCCCGATGGCGAGCACGTCGGCGAAGAACGCGAAGCGCGGCCCGAACAGCTCGCCGGGCTCCCGGCGTCCGGACGCCGGGTCCGTTGCGGCGCTCATCCCTTGACCCCCGAGTTCGCCATGCCCTCCACCAGGAAGCGCTGGAAGGCCAGGAAAAAGAGCACGATCGGGAGCAGTGCGAGGACCGACATGGCGAACATCGGGCCGTACGCGGACTGGCTGGAGGTGTCCACGAAGGTACGCAGGGCGAGCGTGAGCGTGTACTTGTCCGGCTCGAAGAGGTAGATCAGCTGGGTGAAGAAGTCGTTCCAGGTCCAGATGAAGGTGAAGATCGCGGTGGTGATCAGCGCGGGCCGGGTGAGCGGCAGCACGACCCGGGCGAAGGTACGGAACGGCCCGCAGCCGTCGATCTTCGCGGCCTCCTCCAGCTCGCGCGGCAGCCCGCGCATGAACTGCACGATGAGGAAGACGAAGAATGCGTCGGTCGCCAGGAACTTCGGCAGCACCATCGGCCAGAAGGTGTTCACCATGCCGAGCTGGTTGAAGACGATGTACTGCGGGATCAGCACCGCGTGGTGCGGCAGCATGATCGTGGCGATCATGAAGGCGAACAGCGGCCCGCGCATCCGGAACCGCAGCCGCGCGAACGCGTACGCGGCCAGCGAGCAGCTCAGTACATTGCCGAGCACGGCACCGATCGAGATGGTCAGCGAGTTGCCGAACAGCTTCAGCAGGCTCACGCCCTGGATGCCGGCCGCGGCCGTCCCGTAGTTCTCGGTGGCGAGCCGGGACGGCAGCAGCGCGAGGCTGGCCAGCACCTCGTCGGCCGGCTTGAAGGACGTCGCGACCAGCCAGCCCAGCGGGTACAGCATGACGGCCAGGACCAGGAGACAGCCCGCGTGCAGTGCGGCGCGCGGCCAGTTGACGGTCATCGGCCGCACGGTCATCGGCTTCGCGGTCATCAGCGGCCCTCCTCATTCGCGTAGAAGACCCAGGAGCGGGAGGTGCGGAAGAGCACCGCGGTGACGATGCCGATGGCGATCAGCAGGACCCAGGCCATCGCGGAGGCGTAGCCCATGTGCGAGGCGGTGAAGCCGCGGTCGTAGAGGTAGAGCGTGTAGAAGAGGGTGGAGTCGGCGGGGCCGCCCCGGCCGCCGCTCACCGCGAACGCGGGCGTGAAGACCTGGAACGCCTGGATGGTCTGCAGGACCAGGTTGAAGAAGAGGACGGGGGACAGCATCGGCAGGGTGATCGAGGCGAACTGCCGCCACCGCCCGGCGCCGTCCACCGACGCCGCCTCGTACAGCTCCTTCGGTATCTGCTGCAGTCCGGCCAGGAAGATGACCATGGGCGCGCCGAACTGCCAGACGGTCAGCAGCGCCACGGACAGCAGCGCCCAGCCGGGCCGGTTGATCCAGCCGCCGGTGTGCAGGCCGAGCGAGCCGAGTACGTTGTCGACGGTGCCGCCGTCGTTGAACAGCGCCCGCCAGACGAGCGCGATACTCATCGAGGCGCCGAGCAGCGACGGGGCGTAGAACGCGGAGCGGTAGAAGCCCTTGCCGCGCTTCATCGACTTCAGCGCGACCGCCACCGCCAGCGCCAGCGCGAGCTGGAGGGGGACGGCCACCAGGACGTACAGCAGGGTGTTACCGACCGAGCGGAGCAGCCGCGGGTCCTCGGTGAACATCTGCGTGTAGTTGCGCAGGCCGACCCAGCTCGGCGGGTCGAAGAGGTTGTAGTCGGTGAAGGAGAGGTAGAGGGATATCGCCATCGGGAGGAGGGTGAGGACGGCGGCGCCCAGCACCCAGGGGGAGAGGAACACCCAGGCGGCGCCCTCTCGTTCGCGCTTCGGCCGCCGTTTCGGTGCGGGCCCCGCGGGGGCCGGGCGCTGCCGGGGCAGCGTGGCCGTCGCGGGATCCATTGCTCGCGTGCTCACGGCCTCAGCTCCGTCCGTGCCTCGGTAAGGAAGTCCTCGGCGACCTGGCGCGGTGTCGCCTGCTCGAAGGCCACCTGGTCGTAGTCGCGCTGGAAGGTCGACTGCAGGCCGTTGTCGCCGCGCGGCGGCGCGGCCGGCGGGTCCTTCAGCCGGCCCTCCAGGGATTGCTGGAGCCCGGCGACCTGCTGCTGGAAGCCGGTCACCTGGGGCAGGACCCGGTCCCGCTGGCGGCTGTTGACCGGGGTGCCGCGGTCCACACCGAGGATGTCGGCGGCCGCGTCGGAGTTGAGCAGGAAGTCGAGGAAGCGGGCCGCCTCGCGCGGGTGCGCGCTACCGGCGGCGATCCCGAGGAGCATCGACGGCTTGAAGTACTGGCCCGGGGTGCCGTCCGGGCCCGCCGGCATCGGCGCGAGCGCCAGCCGGTCGCCGTACACGGCCTCGTAACCGGCCGACGGCGCGTCCCAGTTGAACTCCGCGACCGCCCGCTTGCGGCCCATCGGCGAGTCCTCGACCGAGCCCGCCATCTGCGTGGTGTCCTCGGCCCGGCTGACCAGCCCCTCCTTGCGCAGCTTCGAGGTGAAGGTCCAGAAGCGGGCCAGGTCCGCCGCGCTGAAGGCGGCCTGCCCGTCAGCGCCGTACAGCCGCTTGCCCTGGCCGCGCAGCCAGACCTCGAACCAGTCCTCCATCGAGCCCGGGTCCGTCATCGGCCGCTCGTACCCGGCGGCCTTCAGCCTCCGCAGCGCGTCCGCCCAGTTCTCCCAGGTCCAGCCCGCCTTCGGGGCGCGCAGCCCGGCCTTCCGCCACGCCTCCTTGTCGTACGCGAGGGCCTGCGTGCCGACGCCCATCGGCAGCGCGTACTGCACGCCGCCCACCTGCCCCGTCTTCAGCAGCCCGGAGTCCATCCGCCCCGTGGGCAGCGTCTTGCGCTGGGTCTTCAGATCGAGCAGCACGTCCGAGCCCGCGTACTGGCTGATCTGCCGGTAGTCCAGCTGGATGAGGTCGGGGACGTCGCCGCCCGCCGCCTGCGTGGCCAGCTTCTGCTTGTACGACTCGTACGTGGAGTACGAGGTCTGGATGTCGATGCCGGGGTTCGCCCGCTCGAAGGCGGCGACGGCCTTCTCGGTGCGCGCTGCCCGGTCCGCGTTGCCCCACCAGGTGAAGCGGAGCGTGACCTTGCCGCCGTCGGCCGCGGGGGGGGGGGGGGGGGGGGGGGGAAGAAAAAAAAAAAAAAAAAAAAAAAAAAAGAAAAAAAAAGAGTCGGAAAAAGGGCTCCCCGCTCCCTCCCCC
>NZ_JBVHPN010000022.1:0-112829 GCF_055567935.1 Streptomyces sp. NPDC026301 | reverse complement strand
ATCGTCGACGGCATCTGGGGCACCATCAAGGGCCTGGGCACCCTGGTGGGCTTCGGCGGCTGGGACGCCATGGGCCAGGCCTGGAAGGGCCTCGCACAACTGGCCACCGGCCTGGCGATTTCCACCATCCCCGGGGTGGGCACCGCGTTTTGGGCCCTGCCGGACGACAAACTCCCCTCCTGGCTGCGGGATTCGCGGACCGCGATGAAGGAGACCGGCAAGGCGCTGGTGGCCTGGGACGAGTGGGGCAAGAACCCGGGGCGGGCCGCGGGTGCGGTCACCTTCAACGTGCTGACCACGGTCTTCACCGGTGGCGCGGGCGGCGCGGCGGCGGGTGCGGGCAAGGCCGGCGCGGTCGCCAAGGCGCTGTCGGTGGCCGGTAAGGCGGGCAAGGTCATCGACCCGATGACGTATGTCGCCAAGGGCGCGGGCGCCGGCCTCTCCAAGATCGGCGACATCGCCAAGAGCATCAAGGGGATCGGGAAGGTCGACGTGCCGGCTCTGCCGGCGGATGCGATCAAGCTGCCGGAGGGGTCGCTGAAGCTGCCCGACGGCACCGTTCACCTGCCCAAGGGCGCGGCGATTCCCGAGGGCGCGACCAAGCTGCCGGACGGCAACGTACGGCTGCCCGACGACGTCCCGGCGCTGCCGGAGAACGCCACCAAGCTGCCCACGAACCCCGGCGAGCCGGCCCGGTACTTCGACGGCGAGGGCAACGTCCTCGACCAGCACGGCAACGTCCTGGACCACGCCGACAACGCGCCGCGCGAAGGCTCCCCGGACGTGCACCCGGCCACCGGCGCGGACACCCCGCGGGTGGAGACTCCGGCCCACGCCCAGCAGCCGGTCCTGGTCGGTGCGGGTGCCCACGTGGGGGACAACGCCGGCCAGGCCATCCACGTCGGCAACAGCCTCGACAGCCACCTCGGTGACGCCGGCCGTATCGGCGACGGCGCACCCGGGGGTGGCATCGGGGATCGTCTGCAGGAGGGCAACGCCGGAAATCGCCTCCCTGACGGCCACGCGGGCGACCTCAACCACGGGCCGTCCACCGGCCAAGAACCGGCCACCAGCCACTCCACTGGGCACGGTGAGGGTTCAGGCGGCAACCACGCCGACAGCGCAGGCGTCGGCCACCGGAACCATCCGGGAGGCGCCGACGGTGACGCTCCGCACGGCGCCCACGAGCCCGGCTCGGCATCCCACCACCACGGTGACGACGGCGCCCACATTGGCACCCACGATGTGCACGAGTCACATGGGGGCACCCACGCAGACGACGGGGCGCCCACCGACGTCGCTCACGGTGATGACGGAAATGGCTCCGGCGGCCCGCATCACGGTGGCGGTTCCGGCAGCGGTCCTCAGGGCACGCCTTTGGAGCCTCAACCCGATTGGCACGGTCAAAGCGCGGACAAGATGCGCCATCACCGCCGTCCGGCGCTGGACGTCTCACATCTTTCTCCAGAGGATCAGCTTTCTGTTCTGGAGCGTGAATCGGCCGCCCTCGCGGATGACGCCGTCAACGCCACGCCCGGAGCAGCGCCCCCCGGCCAGAATTCTCTCTCGTCAGGATGCGCGGGGAGTTTTCTGCATGACAACACAGTTACTGCGCACAGCAGCACCACGAAGATGCACGGCCAGAAATCGCCGAATACACATCAGGTTCTCGATGACATCCTGAAGGAGGTCGGAGAGAAACTTGACGCTACGCCGGGAGCCAAGCGGGGGCTCGGACACGGGAAGTGCGCCGAGATATCCTTGATCAGCGACCGACTGCGCCAACTGGACCCGGCAGGGACATCAATTCGCACGATCGACGACGCGAAGAAGGCTCTGGAGGGGGGCTTGATGCACACACGCCAGATCGGCGACCTCTACGACCGGGACACCGGCGCACTCGCACGAGCGCATGGCGACTACCTGGCGCCCTGCAACACGTGTGAGCACGTACTGCCCAAGCTGGGCATACACGTACACTCGTAGTGCTCCAGCTCACGGAACGGAAGAATTGATGGATTCCGAGCAGTCGACACCCGAAGTACACGACTGGCTGATCAGCAACGGCTGGTTTCCGGGTCGGGACATCGGAGAGCGCGCCGACGAACTCATTCAGGTGCGAGTGGAGGACGCCGAAAGGCAGGGCGTGCCCCTGACGCCGACGCCGGCCGCAGCACGCATCATCCATACGTACGGCTTGCTGCAGCTCAGCCATCCCACAATATCGGGCACGGCCTGGGCCATGAAACCGACGATCGGATACGACGGTGACGCGGCAGCCATCCAGGAATTGGCATCCGGACTCAACGCGAATCTTTTCCCCATCGGGTATGAGACGTCCGAGTACGGCATTATCCTGGCGGACGAAAAAGAGCGCCTCTTCCACCTCCACCACACCGGAGGGTACTACCTGGGAGAGAACGCATTTGACGCATTCTCCCGATTCTTGAGCGGCGTGGTCGATCCGGATGCGGAGGATTTCTTTGTCTGAGCAATTCCCGGCCGTATCCTCTTCGTTGCTGATCGGTGGAAAGGTTGTCAGCCACACCAGCCTGGTCGGGGAGGACAGCGCCAACCTTCACCCGTCCATCCGGGCATGCGTGGACTCGCTGCCTTTGGAGCAGCGCAGCACGTTCACCGGACGTTGCGCGGAATCGACCCTGCTGTCCGACCAGTTGTGGGCACTCGATGCCGCGCGGAACGACGGCCGGACGACGCCTCTCCGGGAAGCGGCTCGGCACTTCGAAGGATCGGCCATGGTCTCCAAGATGATCCGTGGCCATGGACACCCCGATCACGGCAAGACCACCGCACCTTGCGCTGTCTGCTCGCACCTTCTCCAGGAATTGGGCGTACGCGTGATCCTCTGAAGGCAGGAACACGAAAGCGGGCCGCCTCCGGAGGGAGGCGGCCCAGGCTTTGGACTGAGGTGCGTCAGTCGCGGTACGTCAGACGTTGAAGCGGAATCTGTAGTACCGAGCTCCCGCCTGCGGAAACGCGGGTTTTATAGGGGTCATCCCAGCACCATCCCAGCACGGGCGTTCAACCCCAGCACCATGCAGGACAGGCGCCCCCTCGTACATCTACGCAGCTCGGGCGCTGCCGCTCGAGCTCGCCTCCTCTGCCGGCTGGGACGTCGTGCCTGGGGATACAGACCGCATGCCGCGCTGCAGAACATCCCGGCAGCGATCCCAGGCGCTGGTCAGCAGATGCCCGTAGATGTCGACTGTCGTCTTGACCGAGCGGTGCCCCAGCCAGCGCGAGACCTCGTGGATCGGCACACCGTTGGCCAGGGCCGTGGAGGCGAAGAAGTGCCGCAGGCTACGAGGCGTGTACTTGGCCTTGCCGTCCAGATCGACAAGGCCGGCCGAGAGGCATGCCTTCTTGATCTGGTAGCCGTAGGACGCGATGGACGGCATCATGCCAGCGCCAGGCTGACGTGGAGCAAAGAAGGTCTTGAGCCGAATCCGTTTCCCCTTCCGCCCAGTGAAGACGACGGGCACCGGCTTCCACTTCAGGAGGTGCGCGTCGATCTCCTGCTCAACGAACAGGGCGGTTGGGACGTCTCGGCACTCCTTCTCCAGCCGATGCTTGAGCGGCACGAAGGGTGCCCGGCAGTCCTCACGGTGCGCCTTGGCACTGACCTGCCATCGAATCCTGACGTAGCCAGGCCGCCTGCACTCGGTGGAGAAGGCCAGGGCTTCGCTGGGGCGCTGGCCTGTCCCGGACTGAAGATAGACGGCGAGGCGGAACCGTGGCGCAATGTGCGCAGCGATCAAATCCACCTCGGCTGACGTCGGAACTTCGTCCTCGTCCACCGCCAGCACGTCCCTGCGGGAGATCCGGATGCCCCGGGCCGGGTTCTCCGTGATGCGCTTGTCCACGACGGCCGCCTCCATGATGGCGGCTACCATCACCATCCGGTCGTTCACCGTCGATGCAGCCAGCCCTGCACCGCCTCGGTAGATGTCCTTGACGAACTTCTCAAAGTCCCGGCGCGCCAGCCCAGCCAGGGGCTTCCGACCAAGGCTCGGCACGAGATGGTTGCGGATGAACCCTTCGTAGTTGCAGCGAGTCGCCTCTCCGATGGCTCGTCGCTCCAACCACTCCTCAGCCCAGACCGACAAGGACATGGCGCCGCGCGCAGGGTCGATGCAGACACGGGCCTTCTTATCCTTCTCCACGACGGCAGCGAAAGCGTCCGCACCGTCCAAGCCGATCCTTCGTGGAAACGACTTCTCTCGCTGCCGCCCTCGCCTGCCGCCTGGCTCCCGATACCGCATGGTCCACGCGTGACCGCATCTTGAACGCATGCAGGGATAGTTCCAATCGCGGACATCCCGCTTGCACTTCTGAAAGACGCGCGCCACCCAACACTCCGATCTGCTGGACGTCTGTCCTTGAGATCGTCGCTATCACCTCACACATGGGCAAGACACTCGCCGCTAATCCGCACTTTCCGGCGAACATGCCTCATCATCGCCAGATCGACGGCGCCAGTAAGCAGTCAGCCACATGAACCGGCGGGTCGCATGGCCGAAGGTCAAACCCGAGGGTTGAAAGCGCCCGAAGATGCATTCACAGGGCCCACCATCAATCAATCAGTCAGTCAGTCGACGTCCAGCTGATCTCCACCTGACGCTTCCTCAGTCCTGTCCGGAGCCGGGGCCGGCGTCGGATTTTGCGACGGCTTGGACGCGTCCCCCTCCAGCGCGTATGCGAGCGCGAGAGCAATCCGCTCAATCCAGTTCAGCGCGTCCGTGACGTCAGCCTCGCCGATCGGGCGGCGCTGCTTGAGGTCACCGTCGATCAGATCCGCGTCGTGTGCGATCTGATTTCGGCGGCGGAGCAGCAGGACGTACTGGCCGCGCAGTCGTTTTTCGTCGTATGAAGTCCGGTACTGGCTCCACCGGTTGACCCACTTCGCTGCCTCCCGCCACACCTTGACATCGGTAACGAGCGCCATCACCTTCGCGATGGCGTCCGGATTCTGCAGGGTCTGGTGGGCGATGTCCTGGCGCACCCGTTCCGCGACCACCTCGGCTGTGGTCGTCTCGCCCCGCTGCACCTGCTCCACGCAGTGCAGCGGCAACGGGTATTCACGAAGCTTACGCGGCATGTCCGGATCGTCCTTGGCAGCTTCCTCGGCGACCCGGCGCAACACCTCTTCTTGTACCCAGTGTTCGAGGGCGGCGATGGACTGCACCCAGGCGGCTCGGTAGAAATCGGCGGTGTCGATGCCCTTGGGGCTGAGCACCTCCAGCGCCTGCCCAGCTCGCACCATCTTGCGTGCGTACGACAAGTTCGTGACGAACGATTCGAACTGGTGGGTCTGAGGGTGCGCGATGGCCATGCATACCTCTGTACGGCGCGTAGGGAGAACGGAGAACTCCGGAACGTGGACTCCTGATGTTCCCTGTACTGCACAGAGGTCGGTCAAGCGGCTTTTCGGATCACGGTCGGTTTGTGGCTCGATCTGATCGGTTCAGCTCCGGATCCGGCCCTTCACTCACTTACAGCAGGCTTCTGGAGCGCTCCGCGATACGTACGGGGTCGGCCGGCTCGCGTCGAGGTATCGTATCGGCTCAGCGTTCTGGGCGATCAGCCCAGAGGCCAGTCCACTGCCGGAGCCGGAGACGACGTAGGAGACTTCGCGGTCGGCACTGTCCCAAAAGGGGTGGCTGGGCTGGCCCAGGGATGTCCGCCGTGATGGCTGTGGCGATTGCTCCATCATCGGGCCAGTGCATCGTAAGGACTTCGGCATCGCCACCTCTAACGGAATAGCCGACAGTAACCGCGCGGGAAAGTCGAGGGCCGCAAGGCACTCGGCATTGCGGCCCTCCAGCGCTATGACGCCGCCCTTCCGGCCATCGTCAGACCTCTTCTGCCTCCGGTACATCAACATCCGCACCCAAGGACTTCGCGATGGCCGTGAACTCGGCCAGGGCGGACTGAAGATCGCGCACGATCTCCTCGGCGATGACCTCCGGCTCCAGGTCACTGTCCGCGTCTTCCAGGGCCGGGTCCTTCATCCACGTGATGTCGAGGTTGACCTTGTCGCGCCCGATCAAGTCCTCGTACGCGTACGGCTTCCAGCGGCCGTTCTCGTCCTCGTCCGCGACACGGGCGGTCAGCGGCTCACCTGCCTTGTACCGGGCGACGAAGTCGTCCAGGTGGGCACGGGTCAGCGGGCGCTGCTTCATGGTGAAGTGCTGGCCGGTGCGGAAGTCGTAGACCCAGGTGACAGTGGTGTGCGGTTTACCATCGGCACGCGGGGGCTTCTTGTCGAAGAACAGGACGTTGGCCTTGACACCGCCCGCGTAGAAGATGCCGGTGGGCAGGCGCAGGATCGTGTGCAGGTCGAACTCGTCAAGGAGCTTGCGGCGGACCTTCTCGCCCGCGCCGCCCTCGAACAGGACGTTGTCCGGGAGGACGACGGCGGCCCGGCCGTTGACTGCCGTCAACGACATGATGTGCTGAAGGAAGTTGAGCTGCTTGTTGGTCGTGGTGGCCGTGAAGTCGTCACGGTCGTACTGGATGTCCTCCTTCTCCAGCTCGCCGTCCTGGCCGATCACAGTGATCGCGGACTTCCGGCCGAAGGGCGGGTTGGCGAGGACGAGGGAGGCGTGCCGTCCGCTCGGCTTCTCGGCGAGCGCGTCGCCGACGTCGATCAGGCTCGGGCCGTCACTCTTGCCGATGCCGTGCAGCAACATGTTCATGGCGGCAAGGCGGGCGGTGCCGGTGACCAGCTCGTTGCCCCAGATCTTGGACCCGCTGTCGTACGCCTTGCGGGCGTCGATATCCATGTCCTGGACATGGTGCCGGGTGACGTACGCGTGGGCCGCGATCAGGAATCCGCCGGTGCCGCAGGCGGGGTCGGTGATGGTGTCGTCCGGGCCGGGGCGGGTCACGTCCACCATGGCGTCGATGAGCGCGCGCGGGGTGAAGTACTGGCCGGCGCCGGTCTTGGTGTCCGATGCGCCCTTGGCAAGCAGGCCCTCGTAGGCATCGCCCTTGAGGTCGGTGCCGGTGACCGTCCACTCCTCGCGGCCGATCAGCTCGACGACCAGCTTTTCGAGCAGGGCGGGCTTGGTGATCCGGTTCTGCGCGTCGGCGAAGATCGTGCCGATGGTGGTGTGGGGCTTACGGCCGAGGTGCTCCAGGATGGCGCGGTAGTGCGCTTCGAGCTCGGGACCACGCTTGCTGACGAGCGACTTCCAGTTGTAGTCGACGGGCACAAGGCCGCTGAGGTCGCGGCCACCCCACTCGTCCTTCTCGATCTCGTCGACCATCTTCAGGAACAGCAGGTACGAGAGCTGCTCGACGTACTCGATGGTGGACATGCCGTTGTCACGGAGGACGTTGCAGTAGTTCCAGAGCTTCGCGACCAGCGTGTTGGTCTGCGCGGCAGCCTTCTTGGACTTCGGCGTCTCGGTGAGGGGGACGTTATCGGCGGAGGGCGTGACGGCGTCGTCCGCGGTGGTCTCGGGGGCGGTATCGGATGCGAGCGCGGTCACCGGTCGAACAACTCCTGCTGAACGGAGGCGGAGGGGGCGGGGGTTGGAGCGGGCGCGGCCTTCGTCACCGCGGCGGCAGCGGTTGCCTTACGCGGGCGAGCGGCCCGCTTGGCCGCCTTGCGGACGGGCTTGGCGGCCTCGCGCTCGGCGGCGATGCGGGCGAGGAGGGGAGCGGCGGGCTCGTCGGCGGGGTCCTGCGAGATCAAGTTGCCGGTCAGCGCCTTCCTCAGCAGCGCCGAGCGCAACGTCGCAGCTCGCTTGAGCCCAACCTCGACGGCGGCCTCAACACGCGCAAGACCGTCTAGCTGCTCACCACTCTGCTGCAGAATATCCGGCTGCTCACCCGCAGGAGGAATGGGAACTGGCAGATTTCTAATTTTCTTCAGGCTGATCGAAGCAAGGTTGGTCGTCTGCTTTCCATTCGCTTCAAACCATCGCGCCGAACTGTTCGCGTGATAGGCAAGGAGTTCTGGCAGAATAATCTCACCGTGAACCCTTGCCCGGAATACGTGATTCTGATGGATGGCATCCTTCACTTCGCCTCGCCAAACCCAGCCGCGGCCCAGTTTGTCGCGGTCGCCACCTTCATTCATCAGCACGTCTCCGGTTTCGAGACGCAAGTCCTCAGCCTTCTTATCCGGGACTCGAATTGTCGCTACACGGCTAAGATCAAGCCATCCGCGTTGCACGTTCGCGACCCGAAGATAGGGGACTTCGGTAAGGTCGGGATCAAACTGTTTCTTCTTATCCTTGGTGACACCACCCACGACCTCGGCGATATCGCCGAGCCGCTCCCAGGACCAGCTGGATGGAATCCTGGGCAGGTTCCGGTCGATTGCGTCTGCCTCGCGCGGAAGGGGTGCGGTGGGCTGATCCGCCGGAACAGCCCTAGCGGTAGCAAAGTTCGTCACGCGGGCGGCCAGAGCGCGAATGCGTGCATGATTCACCCGGAGTACTCGCTCAGCCGCGTCGAGCCGGGAGAGCTGTTCTTCGAGAGTCTCGACGATGCGGCGCTGTTCGGCGAGGGGCGGGACCGGAACTTTGATCCGCTTCAGAGATGCACCAGAGATTCCCGCTTGCCCAGCAGAGGTCTTGACTTGACCTCGCACTTGTTCACGAACCTGCGGTGACGCCCACGCGTAGACAAGGAACCGGGAGTCCAAAACATCGGGAGGTACACGCACTCGGATCAGTTTGTCAGGATACGCAAGATGGGGCGCACCCTCCGGAACCCTGGCCCCCGCACCTACATATTCAGGGTTCCCATTGTATCGAGTGAACAGCAGGTCACCTGGAACTGCATCGCCCGCCTGATCCAGCACTTCTCGCCAGTCCAGCCCGGTGTATCTCAGGTCGTCCAGACTTAGCCGCATCGACCTGACAGCACCGATTCGGAGAATTGGCGTACCGTTCGGCTCCGCGCCAGGGCGTGAGACGTACATCCCGTTCTTGACCGACGATGCAATCTCCCCGAGTTCCGCCCAGCCCCACCCCTCCGGCACACCTTCCATTCCCTCACTCAAGCCAATTCTCGATTCAGCTCGTCCAACAGTTCCAGCGCCTGGTTTCTGCCACCGAAGGCATTCGCGAAGCCCGGACCACCGCCCTTTTCGGAGAACGGCATGTGGCCGAAGTCCTCGCGTTCCATGCCCAGGTCGACCACGATCGCGTCCTTGATTCGGCGCAGCCACCACAGCTGGTCATCCGTGAATTCCGCACCCGCCTGGCTCTGCCGCAGCAGCCAGCCCTCAAAGCGCTCCTCGACCACCGTACGGTACGGGCGAAGCTGATCGTCCGCGCCGAGCGTGTAGCGGACGAGGTTCATGAGGTCGCCCAGGCCAGCCGTCTTCGACAACGACTCCGTCGCCTCGCCGACCAGCTCGTAGTGGTCCCAGATGACCTTCGGTGTCCAGGTCCGCTTGGTCGCCTTGATAGAAGCCATCAGCTCCTTCAGGTGGGCCCGCGCCTCTTGCGGCCGGACCCGCGATCCGCTGCCGAGGATCACCTGGAGGGCTATCGCCTCCGCCGCCGCCTCGTCGCGCTTGCGGCTGTCCAGGAGCTGGCGCCATTCCGCCAGCTCCTTCGCCGCCCGCTCCTCCCTCGGGACCTCGTTCATCTTCAGTGTGACCTCGGTCGTCGCGTCGTACGTGAGGTCGTGCTGCTGTTTGATGCCGATGATCAGCTTCCGCAGTTCCGGGTGGGTGGTCAGGGTCTCGACCGAGTCGTGGACCAGTCGCCGCGCGTGGTCCGCGCCGCCCTCCCGGTATGCCCGATCCTGGGTGTCGACGTCCACCGCGTTGGCGATCTTCCGGACCATCTTCGCCAGTGGCACTCCGCCCGACGCCTGCTCGATCCGCTCCCGCTCCTCCTTCGTGAGCTTGCGGTCAAGCCGGGCCAGTCGACGCCCGAGTGTCTCGGCCTGTTCGGCCGTCAGCGAGCGGCTGCCCGCCTTGTCCATCAACTTGGCCAGGCTGAGACTGCCGCCGTCCGGCGGCAGCATCGGGCGGGTGTCGACCAGCGGCGAGGCAGTGACGCCCACCGCATCGACCAGGACGAAACGGTCCTTGGCGAGGTCGGCGGCCGGGTCCGGGGTGACCGCCTTCAGGTCGTCGGCGTCGATCGTGCGGGCGCCGCGTCCCTTCATCTGCTCGAAGAGGACGGGGCTACGAACGGCCCGCAGGAATATCACGCACTCCAGGGCCTTGACGTCCGTACCCGTGGCGATCATGTCGACCGTGACGGCGACCCGCAGCAACGGCGAGTTCCGCAGGTCGTTGACGAGCTGCTCGGGGTCGTCGCCCTTGTCCCGGGAGCGGTAGGTGATCTTCTTGGCGAAGGCGTCTCCGCGCCCGAAGACCTCCTTGACCTGCTTCAACACCTCGTCCGCGTGGTCGTCGGTCGCCGCGAACACCAGCGTCTTGGGCAGTTCGGTCCGGCCCGGGAACCAGCGCTGCCAGTTGTTCTTGTACGCGGTAAGGACGGCCCGGATCTCGTCCTCGGCGATCACTGTGCGGCCGATCTGGCTGACCGTGTACGTGAAGTCCTCGTCCAGCTCCTCGTAACGCTGGGCGCGGGTCTTGCGGTCGCGGATACGGACCGTCGTCCCCTTGTCGATCTTCGCGCCGCCGTCCTCCCGTATCGAGGAGTCCATGGTGACCACGTCGAAGTCGACGTTGACGCCGTCGGCGACGGCCTGGTCGTAGGTGTACTCGGAGACCATGTTGCCGTCGAAGAAGCCCTTGGTCTGCCGGGTAGGGGTAGCGGTGAGGCCAACCAGGTGGGCGTCGAAGTAGTCCAGGACACCGCGCCACAGGCCGTAGATGGAGCGGTGGCACTCATCGATAACGATCAAGTCGAAGGACTCGATCGGGACGGCCGGGTTGTACTCAACGGTGACCGGGCGGTCGGTCATGTAGTTCTCGTCCAGAGTGGAGGAGTCCTCGCGGTCCTCTGCCTCGGCGGTGTCCTCCAGCGGCTCGCCCTTGAGGAGCGCGTACAGGCGCTGGATGGTGGAGACGACGACGGAGGACGTCTCCTGGAGACCGGACCGGCCGAGCGAGTCGACGTTGTAGAGGTCGGTGAACTTACGGTTCTCGTCCGGTGTCTTGTAGCGGTCGAACTCGGCCTTGGCCTGGCGGCCGAGGTTGTTGCGGTCGACGAGGAAGAGGATGCGGCGCGCACGCGCGTGCTTGAGCAGCCGGTACGACTCGGTGACCGCGGTGTAGGTCTTGCCTGCGCCGGTGGCCATCTGGATCAGTGCGCGCGGCTTGTCCTGGGCGAGTGATCCCTCCAGGCCGACGACCGCCTCTTCCTGGGCCGTACGCAAGTCGTGCGACTCCAGGACCGGCAGTGCGGTGCGCAGGGCGGCCCGGAAGGTGGGGGTGTCCGGGTGCTCGGTGGCGCGCTTCATCCAGGCCGCGAAGGACTCAGGGCGGTGGAAGGCGAAGACCGGGCGGGAGCGGGCGTACGGGTCGAGGCGGTTGAGGAAGAACGTCTCGGCGCCGGTGGTGGCGTAGCGGAAGGCGAACGGTTCCTGCTCACGCCAGACCGCCATGGAGTGTTCCTTGAGAACGCCGCCCGCATACCGCTCGTTCTGCGCGAGGGCGCCGGCCAGGGCGGTGCCCTCGCGCTTGGCCTCGATGACACCGACGATCATGCCGTCGACGTAGAGGACGTAGTCGGCGCGACCGGTGGCCAGGCTGAACTCTCGGACCGCGACGCCTTGGGAGGCGAGTGGGTTGAGGTCGCTGCGGTGCTGGACCGTCCAGCCCGCCTGGGCGAGCATCTCGTCGATTCGGACGCGGGCCTGCACCTCGTTGAGCGGTTCGGGCCGCTGGGCGCGCTCAACTATCGCCTCACGAGCATTGACGGTGACCGACCGGGGCTTGAGGCGCTCCTGGTCGTAACGGTCCTGGTAGGCGCGCCGGAGCCGCTCGATCTCATCCAGGTGGCGGGCCACCTCCGCCTCGGACTCGGCACGGGCCCGCTCAGCCGCCTCGGTCAGCCTCTCGGCCTCCTCCCGGCCACGCCGCTCGGCCTCCAGCCGGTCACCGACCTCGCTGAGGCGGGTTCGGGACTCGGCGAGGGTGCGCTGGTAGTGACCGAGCGCCTCGCGGAGCTCGGCCAGCTCGGCGGATCCGCCCGCCACCTCGCTCGGCAGCTGGGGCGGCACGAACGCGGCGATCTCTCGTACGTTGTCGATCGCCCGGGAGAAGAACTGGCCGAGCTGGAAGCAGAGTTCGACGGCCTTGAGGGCCTTGCTGGTGTCGAAGAGGTGATTGTGCGCGGCGTCGTTGCGCCCACGGCGGAGCGTGTCGAAGGCATCTCTGGTGCGGCCGGGGAGCAGGCCGGCGCGCTGGAGCCCAGCCAGCCGGTCGATCTGCCGGGTTCCCTCGATGCGCACCCCGGCCCGCTGCACCAGCTCCGCGGCGAGCAACTCGCCGAACTGGCCGGAGGCGACGTACGAGACGTTGGGGTTGGTGAAGACGGACTGCTCGGCCTGCGCGCCGTAGATCGCCAACAGGGGCTGCATCGCGTAGAGCCGCCCGAAGTTGGGCGACTTCCGAGCCGCTGCCTTCAACTGCTCCGGGACTTGCTCACGACGCCGTGCCTGCCCGCTCATACTCTGCCGCTCCTCGACCAGGCCACATCCGGCCCTCACCTGTGACAAGACCTCTCAGCCTATGTCCAACCAAGCACTCCGCTCTGGCAAATGAACCGATCACGACAAGATCGACGGCCCCCACAACCGCCCACCCTCAAGGATTCGTGTGCGTTCGGAATGATCCATGCAGCGCGCAATGTCAGCACGGGACAGCATCCCGGGGGTGACCACAGGTGACAACAAGTGGTCCGATCCGCCCCTCGGGAGCAACATCCAGCACCAAAGCACCGTCCAACCTGTGATGGAGACGCAAAAGGGGCCCGTCTCGGATTGACAGACCCCTCTTGACCTGCAGCTTTACAGGATGTGCAATTTAGATGAAACTTCAATTAAACGTTGAAGCGGAACTCCACCACATCCCCGTCCTGCATCACGTAGTCCTTGCCTTCCATGCGGGCCTTGCCGGCGGCGCGGGCGTCGGCTACCGAGCCTGTTTCTACGAGGTCGTCGAAGGAGATGACCTCGGCCTTGATGAAGCCCTTTTGGAAGTCGGTGTGGATGACGCCGGCGGCCTCGGGGGCGGTGGCGTTCTTCTTGATCGTCCAGGCGCGGGATTCCTTGGGGCCTGCCGTGAGGTAGGTCTGCAGGCCGAGGGTGCGGAAGCCGACGTGGGCGAGGGTCGCGAGGCCCGGCTCCTCCTGGCCGACGGACTGGAGGAGTTCCAGGGCCTCGTCCTCGTCCAGCTCGGCGAGGTCCGACTCCAGCTTGGCGTTCAGGAAGATCGCCTCGGCGGGGGCGACGAGCGCGCGCTGCTCGTTCTTGAAGTCCTCGTCGGTCAGCTCGTCCTCGTCGACGTTGAAGACGTAGAGGAAGGGCTTGGTGGTGAGGAGGTGGAGGTCGTGGAGGAGCTCCTCGTTGCCCGAGCCCTGGACGATGCCGGCGGAGAAGAGGGTGCGGCCCTCCTCCAGGATGGCCTTGGCCTCCTCGACGGCCTTGACCTTCGGGGCCACGTCCTTCTTGATGCGCGACTCCTTCTGGAGGCGCGGCAGGACCTTCTCGATGGTCTGCAGGTCGGCGAGGATCAGCTCGGTGTTGATCGTCTCGATGTCGTCCTTGGGCGAGACCTTGCCGTCGACGTGGACGACGTTCTCGTCCTTGAAGGCGCGGATGACCTGGCAGATCGCGTCGGACTCACGGATGTTCGCGAGGAACTTGTTGCCCAGGCCCTCGCCCTCGGAGGCGCCGCGCACGATGCCGGCGATGTCGACGAAGTCGACGGTGGCCGGGAGGATCTTCTCCGACGAGAAGATCTCGGCGAGCTTGGTCAGGCGGGGGTCGGGGACGCCCACGACGCCGACGTTGGGCTCGATGGTGGCGAACGGGTAGTTGGCCGCCAGTACGTCGTTCTTGGTCAGGGCGTTGAACATGGTCGACTTGCCGACATTCGGCAGACCGACGATTCCGATCGTGAGCGACACGTTGGCGACTCGACTTCCGACGGGAGGGGGCGGGGTGGGCAGTGGCCCGGTGGGCCGATCCACCAGTCTACGGGGAGGGGCGCCAGGGCGGTGCCGTACGGTCCGGCGGCCGCCGACACCCGTACACGGCCGCTTCCACCCGGGCCCGTAACCGCCCCGTACGACCCCGCACGACCTCGTACGTACCCGACCCCGTACGCCATCCGTACCGCGTCCCCGCGGCATCGTCGTGGAATCCGAGGTCATCGTCGGGGAAAGCGCGTGTCCTACGGGCTATTAATCCCACTTAGCGGCCTACCGTTGGCGAGTGGAGCAACACGAAGCGCGCGCACCTCAGCACACCCCGTCCCGGACCCGGCGTCCGGCCGCGGGGCGGGCCGCCGGGTTCCGTCCCGATGCGCCGCCGTCCGGGGCGCCCCCCGCGGCCCGCAGCGGCCGACCGGCCGCGCAAGCCGCACAGGCCGCGCAAGCCGCAAAGGCCGCACCGGCCGCCGGTCCCGCCATCGCCGAGACCTCGACCGTCTACCGGGCGGGCGCCCGCCGCGTGCTGCCGGGGCCGCTCGCCGCGCTGGCCCGCAGGCTGCCGGCGCCGAAGCTGACCGGGCTGGGCTGCGCGCTGCTGACCACCCTCGCGCTGCTGGTCCTCGCCTGCCTGGACCGGCTGCTGGTGGGCGGCTCGCCGGCCGTGTACGGCGTCTGCTTCGTACTGGCGGGGGCCGCGGGCGCGCTGTGGGTACGGCCGTACGACCTGGTCGTCGCGCCGGTCACGCTGCCGATCGCGTACACCGTCGGCAGTCTGCCCGTCGCGCGCGGCGGGGACGGCGCGGGCAGCCTGCTGATGGGCGTCTTCACCCTGCTCGCGGTCAACGCGGGCTGGCTCTACCTCGGCACGGCCCTCAGCGTGCTGATCGTCGGCGTACGGAAGGGCCTGCTCATCCTCCGGCGGCGGGCGCAGCGTCCCGACGTCCGCCGGAGCGGGGGTCGGCGGCCCCGAGACCGGCGTCCTGACCAGGGGCCGGAGCGGCAGCGGCCGGGTGGGAAGCCCGCCGGGCGGCCATTGCGGCACCTACGATCCCCGCGTTGTTCTGAAGCTGCGCAGGCACGATCTCGGCCCTGACGCCTTCGATCAGCGGCAGGAATTTCGCGGCCTTGCGGCTCACCCCGCCGCCGATCACGAACAGCTGGGGCGTGAAGAGCATCTCGACGTGCCGGAGGTACTTCTGCAGCCGGGGCGCCCACTCGTGCCAGCTCAGGTCCTCCTCGTCCTTGACCCGGGTCGAGGCGCGGGTCTCGGCGTCGTGACCGTCCAGTTCGAGGTGGCCGAGCTCGGTGTTGGCGACCAGCTGCCCGTCGGTGAAGACGGCGCTGCCGATGCCGGTGCCCAGCGTGAGCATGATGACCGTGCCCATACGGCCGCGGGCGGCTCCGAAGTGCATCTCGGCGAGCCCGGCCGCGTCCGCGTCGTTCAGTACCGTGACCTCGCAGCCGCCGGCCTCGCCGCCGAGCCGGGAGGTCAGCAGGGCGGCGGCGTCGGTGCCGATCCAGGACTTGTGGACATTGGCGGCCGAACGGGTCACCCCGCCCGTCACCACCCCCGGGAACGTCGCCCCCACCGGCCCCGACCAGCCGAAGTGCTCCACCACCTGCTGGACGCCGTCGGCGACCGCCTCCGGGGTGGCCGGGTGCGGGGTGAGCACCTTGAAGCGCTCCTCCGCCAGCTCGCCGCGTTCCAGGTCCACGGGGGCACCCTTGATGCCCGAACCGCCGATGTCCACGCCGAATACGTTCATGGGGAAAGGCTAGGCGCGCAGCGGCCGGCTCACCCCTCAAAGGGGCGAGCCGGCCGCAGAGAGTCTCAGGGACCGCGGTGGATCAGTCCTCCGTCTTGGATCATTCCTCCGTCTTGCGGTGGATCAGTCCTCCGTCGCCGCCTTGGCCTCCGCGCGCAGGTCGCGGCGGAGCTCCTTGGGCAGCGAGAAGTGGATGGACTCGGTGGCGGCGGTGACCGTCTCCACGTCCTCGTACTCGCGCTGCGCCAGCCACTCCAGTACGCCCTCGACGAGGACCTCGGGGACCGAGGCGCCGGAGGTGACGCCGACCGTGCCGACGCCTTCCAGCCACGCCTCGTCGATCTCCTCGGCGCCGTCGACCAGGTGCGCGGCCTTGGCACCGGCGCCGAGCGCGACCTCGACGAGACGGACGGAGTTCGAGGAGTTCTTGGAGCCGACGACGATGACGAGGTCGGCCTCGGCGCCCATCTGCTTCACCGCGATCTGGCGGTTCTGCGTGGCGTAGCAGATGTCGTCGCTGGGCGGGGAGAGGAGGTTGGGGTAGCGCCCCTTGAGGGCGTCGACCGTCTCCATGGTCTCGTCGACCGAGAGGGTGGTCTGGGAGAGCCAGACGACCTTGTCCGGGTCGCGGACGTCGACGTTCTGCACGTCCTCGGGGCCGTCGACCAGGGTGATGTGGTCGGGGGCCTCGCCGCTGGTGCCGATGACCTCTTCGTGGCCCTCGTGGCCGATCAGGAGGATGTCGTAGTCCTCCTTGGCGTAGCGGACGGCTTCCTTGTGGACCTTGGTGACCAGCGGGCAGGTGGCGTCGATGGTGGCGAGCTTGCCGCGCTTGGCCTCGTCGTGGACGGCCGGCGCGACACCGTGCGCGGAGAAGATGACGATGTTGCCCGGGGGCACTTCCTCCGTCTCCTCGACGAAGATCGCGCCCTTCTTCTCCAGCGTCTTGACCACGTATTTGTTGTGGACGATCTCGTGGCGCACATAGACGGGCGCGCCGTACTGCTCCAGGGCCTGCTCGACGGCGATGACGGCTCGGTCCACGCCGGCGCAGTATCCGCGGGGGGCGGCGAGGAGGACGCGGCGGGAAGTCGGGGTGGTCATGGTCCCCATCGTACGGGTCGGGGTGGCGGCGAACGGAAGGCCTGGCCAGGGGTCGGGACCTGGCGTTACGGGGGCATATATCGGTACGGCAGGGCGGCTTGCCCGAAACGGCGGGACGGCCGACGATCATGTGAGGCCGCCGACCGCCGTCGGCCCGTTCGTCCTGCAGAGGTGTCCGCCATGTCCCCAACCGCCGAGCCGCAGCCCCCGTCCGGCGGCGTCCCCGATCCCGACGGCGGCGCCGGTACCGACAGCGGCTCCGGCGCCACCCTGGCCGCCGGGGGCCGGCTGAAGCGGTCCCTGTCCTTCCGGGATCTGATCGTCTACGGCCTGCTCTTCATCGCCCCGATGGCGCCGGTCGGCATCTTCGGCACGCTCCAGGCCAAGTCGCACGGCGCGATCACCCTCGTGTACGTCGTCGCGACCATCGCGATGGCCTTCACGGCGTACTCGTACGCACAGATGGTGCGGGTCGCGCCGCAGGCCGGCTCGGTCTTCACCTACGCCCGGGTCGGCCTGGGCGAGGGCGCGGGCTTCGTCGCGGGCTGGATGGCGATGCTGGACTACCTGCTGATCCCGGCGGTGGCGTACCTCTTCTCCGGGATCGCGCTGCACTCCCTGGTGCCGTCGGTGCACCAGTGGATCTGGACGGCGGTCGCGGTGGTCGTCACCACGCTGCTGAATCTGTGGGGGGTACGGACCGCGGCCGTGGTGGGCTTCCTGGTGCTGGCCATGGAGATCCTGGTGCTGGTGGTCTTCGTCGTGGCGGCGGTGTGGGTGCTGGCGACGGACGGCGCGCAGCGCGGCTGGTCGGTGCCGTTCACGGGTGAGGGCGGCTTCTCGACGAGCGCGGTGCTGTCGGCGGTGTCGGTGGCGGTGCTGTCGTACCTGGGCTTCGACGCGATCGCCGCGTTCGCGGAGGAGGCGTCCGGGGGCGGGCGGCGGGTGGCCCGGGCGGTGCTGACCTGCCTGGTGGTGGCGGGGGTGCTGTTCGCCGTGCAGACGTACCTCGCGGCGCTGCTCGCGCCGATGTCGGCGGCCGAGCTGGCGGCGAAGCCGGCCGAACAGGGCGACGCCTTCTACGCGACGGCGAACGCGGCGGCCGGCGAGTGGCTGCAGAAGCTGGTCGCGGCGAGCAAGGCGATCGGCGCGGCGTTCGCGGCGCTGGCCGGGCAGGCGGCCGCCGGGCGGCTGCTGTTCGCGATGGCCCGGGACCGGCGGCTGCCGGGGGCGATGGCGAAGGTGGACGCGGGGAGCGGGGTACCGCGCCGGGCGCTGCTGGGCGCGGCGGTGGTCACACTGATCGCGGCCGTGTGGGCGGCGCGCCGGGACGACGGCCTGGACCACCTGTCCTCGATCGTGAACGTCGGCGCGCTGACCGCCTTCGGGCTGCTGCACGCGTCGGTGATCGGCTACTTCTGGCTGCGCAAGCGGGCCGCGTCACAGGGTGTACTGGCCCACCTGATCGTCCCGCTGCTGGGCCTGGCGGTGGTGGTCGCGGTGATCGTCGAGGCGTCGCCCACCGCCCAGGTGGTCGGCGGGGCGTGGCTGGTGGTGGGGCTGGTGGTACTGGCTGCGCAGTATGCGAAGCGACGCGGCGCGGCGCGGACGGACTGAAACTGCGGCTCGGGCGAGCTGACGGGCGGCACCGGCCGCCCGTCAGTCCCCGCCGATACCCTCAGGGAATGGCTCTACAGACGTCCGCAGAGACCCCCATCCCGGTCGGCGAGGTGTCGCGCCTCATCGGCGGGTGGATCGACCGGCTCGGCGCGGTGTGGGTCGAGGGGCAGATCACCCAGCTCTCCCGGCGGCCCGGCGCCGGCGTCGTCTTCATGACGCTGCGCGACCCGTCGCACGACATCTCGCTGAGCGTGACGTGTTACCGCCAGGTCTTCGACAAGGTCGCCGACGTGATCAGCGAGGGCGCCCGGGTCGTGGTGCACGCGAAGCCGGAGTGGTACGCGCCGCGCGGCCAGCTCTCGCTGCGGGCCGCCGAGATCAAGCCGGTGGGCGTCGGCGAGCTGCTGGCGCGGCTGGAGATGCTGAAGAAGGCGCTGGCCGCCGAGGGGCTGTTCGCGGCGGAGCGCAAGCGCCCGCTGCCGTTCCTGCCGCAGCTGATCGGGCTGGTGTGCGGTCGGGCGAGCGCGGCCGAGCGGGACGTGCTGGAGAACGCCCGGCACCGCTGGCCCGCCGTCCGCTTCGAGGTGCGGAACGTCGCGGTGCAGGGGGTGCACGCCGTACCGCAGGTGATCGAGGCGGTGCGGGAGCTGGACGCACGGGCGGACGTGGACGTGATCATCGTGGCGCGGGGCGGCGGCAGCGTGGAGGACCTGCTGCCGTTCTCCGACGAGCAGCTGGTGCGCACCGTGGGCGAGGCCCGTACGCCCGTCGTGTCGGCGATCGGGCACGAGCCGGACAGCCCGCTGCTGGACCTGGTCGCCGACCTGCGCGCCTCGACGCCGACGGACGCGGCGAAGAAGGTCGTACCGGACGTGGGCGAGGAGCTGGTCCGCATCCGGCACCTGCGCGAGCGGGCGCTGCGCTCGGTGACCGGCTTCCTGGAGCGCGAGGAGCGCGGCCTCGCGGGCGCGCTGAACCGCCCGTGCATACGGGAGCCGCACCGCATGGTGGAGGCCCGCGAGGAGCAGGTCACCGCCCTGCTGGAGCGCGGCCGGCGCACGCTGGGCCATCTGCTGGACCGGGCCGACTCCGAGCTGTCGCACACCCTCGCGCGAGTGGTGGCGCTCTCCCCCAAGGCGACGCTGGAGCGCGGTTACGCGGTACTGCAGCGCTCCGACGGCAGCGCGGTCCGCTCCCCCGAGGAGGTCGGCGCGGACGAGGAGCTGCGGGCCCGGGTGGCCGAGGGCGATTTCACGGTCCGCCGCGTGGACGGCGGCGGCGCCGTTCCCGACGGCGCTGTCACACCCCCCGCTTAGGCTGGGCCCCATGGCCAAGGCGAAGACGGACACGGGCATGGACACGGACGGCGAAGCCGGTACAGAGGCGGCGGGCGCGCCGGACGTGACGTCCACGCTCGGGTACGAGCAGGCGCGGGACGAGCTGATCGAGGTGGTCCGCAGCCTGGAGGCGGGCGGCACGACGCTGGAGGAGTCGCTCGCGCTGTGGGAGCGCGGCGAGGAGCTGGCGAAGGTGTGCCGGCGCTGGCTGGACGGCGCCCGGGCCCGGCTGGACGCGGCGCTGGCGGAGGAAGAGCAGGCGGAGGAGTAACCCCCTCACGGGTATGTGAATCGGGTCTCAACGCCCGCGTTTTAGTTTAAGGTTAACCTATCGACGTTAAAGTAGAAGCTGTACGACCGGACCGTTCCCGGCCCGGAACCACCACGAATCACCGAGGTGCCCTCCATGACTCTCGCCCTTGACGCCGCCGCTGCTGACCTCCTCTTCCGCGAGGCCCAGACCGCCAACACGTTCACGGACGAGCCGGTCACCGACGAGCAGGTACAGGCCATCTACGACCTGGTGAAGTTCGCCCCGACCGCCTTCAACCAGTCGCCGCTGCGCCTGACGCTGGTCCGCTCCGAGGACGCCCGCAAGCGCCTCGTCGAGCACGCCATGGGCGCCAACGGCCCGAAGACGCTGTCGGCCCCGCTGACCGTCGTCCTCTCCGTGGACCTGGACTTCCACGAGAAGCTGCCGACGCTGTTCCCGCACGCCCCGGGCATCAAGGACACGTTCTTCTCCGAGGCGGCGGCGCGCGAGGTCGCCGGCACTCAGAACGCCACCCTGCAGGCCGGTTACTTCATCCTCGGCGTCCGCGCCGCGGGCCTGGCCGCCGGCCCGATGACCGGCTTCGACTTCACCGCCATCGACAAGGAGTTCTTCGGCGACGGCAAGCAGAAGTCCTTCATGGTGATCAACATCGGCAAGCCGGGCGCGGACGCCTTCTTCCCGCGCTCCCCGCGCCTGTCCTTCGAGGACGCCGTCACCACCGTCTGAGCCACGGCCGCACGGTTCACCGCGTACGCCATCGCGTACGACAAGAGGCCGCCGCACCCACTCCGGGTGCGGCGGCCTCTGCCGTATGCGATGACGCCGCCGCTTCTCGTCTACTTCTCGTTCTTCGCCTTGAGCGCGCCCGCCAGCTCCGCGAGGCCGTCATAGGACGCGGTGCCGGTGACGACCGTGGTGTGGCCGGACTCCTTGTGCACGAGGGCCTTGTACGTGTCGCCCTTGTACTCGTCCCAGCGGGCGCCGTCGACCTGCCGGCTGCCGCCGGCCGGGGTGGCGTCCAGCGTGACCTTCTTGACGTACTCGCGGGCCGGCGCGTCGCTCTGCTCGACCGCCGCGTACTGGCCCTTCGGGTCGAGGAAGCCCAGGTGCCAGGCGCCGCCCTTGCCGTCGCTGCTCGCCTCGTACGAGACGGAGGTGGCACGCCAGCCCTTGGGCAGCCCCTCGGGCGCGGCGACCGGATACGGTGCCGCGCGCCGGGCGGTCGCGAGCTCCACGCGGTAGCCGACCGTCTTCACCGCGCTGTTCTCGGCGCCCTTGCTGTCGTCGTGCGGGATGAAGAAGTAAATCGCCGCGACGACCACGCCGATCACCGCCATCGACAGGACCATGTCCCGCACCGTCTGCTTGCCTCGCATACCAGCCACGCCCTCTATGGTCCCCCATGCCGGGTACGAGCCGGACAAGGCCCCCACCCACCGCACCCTGTCCGGCTTGCGGTGCTCATCCGTGGGCCCCTCTGCTCATTTTCTCGACATAGCGATAAGGTCAAGCGAACCCTCACCTAACCGGCCGTCGCCGTACAGAAAGGTGCGCTCCGATGACCGAGCATCATCTGCCGTCCCAGCTCGAGGTCAGCCCCGAAGCCCCCGACCGCAACCTCGCCCTGGAACTCGTCCGGGTCACCGAGGCCGGCGCCATGGCCTCGGGCCGCTGGGTCGGCCGTGGCGACAAGAACGGCGCGGACGGCGCCGCGGTCAAGGCCATGCGTGCCCTGATTCACACCGTCTCCATGAACGGCGTGGTCGTCATCGGCGAAGGCGAGAAGGACCAGGCGCCGATGCTGTACAACGGCGAGCGCGTGGGCGACGGGACCGGCCCCGAGTGCGACGTGGCCGTGGACCCCGTGGACGGTACGACGCTGACGGCCAAGGGCATGGCCAACGCGGTCTCCGTCATGGCCGTCGCCGACCGCGGCTCCATGTTCGACCCGTCCGCCGTCTTCTACATGGACAAGCTGGTCACCGGCCCCGAGGCCGCCGACTATGTCGACATCAACGCGCCCGTCGGCGTGAACATCCGCCGCATCGCCAAGGCGAAGAAGTCCAGCCCCGAGGACGTCACCGTCGTCGTACTGGACCGCCCCCGGCACGACGGCATCGTCAAGGAGATCCGCGAGGCCGGCGCCCGCATCCGGTTCATCGCCGACGGCGACGTGGCCGGCGCGATCATGGCCGTGCGCGAAGGCACCGGCGTGGACCTGCTGCTGGGCATCGGCGGCACGCCCGAGGGCATCATCACGGCCTGCGCGATCAAGTGCCTGGGCGGCACGATCCAGGCCAAGCTGTGGCCCAAGGACGCCGAGGAGCGGCAGCGGGCGCTGGACGCGGGCCACGACCTGGACCGCGTCCTGCACACCGACGACCTGGTCAGCGGCGAGAACGTGTTCTTCGTCGCCACCGGCATCACCGACGGCGAACTGCTGCGCGGCGTCCGCTACCGCGCGGAGACCGCCACCACCCAGTCGCTGGTAATGCGCTCCAAGTCCGGCACGATCCGGCAGATCGACTCCGAGCACCGGCTCTCCAAGCTGCGCGCCTACAGCTCGATCGACTTCGAGCGGCCCAGCTGAGACGCCGCCCGGCAGACCGACGGCCCGGTGCCCCGCCGCGAGAACGGCGGGGCACCGGGCCGTCGGTCGTACCGTTCCTACGGACTTCAGCCCGCGGCCGGCATCCGGGCCGAGCGCTGCAGCTCGGCGTCGCGGCGCCGGCGACGGGCCAGCACGACGCGGCGCTCGGCGGCGGTCAGGCCGCCCCAGACGCCGTACGGCTCGGGCTGGAGCAGGGCGTGCTCCCGGCACTCGATCATCACGGGGCAGCGGGCACAGACCCGCTTCGCGGCTTCCTCCCTGGCCAGCCGGGCGGCCGTCGGCTCCTTCGACGGCGCGAAGAAGAGTCCCGCCTCGTCCCGTCGGCACACCGCCTCGGAGTGCCAGGGTCCCGCCTCGTCCCTGGCGGGCACTCGCTGGGCGGGCACGACGGCGGCCTCCTGCAGGGGCTGATGCGGTAGCAGCACGGTCTACTCCTGACGACGGCTCGGCGATTTCAGTCACCACTTGCCCGTCTCGCTGCGCACGACGTTTCGCACACCCCGCAGCCGTACGAGAGACGATGCACCAGCCCTACCCGCTGTACGCGGCTCTATGCACACCGTGGCGTACGCGTTGAAAGCAGCGTCGGATGCGGCGGCCCTTACAGGTGCGCCTTACATGTGTGCTTTACATGTGCCGGTGCCGCCGTTCCCTGTGGTCCCGCATCCGGCCGTGCATCCGGGCGTGCAGATCGCCGATCCACTTGCCGCGCTTCGGCTTGGCTTCGATGCTGCCGAGCAGCGCGAAGCCGTTGACCGTGATCACCGGTGCCGCCGGGTCGTCCGTCTCGTACGTCTCGGCCTCGAAGGCGCCGAGGACGCCGGAGCCGCCGCCGCGCAGCGTGACGTTCTCCGGCACCCGGATCTCCACGCTGCCGAAGACGGAGACGGCGTTGATGTGCAGGTGCTGCTGCGTGAAGAGCGCCTCGGTCAGGTCGATCTCCACCGCGCCGAAGACCGCCACCGCCGTCAGCCGCGCCGGCGCCCGCCAGCGGCCTTTGCGGACCGCCGAGCTGAAGACGCCGATCAGGCTGGTGGCCGACAGGCCGGCGGGCGGACCGGCGGGCGGCTCCGGGGCGTACGCGGACGCCGTCCGGTGCGCGTCCGCCCGCTCCCGCGCCGCGGGCAGGTCGCGGATCAGCGGCTCCAGCTCGCCCATGGTCTTGGCGCGGTAGACGCCGTCGATGCGCTCGGCGTGCTCCTCGGCGTCCAGCCGGCCCTCGGCCAGCGCCTCGCGCAGGATCGCCGCGATGCGGTCCCGGTCGGCGTCCGAGGCCCGGATCGCGGCCTCGGCGGGCGGGGCCTGCGCGGGCTTGGTGAGATCCACGGATGCGGGGCGCTGTCCCCCGTTGTCAGATGCGTCCACATCCGTAGCGTAGCGAAACGCGATAGATCGCGACCAGAGGACGGCGCCAGGGAGCTCAGCCCTCCGGGCAGAACCGCTGCGGGCCGTCCAGGCCGCGGCCGGTGGCCTGGACGCAGCCGCCGGGCAGGCCGCGGTAGGCGTCGCTGCCGAAGTTGGCGGTGATCTTCAGCGCGTCCCGGCCGCCGAACGTGGTCTGCTGCACCTGGTGATCGGCGGTGAGCGTCCGGAAGTCCGTCATCGCCTCGGTGCCCGCGGCCTTCTGGATACCGGCGAAGAAGCGCTGCATGGCGGCGATCTCCTTGCCGTGCGCGTCCAGCACCTTGCTGTCGAGCGCCAGGTTGACCGGGGTGTTGTAGAGCATGGCGAGCAGCGCGCGGTCCCGCTTCTGCTCCGGCAGCTTGTAGAGGGAGAGCTCCCAGCGGTCGGTGCTGACCACCGAGTCGTGCAGCACCGTCTCGTACAGCGGCACCCGGTACGCGGGGTCGAACATGGCACGCGCGACGGACTTGTCGAGCGTGACGGGCTTGAAGAAGAAGCCGGGCCGCTCCTTCGGCCAGTAACCGCCGAAGGTCTTCTTGTCGCGCTCGGCCGTCCAGAGCCCGTCGTGGACCGGCGTGCTGGAGCCGTGGCTGAAGTCGATCACCTGGTTCGCCCAGGAGCCGGCCGACTCCGAGCCGAGGACGTACGGGCGGCCGCCGGTGAGCGCGCCCCCGGACACCCCGCGCATCCGCTGCAGGCGGTTCGCGCGGTCCTCGGCCTGCGTCATCGGGTGGCCCGGCGTGTGGTCCCGGAAGAGCTCGCCGGTGGCGTCGACGTCGAGGAAGTAGCTGTTCACGCCGTTGGCCGTCATGCTCTTCGTGCGGTCGGCGAGGTAGTGGTGCTGCGGCTCGGCGTCGGCGAGCGCCTGCGAGCTGAGGTAGCAGCCGCGGCCGCCGAAGCCGCCGGCCGGCTTGCCGTCCGCGTCGTGCACGCAGCCGTCCGGCCACACCCGGTCCGGCCACTTCGCGACGCTGGTGTCGGCGCTCTTCGGGTCCTGCGCGTTGTCCCAGCTGTCGTACGGGCCGACGAGGTAGCCCGCCTTCTTGGCGGCGGCTACGGCCTGCTTCGACATGGGGTCGCCGTCGGCGTCGTAACCGAGCCACATGCGGGAGATGCCGAGCTTCTTCAGCCGCTCGACGGTCTCCGGGGTGCGGCCGTCGCCCCAGAGGTACGCGTGCGGGGCGCCGATCAGCTTGGCGGTCTCGGGGTTCTCGCGGATCTTGCGCTTCAGGCTGCCGAGCTGTCCCTTCGAGGCGAGGTACGCGCGGTAGTCCTTGGCCGCCGCGACGGGCGAGCCGTCGGTCAGCGAGAAGGCCACCGTGTAGTCGTCCGTACCGTCCGCGCGGCTGAAGTCGTGGCCGGCCGCGGTGCGCAGCTCCCCGCCCTTCGAGACGAACCGCAGGTGGGTGCCCAGGTCGGTGGGGACGATGGTGCTGACGCCGTGACCACCCGCCGTGGTGCCCCAGAAGGGCATGGTCAGATCCTTGAGGTCGATGCCGTCCGCGGTGGTCAGGCCGGCTTCCTCGGAGTTCCAGAAGGTGTCGGCGGCGGGGACGCGCAGGCCTTCGCCGCGCGGCAGCTCGTAGGCGGCGTCCTTGGACTGTCCGGCGCCCGCCGCCGGCCAGGCGATGCTGCCGTCCTTCTTGGCGTGCATGTCCACGACGAGCCGCCCGTCGCGGGCGGCCACCGAGACGGTGAGCCCGCGGTCGGGGTAGGACCAGCTCGCCGAGGTGGCGCCGTGGCGGGAGACCGGGGTCGGGGTGCCCAGCGACTCCGCCGCCGCGGCGGAGAGCACGGATTCCGTACCGCTCGCCGTACGGGCGGTGATCCGCAGCGTGCGGGGATCCACGTGTGCTTCGCCGCCCTTGATCCGCAGGGCGACCGTCCCGGCGTCGTCCGAGGGCCCGGCGTACGCCTGCAGCGCGGTGAACGTGCTCGCGGTCAGCGCGGTCCCGGCCAGCGCGGCGAGCGCGGCCCGCCGCTTGCGGGAACCTGTCGCGGCTTTCAGGAAACGTGTCATGCGACGGCACCCTGCAGATGATTTCTAAGCGAGTTGTGAGAACGGGAACTGAGCCTTACCTCACAGCGGCGGGCCGCGCGCGGCGTTCTAGGCTGTTGAGGCTGCCGTTGATGACAGCGAAGTCACCGTCGAGTGAGGATTGGCCGCAATGCCCGTTTCTTCCCGCCCTGCCCTCCCGGCATTTGCCTATACCGACCTTCTGCCCACGGGCGAGGACAAGACCCCCTACCGCCTCATCACGAAGGACGGCGTCAGCACCTTCGAGGCCGACGGGCGCACGTTCCTGAAGGTCGAGCCCGAGGCGCTGCGCAAGCTGGCGGAAGCGGCGATCCACGACATCCAGCATTACCTGCGCCCCGAGCACCTCGGCCAGCTCCGGAAGATCATCGACGACCCCGAGGCCTCGGGCAACGACAAGTTCGTCGCCCTGGACCTGCTGAAGAACGCGAACATCGCGGCCGCCGGCGTGCTCCCGATGTGCCAGGACACCGGCACCGCGATCGTCATGGGCAAGCGCGGCCAGAACGTGCTCACCCAGGGCCGCGACGAGGAGGCCCTGAGCCGCGGCATCTACGACGCGTACACGAAGCTGAACCTGCGGTACTCGCAGATGGCCCCGCTGACCATGTGGGATGAGAAGAACACCGGCTCGAACCTGCCGGCCCAGATCGAGCTGTACGCGAACGACGGTGACGCGTACAAGTTCCTCTTCATGGCCAAGGGCGGCGGCTCGGCCAACAAGTCCTTCCTCTTCCAGGAGACCAAGGCGGTCCTCAACGAGGGCTCCATGATGAAGTTCCTGGAGCAGAAGATCCGCTCGCTCGGCACGGCCGCCTGCCCGCCGTACCACCTGGCGATCGTGGTCGGCGGCACCTCCGCCGAGTACGCCATGAAGACCGCGAAGTACGCCTCGGCGCACTACCTCGACGAGCTGCCCGCCGAGGGCTCGCCGACCGGCCACGGCTTCCGCGACAAGGAGCTGGAGGAGAAGGTCTTCGAGCTGACGCAGAAGATCGGGATCGGCGCGCAGTTCGGCGGCAAGTACTTCTGCCACGACGTGCGCGTGGTGCGTCTGCCCCGGCACGGCGCGTCCTGCCCGGTCGCGATCGCGGTGTCCTGCTCCGCCGACCGCCAGGCCGTCGCGAAGATCACCGCCGAGGGCGTCTTCCTGGAGCAGCTGGAGACCGACCCGGCGCGCTTCCTGCCGGAGACCACGGACGAGAACCTGACCGAGGGCGCGGGCGCCGACCTGGACGCCGTCGCCATCGACCTGAACCGGCCGATGGACGACGTCCTCGCCGAGCTGACCAAGCACCCGGTCAAGACCCGGCTGTCGCTGACCGGCACGCTGGTCGTCGCCCGTGACATCGCGCACGCGAAGATCAAGGAGCGGCTGGACGCCGGCGAGGAGATGCCGGAGTACCTGAAGAACCACCCGGTGTACTACGCGGGCCCGGCCAAGACGCCCGAGGGCTACGCCTCCGGCTCGTTCGGCCCGACGACGGCCGGCCGGATGGACGCGTACGTCGAGCAGTTCCAGGCGGCCGGCGGCTCGAAGGTCATGCTGGCCAAGGGCAACCGCTCGCAGCAGGTCACCGACGCCTGCCACGCGCACGGCGGCTTCTACCTCGGCTCCATCGGCGGCCCGGCGGCCCGGCTCGCCCAGGACTGCATCAAGAAGGTCGAGGTCCTGGAGTACGAGGAGCTGGGCATGGAGGCGGTCTGGCGGATCGAGGTCGAGGACTTCCCGGCGTTCATCGTCGTGGACGACAAGGGCAACGACTTCTTCACCGACCCGGCCCCGGCGCCGACCTTCACCAGCATCCCGGTGCGCCAGGGCGCGTAACGCCCCGGCCCGTCCTCCGGAACTCCCGGCTCCCAGCTGTGGTGATCAGCGCTCCGGCGGCGCACTCTGAGAAGAGGGACCGCTGGAGGTGAGCCACCATGCAGACACACACGCTGGTCGGCTGGCACATCGAGATGGAATTCGCGGAGGACGGCGACCGCACCAGGGCCGCCGCCCTGGTACGGCTCGGCGACGGCACGGAATGCCGCGGCCACGGCCGCGCCGACCGCCACCCCACCGACCCGGAACAGCTCCGGGTCGGTGAGGAGATCGCGGGCGCACGGGCGCTCATGGACATCGCCGGACAGCTGATGGACAAGGCGCACGAGGAGATCGACGAGGTCGTGGGGCATCCGACGCACCCGCTGCGGTGGGCGGCGCTGGACGACTCGCGGGACGAGGCCCGCCGCGCCCGCGAGTGGTGACGCGCCGGAGCGGCGCCGCCGGAAGGCCCGGAGCGCCGCATTCGCCGAATCGGATCAGTACCCGGGAACAGATGTCCGTCCCCGGGTACTGACATAGGCATGAGCGACAACGGCACATCCTTGAGCACCTCGGGCGACTTCCGGATCGAGCACGACTCCATGGGCGAGGTGCGGGTCCCCGCCGGCGCGAAGTGGCGGGCCCAGACCCAGCGCGCCGTGGAGAACTTCCCCATCTCGGGACAGCGGCTGGAGCGGGCGCACATCGAGGCGCTGGCCCGGATCAAGGCCGCGGCGGCGAAGGTCAACGCCGAGCTGGGCGTGGTGGAGGCGGACGTCGCGCGGGCGATCCAGGACGCGGCCGCCGAGGTCGCCGAGGGACGCTGGGACGACCACTTCCCCGTCGACGTCTTCCAGACCGGCTCCGGCACGTCCTCCAACATGAACACCAACGAGGTGCTGGCCACCCTCGCGACCGAGCGGCTGGGCCGGGACGTGCACCCCAACGACGACGTCAACGCCAGCCAGTCCTCCAACGACGTCTTCCCCTCCTCGATCCACATCGCGGCGACCGCCGCCGTGACCGCCGACCTGATGCCGGCCCTGGAGCACCTGGCGGCCGCGCTGGAGCGCAAGGCCGAGGAGTTCAAGGAGGTGGTGAAGTCGGGGCGGACGCACCTGATGGACGCCACGCCCGTGACCCTGGGCCAGGAGTTCGGCGGGTACGCGGCGCAGATCCGGTACGGCGTGGAGCGGCTGCAGGCGTCCCTGCCCCGGCTCGCCGAACTCCCGCTGGGCGGCACGGCCGTGGGGACCGGCATCAACACCCCGCCCGGTTTCGCCGCCGCGGTGATCGCGGAGGTGGCGCGGGCCACCGGGCTGCCGCTGACCGAGGCCCGCAACCACTTCGAGGCGCAGGGCGCGCGGGACGGCATCGTGGAGACCAGCGGCCAGCTGCGGACCGTCGCGACCGGCCTCACGAAGATCGCCAACGACCTGCGCTGGATGGCGTCCGGGCCGCGTACCGGCCTCGCGGAGATCACGCTGCCGGACCTCCAGCCCGGCTCGTCGATCATGCCGGGCAAGGTCAATCCGGTCATTCCCGAGGCGGCCCTGATGGTGGCCGCACAGGTGACGGGGAACGACGCGACGGTCGCCGCGGCGGGCGCCGCGGGCAACTTCGAACTGAACGTGATGCTGCCGGTGATCGCCAAGAACGTCCTGGAGTCGGTACGACTTCTGGCCAATGTGGCGCGGCTGCTGGCGGACCGTACGGTCGACGGGATCACCGCCAACGCCGAACGGGCCCGGGAATACGCCGAGTCCTCCCCTTCCGTCGTCACCCCGCTCAACAAGTACATCGGGTACGAGGAAGCGGCGAAGGTGGCCAAGAAGTCGCTCGCCGAGCGGAAGACCATCCGCGAGGTGGTGATCGAGTCCGGATACGTCGAACGCGGAGCGCTGACCGAGGCCCAGCTGGACGAGGCGCTCGACGTGCTGCGCATGACGCATCCGTGACGGTCGCTGCGGCCCATGTCACGGCGGTGCGCCGGTTACGCGCCAAGAGCCTGTGTCATGCCCCCGGTCGGATCAGCGAACGTCGTCTGGTGCGTGCTGTCGCAAGGCGCCGGAGCGTCTTCGTAGCGGAGCTACGTGGGCGTTTCGGCAACGCCGCGAGAGTGCGTGCCAGGCGGCGGGCGCCCGGCCGGGGGCGTGACACAGGCTCTAAGATCTGCGCATGACAGCGGATACGGTGGAGACCAGGGACGGCCATGCGTCCGGTACCGCGCGCTGGGCGCCGGGCGAACACATTCTGTGGCGCTATCGCGGCAACGCCACCGACCGCTTCCACATCTGCCGGCCCGTCACCGTCGTCCAGGACACCGACGAGCTGCTCGCCGTCTGGATGGCGCCGGGCACCGACTGCGTGAAGCCGGTGCTCGCGGACGGCACGCCGGTCCACCGCGAGCCGCTGGCCAGCCGGTACACCAAGCCGCGGCGCATGGTGCGGGACCGCTGGTTCGGCACCGGCGTGCTCAAGCTCGCCCGGCCCGGGGAGCCGTGGTCGGTGTGGCTCTTCTGGGAGCGCGGCTGGCGGTTCAAGAACTGGTACGTGAACTTGGAGGAGCCGCGCCGCCGCTGGTCCGGCGGCGTGGACTCCGAGGACCACTTCCTGGACATCGCGGTCTACCCGGACCGGCACTGGGAGTGGCGGGACGAGGACGAGTTCGCGCAGGCGCAGGCGGACGGGCTGATGCCGGCCGCGCAGGCCGAGGAGGTACGCGCCGCGGGCCGGGCCGCGGTGGAGCGGATCACCGCCTGGGGCGCGCCGTTCGCGGACGGCTGGGAGCACTGGCGGCCCGATCCGCAGTGGCGGCTGCCGGTGCTGCCGGACGACTGGGACGGGCGCGGGGCCCCTCCCCCACGTGACAGCGCCGCATGACCGGCGTCTCATGACCGGCACCGCATGACCCGCGCCGCATGACCGGCCGCCAAAAAGCGGCCGCTTGTGCGAAATCCGCACCCGCGAGAGGGAAGAGTTCGGCTTCCGAGTCGGCGGAACCGCCCGAAATGCAGGGACTTCGGGGAACATGCGTTCCCTTTTAAACCATGCTCAGGGGCGAGCCCCCTTGCTGCACACCACTGGTTCAAACGTAGGATCGTCCTCCGCAAGAGGGCGCAAGAAGGCACAGACGCAACTCCAGAACTGGAAACCGAACTTGACCGCGGTCGCAGGAGGGGCGGGGTCGTGAGCGACAGCTACGACGGGTACGAGGGCCTGAACCGGTTAGCACTGGACCGGGCCGGGCAGGCCGAGGCGTTCAACGCGATCGCCGCGACCTACGACAGCGCGTTCCCTCACAAGGAGGGGCAGCGCGCCGCCGGTGCCTGGCTCGCCGCCGCGCTGCCGGACGGCTCCCGCGTGCTGGACGTCGGCTGCGGTACGGGCCTGCCCACCGCCGCCCAGCTGTCCGGCGCCGGCCACCGGGTCGTGGGCGTCGACCTCTCCGCCACCATGATCAGGTCGGCCCGGGAGAACGTTCCGTCCGCCGAGTTCCACCACCTCGACCTCGCGGACCTGCGGGACGGCCGGCTCGGCGGTCCCGGCTCCTTCGACGGCGTTGCCGCCTTCTTCTCCCTGCTGATGCTGCCGCGCGCGGAAATCCCGTACGCGCTGCGGATGCTGCACTCCTTGCTGCGGCCCGAAGGGCTGCTCGCCCTGTCGATGGTCGAGTCCGACGTGGACGACTACCCGATTCCGTTCCTGGGCAACACGATCCGGGTATCGGGTTACCTGCGGGACGACTTGCGCCATGTCGTGCGCGACGCGGGTTTCGAAGTCACCGGGGAGGACTCGTATGCGTATGCCCCGGCCAGTACGGACGTGCCACCCGAAATCCAGCTCTTCCTGCACCTGCGACGCGCTTGAGACGCAGCGCGCCAGGCGCGCAGCCCCGGACGGATGGAATCCCACGCGTGACGGAGCACCCCACCTCCCACCAGCCGCGACCGGCACCCCTGCCGGCCGCGCCCCCGGCCATGCCGCCGCGGGGTCTGCCGGAGACGACGGCGCACGGCGCCGCCGATCCGCGCGAGGCCCTGCAGCGGCCCGTCGGCCCAGCCCCTGCCGATCTCCCCGGCTCCGGCCTGCCCGGACCCGGTCTGCCCGGCTCCGGGGCCGCGGGACCGCCGGGGCGCACCACCGGTGGTCCCGGTGAGCTGCCCGCGCCCCCGGGGCGCGGCGGGAAGAAGCGCCGGCGGCCGCGGGACCGGCGGACCGCCGACGCCGCCGACCGCAAGGCCGCGCAGAACGCCGGCGACCACACCCAGGCCGGCGGCCCGGGCGGCGACCCCACCGGCGTCTCCGACGGCGGCGCCGCGCACGGCCCGGCCGGCCGGGCCCGCTCCCGTGCCGAGGAGCCGGACGAAGGGCCGGGCCCGCACGAGGGCGGTGGTCCGGGCGCCATCGGACGGCCGCGCGACGGCGAAGGCCGCGCCCGGCAGCGGCCCCAGGAGCCCGCGGTACCGCCTCCGGGGCCGCGCCGCGGCCGCGGCCAGGGCGGCGGCCGGCGCCAGGCCGAGGAGCCGGGGCGCCCGGAGGCGCCGCCGGCCCGGTCGGCACATCCGGCCGAGGGGGGTGAGCCGATGCCGGCCCGGCAGCCCGGCGGCGACCGGCTGCGCTTCGTCGGCGCCGCCACCCGGCGGATCGCGCGCGGCATCGACCTGGACGAGATCGTGCTGGGCCTGTGCCGGGCGACGGTCCCGACCTTCGCCGACGCGATCCTGGTGTACCTGCGCGACCCGCTGCCGGTGGGCGACGAGCGGCCCGCAGGGCCCGTCGTCCTGCGGCTGCGGCGCACCGACCGCATCCCCGAGGAGGCCGACACCAACGGCGGCCGGCTGCCCACCCTGCCCGCACAGCCCGACCTGGGCCCGGCGATGGGCGGAATGGCGGCGGAGCTCGCCGAGGTCGTGCCCGGCGGGCCGCTGGCCGAGGTGCTGCGCGGGGTGCGCCCGCTCTTCGGCGAGGCGCAGGCCGCGCAGGCGGCGCTGCCCGAACTGCTCGGCACCGGCACGCGGATGCCGCAGGGCCAGCGGGTCATCCTGGCGCCGCTGCGCGGCCGCCGCCGGGTGATCGGCGCCGCGGTCTTCCTGCGCCGCCCGGACCGCCCGGCGTTCGAGCCGGACGACCTGCTGGTGGCGGCGCAGCTGGCGACCCACACGGCGCTGGGCGTGGACAAGGCGGTGCTGTACGGGCGCGAGGCGTACATCGCCGACGCGCTCCAGCGCACGATGCTGCCCGACTCCCTCCCGCAGCCCACGGGCGTGCGGCTGGCCAGCCGCTACCTCCCGGCCGCCGAGACCGCGCGGGTCGGCGGCGACTGGTACGACGCGATCCCGCTGCCGGGGTCCCGAGTCGCCCTGGTCGTCGGCGATGTGATGGGTCATTCGATGACCTCGGCCGCGATCATGGGGCAGCTGCGCACCACCGCGCAGACCCTCGCCGGGCTCGACCTGCCGCCGCAGGAGGTGCTGCACCACCTCGACGAGCAGGCCCAGCGGCTCGGCACGGACCGGATGGCGACCTGCCTGTACGCGGTCTACGACCCGGTCGCGCACCGCATCATCATCGCCAACGCCGGTCATCCGCCGCCGGTCATGCTGCACCGCGGCGGCCGCGCCGAGGTCCTGCGCGTGCCGCCCGGCGCCCCGATCGGCGTCGGCGGCGTGGACTTCGAGGCGGTCGAGCTGGACGCGCCCGCCGGCGCGACGCTGGTCCTCTACACCGACGGCCTGGTGGAGTCCCGGATACGGGACGTGTGGACCGGCATAGAGCAGCTGCGCGAGCGGCTGACGGAGACGGCCCGGCTGACCGGGCCGAACCCGCCGCCGCTGGAGCCGCTCTGCGACGAGGTGCTGGACATGCTCGGCCCGGGCGACCGGGACGACGACATCGCGCTGCTCGCGGCCCGCTTCGACGGGATCGCGCCGAGCGACGTGGCGTACTGGTACCTCGACCCGAAGGCGCAGACCGCCGGGCAGGCCCGCCGCCTCGCCCGCAGGGCGCTCCAGCGCTGGGACCTCGAAGACCTCACGGACCAGGTCGAGCTGCTGGTCAGCGAGGTCGTCACCAACGCCGTGCGGTACGCGGAACGGCCGATCACGCTGCGGCTGCTGCGCACGGACGTACTGCGCTGCGAGGTCGGCGACGACGTGCCGCAGCTGCCGCGGCTGCGGCAGGCCCGCCCGTCGGACGAGGGCGGCCGGGGCCTGTACCTGGTCAACCGGCTGGCGCGGCGCTGGGGCGCGACCCGGCTGAGCACCGGCAAGGTCGTGTGGTTCGAGATCTCGATGCCGCCGGTCGCACGGCGGCTGCCGGGCCGGGAGTAGGCGGTACGGCAGCACGGAAACGTACGGCGGGCCCGGGGCTTCTCGCCCCGGGCCCGCCGTCGTTCGCTCGCTGCTCGCTACTCGCTACTCGCTACTCGCCGAGCGTCGGGTGCTTGCCGTGCCCGTTGTCCTTCTCCGTCTCCTCCCCGCCGTCCGGCAGCGGGAGGTCCGAGGACTCGCTCGGCGTCGGGGAGGCCGACTCGGTGGGCGGCTCGCTGGTCTCCGACTCGCTGGGCGACGGGGTCGGCGAGGGCGTGGGGGACTCGGAGGTCTCCGACGGGCTGGGCGACGGGGACTCGGACTCCTCGGTCTCGGTCGGCGTCGGGGTGGGGGTCGGGGCGACCCCGGCACCGAGGTCGGTGTCCAGGTCGAAGCGGGCCGACAGCTCGCCGCCCAGGGCGTTCTGGGTGTAGGCGGCCCAGATCTCCGCGGGGTAGCCGCCGCCGTTGACCCGGCCGCCGCCGCCCGCGCCCTTCAGGGTGACCTGGTTGTGCGGCGGGTCGGCGTTCTCGCCGAAGAGGCCGACGGCGGTGACCAGCCGGGGCGTGTAGCCCACGAACCAGGCGGACTTGTTGTCGTCGGAGGTACCGGTCTTGCCCGCGATGTCGTAGTCGGCGTTGCGGACCGCGGCGCCCGTACCGTCCTGGACCACGCCGGTCAGTACGGAGGTCACGGTGTCCGCGGTCGTGCGGTCGAGCACCTGCCCGCCGATCGGGTCCGGCAGGTCGACCGGGGCCTCCTCGCCGCGCTGCGCGGAGGTCACCAGCTGCGGGCTGACCTTCTTGCCGTGGTTGTCGAGGGTGGCGTAGACGCCGGCCATCTGGAGCGGGCTGGCGCCCATCGAGCCGAGCGTCATGGCGGGGCGGGCGGTGATCTTCTCCGCGTTCATGCCCAGCTGTCCGGCGGTCTGCCGCACCTTCTCCAGCCCGACGTCGATGCCCATCTGCGCGAAGACGGAGTTGACGGAGTTGTTCATCGCCGTCTGGACGCTGATCGGGCCGTAGTCCTTCTCGTCCTCGTTGCGCGGCGCGAAGCCGATGGCGCTGCCCTTGACCGGGCGGCGGCTGGTGCCGTCGTAGACGGTGTCCGGGGTGATCGGCGTGCCGTCCTGGGTGGTGGAGTTCTTCTCCAGCGCTGTGGCGAGGATCAGCGGCTTGAAGGTGGAGGCCGGCTGGTAGTCGTCGCGGGTGGCGTTGTTGAGGAAGTGCTCCAGGTAGCCCTTGCCGCCGTACAGCGCCACGATGTGGCCGGTCTTCGGATCGACGGAGACCGCGCCGGCCTGCGCGTCGGCGTCCACGTCACGGGACTTGGGGTCCAGCTTGCTGGTCAGCTTCTCCTGGACGGCCGACTCCAGCGCGCCCTGCCGCTTCTTCTCGACGCCGAGGTTGATGGTCCAGCCGCCGGCGGCGAGCTCGTCCTCGGTGACGCCCTGCTTCTCCAGCTCCTGGTCGGCGAGCTTGACCAGGTAGCCCTTCTGGCCCTTCAGGCCGGAGCTGGGCTTGGGCTTGTGCGGCACCGGGAACGTCAGGCCCTGCCGCTTCCCCGGGTCCAGCCACTTCATCTCGACCATGTTGTCGAGGGTGTAGTTCCAGCGCTCCTGGGCCCGCTTCTTGCCGGCGTCGGTGGCGATGGCCCAGTCGTACTGGCTGGGCGCCTGGAGCAGCGAGGCGAGGTAGGCGCCCTGCTGGACCGTCAGGTCCCGGGTGTGCACGCCGTAGTACGCCTGCGCCGCGGCCTCGATGCCGTACGCGCCGCGGCCGTAGTAGCTGGTGTTGATGTAGCCGGCCAGGATCTCGTTCTTGCTGAGCTTCTGGTCGACCTTCAGGGAGATCACGATCTCCTTGAGCTTGCGGCTGACCGTCTGGTCCTGGGTCAGGTAGTAGTTCTTCACGAACTGCTGGGTGATGGTCGAGCCACCCTGCTTGCCCCGGCCGCGCAGGGTGTTGAGGATGCCGCGCGTGGTGCCCTTCAGGTCGACGCCGGAGTCCTGGTAGAACGTCTTGTTCTCGGCGGCGACGAAGGTGTGCTGGACGTCCTTGGGGATGTCGCTGATCGGCACGCTCTCGCGGTTGAAGCCGGTGCGGGCCAGGACCGAACCGTCGGCGTACTTGTAGACGTTGCTCTGCGCGGCGGCCTGGCCGTTGGCGGAGGCGGGCACGTCGACGACGAGGTACAGGCCGATGAAGCCGAGGATGCCCAGCAGGCAGACGGTGAAGAACGCGCCGAGCAGCTTCTTGAAGGTGAAGAAGCGGCCTATGCCGCCGCCCCGTTTCCGTTTCGCCCGGCGACTGCCCCTCTTCTGCGCCCGTCTGGCGTCGGCTCGTCCCATCGCTCGTGTCACTCCAGTCGTTCCGCCCCCAATAACCCAGCCTCCGAAGCTAACCCCCGGGTGTCATCACATAGGCATCGATCAAGCCTTTTCCGGACGTGACAATGAGCACCCCGTTCCTGTGCAACCGTTCGGGAGTTTCCGCGTCCGCCTTGCGCCGCCTCGCCCGTCGCGCTTAAATAGCTATCACTTTGCTAGACCAGCGAAAGCACGTAAGTAAGCAAGCACGTAAGTACGGAGTGACTGCCGTACGGAACGGGGGACCCCCATGTCCGACCACACGCCCACCCCGCCCGCGACCACCGAGCCCGACAGGCCGACCCTGCCGGCCCCGCAGGTCAGAGAGGTCACCGCGCACAGCATTCCGGGCGGCCTCGGTCTGCTGCTGACCGTCGTCGGCGTCATCGGCGGCATCGCGCTGGCGATCCTCGGCGCCGCGAGCTCGGCGGACGGCAACAAGGCGCTCGGCGCCACGATGATCGTCGTCGGCATCCTGCTGCTGATCACGTCCCTCTTCTGCATGGGCGGCGTGAAGATGGTCGCGCCCGGCGAGGCCCGGGTCATCCAGCTCTTCGGCCGCTACGTCGGCACGATCCGCACCGACGGCCTGCGCTGGATCAACCCGCTCACCAGCGCCACCAAGATCTCCACCCGGGTCCGCAACCACGAGACCGCGGTCCTGAAGGTCAACGACGCGTACGGCAACCCCATCGAGCTGGCCTCGATCGTCGTCTGGCGGGTCGAGGACACCGCACAGGCGCTCTTCGAGGTGGACGACTTCCTGGAGTTCGTCGCCACCCAGACCGAGGCGGCCGTCCGGCACATCGCGATCGAGTACCCCTACGACGCGCACGACGAGGACGCGCTCTCGCTGCGCGGCAACGCCGAGGAGATCACCGAGAAGCTCGCCGCCGAGCTGACCGCGCGGGTCGAGGCGGCCGGCGTCCGGATCATCGAGGCGCGCTTCAGCCACCTCGCGTACGCCCCCGAGATCGCCTCCGCGATGCTCCAGCGGCAGCAGGCCGGCGCGGTCGTCGCGGCCCGCCAGCAGATCGTCGAGGGCGCGGTCGGCATGGTCGAGTCGGCCCTGGACCGGATCAGCGAGCAGGGCATCGTCGAGCTGGACGAGGAGCGCAAGGCGGCCATGGTCTCGAACCTCATGGTGGTGCTGTGCGGTGACCGCGCCGCGCAGCCCGTCCTGAACACGGGCTCGCTCTACCAGTGAGCCCGCAGAGCGAGGAGCCCGGGACTCCGGGGCGGCGGCCGCAGCAGCGCAAGCAGGTGCTGCTGCGGCTCGACCCGTCGGTGCACGACGCGCTGGTGCGCTGGGCCGGTGACGAACTGCGCAGCGCCAACGCGCAGATCGAGTTCTTGCTCCGCCGCGCGCTGGCGGAGGCGGGGCGGCTGCCCAAGGACGCCGGGGCGATGCGGCGCCGGGGGCGGCCACCGAAGGCCGAAGACCCGCCCGCTCCGGACGACGAGTGACACCTATTCACCCGAGGTATACATGGCGTGGATACCCCACGTAAGCTGGTCGCCATGTCTATCGGTCATACCCTGCTGGGCCTGCTGGAGTCCGGACCCCGCCACGGCTACGACCTCAAGCGGGCCTTCGACGAGCACTTCGGGCAGGACCGTCCGCTGCACTACGGCCAGGTCTACTCGACCATGTCCAGGCTCCTGAAGCACGGTCTGGTCGAGGTGGACGGCATCGAGGCCGGCGCCGGGCCCGAGCGCAAGCGGTACGCCATCACCGACGCCGGTGTGACCGATGTGGCCCAGTGGCTGCAGCGCCCGGAGAAGCCCGAGCCGTATCTGCACTCCACGCTCTACACGAAGGTGGTGCTCGCCCTGATGACCGGCCGGGACGCCGCCGAGCTGCTGGACACCCAGCGCAGCGAACACCTGCGGCTGATGCGCGGGCTGACCGAGCGCAAGCGCAAGGGCGACCTCGCCGACCAGCTGATCTGCGACCACGCCCTGTTCCACCTCGAAGCGGACCTGCGCTGGCTGGAGCTGACCGCGGCCCGCCTCGACAAGCTCGCCCAGTCGGTGCGCGGATGACGCCGGACGGCTCGATACTGGCCGGCGAAGGGCTGCACAAGGCGTACGGGCGCACGCCCGCGCTGGACGGCGCCGACTTCTCGGTGCACCCCGGTGAGGTCGTCGCCGTCATGGGCCCCTCCGGCTCCGGCAAGTCGACCCTGCTGCACTGCCTCGCGGGCATCGTCCGGCCGGACTCCGGCAGCGTCCGCTACGCCGGCCGGGAGCTGACAGCGCTGCCGGACGCGGAGCGCAGCGCCCTGCGGCGCACGGACTTCGGCTTCGTCTTCCAGTTCGGCCAGCTGGTACCCGAGTTGACCTGCCTGGAGAACGTCGCCCTGCCGCTGCGGCTCAACGGCACCAAGCGGAAGACCGCCGAGGCCACGGCCCTCGACTGGCTGGCCCGCCTGGAGGTCGACGACGTCGCCGGCCGGCGCCCCGGCGAGCTCTCCGGCGGCCAGGGCCAGCGCGTGGCCGTCGCGCGCGCCCTCGCCGGCCGCCCCCGCGTCCTGTTCGCCGACGAACCGACCGGCGCCCTGGACTCCCTCAACGGCGAACGCGTCCTGACCCTGCTGACCGACGCGGCGCGCGACACCCGCGCCGCCGTCGTCCTGGTCACCCACGAGCCCCGCGTCGCCGCCTACTCCGACCGCGAGATCACCGTCCGCGACGGGCGGGTCAGGGAATCCCTGGCGGGCCGGTGACGACCCTGCTCGGCACCCGCGCCGCCGGCCCCCGGTCCGGCCGCCCGCCGCACGGCTCACCCGGCGGCCCCGCCGCCTGGCTGCGCGACCTCGCCATGGGCGCCCGGTTCGCGGTCACCGGCGGCCGCGAGGGCTGGTTCCGTACGGCGCTGAGCGCGGTCGGCGTGGGCATCGGCGTCGCCGTCCTGCTGCTCGCCGCCTCCGCGCCGTCGGTACTCGACGCCTGGCACGGCCGCGAGAAGGCCCGCGAAAATCTCGGTCAGATGCACGAGCCGCGCGCCTCGGACCGCACCGTGCGCTACGCCCAGGCGGACACCTCCTTCCACGGCGACCCCGTGCGCGGCCGCCTGGTACGGCCCGACGGCGCCCACCCGCCCGTACCGCCCGGCCTCGACCGCCTCCCGGGGCCCGGCGAGATGGTCGTCTCCCCCGCTCTGCGCGAGCTGCTCGCGGCGCCCGGCAGCGCGCAGCTGCGCGCACGCCTGGACTACAAGGTCATCGGCACCATCGGCGACACCGGGCTGCTCGGCCCGCAGGAGCTGACGTTCGTCGCGGGGCTGGACGACCGGCCGGCGGGCGAGGCGTACCGCATCGCGCACTTCGGCAAGATCTTCGACCCGCAGCCGCCGAGCGCCCGGCTCGTGCTGCTGACCGTCATGGCGTGCGTGGTCCTGCTGATGCCGGTCGTGGTCTTCATCGGCACCGCCGTGCGCTTCGGCAGCGACCGCCGGGAGGCCCGGCTGGCCGCGCTGCGGCTGGTCGGCGCCGACATCCCGACCACCCGCCGGATCGCGGCCGGCGAGGCGGTGGTCGGCGCGGTGCTCGGCGTGGTGGCGGGGCTGCTGATCTTCCTAGCCGGGCGGCAGGCGGTCGGCGCCGTCACCCTGTGGGGCGTCAATGTCTTCCCCGCCGACGTGGTGCCGGCGCCGGGCCTCGCTGCGCTGGTCGCCGTCCTCGTCCCCGCGGCGTCCGTCCTGGTCACGCTGTTCGCGCAGCGCTCGGTGACCGCCGAGCCGCTGGGCGTGGTGCGCGAGCGCCCGGTGCGGCGCCGTCGCCTCGGATGGCGGCTCGCCCTCCCCCTGACCGGCCTCGCGCTGCTGCTCTCGCTGGCCTGGGATCCGCAGGGGGTCGACGGCTGGTTCCACGTCGTACGGCTGGCGCTCGGCGCCGCCCTGCTGCTCCTCGGCGTCACCGCACTGCTGCCCTGGCTCGTCGAGGCGGTCGTGGCACGGCTGCACGGCGGCCCGGTCTCCTGGCAACTGGCCGCTCGGCGGCTCCAGTTGAACAGTGGCGCCGCCCACCGCGCGGTCGGCGGCATCACCGTCGCGGTCGCAGGCGCCATCGCGATCCACATGGTCTTCACCACCTACCAGGCCGGATACGCGCAGGCCTACGAGGAGTCGGCGAGCCGCCCGGTGATCCAGCTGAGCGGCGGCGCCGCGGACTGGCGGGGGACCCGGGACGCGCTGACCACGATGCGCCGCGCGCCCGGCGTGACCTGGGCGCACGGCACGGTCCGCGCACTGGCCGGCCGGGCGGGCGACCGCGGCACCCGCGACGCCGACGGCTACCGCTCCGTCCAGACCGCGACGGTGACCGTCGGCGACTGCGCCGAGCTGCGGCGCAAGGCCCGGATCGGCTCCTGCCGGGACGGCGACGTCTTCGTGACGGAGAGCCAGGGCGGCCGCGCCACCGATCCCGCCTTCGTACGCCCCGGCGTGCGGCTGAACCTGAACCCGCCGAACGGGTACGAGCACACCGGCCCGCCCCGGCCGTGGACCGTGCCGGACTCGGCGCGCCGGGTGCAGTCCATCCGGCACCCCGGCGAGGACCTGCCCGGCGACGTCCTCGTCACCCCCGGCGCGCTCTCCCCCGCCCGGCTGCAGGACCCCACGATGGAACTGCTCGTCGGCTACGACAAGGCGCGCGAGACAGAAGCTGTGGAGCGCATCCGCACGGCGGCGTTCCGCACGAACCCGGGGATGCGGGAGCTGTCCGCGATCGACAACCCGCACGACCGGCAGTACGACGGGGTGCGCACCGCGCTCTTCCTCGGCGCCGTGATCGTCCTGCTGCTCATCGGCGCCGGGCTGATCGTCTCCACGGTCGAGCAGCTGCGCGAGCGCCGGCGGCTGCTGTCCGTACTGGACGCGTTCGGCACCCGCCGCTCCACGATGGGCTGGTCGCTGCTGTGGCAGACGGCGATCCCGGTGGCGCTGGGCCTCGTGCTCGCGGTGATCGCGGGCATCGGCCTCGGCACGGTACTGCTGACCCTGTCGCACGCGGGCGTGCACGTGGACGGCACCGTGATCGCGGGCATCGCGGGCAGCTGCGCCGGGGTCGTCATGCTGGTCACCGTGCTGAGCCTGCCGCCGCTGTGGCGCATGATGCGGCCGGACGGACTCCGTACGGAGTGAGCACCAGGGCCCGCGTCCGCTCCGGTCTCAGCCCACGATCCGTACCGGCAGCGGCCGCAGGGCCGTCCGCAGCGCCTCGGCGAACTCCTCGAACTCGCGCTGGCGGGCCGTGCCCGTGCGCATGGCCAGGGCGATCCGCCGGGAGGGCGCCGGGTCGTCGAAGTACCCGGTGGTCAGCTCCTCGTTGCGGCCGGTCTCCACGCGCAGCGCGGTGCGCGGCAGCAGCGTGACGCCCATCCCGCCGGCCACCAGCTGGACGAGCGTGGAGAGCCCGGCCGCGCTGGTGGTCACGGCGGCCCCTTCGTCGCGCCCCGCCTCCCGGCAGATGTCCAGCGCCTGGTCGCGCAGGCAGTGCCCCTCGTCCAGGAGCAGCAGGTCCAGCTCCCGCAGCGCCTCGCGCGGTATGTCGCCGCGGCCGCCGAGCCAGTGCTCCTTGGGCGCGACGAGCACGAAGTCCTCGTCGAAGAGCGGGAGTTCAGTGACGCCCGCGACGCCGAGGGGCACGGCGAGCAGCAGCAGGTCCAGCCGCCCGTGCGCGAGGCCGTCCAGCAGCGAGGCGGTCTGCTCCTCGTGCACCTGGAGGTCGAGGTCCGGGTACGTGCCGTGCACGAGCTTCAGCACGGTCGGGAGCAGATAGGGCGCGACGGTCGGGATGACGCCGAGCCGCAGTACGCCGGTGAAGGGTGCGCGGGCGGCCTCGGCCTCCTCCATGAGGTCGCCGACCGCCTCCATCACTGTCCGTGCCCGGGCGGCCACCCGCTCCCCCGCGGGCGACAACAGTACTTTTCGGGTCGTACGCTCCAGGAGCTGCACACCGAGCGCGTCCTCCAGGGCGGAGACCGCGCCGGAGAGCGCGGGCTGGCTCATGCCGATCTCGGCGGCCGCCTCGCGGAAATGCAGGTGCTCGGCCACCGCGGCGAACGCGCGGAGCTGCGAGAGCGAGGGCTGCCGGGGACGTCCGGCGCCCGGGGTAGTGGGCTGGGCCACTGATAACCACCTCCGATCAACGCCACCGAGTCTAGCTATTTCACTGATCAATGCACCCTGTGGCACTGTGGAGACCGTCCAACCCCCAGGAAAGCCCCAAAAGGGATTTCCGACCTTGCAAGGAGTGCGCGTGCTCACTGTCGGTGACAAGTTCCCCGAGTTCGACCTGACTGCCTGTGTCTCGCTGGAGAAGGGCCAGGAGTTCGAGCAGATCAACCACAAGACCTACGAGGGCAAGTGGAAGATCGTCTTCGCGTGGCCCAAGGACTTCACCTTCGTGTGCCCGACCGAGATCGCGGCCTTCGGCAAGCTGAACGAGGAGTTCGCCGACCGTGACGCCCAGGTCCTCGGCTTCTCCGGCGACTCCGAGTTCGTCCACCACGCCTGGCGCAAGGACCACCCGGACCTGACCGACCTGCCCTTCCCGATGCTGGCCGACTCCAAGCACGAGCTCATGCGTGACCTGGGCATCGAGGGCGAGGACGGCTTCGCGCAGCGCGCCGTGTTCATCGTGGACCAGAACAACGAGATCCAGTTCACCATGGTGACCGCCGGCTCCGTCGGCCGTAACCCCAAGGAGGTCCTGCGGGTCCTGGACGCCCTGCAGACCGACGAGCTCTGCCCCTGCAACTGGTCCAAGGGCGACGAGACCCTGGACCCGGTCGCGCTCCTCTCGGGCGAGTGATCGAACATGGCACTCGATGAGCTGAAGTCCGCCGTTCCGGACTACGCCAAGGACCTGAAGCTGAACCTCGGTTCGGTGATCGGCAACAGCGACCTGCCGCAGCAGCAGCTGTGGGGCACCGTTCTGGCCTGCGCGATCGCGTCGCGCTCGCCGAAGGTGCTGCGCGAGCTGGAGCCGGAGGCCAAGGCCAACCTCTCCGCCGAGGCGTACACCGCCGCCAAGTCGGCCGCCGCCATCATGGCGATGAACAACGTCTTCTACCGGACCCGGCACCTGCTGTCGGACCCCGAGTACGGGACGATGCGCGCCGGCCTGCGGATGAACGTCATCGGCAACCCCGGTGTCGACAAGGTCGACTTCGAGCTGTGGTCGCTGGCCGTCTCCGCCATCAACGGCTGCGGCATGTGCCTGGACTCGCACGAGCAGGTGCTGCGCAAGGCCGGCGTGGAGCGCGAGACGATCCAGGAGGCCGTCAAGATCGCGGCCGTCCTGCAGGCCGTCGGCGCCACGCTGGACGCCGAGGCGACGCTGGCCGAGTAACACCGGCTCGCGCCCACGCGTACCGAAGGGCCCCGCGGACGTGACGTCCGCGGGGCCCTTCGGCTACCGCGCCCTGGAGGGGCGCGGGGAACTGCGCGAGCAACCACCGCGGCGCGAGAGCCGGGCGACGGGACCAGCCCCCGCGGCGACTAGCCGTCGGTGTCCCGGGCCGGCGCCATGGGCGCCCTCCGCAGGGCCTGTTCGTGCGCGTACGAGCGCAAGTACGACACCACCGTGTTGGTGACGGCCACCAGCGGTACCGCGACCACCGCGCCGCCGATGTCCGCGACCAGCCCGCCCGCGGCCACCGAGAGGATCACGGCCAGCGGGTGCACCCGCACCGCCCGGCCCAGGATGAAGGGCTGCAGGATGTGGCCCTCGATCTGCTGCACGGCCAGTACGACCACCAGCACCATCAGCGCCGTGAACACGCCCTGGGTCACCAGCGCGACCACGCACGCCAGTGCGCCCGAGACCACCGCGCCCACCAGCGGGATGAAGGCGAAGAGGAAGATGAACACCGCGAGCGGCACGGCGAGCGGCACGTTCAGGAAGTACAGCCCGATGCCGATGAAGATCGCGTCGATCAGCGCCACGATCACCGTGCCGCGCACATAGGCGGTCAGCGTCCGCCAGGCCCGCGGCCCGGCCCCCGCCACGCCCTCGCGCGCCGCGCTCGGCACGAGCTTGAGCAGCCACTCCCAGATGCGCCGCCCGTCGTAGAGCAGGAAGAGCGTGGTGAACATCGCCAGGAGGATGCCGGTGAGCATCTCGATGACGACCGTGACGCCTTCCAGGCCCGCGCTGGTGATCTCCTCGGTGTTCGAGCCGATCGCGTCCTGGAGGTTCTTCGCGATGTCGTTGATCTGGCCCTCGGTCACATGGAACGGGCTCTTCAGCAGCCAGTCCTTCAGCTCGCTGATGCCGTCCTGGACCCGGCTGGAGACCGAGTCGATGTTGTCCATGACCTGCCAGACCACGAACCAGCCGACCAGGCCCATGATGACGAAGCCGGTGATGAACGTGATGGCCGTGGCCGGGCCCCTGGGCAGCCCGCGGTGCTTGAGCCAGGCCACGGTCGGCTGCAGCAGCGCGGTGATCAGCAGCGCCGCGACGAACGCCAGCACCACCAGCTGAATGCTGGTGATGGCCCGCGCGAGGACGTACACGGTCGCGGCCAGGACGAGCAGCCGCCAGCCCGCCTCGGCGGCGACCCGTATCCCCCACGGCACCGCGTCCACGGGCTCGGCCCTGGACGGCACGGCCGGCGCGTACGCGGGCGGCGCGGGCACGGACGCCGGTCCAGCGGCCGCGGGGGCCTCCTGAGGGGGCGTCGGCGGCTCAGGGGGAGCGGAAGCGGCAGGAGCGGCTTCCGTGGCCTCTGTGGCGTCCGTGGCGTCCCGGGCCGCCTCGCCGTCCGAGGACGCACGGCCAGGGCCGGGACCGCCGGGCACGACGGGCGGCTCCACCGGCATGGGCGGCGCCGGCGGCATCGGCGGCACCGCGTGGCCGTGCCCCGCGCCGTGCCCCAGCCGGCCGTCGCCGTCGGCTGCCGCGGCCTCCGTACGCCGGCGCCGTTCCTCCAGGCGCGCGGCGAGCCGCGTCAGGCCGGCCCCCGCGCCGCCGACCCACTGAGGCAGTCTGGACATGTCGCTTCCTCTTCCCCCCTCGGTCCCGTCACTGACGGGACGACGTTACCCGTGCCGAATGCACGAAACCCCCGACCCTGGTGCGGTCGGGGGTTTCGCGTCGCTGTACGGCGAGCCGGTCTAGTACCAGCTGTTGGCCTGCCAGAACGACCAGGCGCCGCAGGGGCTGCCGTAGCGGTCGTTCATGTAGCCCAGGCCCCACTTGATCTGCGTGGCCGGGTTGGTCTGCCAGTCGGAGCCCGCGGAGGCCATCTTGGAGCCCGGCAGCGCCTGGACGAGGCCGTAGGCGCCCGAGCCGGCGTTGGTGGCGCGGTAGTTCCAGCCGGACTCGTGGTCCACGATGTTGCTGAAGCACTGGAACTGGTCGGCCGGCATCATCTGCCGGGCCATCGCCTGGGTCTCTGCGATCGAGTACGAAGCCTTGACGGCGATGTCGCCGAGGGGACCGCGCTCGGCGGAGCGGCTGGCGGCCTGCTTCTTGGCCTCCGCCCGCTCCTTGGCGGCCTGCTTCTCGGCCGCGACCTGCTTCTCTGCCGCGTCCTTCTTGGCCTGTGCGCTCTCGGCTGCCGCCTTGCGGGCCGCCTCCTGGGCGGTCTTCAGGGCGGCGGCGTCCGCCTGGGTGGACTGGTCATCCGCCTGCTGCACGAGGGACGCCGTCTCCACCTGGGCCTGCTGGCCCGCGGGGATGTCGGCGATCGTCGCGTCGGCAGCGGTGGCCTCGGTGTTGGCGACCGAGCCCGGCTGAGCGCCCGACGCGACGCCGACAACGGCGCCGACTGTGGTGACCGCGGTGGCGGAGGCCACGGCGAATCCCCGGACCGAAATCCGGCTCACACGTTTTCCTTCCAGCGTCGTCCGCGTAGGTGACCATCGCGGACGCAATCGTGCCCCTGGCGCTGTCCTCCGTATTGCTCCGTCCCCGAAGTGCGGGTGGGGCCGGCTGGTCACAGGAGGCACTGGCCCGGTACGTCCCCCTCGGGGGTCCGCGTGGTGCTCGGGCGGCATACGGCGAACGCTTTTCAGTTCTGTGGTTCTACACCGCTGGGGGTGCTGATGTGCCGTATGCGGGGCCTGACAGGTCCCAGACTCTGCCCGAACCGGACGCGTGGAATCAATTCTCAGCCGGGTGTGAAAGCTCACACCTCGTTTACGCCAAGGAGTTTCCGGATATCTCCGCGCGCGCCGACGCCGCCCGGCTAGGCTCTCTGGCTTCGCCGGACGGCGCAGGTCACACAACGGGTCGGAGCCGCTCCGACCTCCTCATACGGGGTGCGGCCCCTATAGAGGATCAGATACGCCCGTCCTCCAGCATTTCGGTCACCAGGGCCGCGATCGGCGACCGCTCCGAGCGGTTGAGTGTGATGTGCGCGAAGAGCGGATGGCCCTTCAGCTTCTCCACGACCGCGACCACGCCGTCGTACCGCCCGACCCGCAGGTTGTCGCGCTGCGCGACGTCATGCGTGAGCACGACGCGCGAATTGGCGCCAATACGGGACAGAACGGTCAGCAGGACGTTCCGCTCCAGGGACTGCGCCTCGTCGACGATCACGAACGCGTCGTGCAGCGACCGGCCGCGGATGTGGGTGAGCGGCAGCACTTCCAGCATCCCGCGCCCCACCACCTCCTCGATGACATCGGACGATGTCACCGACGTGAGGGTGTCGAAGACGGCCTGCGCCCAGGGCCCCATCTTCTCGGCCTCGGTGCCCGGGAGATACCCCAGATCCTGCCCGCCGACGGCGTACAGCGGCCGGAAGACCATCACCTTTCTGTGCTGCCGGCGCTCCAGTACGGCCTCCAGGCCCGCGCAGAGCGCCAGCGCCGACTTGCCGGTGCCGGCCCGGCCGCCCATCGAGACGATCCCGATCTCCTGGTCGAGCAGCAGGTCCAGCGCGATCCGCTGTTCGGCGCTGCGGCCGTGGATGCCGAACGCCTCGCGGTCGCCGCGCACCAGCCGCACCCGGCCGTCGGCCGTGACCCGGCCGAGCGCCTTGCCGCGCTCGGACTGGAGCACGAGCCCCGTGTGCACGGGCATCTCCGCGGCCTCGGGGACGTACGCGCTCTCCACGGCGAAGAGGTCGTCGACCTGCTCGGCGGTGATCGTCAGCTCCGCCATGCCGGTCCAGCCGGAGTCGGTGATCGCCAGCTCGGCGCGGTACTCCTCGGCCAGCAGGCCGACCGAGGACGCCTTGATGCGCAGCGGCAGGTCCTTGGAGACGACCGTGACGTCGTACCCCTCGGCCTGGAGATTGCGGGCCACCGCGAGGATCCGCGAGTCGTTGTCCCCCATCTGATAGCCGGCGGGGAGGACCCCCGGATCGGAGTGGTTCAGCTCGACCCTCAACGTGCCGCCGACCTCGCCGATCGGGATGGGCGCGTCCAGGCGGCCGAACCGCACGCGGTACTCGTCCAGCCGGCGCAGGGCCTGCCGGGCGAAGTAACCGAGCTCGGGATGGTGCCTCTTGGCTTCCAGCTCCGTGACCACTACTACGGGCAGCACGACTTCGTGCTCCTCGAAGCGGGCCATGGCGCCTGGATCCGCCAGCAGGACGCTGGTGTCGAGGACGTAGGTGCGCCGGTCGGCCTCACGGCGCTGCTTGCTGTTCACCACGGGTGGACGAACCCCCTCGGATGAGGTCGGGGTGCGACGGCGTCGCGGGGGATGGAGCCGGGCTCGGGCCGCGATGCGCGGGCCGGGCACCGGCCCTCCGCGTCGGCCGTGCTGACCGCACGATCGTCCGTGATGCGCAAAGGGCCTCCCGGGCGGACGGCCCCATGCCGTCCGCTGCAGAGCGGCACCCACTGGATCTGGATCTGGCTCTTCGGGTGCCGTCCTGGAAGGGATATTCCCGCGAACACCTGCCGCCATGCCCCGGCATATGACGCATGGCCAGTGAATTCGTGGTTACGGATGAGCGGCAGGCCCCATGTGACGTGTCACGCCCCGCGCCTGACAGGCCGTCGCCACCCCGTGGTGCGGGGAGTCAGACCCCGTAACGCCGGTGCCGGTAGGCGTAGTCGCGCAGCGCGCGGAGGAAGTCGACCTTGCGGAACGCGGGCCAGAAGACCTCGCAGAAGTAGTACTCCGAGTGGGCGCTCTGCCACAGCATGAAGCCCGACAGCCGCTGCTCGCCGCTGGTGCGGATCACCAGGTCCGGGTCGGGCTGGCCGCGGGTGTACAGGTGCTCGGAGATCTTCTCGACGTCGACGGTCTCGGCGATGTCCTCGACCGAGGCGCCGCGCCCGGCCTCGTCCAGCAGCAGCGAGCGGACCGCGTCCGCGATCTCCTGCCGGCCGCCGTAGCCGACCGCCACGTTGACGACGATGCCGCCGATGTCGTCCGTGGCCTCCTCGGCCTCCTTGAGCACCCGCTGCGTACCGGCGGGGAGGAGGTCGCGGTTGCCGACGTGGTGCACCCGCCAGCGGCCGTCGGCCGCCAGCCGCCGCACGGTGTTCTCGATGATGCCGAGGAGCGGCTTGAGCTCCTCCTCGGGCCGGTCGAGGTTGTCCGTGGAGAGCATCCACAGGGTGACGACCTCGACGTCGGTCTCCTCGCACCAGCCCAGCAGCTCTTCGATCTTCGCCGCGCCCGCCTGGTGCCCCTGCTCGGTGGTCAGACCGTCGGCGCGGGCCCAGCGGCGGTTGCCGTCCAGGATCACGCCGATGTGCTTGGGCACCTGGGAGTGGTCCAGCCGGCGCTCCACCCGGCGCTCGTACAGCTTGTAGACGAACTCCCGCACAACAGGGGGATACGGGATACCCATCCCGGAAGATCGCAGCATGTGTGGTCCAGCCCCTCCGTGCCTATTTGGCGGTCGCCCCCGTCGCCTCAAGTCCGCAACTTTACTTCTCAGGAGTGGCAATGACCCAATCAGGTGTGTCACAAGTCCGTGATAAGGAGATGGTCATGACTGGCACCTCTGACTACCGCGCAGCCGATTCGCGCTACGACTCCATGGAGTACCGCCGTACCGGCCGCAGCGGCCTGAAACTCCCGGCGATCTCTCTCGGGCTCTGGCACAACTTCGGCGACGACCGCACCCTGGAGTCGCAGCGCGCGATCCTGCGGCGCGCCTTCGACCTGGGCATCACCCACTTCGACCTGGCGAACAACTACGGCCCGCCGCCCGGCTCCGCGGAGCTGAACTTCGGCAAGATCTTCGCGCAGGACTTCCGGTCCTACCGGGACGAAATGATCCTTTCCACGAAGGCCGGATATCTGATGCACCCGGGCCCGTACGGAGAATGGGGTTCCCGGAAATACCTGCTCTCGTCGCTCGACGCGTCACTTCGGCGGATGGGGGTCGATTACGTCGACATCTTCTACTCGCACCGATTCGACCCGGACACTCCGCTCGAGGAGACGATGGGCGCGCTGGCTTCCGCGGTGCAGCAGGGCAAGGCCCTGTATGTGGGTGTTTCCTCCTACAACTCCTCACAGACCCGCGAGGCCGCCCGCATTCTGCGGGAAATGGGCGTACCCGCGCTGATCCACCAGCCCTCGTACAGCATGATCAACCGCTGGACCGAGGACGACGGGCTGCTGGACACCCTGGACGCGGCGGGCATGGGCTGCATCTCCTTCGCGCCGCTGGCCCAGGGGATGCTCACCGACAAGTACCTGAACGGCATCCCCGAGGGCTCGCGCGCCTCCCAGGGCAAGTCGCTCGACCCGGGCCTGCTCTCCGAGGACGTCGTGCGGCGGCTGCGCGGCCTGAACGAGATCGCGAAGCGCCGCGGCCAGTCGCTGGCGCAGCTGGCACTGTCGTGGGTGCTGCGGGACGAGCGGATGACCTCGGCGCTGATCGGCGCGAGCAGCGTCGCGCAGCTGGAGGCGAATGTCGCGGCGCTCGGCGGGGACGAGCTGACGGACGCCGAGCTGGCCGAGATCGACGAATTCGCGACCTCGACGGAGGGCGTCAACATCTGGGCCCGGCGCTAGCACGCGGCGCCCGGGGCGGGGAAAGAAAAAGCGGGCCGGTCCGTGGGGGGGATACGGACCGGCCCGAGGGGGGGTTTCCACCATAACCCCGGAACGGCCGTGGTTCGCGCATCATCGGCGGTCGGCCCGCGCGTCGCGGAGTCGGTCATGGCGCGGTGAGCCCGTCCGGGCGGCACGCGAATTCCCTTAATGATCTTGAATTCGCGGGCCACCGCCCGCCCCATGCCGGGCCCATGGGCTTAATGATCTTGTTTCGTACGGTGTCGGACCCGTCCCCGGCCGCCACGCCGCGAGCGTGACGGAGCTCTCGTCCCGCCGGTCACGGATACCCCGCAGGAGCGACACCCGTACGGTCGCCGGCTTGACGCGCCCGCGGGCCGGCCGCAGAGGGCCCGCGAAAAGGGAAGCGCCCCGAGTGCGGCGCGGCGCACCCGGAGCGCGAGGCAATGGCCGGGCTGTCCCGGCCCTCGTATCGGACTTCACCGGTCGTCGTGCGATCGTTCCGTCTCGGTCCTCCGCGGCCCCCAATCCTCACGGTCCTCGGTCCCTGCCTTGCCGGGCAGCGGCGCGCCGCCGTGCCGCACACCGGCTGGTGGCTCGTCGCCGCGGGCCGTGCCGCCCCCGGCGCGGGGGCGGGCGGCCCGGGCGATGCGCTTCCAGCTGATCGCTACGGGCGGTGCGGAAACGACCATAGGGCACATACCGCTCAGGTGGTGCCGAATCCCCCCAGAAGTAGGCCGAGCAGCGCGCCGAGGACCATGAACGGGCCGAAGGGCATCGCGGACTTCCGGTCCGCACGCCGCCCGATCATCATCCCGATCCCGTACACCGAGCCCAGTACGAAGCCCGCGAAGGCGCCGAGGAAGAGCACGGCCCAGCCGTACCAGCCCAGCGCGATCCCCAGCGTCAGCGCCAGCTTGACGTCGCCGAAGCCCAGCCCGTCGGGCCGGATCAGGAAGAGCACGAAGTACGCGGCGGCCAGCGCGAGTCCGCCCAGGAGCGCGCCGGTCCAGGACCCGCGGTGGCCCGGCAGCAGCGCGGCGGCCCCCAGGAGCGCGGCGGCGGCGCCGGCCGCCGGCAGGGTCAGCACGTCCGGCAGCCGGTGCACCACCGCGTCGACCGTCGCCAGCAGCACCGCGACCGGCGCGAGCAGCAGCCACACGCCCAGCTCGGGCCGGGGCCCGACGGCCGCGGCGAGCAGCGCGCAGGCCGCGGCGGTGACGAGGGGCGCGGTGGCGCGCGCGGGGCCGTAGGCCGGGCAGGGGACGGGAGGTGCGGAGGCGAGGGGGGCCGAAGCGGGGACGGCGACGAGTGCGGCGGACCCCATGGATGTACAGCGCGCGCGGCCCAGCCAGCCGCCTGCCACGCCGGTGATCGGGTGGCCCTGCGGGCACGCCGCGCGCCGCCCCTCCTCGGGCTCGACGGCCAGGCGGTAGGCGGCCCGCGGCACGAGCAGCCCGGCGGCGGCCCCGAACACGGCGGCGAGGGCGATCAGGAGCGGATGCACCCCTCGACCGTACGGCCGGCCGGCGGCCCGGTCATGGGCCCTGGGGCCCAACAACGGGCCACGCGGCCCCTACGGCGCCTCGATCGTCAGGCGGGTGCCCGGCCGCAGGCCCCAGCAGGCCATCGCGCCCGCCTCGGCCTCCAGGACGTGGCGAGCGCGGAGCCGTGGGCGGCCGAGCCGGTTCGGCCGCATGGTGCGGACGGCGCGGACGGTCAGGTCACGGTCCAGGTACGCGACGTCGATCGCGAAGCGCATGCGGAAGGTGTGGATGCTGCTCGCGGGCGTCAGCAGGACGGCCCCCTCGATGCCGTCCCGGCCCAGCAGCCCGCGGGTCCTGGCGCGGTAGGAGGCCGCGATCTCCAGGGGGACGCTCTCGCCGGCCGTGATCCCCAGCCGCCCCCGGCCGTCCCGCCACCTGCCCATGGTGTCCCCTCCCCTACGCCGGGCCGGGATATTGCCGCCGCGCGGTCACCACTTCGCGCGGTCCATCGGGTACGGCAGTTCCTCCAGCGCACCGGCCTTGCGGAGCAGGCCGTTGACCGCGAGTACGTGATCGGCGTCCGGGCCCGTGCCGTCCGGCCTGCCGAGGTCGATGACCAGGCCGCCGTGCTCGGTGTGCGACCGGCGCCCCGGTACGTCCTCCGGGATCAGCGCCCGGCGGCCGCTGGAGAGGTAGACGGCCCGGCCGCAGCGCGGCGTGGAGTTGTCGAGCTCGTACTCCTTCTCCAGCGCGCCGAGGAGGTCGTCGTCGGCGATGTCGCCCCAGTCCGCGTCCCACTCCTCCGCGATCGCGGTGAGCACCTCGGGGAGCCGGGCGACCAGCGGTGCCGAATCGTTCAGGTCGGCGGAGCGGATCGTGATGACGGCGGTCTGCGGCGCGAACTGCGGTGTCCCGCCGGCGCCGACGCACAGGGTGATGATCGGCCGGCCGGGCCGGGCCGCGACCAGGACGGCGGAGTAGCCGATCGTGGCGGCGTCGTCCTGGGGATTGACGCGCGAGAGGTACGAGGCGAACCAGTCCGCGTCGACGTTCTCGGGCAGCTGCTCCGCCTGTCCGACCGCCTCGGCCCGCCAGCCCGCGAAGTCCTCCGGCGCGATCCTCGCCAGCCGCCGCAGGAGTCGCAGCCAGCGCTCGGCGAGCTGGTCCGGGCTCTCCTGCCGCGGGCCCCAGACACCGCCGACCGTCAGATCCAGTGTCACGTCAGCTCCCACTCAGGTGTTCCGTTCGTTGCCTTTCGTCGCCGTGCCCGCGGTCTGCTGCCGCGGGCACGCCGGCCGGCGCGTACGGCAGCCATCAGGCCGGCGCCCGCCCGGTCCGGATGCACGCTGTCATCCGCCCCCGTGCCGCGTCGAGTCCGGCCTGCGCCTTCTTCACCACCTTCACGGGGTTATGTGGTGTCTCTTCACATCGAGGCGCCCGTCACGGACACCGGCATGATCACTCGGCCCGCGGGAAGGACACTTCCACGCGGCGGTTCTTCTCGCGGCCGTCCTCGGTGTCGTTGCTCGCGACCGGCGCGTCCTCGCCGTAGCCGCGGATCTCGAAGGTGATGCCGCTGCCGTCGAGGTCCTCGTTCAACTGCCGCTGGACGGCGTCCGCGCGCCGCTTGGACAGCTTGAGGCCGTGCGCGGACGAGCCGAGGTCGTCGGTGAAGCCGGCCACGGTCACGTTCGTGGCGTGCTGCTTCTCGATCTCGTCGGCGATCTGCCCGATGCGGTCGTTCGCCTCGCCGGACAGCTCCGCGCTGTCCTTGCCGAACAGCACCTCGGCCTGGAGCTGGAACTTCACGTCGGAGTTGGAGTCCTCGCGCTGCTCCGTCCCGCGCTCGTCGCCGACGACGGTCTTGATGTCCAGCACCTTGGGCGCGGCGAGGGTCTTGCCTTCGGGGAGTTTGAGGTCGGGGTCCTTGACGTCGACCTTGCCGCGGAAGACGGAGGGCGCCGCCGGCACGTCCTCGTCGGCGAGCGCGGCCGACCCGCCGGCCAGCGTCAGGCCCGCCGCCAGCGCCGAGGACAGCAGCAGTACGGGCCCGCGCACGCGGTAGCGGTGAGGGGTGCTCATCGGATCACGCGTCCGTCAGCGTGAGGGAGACGGCCTGGAAGGTCGGTATCTGCAGGTCCACGTCCGTCGTGCTCTTGGGCGGCGCGGGGAACTGCATGAAGACCTTCTGGTCGGAGTTGGCCGCGACGATGCCGAGGCCGGTGGTCGCCAGCGGGCGGTTCTCCGTGTCACGCAGCGTGTAGTACCGCTTCTTCTCGGTCTTGTCGACGAGAGTGGCGCCGCCGAGGGAGTCGCCGGCGGCCCGCTTCATGGCCAGCTCGGGGCCGGTCCACTGGGCGGTGTCGGTGAAGTCCTTGCCCGAGGAGTTCTTCAAGTTGCCGTTGACGGTGACGAATCCGCTGGAGTCGCGCGTCGCCGACGTCACGTCCAGCGTGATGCCCTGCGGGCCGTGCAGCGTGGCGATCACCGTGTCGTCGGCCGGCTGCTCGGGCTGCCGCGCCCGCTCGCCGCCGGCCTGGTCACTGGTGTGCTGCTGACTGGACGACGGGATCCGGTTCGCCGTCTTCGCGGGGTCCTCACCGCACGCGGACAGCGTTAAGGCGAGCGCCGCCGCGAGGGAAGCGGCGGCCACCGTCCGTCGCGCCGGGGTGATCTGCCACATACTCATGAACTCGTCCTCTACTCGTCTTCGCGCCGTCAGCCGTGAGAGGGCTTCAGCCGGCAAGCTTTACGGAGAACAGATCGGCCGCGCGCGGGAAGTCCGGGTGCGCGGGATCCGGTTCCTCGGGATCGATGGACCACTCCTGGCCGTCGCACATCAGGTTCAGGCGCCGGGGATCGCGGTCCTTGTCCCCGTCGTCCCCGCCGGGCTTCGGCTTCGGGTCCTCGTCACCGGTACCGCCCCCGCCCGGCTTCTCGTCCGGCCGCAGGGCGCACTTCGGCTCGATGACCGCGACGGCACTTGCCGTTGCCTGCTCGTTCTCGGTGCCCGGGATGACCGAGGCGCCCATGCCGCCGGTGGTGCGCACCTGGACGGTGAAGCCCTCCCGCTGATCGCTCAGTTGCCGGCAGCCGTCGCCGGCCACCGCGGTACCGTTGCGCTGCGCGAAGCTGCCGGCCGCCAGACAGGCCCTGGCCGCGTCGTAGAGCTGCCCCTTGATCAGTACGGGCCAGTCGGCGGGCTCGTGGAGGGAGCCGAGCAGCGCCTCGCGCAGCTGGTCGCGGGCGTCCTGCGCGGCCGCGAGCGCCGCCGAGTCGGCCGCGGACTGGGCGCCGTTGCGGGCGGCCGCCGCCTGTCCGACCGCGAAGTACGCGAACGCGAGAAAGAGCAGGCCCGCCACCACCGTGATGTAGATGGGGAGGGCCTGCCCTGAATCGCGGCACGTCCGCAGCGGCGCGCGGGAGATCCCCGGCGCGGGCAGGTTCAGCCGGTCCTGACGCTGTTGATCGCGGCCTTGATCTTGTTCTTGATCGTGTCGCCGATGTCCGTGAACCCGGCGATCGCCGCCATGATCGCCACGACCACCACGATCATGCCGATGTACTCCACCGCGGTCTGCCCCTTGGAGCGCTCCCGGCCGTACATCCGCTCGATGCAGGCGTCCCGCCAGGAGCCGATGTACACCTGGGTGGCGGTCGTGGCCTTGAGCATCCGCTGGTTCATGATGGTGGTGTTCCCCTCCGGGTCCGGCCGGCCGAGTTCGGGCCGGCGCGCAGGCTTCCACGCCGTACGTGGCACCTGCTTCCCCCCGGCCGGTACCGCCGGCGACCCCGGAAACGTACGCCGCGGACACCGCGCCCGGCATGGGTCCCCGGGCCCAAAACCGGGCCCAAACCTCCCCGCGGGCCCAAAAATCGGCGCGGTCCGCGCCGGGCACCCGTCGGGCCGGGCGGCCCGTCCCCCCGTCAGCCATGGCTCTGCGTTCCCCTTCGGGCGGTACCGAGCCAGACCGCGATGGCCTGGCTGCGGCTGGTGGCGTGCAGCTTGGTGAAGATCCGGTTGATGTGGTTCTTGACGGTCTTCTCGCTGATGAAGCACGTGGCGGCGATCTGCGCGTTGGTCATGCCTGCCGCGATCAGTCCCATCACCTCCGCCTCGCGATGGCTCAGCCCGAACCGGTCCGTGCCGTTTCCCTGCTGCGCCCACCGGGCACCGTCCCGCTGTGCGGGGACGGCAGCGGCCGCTCGGTGCGGCCCAGTCGCAGACTGTGCCATATCGACTTGCGGTTGCGAAGTGGTTTGCAACGGACGCGATGAATTCGAGACCGAGTGTGCCCCGCAATACTGCGAACTAGCGTCCCCGGCCGGGCCATTCTGACCGGAATTGCCATTTGCAGGAGCAGCGCGTTCGTCCGGGGCGCCCACACGGTGGCCGGAAGGTGAAGCACCGGCTCCTTGGCCGGTTCCGTACGGCGCGCCGCCGGAACGGACGTGGGCCAGCAGGGCGTTGCAGGCCGTTGTGGTGAAGCGGGCGCGGCCCGCCGTGATGTCGCGTACCGCGTCGGCCAGTTCGTCCGCGGTGAACTCGCCGTGCACGAGGTAACCGCCCGCACCGAGCCGCAGCGACTCCCGTACGAGCGCGCTCTCCCGGCTGTACGTCAGCATCATGACGGGCGCGAGGCGGGCGAGGTGGGGCAGCGCCGAGATGCCGTCGACGCCGGGCATCCGCACGTCGAGCAGGACGACGTCGGGGCGGTGCAGGCGCGCCTCGTCGTACGCCTGGCGGCCGTCGGCGGCCTCCGCGACGACCTCGATGTCCGGGCGCCCGGAGAGCAGGACGGTGAGCCCGGCGCGTACGACGGGGTTGTCGTCCGCGACGAGGACGCGGAGGGGCGCGCCCCGCCCGGGCAGGGGGCCGTCCCCGAAGACGGCCGGGGCCTCCCCGAAGCCCGACGGCCCGTCTCCGAACCCCGACGGCCCGTCCCCGAAGGGGAACGGCTCGTCGTCGAGGGCGAACATCTCGTCGTCGAAGGGGAACATGTCGTCGAAGGTGAACGGATCGGTGGCGGGCGCGCCGCCCGGATCACGGAATTCCGGCATGGTGCGGCCTCCTCTCACGGCCTGGCGGGGGGACGGGACAGCGGTACGGGGAGCGGCGCGAGCGGTGCCTTCGGCAGGACGGCCGCCAGCGGGAGTTCCACCCGGACCTCCGTCCCCTTCGTGGCGCGGCCGCGGCCGATGCGGATGCGGGCGCCGATGCCGGCCGCCCGTTCCACCATGCCGACCAGGCCGAAGTGCCCGGCTCGGCGCAGGCCGTCCAGGGTGGTGCCGGGCGGCAGGCCGCGGCCGTCGTCGTACACGCTGATGCGCAGGCTGCTCTCGACCACGCCCGCCGAGACGTCCAGGCGGCTGGGTGCCGCGTGCCGGCGGGCGTTGTCCATGGCCTCGGTGGCGATGGTGAGCAGCTGGCGGGCGATGGCGTGCGGGACCTGGAGCGCGGCGGCGTCGCCGAGCGGGCGGTAGCAGGCCGTGAAATTCGTCCGGCGGGCGAAGTCGGCGACCCGCGCGGCGAGTTCGCCGAACACGTCGACGCCGCCGTCCAGGCCGGTCTCGCGCCGCAAGTCGGAGAGGAGTTCGCGGGATTCGGCGGCGGCCCGGCGGGCGGCGCGGGAGACCAGCTCGGCCCGGCGCTTGACCGTCGAGGCATCGGTGCGGTCGGCGGAGCCGGCCAGGCCGTCGGCGGCCAGCGCCAGGCCGTGCAGCGTCTTGGCGACCGAGTCGTGCATCTCGCGGGCCAGCCGGGCACGTTCGGACTCGACGGCCTCGTTGACGGCGAGCCGGGAGCGGGTCTCGCTCAGCGCCTGGCTGGCCGCGCCGAACCGCAGCATCAGGTTGCGCAGGGTGACGCCGACCGCGCCGGCCAGGACGCAGACGCCGGGCAGCAGGGTGGAGCCGGCGAGCGTGACGTCGAGGTCGGCGTCGCCCACATACGCCAGCAGGACGATGCAGACGGTCAGCGAGGCGAAGACGCCGGCGCCGCGCCAGCCGTAGGCCAGGCCCGCCAGCAGCGGCGTGCACATCGTGACGTAGCTGAGCGGGCTGGCGGGCGAGGCCGTGAAGAGCAGGAGGGCGCCGAAGGCGGCGTCCAGGGCGAGCAGCCAGTGGTGGCGCAGCAGCAGCGGCCCGAAGCGCTCCCAGTCGCGGAAGAGCATGTAGGAGGCCATGAAGGTGAACAGCACGGCGGAGCAGACCAGGACCGTGGGCCAGCCGCGCTTGGTGCCGTAGATCGCGAACGGGGTGGCGAGGGCGATCATCGCCAGCCGGAAGCCGAAGACCTGCCGGCACAGCGCCTGGAGCGCGCTGAGCTGGAGGCGGAGGGTGGGCTCCGCGGTGGGCGCGGCCGGGTCCTCGGGGCCGTGCGGCGGCAGCGGACCGCCCGCGGTGATGGGCGCGGCGGCGCGCCGCCGGAACGCACCGCCCCGCCGCACCCGCCGGTCCGCCGCGCCGCGCTTCACCCCAGCAGCCCCGATCCCAGGAACATCCCCGCGCCGATCAGCAGGATCGTGGCCGGGACCATCACCATCGTGATCGTGGTGGTGGCCTTCGGCACGGCCCTGGCCGCCTTGCGGCGGGCGTTCTGGGCGTCGGTGCGCCGCATGTCGTTGGCGATCGCGATGAGCGTGTCGACGATCGGCGCGCCCAGCTCCTCGCCCTGCTGGAGGGCGGTGACGAACATCGCGACCTGCTCGGAGTCGTTGCGCCTGCGCAGCTCCTCGAACGCCTGGCGGCGGCTGACGCCCATGTCCATCTGGCGCAGCGTGATGCGCAGTTCGTCGGACCAGGGGCCCTGGTACTTCTCGGCGGTACGGTCCAGGGCCTGGCGGAACCCGAGGCCCGCCGAGACCACGACGGCGAGCACGTCGAGGAAGTCGGGGAGGGTGCGCTCGATGGCCTCCTTGCGCTGCCGGACGGCGGCCCACAGGGCGACCTCGACCCAGAAGAGCCCGAACCCGACCATGAGGAGGGCCAGCACCGGCTGGCCGTTCGCCGCCATCGCGAGGGCGCCGAGCGCGCCGGTGACGCCGTAGACGAAGCGGCGGGCCGCGTACCGGTCGACGGTGAGGCCGCCGGGGTTGCCCGCCATGTCGATGCGCTTGCGCAGCCGGTCGACGCGCTTGGGGCCCATCATGCGCAGCACCATCGGCGCGTACCGCATGCCGAGCCGGTCGATGGCCGAGCCCGCCGCGCTGGTGCGGGAGGAGCCGACCTCCAGCGCCACGACGAGGTCGGCGGGCAGCTTGGCCTCGGAGCGGTACAGCCGCCAGCCGTACACCGCGCCGAGGACGGCGAGGCCGAGGAGGAGGGCGAAGAGGAGTCCCATGATGCGGCCTCTCAGACGTCGATCTTGCCGAGCCGGCGGACGAGGACGAAGCCCAGCGCGTACAGGGCGAGCGAGACGAGGATCGCGCCCTGGCCCAGTACGCTGCCGGTGATCTTGTCCAGGGCGCCGGGCCAGATGCCGTTCATGACGAGCAGCGCGCCCAGGCCCAGCAGCGGGACGACGTACCCGGTGGCGGTGACCTGCGACAGCTGCGTACGGACCTCGCGACGGGTCTCCTTGCGCTCCTCCAGCGTCTCGGTGAGGTTGCGCAGCGAGCTGACGACCGTGCCGCCCGCCCGGTTGGCGAGTACCAGCGTGGTGACCAGGACGACCAGCTCGCGCGAGGGCAGCCGTTCGGCGAGCGCGCCGAGCGCGTCGTCGATGGAGTGGCCGATGGCGAGCTGGTCGGCGACCTTGCCCAGCTCCTCGCCGGCCGGCGCCTCCAGCTCCTCGGCGGCCATGGCCAGCGCGGTACGCAGCGCCAGGCCCGCCTGGGTGGCGTTGGCGAGCACCCGGGAGAGCTCGGGGAGCTGGCCGATGAACCGCTCGGTGCGCTTCTGGCGCTGCCAGTTGAGGTACGCGAACGCGCCCCACAGGCCCGCCGCCCCGGCGATCGGCCCGAAGAACGGCGCGAGCAGCACACTGGCGAGGATCCACAGGCCGAGCACCGCCGCGACCACGGCGGCGAAGAACACGCCGGGCGTGAGGTCCAGGCCGGTCGCGGCGAGCCGGATCTCCAGCCGCTTGCCGAACCGCGTCCCGCGCAGCCGGCGGTCCAGGCCGTCGAAGCCGCGGCGGCGGCCCGGCGCGCGGAGCTGCCCGGCCCGGTCGAGCCGGTCGACCAGCGCGGCGTGCTGCGCCCGGCCCGAGGCGACGGCGTGCACGCCGAGCACGGCGAACACGCAGCACAGCAGCGTGCTGCCGAGCGTCAGGAGCGCGAGGTTGTCCATGGCGGCGGGGGTTTCCTCCGTGAGGGGGCGGGGTGGCGGGCGGAGGGTCAGGCGGGGTACTCGCCCTTGCGCATGACGAGCTGCCCGGCGTCGGAGGCGACGCCGAAGGCGGCCGGCAGCGGCTCGTTCTTCATGTAGAGGCGGTCGGCGACCCGGCGCGGCAGCGGGTAGTACTCGAAACTGCCGTGCACTCTGCCGTCCGCGGCCATCGGGCGGGCCAGGAACTTGGCCACCGAGACGAGCCGGTAGTCCTCGCGGCCGTAGGAGTCCACGATCGCGATCTCGCTGATCTTGCGGGTGCCGTCGGCGTGCCGGGTGAGCTGGACGAGGACGTCCAGCGCGCTGTTGATCTGATCCTTGATCGCCACGAACGGGATCTCCACCTCGGACATCGACGCGAGGGTCTGCAGCCGCATCAGCGCGTCCTCCGCGCTGTTGGCGTGCACGGTGGCCAGCGAGCCGTCGTGCCCCGTGGACATCGCCTGCAGCATGTCCAGCGTCTCGCCGCCGCGCACCTCGCCGACGATGATCCGGTCCGGGCGCATCCGCAGCGAGTTCCGCACCAGGTCGCGGATGGTGATCCGGCCCTTGCCCTCGACGTTGGCGGGGCGGGCCTCCAGCGTGATCACATGCGCCTGCTGGAGCTGGAGTTCGGCGGAGTCCTCGATGGTGATGATGCGCTCGCCCTCGGGGATCAGCCCGGAGAGCGCGTTGAGCAGCGTGGTCTTGCCGGAGCCCGTCGCGCCGGAGACGACGATGTTGAACTTCGCCCGCACCAGCCCCGACAGCAGCATCAGCATGTGCTCGTCCAGCGAGCCGAGGCCGATCATCTCCTGCAGGGTGTAGGAGCGGGGGAAGCGGCGGATGGTGAGGGTGGCACCGGACAGCGCCAGCGGCGGGATGACGACGTTGACCCGCTCGCCGGAGGGCAGCCGCGCGTCGACCATCGGATTGCTCTCGTCCACGCGGCGGTTGACGGTGGAGACGATGCGCTCGATGGTCTGCATCAGCTGCTCGTTGGAGGCGAACCGCAGCGGCAGCAGCTCGACCTTGCCGGCCCGCTCGACGAAGATCTGGTCGGGCCCGTTCACCATGATCTCGGTGACCGAGGCGTCCTCCAGGAGCGGTTCGAGGATGCCCAGACCCAGCGCCTCGTCGACGACGCGCCGGATGAGCATGGCGCGCTCGTGCGTGGACAGGACCGGGCCCTCGCGGCTGATGATGTGCCCCAGTACCCGCTCCAGCCGGGCCCGCCGCTCGGCCGCGGCCAGCGAGGACATCTCCGCGAGGTCGATCTCCTCCAGCAGCTTGCCGCGGTAGACGGCGACGAGGTGGTTCTCCTCCTGCTGCCCGCCTCGCTCCTCGGGGGCGTTGATGCGCGCCCTCAGGCTCATGGTCCGGACTCCTTCGTACGCGGCATGGTGACCGTCTTCTCGGTGGCGCCGAAGTCTTCGACGAACGGGATGATCGAGGGGATGCGTACTTTGGCGGTCACCGTCACCGCGTCCGGCCCGCCCGTGCGCTGCGTGAAGGCCGCCCCTCTGGCGACCCAGCCGCTCATCGCCGCCCGCCCGGCCGCGTCCGGGCTGATCTGCGGCTCGTCCAGCCCGGCGGTACGGGCCGCGGCGCGCGCTCCCGTACCGGTCTGCTGGATCGCGTACGCGGCGATGCCGAACTGGACCAGGGCCAGGCCGACCAGGATCAGCACCGGCAGCATGCCGACGAACTCGACGGCCGTCTGTCCCCGGTCGGCCCGCCGCCGCGCGCTCGGCACCATGGCTCAGTCCTCCTTCACGGCGGCGGCCTCGCCGGTGACGTGGAAGGGGAAGGCGAGGGAACCGGGGAACAGCACCGGCACGGCCAGCGTGACCCGGGCCCGGTACAGGCCGGGGGCCTCGCCGCAGCCGATGCGCGCGGCGGCCCGCCAGCTCGCCCCCAGGTCCGACCGGCCGCCGCGCTCGCACGCCCCGGAGCCGCGCGAGGCGCCCGCGCGGGCGGCCTGGTCGGCGGCGTTGCCGGCCAGCGTGTACGTGAAACCGACCAGCGCGCACTGCCACAGCAGCACCAGGGTGACCAGGATGAGCGGCAGCATGCCGAGGAACTCGACCGCCACCTGCCCCCGGTCCTGCCGCATCCGTCGCAGGCGCCGCGCAGCACGTACTCGCCAGGCCGTCATAGGTCAGCCCTCCCCGGCCGGTCTGCCGTCGGCCGGGTCGCCGCCGCGGCGGCGCCGCAGGCCGATCGAGCCGCGGTCGTTGCGGTACTTGCCGCGCCGGCTCCGGCCGTGCCCGACCGGGCCGTCCTCCGCGCCCCGGCCCAGCCCCAGTTCGCCGGCCAGCGCCCACATCGCCTGCTTGACCTGGCCCCGGTCGTCCAGGTCCTGCAGCCGGCCCGCGTCGACCGCCGGCTGCAGCTCCTTGAAGCCCGCGGGCACGGCCGTACGGGCCACCCGGGTGCCGACGATCCGCTCGACCAGCTGCGGCTGGATCTCGGTGGTGCGGTTGTGCCGGTTGACCACCGCCAGGGTGTCCTCCGCCTTGCGGACCTGGAGCCGGTCCCACATCCGTACCGTGCGCTTGGCGGCCCGTACCGTGACCACGTCCGGCGTGACGACCAGCAGCGCGCCGTCGGCCATCTCCACCGCCGCGGCGTTCGCGCCGGTCAGCTGGGCCCCGCAGTCGACGATCACCACGTGGTACCGGCTGCGCAGCGCGCCGATGACCTGCCGGGTGGTCCGCTCGTCCACCTCCTCGCCGCGCTCCCCCTCGCCCGGCGCGAGCAGCAGCCCGACGCCCGTCTCGTGGTGCAGCACCACGTCCTGCAGGACGCGCGGCGAGATGTCCTTGATGCCGGCCAGGTCGGCGATGGACCGGCGGAACTGCACGTCCAGGTAGGACGCGACGTCGCCGCTCTGGAGGTCCATGTCGACCAGCGCCACGTGCCTGCCCACCGCCTTGGCCGCCAGCGCCAGCTGCACGGCGAGCGTGGTGGTACCGACGCCGCCCTTGGCGCCGCTGACGGTGATGACCGTGCCGCCGGGCCCGGCCGGCAGCCCGGCGTCCGCCGTCAGGTGGCGGCGCACCCCGGCCGCCCAGCTCCCGGCGGCGTGCACGCGTGCCGACAGCTCGTCGTACGACAGGGGCAGGCCGACGACGCCGCGGGCGCCGGAGTCCATGGCCGCGGCGTACACCCCGGAACCGGTGTCGGCGGTTATCAGGATCACCCCGACCGCCGGGAAGCGGAGGGCGACCTCGCGGATCAGCTCCAGTGCCGGCACCGGGCCGACGCGCTCGTGGACGAGGACGACCTCCGGCAGGTCGGCGAGCGACTCCTCGGCGAGCTGCGCGAGGGTGTCGAGAAGCAGCGTGGAGTTGCCGACGGGCGGGGCGGGCTCGGTGTCCGGCAGCTGGCTCAGCAGCGTCGTCACCGAGCGGGCCGCTTCCGCGTCGCCGACGGCCGGGAGGATTCGTGTGACCATCCGTTACCTCACTTGTCCCCGGCCAGGGTGTAGTCCCGCTGATCGTCCGGGATGGTGGCGTCGCTGCCCGGCGCGACCAGCGCCAGGCGTACGTGGGTGGCGAAGGACTCCGCGTACGCGACGCGCTGCGCGTCCAGCGTCTTGAGCGCGAACGTGATCGGCACCGCCTCGCCGCCGGCGTCGGCCGTCTCGCCCGGCCGGGGCTTGAGCGCGGTGAGCCGGCCGACATCGATGACCTTGGCGTTGCTGACGATCACCTTGGAGCTGTTGGCGTCGCCGTCCTCCCCGGCGAAGGTGGCGTAGATGTTGACCGAGGCACCGGGCGTGATCTTGCCGGCCACGCCGGTCGCCGCGTCGATCATGATCGCGATCTCCTGCTGGCCCGGCTTCAGGGCCGGCCGGTCGGCGACCATGTCGGACTGCAGCAACGAGCCCTTCCGCAGCGGATTGACCGCGATCCTGCCCACCACCTGGTCCAGGTCCCGCACCGCGGTCCTCGGCAGCCAGCGCTCGGGCACCTGTACCTTCCGGAACTGCCCCGCGCTCAGGGCCTTGTACGCGGCGACGTCGGTCCGCAGCTCGTACGCGGAGACCTCGGGGCCCACCTTGGACCGCACATCGCTGATCACCGAGAGGACGCCGGCGAAGGCGCCGAATGCGCACAGGACCGACAGGAGCAGCAGGACGATGCCGCGGCGCTGGCGTGAGTTCATGGTTGCGGACTACCTCGTTCAGGGCGATTACGGTGAGCGGGGCGGGGCATGACGCAGGGGTGGTGCGGGTGCGGCGGGGCCGTGACCGGGTCGTGCGCTGCCCCCGTCGCCGAGTAATCCGTCCATGTGCCCACTGTGGCCGCCGCACCGGATGGCCGCTACCGCGACCGGCCGGACGGTCCGGCTCCGCGCGTGGCGGTGGTGCCGGAGGGGCTGGAGTGTTCCGCGGGGAGCACTGGGGCGGCACAGAACGCGCAGCGGTCGCCGATCAGTTCCAGACCGCACCAGGGGCAGGGGAAGCGGTGCACGGAGGCCACGAGCCGGGCGAGTACGGCGGTGTCCGCGATGCCGGCCGCGAACTCGGTCAGCCGGCCGGTCCCCCACCACCGCGCCGACTCACCGGGCAACTCGGCCTGCTGCACGGCCTGTACGGCCCACTGACGCGCCAGGGTCGCCGGCCATTCCGATACGAACTGCCCCTGCGCCACCGTCAGGTGGGTGGGGAAGTCGGGACCGGGCAGCCGGGCGCCGTCCTGCCCGAGCATGACCAGCTGCGGGGTGGGGTGGGCCAGCACGGCGAACTGCGAGCCCGGCACCCAGGATCTGGCGTGCGCCTTGAGGCTGACGGGCACGGCGTCGAGGCGGGTCACGCTGTTCAGCAGCGCGCCCGCGTGGATGTAGTACGTGAGCAGCTTCGCGGCGGCGCCCAGCACACCGGGGCCCACGTCGCACGCCGACAGCTGGCGTAACTGACGGACCAGCAGACCGACGCCGAGCGGCGGCAACGCGCTGCCGATCAGCGCGATCCGGTCACTTTCCAGGACGGACCGAAGAGTCTGCAGGCGGCGCACGTGCTCCTGCGGCGCCGCCAGGGAGTGGACCACCAGGACATGGCCGTGCTGCTCCAGGAGAAAGTGCATCTGGGACAGCGCGTCGTCCAGCGACTGGCGTTCCGGAGGGCCGAGCACATGCGCGGGGGGCGTCACCCTGTCCGGCGGCGCGAGCACCAGATCAGGGCTGGTGACGGCTATCGCGGTCGGCATGTGTGTGTCCCCGTTTCACCACGTCAGTCGCTCCACAACTTCCCTCGCTGCGGTGTCTTGTCCTGCGCAGACTTTAGCCGCGTCCCGGGCAACAGAAAACACTTCGCCGCCTCCGATGACCGTCACCACAACGGTCTCACCGTAGCCATTCCGGAGATCATTTACCGATCAACGGCGATCTATCCACGGCCATTACCGTTGAACGATCAAGTTTACAAGTCGGTGCAAGGCAGGATCCGGACAAGGGGCGCGATCCAGCCACAAGTAAGGGCAACCAGCGATCAGTTGCCGCTTACCCGCCCGCAACGACCCACCCATGACGCGCCATTCCGTACTGTTTCGGGCACCCCCACTCCGGTTCACCCTCACCGGAATTCCGCTTCCCGCATAACGCGCACGGACAGTGGGCGCCCGCCGAGGAATTCCGCCCCCTGTCCCGGAAAAGGCGCTCCGAAACGTGATCTCCGCCAATTCCCCTTCCCGTCCGAACCCTTGACAGATTTATTGGTCTGGACCACGTTGTAGGGCAGCAACAGGGGCCCCTGAACGCGCACTCCGTAACACCCCCACACCCCCCACCGGAGGCTGTCGTGGTCCGCCCACGCCCACGCACGTTCACGCTCACAAAGAGACTGCTCGGCACCCTGGCCGCCGCCGCGCTGGCGGCCGCCGGACTGACGGCGGCCGGCGCCGTCCAGCCCGCCCAGGCCGCCCCACCTGCGCACGCGGTCACCGGCTACTGGCAGAACTTCGACAACGGGGCCACCGTCCAGAAGCTCAAGGACGTCCCCGACGCCTACGACATCATCGCGGTCGCGTTCGCCGACGCCACCGGCACACCCGGCCAGGTCGGCTTCACCCTCGACCCCGCGCTCGGCTATGCCTCGACGGACGACTTCAAAGCGGACATCAAGGCCAAAAAGGCGGCCGGCAAATCCGTGATCGTCTCGGTCGGCGGCGAGAAGGGCGCCGTCTCCGTCGCCGATGACGCCTCCGCGAAGAACTTCGCCGATTCCGTCGGCCGGCTGATGGACGATTACGGCTTCGACGGCGTCGACATAGACCTGGAGAACGGCCTCAATTCCACGTATATGACCCAGGCGCTGAAGTCCCTGCGCGCCGCGCACGGCGACCTCGTGGTCACCATGGCACCGCAGACCGTCGACATGCAGTCGCCGCAGAACGAGTACTTCAAGACGGCGCTCGGCATCAAGGACTTCCTCACGGCCGTCAACATGCAGTACTACAACAGCGGCTCGATGAACGGCTGCGACGGCAAGGTCTACAGCCAGGGCTCGGTCGACTTCCTCACCTCGCTGGCCTGTATCCAACTGGAGAACGGCCTGGACGCATCGCAGATAGGCATCGGCGTCCCGGCGTCCTCCCGGGCCGCCGGCAGCGGATACGTCGCACCTGACGTGGTCAACGCGGCCCTCGACTGCCTCACCAAGGGAACCAACTGCGGCTCGTTCAAGCCGTCGAAGACCTACCCCGGGCTGCGCGGCGCGATGACCTGGTCGACCAACTGGGACGCGGCGAACGGCAACGCCTTCGCGAACGAGGTCGGCGGCCACGTCCACGGCCTCCCGTAGGCACCCCGGCGCCCCCCGGACCACCCTCCACACCCGCGGGTCACCCCACCGCCCGCGAACGGGCCCGCCGCCGGCTCTCCCCGGCGGCGGGCCCCTCTTTCAGGCGGTCACTCCCCAGCCGGCCTGGGCAGCGCGCACCCCTCCCTCCCCAGGTCGAGCTTGTTGCCCGTACCGAAGCACTTGGGTATGCCGTAGGTCTCCTGGGCGTAGCCGATGCCCTGCCGGACCGTCACGGTGCCGTTCCCATCCACCTCGCAGGGATTGTTCAGCGTGCAGCGTGCGCCGTCCTCGTTCAGGGTGTTGTTGACCGCCGCGACCTTGCCGGTGGCGCTGTCGATCACCGGTGAGCCCGAGGTGCCGCCGATGATGTCGCAGCCGGAGGTGTACCGGACCGAGTCCTTCCAGGTCCACTCCCCCTCCTTCAGCTCATGCGCGAACCCGTCGATGCTGCACGAGTAGATCTTCTTCCAGTACCCGGAGACGACCTTGATGCCGGCCCCCTGCGCGGGGTGCTCGGTCGCCAGCTGCAACGCCTTGATGCCGTACTTCCGCTGGATGTCGGCGTAGCTGGAGGTCAGTTCGTACAGCGAGACGTCGGTGTCCGTCATCGTCGCGTACGCGATCTTGCTCGCCCGCAGCGTGCCCTTGTTGCCGCCGGACGCGCTGAGCAGAGTGAAGCTGCGGCTGGACGGCTGGTCGACGAGGACCTCACCGGCCCCCGGCATCCCCGACTCCACACAGTGCCCGTTGGACATGACCAGCGCCTTGTCGCTGTCCACCGAGTCCGGCATCCGCACCACCGAACCGGAACAGTTGCTGAGCGCCACGGTCCCGGCGAAGTCCACGGCCTTCACCCGCGGCGCATCGGCCACAGCGGTCCCGGCCCCCGCACCTATGAGAGCCGTGCTTCCGAGTACGGCACTGGCGAGAGCGCCGACGAGAGGTCTGTGCATGTGGGGTCCTCTCCGATATGCGAACCGAAGACACCAATCTCCGGCGTTGTCATGCACATACTCGGGGTACGGGGGCGGCAAGGCAATGGCCGCGCACGGCAATGACCGCGTCAGACCACGAGACTCACCAGCGCCGCGACCACGAAGCCCGCGACGGAGAGCACGGTTTCCAGGACCGTCCAGGTCTTGAGGGTGTCGCGTTCGGAGATCCCGAAATACTTGGCGACCATCCAGAACCCCCCGTCATTCACATGCGAGGCGAAAATAGATCCCGCCGAAATCGCCATGATGATGAGGGCCAGGTGGGGCTGGGAGAGGTGTTGGGCCTCTACCAGGGGGAGGACGATGCCGGCGGTCGTCACGATGGCGACCGTGGCGGAGCCTTGGGCGACGCGGAGGACGACGGAGAGCAGCCAGGCCAGGACGATGACCGGGAGGCCGACGTTGTGGAAGGTCTCGGAGAGGGCGTCGGCGACGCCGCTGCCCTTGAGTACGGCGCCGAAGATCCCGCCGGCGCCGACGACCAGCAGGATGTTGCCGACCGGCTTCAGGGACGCGGTGGAGACCGTCTCCAGGGACTTGCGGGACCAGCCGCGGCGGATGCCGAGGAGGTAGTACGCGAGGAGGAGCGCGATGGTCAGGGCCGTGAAGGGGTGGCCGAAGAACTCGATGATCGAGCGGCCGGAGGACGGCTGCAGCGCGATGGAGGAGAACGTCGCGAGGAGGATGAGGACGAGTGGGGTGCCGATGATGGCGAGGACGGTGCCGAGCGGCACCGGCTTCTCGTCGGCGCCGACGCCGGCCGCCGCCTTCTCCGCGGCGACCGCGGCCTTGGCCTCCTCGGCGGCCTCGACCATGTCGTGCGGGACCGGGACGAAGACGCGCTTGCCGATCCAGGCGGCGTACGCCCAGGCCGCCAGCACGGCCGGGATGCCGCAGATCAGGCCCATCAGGATGATCCAGCCGAGGTCGACCTTGAAGAGGCCGGCCGCGGCGACCGGGCCCGGGTGCGGCGGCAGGAAGGCGTGGGTCATCGACAGGCCGGCGAGCAGCGGCATGCAGTACAGGATGATCGACTTGCCGGAGCGCTTGGCGGCGGCGTAGACGATCGGCGCGAGGACGAAGATGCCGACGTCGAAGAAGACCGGGATGCCGAAGATCAGGCCGGTCAGGCCCATCGCGAGGGGCGCGCGCTGCTCGCCGAAGAGGCGGAGCAGGCGGGAGCTGAGTACTTCGGCGCCGCCGGAGACCTCGAGGATCGCGCCGAGCATCGTGCCCAGGCCGATGATGATCGCGACGTGGCCGAGGATGCCGCCCATGCCGCTCTCGATCATCGAGACGACGTCGGACTTCTGGACGGTGCCGAAGAGTTCGGTGACGGAGAGCCCGGCGGCCAGGCCGACCACGATGGAGACGGAGAGCAGCGCGACGAACGGCTGCAGCCTGACCTTGATGATCAGGAAGAGGAGGAGGGCGATGCCGAGGGCCGCGACGATGAGCAGGCCGGGCGTGCCCGGTATCAGGGCGAGCAGACCGCCGGTGTGCGGTGGTGGCGGTGGGGTGGGGGCCGCGGCAAGGAACAGTGGGGACATGGCGGGGCTCCGTTGTCAGGCAGGGGGGTTCCAGGCAGGGGGGACCGCGGCACGGCGCCCCGTCGGTACGGAGCGCCGCGCCGTGCGGCAGGTCGTGCGGGTGGGGAAGGACTCGCGCTAACGGCAAGGGGGCCGACGCCTCTTTCCGTGCGGTAGCGGGAGGGCGGAGGGGTGGTTCAGCCGAGACTCAGCCGAGGACGGCGAGCGCGTCGATCTCGATGAGCAGGCCCTTGGGCAGGCCGACGTACACCGTCGTACGCGCGGCCGGCGCCTCCTTCAGGCCCTGCTCCTCGAAGTAGGCGTTGTAGATCTCGTTCATCTCGGCGAAGTGGTCGACGTCGGTGAGGTAGACGCGCATCATCATGACGTCGTCCCAGCTCGCGCCGCCCTCTTCGAGGATCGCCTTGACGTTGGCGAAGGTCTGCAGGGTCTGCTCGCGCAGGGTCGGGCCCGCGGGGGTGGGGGCCTTGCCCTCCTCGGCCGGGAGGAAGCCGACCTGGCCGGCGACCTGAAGGATGTTGCCCTTCTTGACGCCGTGGGAGAACTTCGCGGGCGGGGTGGTGTGGGTGGCCGGGGTGAGGGCGGTCTTCTCGGTCATGGTGGTTCTCAGGCTTCCTTGTGGTCCTGCGGGGTTCTTACCGGGGCGTTGCCGGAGTACTCCCGGCTGATGGCGTCCGCGGTACGGCGCACCAGGGGGAGCAGTTTGAGGAGTTCCTCGGCGGAGACGACGACGTTCGGCGCGGAGACCGACATCGCCGCGACCAGCCGGCCGTCCGCACCGCGGATGGGTGCCCCGATGCAGTTGATGGACTCCTCGTGGCCACCGAGGTCGGTGGCCCAGCCCTGTTCGCGTACCTTGGCCAGCTCGGCCATGAAGGCCGTGGCGTCGGGGGTTGAACGGGCCGTGTACTGGGGGTATTCGAGCCGTTCGGCGACGGCGCGGCGCTCGGGCTCGGGGAGGTCGGCGAGCAGGAGTTTGGCGACGGCGGCGACGGTGATCGCGACGGGCTTGCCGATGCGCGAGTACATCCGGACCGGGTAGCGGCTCTCGACCTTGTCGATGTAGAGGACTTCGTTCTCCTCGTACACGGCGAGGTGGACGGTGTGGCCGACCTTTTCGTTGAGTTCGGCCAGGTGGGGGTGGGCGATGTCGCGGACGTCGAGGTTCTCGACGGCTTCCTGGGCGAGGGCGAAGAGCCGGGCGCCGAGGCGGTAGCGCTGGTCGGGCTGGCGGTAGACCATGCCGTGCTCGTGGAGGGTGCGCAGCAGCCGCAGGGCGGTGGACTTGTGCACGCCGAGCCGGTCGGCGACCTGTTCGAGGTTGGCCGGTCCCTGGGCGAGCAGCGGCAGGATGCTCAGCGCGCGGTCGACTGTCTGACTCATGATGTGGGGACCTCCACCCGTACGTTCCCGGCCCCGTCGTCCGTCCAGCCGGGGCCGAGTCGCAGTGTCTCCCAGGCGGCGGCGTCGAGCGCGACGAGGTGGTCGGTGAGCTCGCGGGCGGGCGGGGTGCCGAGGTCGCCGGGGACGGTGAGGGAGGCGGCGGCCATGAGGTGGCCGTGCCGTATCCGGTCGAAGACGGGCAGGCCGCGCAGGGTCGCGGAGAGGAAGCCGGCGGCGAAGGCGTCGCCGGCGCCGACCGGGGCCGCGACCTCGACCTTGAGCGCGGGCGCGAAGGTCACGGTGTCGGTGCCGTCGGGCTGCCGTTCGTACACGGTGGCGCCTTCGCCGCCCTGCTTGACGACGAGGACGCCGGGCTCGGGGAGCGCCGCGCGTACGGCGGCGGGGCCGTGCACGTCCCAGGCGGCCGCGGCCTCGTCCTCGCCGACGAAGACCAGGTCGCAGCCGCGGGCGAGGCCGAGGAGGATGCCGGGCGCCGCGTCGGCGCGGTCCTGCCAGAGGCCGACGCGGTAGTTGAGGTCGAAGGAGACGAGCGGGCGGCCCGGGCGGCGCTCGGTGATCGTCTTCAGTACGTCGAGGCAGCCGTCGGAGAGGGCGGCGGTGATGCCGGTGACGTGGACGACGCGGGCGTCCCAGAGGGCCTGTCCGTCGAGGAGGGCGGGGGTCATCGCGGAGGCGGCGGAGCCGGCGCGGTAGTAGACGACCTCGGCGAGCTGCTGCTCCGCGTTCTCCTCCGACTCCGTACCGGTGGCGCGCTCGCCCGCGGTACGGAAGTAGATGCCGGTGGGGCGCTTGGGGTCGCGCTGGACGTGGGTGACGTCGACGCCGTGCGCGGCGATGGTCTCCAGGAGGTGGTCGCCGAAGCCGTCGGTGCCGACCCGGGAGATCCACCGGGCGGGGTGTCCGATGGCGGCGAGCGCGCAGGCGACGTTGGACTCGGCGCCGCCGATGCCGCGGTCGAAGGAGGGCACGTCGGCGAGTCTGCCGGGGCGTGCGGGCAGGAAGGTGACCATGGACTCGCCCAGGCAGACGACGTCGGTGGTGACGTGCGGTGGCGTGGTCGCTGTGGTCACGGTGTTTCCCTGCTCCTTGCGGTGGGTGGTGCGGGGCCGTGGCGGTGTCGCGGGGGCGTGTTCAGCTCCCTGTTTCCCACCATTGACCCGACGATGAAACGGATGCTAGACAGCATTCAGCGATATGCGCAATGGGCGTTGCAGATGATGCAACAGGAAATTGAGGAGACATCCCATGGCCGCCGATCCCCAGTCCGACCACCCCATCGGACAGCTCGCGGACGAACGGGTGGACCACCGCTTCAAGGCCCTCCCTCCGGACGCGGAAGGACTCACGGTCGGCGCCCTGGCGGCCCAGCGCCGCAACCTCTTCACCGGCGGCTTCACCACCCCGGTCCTGGCCCTGTCCGCCGAGTCGGTCGAGCACAACCTCGCGCTGATGGAGGAGTACTCCAACCGGCACGGCCTGGCCTTCGCACCGCACGGCAAGACCTCGATGTCCCCGCAGCTCTTCGCCCGCCAGCTGGCGCACGGCGCGTGGGGCATCACCGCCGCCGTACCGCACCAGGCCCGGGTCTACCGCGCGTTCGGCATCCAGCGGATCTTCCTCGCCAACGAGCTGGTGGACGCCGCCGCGCTGCGCTGGCTGGCGGGCGAGCTGGCCGCCGACCCGGACTTCCGCTTCATCTGTTACGTCGACTCCCTCCGCGGCATCGAGCTGATGAACGCCGCGCTGCGCGAGGCCGGCGCGTCCCGCCCGGTGGACGTCGTCATCGAGCTGGGCGCGGGCGACTCGGCCCGTACGGGCGTCCGCGACGAGGCCACCTGCCTGGACCTGGCCAACGCGATCGCCGCCGCCGACACCCTCCGCCTGGTCGGCATCGCCGGCTACGAGGGCGAGGTGCCGGACGCGAACGCCGAGCGGGTCGCCGCCTGGCTGCGCCGCCTCGTGGCCCTCCTCGTCGACTTCGACAAGGCGGGCCGCTTCGCCGACCTCGACGAGATCGTGCTGAGCGCGGGCGGCAGCGCGTGGTTCGACACGGTCGCCGAGGTCTTCGCCGAGGTGCCCGAGCTGTCCCGGCCGGTACTGAAGCTGCTGCGCTCCGGCGCGTACGTCTCGCACGACGACGGCCACTACCGCCACCTCACCCCCTTCAACCGCCACCCCGACGAGGGCGCCCTGCAGCCCGCCTTCCGCCTCTGGGCGCAGGTCGTCTCGCGCCCCAACGGCGCGCAGGCGTTCGCCAACGCGGGCAAGCGGGACGCGGCGTACGACCTGGACCTGCCCGAGGCGCAGGTCGTCCGGTCCGCCCGGGACGGCTCGGTGCGCCCCGCCGACGGCGTCTCCGTGACCGGCCTCTCCGACCAGCACGCCTGGATCCGCACCGAGCCGGGGGCCGGGCTGGAGGTCGGCGACTGGATCGGGATGGGCCTGTCCCACCCGTGCACGTCCTTCGACAAGTGGCAGCTGATCCCGCTGGTCGAGGCCGACGGCACGGTGTCGGACTTCGTCCGTACGTTCTTCTGAGAGGCCCGGTCATGGATCTCGTCATCCGCGGCGTACGCGTCATCGACGGCACCGGCGGTGCCTCCTACCGGGCCGACGTGGCACTCGACGGCGGCCGGATAGCCGCCGTCGTGCCCGAGGGCGCGGGCGACCGCCCGTCGGCCGCGCGCGTGCTCGACGCGCACGGACTCGCGCTCTCCCCCGGCTTCATCGACATGCACGCCCACAGCGACCTCGCCCTGCTGCGCGACCCCGCGCACGAGGCGAAGGCGGCGCAGGGCGTGACCCTGGAGGTCATCGGCCAGGACGGGCTGTCGTACGCGCCGGTCGACGACCGCACGCTCGCCGAGGTCCGCGCCCAGATCGCGGGCTGGAACGGTGACGGCTCGGACATCGACTTCACCTGGCGCTCGGTCGGCGAGTACCTCGACCGGCTGGACCACGGCTTCGACGGCCAGGGCATCGCGGTCAACGCCGCGTACCTGATCCCGCAGGGCACGGTCCGGATGCTGGCGATGGGCTGGGACGACCGCGCGGCGACCGACGCCGAGCTGGCCCGCATGAAGCGGCTGGTCGCCGAGGGCCTGGAGCAGGGCGCTGTGGGCCTGTCCTCGGGCCTCACCTACACGCCCGGCATGTACGCCTCGGACTCCGAGCTGGCCGAGCTGTGCCGGGTGGTGGCCCGGTACGAGGGGTACTACTGCCCGCACCACCGCTCGTACGGCGCGGGCGCGCTCCAGGCGTACGAGGAGATGGTGGGCCTGACGCGGGAGGCGGGCTGCGCGCTGCACCTGGCGCACGCCACCATGAACTTCGGCGTGAACAAGGGCCGCGCGCCCGAGCTGCTGGCCCTGCTGGACAAGGCCCTCGGCGACGGCGCCGACATCACGCTGGACACGTATCCGTACACGCCCGGCTGTACGACGCTGGTCGCGATGCTGCCGAGCTGGGCGAGCGAGGGCGGGCCCGAGGCGATCCTGGCGCGGCTGCGGGACGACGCCGAGGCGGCCCGCATCCGGCACGTCATGGAGGTCGAGGGCGCGGACGGCTGCCACGGCGTCCCGATGGAGTGGGACACGATCGAGATCTCCGGCGTCTCGCATCCGGAGCTGGCCGGGTACGTGGGCAAGACGGTCGCCGCGAGCGCGGCCGAGCGCGGCGAGGAGCCGTGGGTGACCGCGCGCCGGCTGCTCATCGAGGACCGCCTCGGCTCGACGATCCTGCAGCACGTCGGGCACGAGGAGAACGTCCGGCAGATCATGCGGCACCGCGTGCACACGGGTGGCAGCGACGGCATCCTGCAGGGCGCCAAGCCGCACCCGCGCGCGTACGGCACGTTCCCCCAGTACCTGGGCAAGTACGTCCGTGAGCTGGGCATCCTCTCGCTGGAGGAGTGCGTCGCGCACCTCACCGGGCGGGCGGCCGCCCGGCTGCGGCTGCCGGACCGGGGGCTCGTACGGGAGGGGTACCGCGCGGACCTGGTGCTGTTCGACCCGGAGACGGTGGCCGCGGGGTCGACCTTCGAGGTGCCGCGCACGCTCCCGACGGGCATCCCGCACGTGCTGATCGACGGGCGCTTCGTGATCGAGGACGGCAGGCGGACCGACGTCCTCGCGGGCCGGTCGGTGCGGCGCACCCCCGCGGCGCGGAGGTAGGGCGCGTCTTTCGGAACATGCCGGGCGCGCGTGCGGCGTCGCCCGTCCGCCCGGCATGTCGAAGCTCACACCCCGTCCGGCCGCCGCCCGGCAGCGGCCTGCGGATTTCGTCGCCGGCTTGGATGACGAAGCGCTCGATGGTGACGACTTGCGAAATATCGGCGGTAAGTCGCCGCTGGCTTGGAATGCACATCGAGGGCGCCCCGCGCCGCCGGGTACGCCGCCCCCGCACCGCCTCCCACGTGCGCAATAACACCGCGCGTCCCCTGTTACGCCCCCGTAAGGTGGCGGACATGCAGGTGATCCAGTCAACCAAGCTCGCCAATGTCTGCTACGAGATCCGTGGCCCGGTTCTTGAGGAGGCGATGCGGCTGGAGGCGGCAGGTCATCGCATACTCAAGCTCAACACCGGCAACCCCGCCGCGTTCGGCTTCGAGTGCCCGCCGGAGATCCTGGAGGACATCCTCCGCAGCGTCGGCACGGCGCACGGCTACGGCGACGCGAAGGGTCTGCTCTCCGCGCGGCGCGCGGTGATGCAGCACTACCAGACCCGCGGCATCGAGCTGTCGGTCGAGGACATCTACCTCGGCAACGGCGTCTCCGAGCTGATCCAGATGTCGATGCAGGCGCTGCTCGACGACGGCGACGAGGTGCTCGTACCGGCCCCGGACTATCCGCTGTGGACGGCGTCGGTGTCGCTGTCCGGCGGTACGGCCGTGCACTACCGCTGCGACGAGCAGGCGGACTGGATGCCGGACCTGGCCGACATCGAGCGGAAGGTCACCGACCGCACGAAGGCCATCGTCGTCATCAACCCGAACAACCCCACGGGCGCGGTGTACGACGAAGAGCTGCTGCGCGGCATCGCGGAGATCGCCCGCCGGCACAACCTGATCGTCTGCGCCGACGAGATCTACGACAAGATCCTCTACGACGGCGTGACGCACACACCGTTCGCCTCCCTCGCGCCCGACCTGCTGACGCTGACGTTCAACGGCCTGTCGAAGGCGTACCGGGTGGCGGGCTACCGCAGCGGCTGGCTCGCGGTGTGCGGCCCGAAGGCGCACGCCACCTCGTACATCGAGGGGCTGACGATCCTCGCGAACATGCGGCTGTGCGCCAACATGCCGGCCCAGCACGCGGTGGCCACGGCGCTCGGCGGCCGGCAGTCGATCAACGACCTCGTGCTCCCGGGCGGCCGGCTGCTGGAGCAGCGTGACGCGGCGTTCGACCTGCTCTCGCAGATCCCGGGCGTCAGCTGCGTGAAGCCCAAGGGCGCGCTGTACGCGTTCCCGCGGCTGGACCCGAAGGTGTACAAGATCAAGGACGACCGGCAGATGGTGCTGGACCTGCTGCGCGCCGAGAAGATCATGATCGTGCACGGCACGGGCTTCAACTGGCCGGAGCCGGACCACTTCCGCCTGGTCACGCTGCCGAACAAGGACGATCTGACGGATGCGGTGACCCGGATCGGCAGCTTCCTGGACGGTTACGGTCAGTACTGAGGGGACTCTTTTTCTGTACGCGGGACAACTTTAGACTGAGTCCAAGGTAGGATGGTCTCCTGACGTTGCCAGGAGGCCATTCCATGTACGAGCCGATCCGCACCAAGTCGGTCCACACCATGGCCGAGCAGGATGATTTCCCGCACCGCTCCCGCGAGGAGGAGCTGGACATCCGGCTCGCCGGGCATCTGACCGCCCTGCTGACCACCCTCGACGAGCTGCGTGCGCTGACGCCCGACGGCTCGCTCGACGACGCCGCCGACCGGCTCGCCGAGCAGGTCGCCCGGCTGCGCGGCGGCGACTTCCCGCTGCGCGCCCGGCCGTCCGGCGGCGCCCCGGAGCGCGTCCCCTCGCTCCACCGCCGTGCCCACACCCTCGCCGGGCACGCCCTGGTCGTGGCCAACTCCCGGTCCGACAAGGCCGCCGCGGAGCTGGCCGCGGAACTGATCAGGGTCCACGCGGACGCCGAACGGCTGGCGACCGCCTGACCCCACGGCTTCCGGGGGCGGGCGGTGATTAACCCGCCCGCCCCCGGATTTCCACATCAGCCATCAATTGAGGAACCCCCGCGGCGAGCAACCACCTCCGCGAGAGCGGCGGCGGTTTAGCCGCAAAAAGGGGACTCAGCCGAGGCGCTTGACCAGCGCGCGGTACTCGTCCCACATCTCCGTCGGCGTGTGGTCACCGAAGGTGTTGAGGTGCTCGGGGACCAGCGAGGCCTCGTCGCGCCAGACGTCCTTGTCGACGCTGAGCAGGAAGTCCAGGTCCGCGTCGGCCAGGTCCAGGCCGTCGGTGTCCAGGGCCTCCTTGGTCGGCAGCACGCCGATGGGGGTCTCGACGCCCTCGGCCTTGCCCTCCAGGCGCTCCACGATCCACTTCAGGACGCGGCTGTTCTCGCCGAAGCCGGGCCAGACGAACTTGCCCGCGTCGTTCTTGCGGAACCAGTTGACGTAGTAGATCTTGGGCAGCTTGGCCGCGTCGGCGTTCTTTCCGACCTTGACCCAGTGACCCATGTAGTCACCCATGTTGTAGCCGCAGAACGGCAGCATGGCGAACGGGTCGCGGCGCAGCTCGCCGACCTTGCCCTCGGCCGCCGCGGTCTTCTCGGAGGCGACGTTCGCGCCGAGGAAGACGCCGTGCTGCCAGTCGAAGGACTCGGTGACCAGCGGTACCGCGCTGGCGCGGCGGCCGCCGAAGAGGATCGCCGAGATCGGCACGCCCTTGGGGTCCTCCCACTCGGGCGCGATGATCGGGCACTGGCCGGCCGGGGTGGTGAACCGGGCGTTGGGGTGCGCCGCCGGCGTCTCCGACTCCGGGGTCCAGTCGTTGCCCTTCCAGTCGGTGAGGTGGGCGGGGGTCTCCTCCGTCATGCCCTCCCACCAGACGTCGCCGTCGTCGGTCAGCGCGACGTTGGTGAAGACGGAGTTGCCCCACAGGGTCTTCATGGCGTTGGCGTTGGTGTGCTCGCCGGTGCCGGGCGCGACGCCGAAGAAGCCGGCCTCGGGGTTGATCGCGTACAGCCGGCCGTCCTCGCCGAACCGCATCCAGGCGATGTCGTCGCCGATCGTCTCGACCGTCCAGCCGGAGATCGTGGGCTCCAGCATCGCGAGGTTGGTCTTGCCGCAGGCGCTCGGGAACGCGGCCGCGACGTACTTCGACTCGCCCTGCGGCGGGGTGAGCTTGAGGATCAGCATGTGCTCGGCGAGCCAGCCCTCGTCGCGCGCCATGACGGAGGCGATGCGCAGCGCGTAGCACTTCTTGCCGAGCAGGGCGTTGCCGCCGTAGCCCGAGCCGTAGGACCAGATCTCGCGGTCCTCGGGGAAGTGCGAGATGTACTTCGTGGAGTTGCACGGCCACGGCACGTCCTGCTCGCCCTCCGCGAGCGGGGCGCCGAGGGTGTGCACGGCCTTGACGAAGAAGCCGTCCGAGCCGAGCTCGTCCAGGACCGGCTGGCCCATGCGGGTCATGGTGCGCATCGAGACGGCGACGTACGCCGAGTCGGTGATCTCCACGCCGAGCGCGGAGAGCGGCGAGCCCAGCGGGCCCATGCAGAACGGGACGACGTACATCGTCCGGCCGCGCATCGCGCCCCGGAAGATGCCCTGCTCACCGGAGAAGATCTCCCGCATCTCAGCGGGGGCTTTCCAGTGGTTCGTCGGGCCCGCGTCCTCCTCCTTCTCGGAACAGATGAAGGTGCGGTCCTCCACACGGGCGACGTCCCTCGGGTCGGAGGCCGCGTAGTAGGAGTTGGGCCGTTTGATCGGGTCGAGCTTCTTGAACGTTCCCTTGGCGACCAGTTCCTCACACAGGCGGTCGTACTCCGCCTCCGAGCCGTCGCACCACACGATGCGGTCCGGCTGGGTGATCGACGCGATCTCATCGACCCAGGCGATGAGCTCCTGGTGGGTGGTCGGGTGCTTGAGGGAGGGAGCCGCGTTGTCGCGCGCCACGATCGCTCCTAGATGAGGGGTTTTTACGAACATCAGCACAATGTCCGCTTTTGAAGATGTTGGCCCCTTGGGGGCTGCGACCCGGATGCTTCGTGACCGCTCATCCGGTGCCGACCGCACTCATATGATCATCCGTCGCCGACCGGATTCTGTCCAGAGGGCCCCCTCGTGACCGTCACCACTCGGCGGACTGATCCGTAACCTACGGTTGCGTAGATAGGGTGGCGGCCATGTCTTCCGCGCCCGAAGCCGCCGACAGCCGCACTGCCGAAAGCCCTGCTCAGGCCGTGAACTCCGCGGTCTCCGCGCTGGCTGCCCCCTTCAAGCCCAAGCTGCGGGGGTGGCTGCACGCCGGGATGTTCCCGGCGGTCCTCTTCTCGGGTGTCATGCTCACCGCATTGGCAGACAGCACCCGGGGCCGGGTGGCGTGCGGCGTCTACACGCTCACCGCCTGCCTGCTCTTCGGCGTCAGCGCGATCTACCACCGGGGCAACTGGGGCCCACGGGTACTGGGGATCCTGCGCCGACTGGATCACGCCAATATTTTTCTGATCATCGCGGGCACCTACACGCCACTGACGATCCTGCTGCTCCCGGACGGCCGCCGGGACCTCCTGCTGTGGGGCATCTGGGCGGCCGCCGCCCTCGGCATCGCCTTCCGCGTCTTCTGGGTCGGCGCGCCACGATGGCTCTACACACCCTGCTACATCGCGATGGGCTGGGCGGCGGTCTTCTTCCTCCCGGACTTCCTGCAGAAGGGCGGCGTCGCCGTCCTCGTGCTCGTGATCGTCGGCGGGCTGCTCTACAGCGCGGGCGGCGTGATCTACGGGATCAAGCGCCCGAACCCGTCACCTCGGTGGTTCGGCTTCCATGAGGTCTTCCACTCCTTCACCCTCGCGGCGTTCGTCGTGCACTACGTGGGCATCTCGCTGGTCGCCTATTCGCACGCCTGATACGGGCGCGGGGCCGCAGGGCGCGGCCCCACCGCCCCCGGCGATCCGGCCCCACCGTGGCCGCGGCCTCGACGCCGCGGCCACTTGCCATGTCAGGGCCGTCACCCCGGCCAGTACCAGCGCGAGGACCACGGCCGTGCCGCCCACCAGGAAGCCGCCGACACACACCACGGCGGCCAGTACGACCGCTCCGTGCAGCGCGGTACGCATCCGCAACACCCCCTCCAGCTCTCACTGAATGTGACTGTGCGCTCTTAGAGCGTTACACATCCCACTGACAACGGGGAGACCGCCGAAGCGGGCGGGAGCGGGCGGGACGGCGACGGGAGGCGGGCCGGACCGCTTTACAGGTCCACCAATAACGCTTTACAGGCCCGCCAGTACCGCTTTACAGGTCCACGAGTACCGCGCCGAGGTGGCGGCCCTCGGTCAACTCCCGCAGCGCGCGCGGGGCCTGCTCGATCCCCTCGAAGCGCACGTGCGGGAAGGTGAGCGTGCCCTCGCGCAGCCCCTGGCCGAACTGCCGGTTCCATTCCGGGATGAGGTCCAGATGGTCGAAGAGGGCCATGCCGCGCAGCGTGATGCTGCGCGAGAGGACCGACAGCGTGTCGATCTCGGTCGTGGCCGGGGCGGCGGCGGACATCTGGGCGGCCAGCGCGCCGACGATCGCCATCCGGGCGCCGCGGTTGGCGAGGGTGAGGGCGGCCTGCAGTTGCTCGCCGCCCACGTTGTCGAAGAGCGCGTCGACGCCGTCCGGCGCCGCCTTGCGCAGCTGGTCCACGATCGGGCCCGCGCCGCGGATCACCACGGCGTCGTAGCCGAGCCCGTCCATGAGCCGGTCGGCCTTGGCGCGGGAGCCCGTACTGCCGATGACGCGGGCGGCGCCGCGCTGCTTGGCTAGCTGCCCGGCGAGCGACCCGACGCCGCCGGCGGCCCCGGTGATGAACACGGTGTCCCCGGGGCGCACGTCGGCGCCCCGCCCGATCCCCATCAGCGCGGTGGGCCCCTGGGAGAGGTACGCCGCGGGGTCGGGCAGCAGGTCCGGGTCCAGCCGCTGCGCCTGGGAGGCGTCCATGACGGCGAACTCGCGCCAGCCGAGCCGGTGTTCCACCAGGTCGCCGGGGGTGAGGTCGGTGCCGGGCGCGGCCACCACCTCGCCCACGGCGGCGCCGTGCAGCGGGGCACCGATCTCGTAGGACGGCATCGGCACGGCGCTCTGTTCGTCCATGAGGGTGCGCATCACGGCGGCGACGCCCATGGTGGTGGTGCGGACGAGGATCTGGCCCGGCGCCGGTTCCGGTACGGGCACTTCGGCGATCTCGAAGAGGTCGTCGGTGACCGCGCCCGTAGGGCGGGCGGCCAGCCGGACTTCGCGGTGGGTGGTGGGCACTTCACTGCGATGGGTGGTCATGGGACGACGCTAGTGCCCACCTCCCTGTGTCACCGCTCTTTGAGACGCTCGGCCAGTTCACCCGGGTCGGCGGTGGGCCGCTCACAGGTGAAGTTTCGGCACACGTAGGCGGCGGGGCGGCCGTCCAGCAGCGGCCGGTCCTTCAGGAGCGGCACCTCCTCGCTCCCGGGCTCGCCGACCGCGACCACCGCGCCGGGCGCGGTGCCCAGCAGCGCGGCGCGGTGCAGTTCGCGGGTGGCCTCGTCGTCGTACGAGCCGACCACCGCGACCTCGCGCGGGCCGTCCAGCAGCGCCTCGGCGGCCGCGAGCCCCCAGCCGATGAAGCGCGGGGCGCGGCCGCTGAGCGCCTTGACGATGCCGAGCGCGCCCTCGGCGGCCTCCCGGTGCGGCGCGCTGCCGGTGAGCGCCGCATACGAGAGCAGGGCGCCGGCCGCCGCGGTCCACCCGGAGGGCGTGGCGTTGTCGGTCGGGTCCTGGGGGCGGCGGATCAGCGCCTCGGCGTCGTCCGCGGTGTCGTACAACGAGCCGTCCGTACCCCGGAAGTGGATCAGCACGGTGTCCAGGAGGAGGCCCGCGAAGTCGGCCCACACGCCTTCGCCGGTGACCTGGGCCAGCGCGAGGAAGCCCTCGGAGACGTCCGCGTAGTCCTCCAGGACACCGGAGTTGGTGCCGGGGGTGCCGTCGCGCGAGGTGCGGTGCAGCCGCGCCCGGCCGTCCAGGTGGACGCGGACGAGCAGGTCGGCGGCGTCGGTCGCGGCCTGGACGAGGTCCGGGCGGTCGAAGTACGCGCCGGTCTCCGCGAGCGCGGCGATGGCCAGGCCGTTCCAGGCGGCCACGACCTTGTCGTCCCGGCCGGGGCGGGGCCGTTCGTCGCGCGCGGCGCGCAGCCGCTCCTTGATGCCGGCGATCCGGTCGGCGTCCAGCAGCCCGTCGGTGTCGGGGAGCTGGAGCACGGAGGCGCCCTCCTCGAAGGTGCCCTCCTCGGTGACGCCGAAGTACTCGGCGGCCACCTGCGCGTCCTTCTCCCCCAGCACCTCGGTCAGCTGCTCGGGCGTCCAGACGTAGTACGCGCCCTCCACGTGTTTGCCCGACCCGTCGTCGCTGTCCGCGTCCAGTGCGGAGGCGAAACCGAGCTGGTCGGTGCGGAGTTCGCGGACCATGAAGTCGGCGGTCTCCAGGGCGATGCGGCGGGCGAGGCCGGAGCCCGTGGCGCGCCACAGGTGTGCGTACACCCGGCACAGCAGCGCATTGTCGTACAGCATCTTCTCGAAATGCGGAACTACCCATTCCGCGTCCACGGAATAGCGCGCGAAGCCGCCGCCGAGCTGGTCGTAAATGCCGCCGCGCGCCATCGCCTCGCAGGTGGCCGTCACCATCTGCAGCGCGCCCTCGGAATCGGTCCTGGCGTGGTGGCGCAGCAGGAATTCCAGCACCATCGACGGCGGGAATTTCGGCGCGCCGCCGAATCCGCCGCGGCTCGCGTCGAAGTCCCGGGTCAGCTGCATGAGAGCGGCGAGCAGATCCTCCCGCTCCGGCGGCCGCGCCCCGCCGGCGGTCAGCGAGCGGCCGGCGAGATCGCGCACGATCTTCCCCGCGACCTCCCCGACCTCCTCCCTGCGGTCCGTCCAGGCGCTCTTCACGCCCTCCAGGACCTGGGAGAACGAGGGCATGCCGTGGCGCGGCGCGGGCGGGAAGTAGGTACCGAAGTAGAACGGCTCGGCCTCCGGCGTGAGGAAGACCGTCATCGGCCAGCCCCCGTGCCCCGTGGCGGCCTGCACGGCCTCCATGTACACGGCATCGACGTCCGGGCGTTCCTCGCGGTCCACCTTCACCGGCACGAAGTTCTCGTTCAGCAGCGCGGCGGTGGCCTCGTCCTCGAAGGATTCGTGCGCCATGACATGACACCAGTGACAGCTGCTGTAACCGACGCTGAGCAGCACCGGGACGCCGCGCCGCCGCGCCTCCTCGAACGCCTCTGTGGACCACGGCCACCACTCGACCGGGTTTTCGGCGTGCTGGAGCAGATACGGGGAAGTCTCATGAGCCAGGCGGTTCGGCATGGGGCCATCCTCTCTCACGGGTGCGCCCGGAACGTGCGTGGCGGATCCGCCGGGGGCCCGCAATACCCGGCACGGCGGATGTTTCACGGTCCGTGTGACACGTCCGGGCGGAGTTATCCACAGGGCTGCCGGATTCGGCGGGGAGACGGAACACTGGGCGTACAAAGCGATCATCGCTGGAGGGGGATCCGGATGACGGGCTCACCGACTGTTCTGCGCGACGCCCATCGCGCGGACGCGGACGCGCTGTTGGCGCGCGCGGTCGAGGAAGAGGTGCGCCGCTCGGGCGGGCGCGTCGACGGGGGTGTCCTGCTCGGCAGGGCGCGCGCCGCGCTGGACCAGCTGGCGGCCGGTGCCGCCGAGGAGTACGGCGCGTATGTGCGGGCGCTGGACGAGACGGCGGCGGCGCGCCGGCCGCTGACGGAGCGGCTGACCCGCAAGGAGACGGGCACGCCCGCGGTGGTCACGCTGACCGCGGCGGTCGCCGCCGTCATCGCCGACCTCGCGTTCGGCACGGGCCCGGGACCGGCGCTGGGCACCGGGGCCGCGGTCGCGGTCGCGGGGGCCGCGGCGACGGTCCTGAAGCTGACGGCGGGGCACTGGCCGGCCGCGCACCAGGAGGCGGGGATGCGCGGCCAGCCGGGCGGCCCGGAGCAGCTGCGGCTGCAGTGGCTGACGGCCCTGGAGGTGCGCGGCATCCGCCCGTATCTGGACCAGCAGCGGATGCTGACGGCGGCGACGCGGAACAGCGCGGGGGGCAGCGGCAAGAGCGCCGGGACGGGCGGGCGCGGACCGCAGTTGCGCGGCGGCGACCGCAGCGCGGCGGCCCGCCGGCGGTCGGTGCTGGCGGAGTCCTTCCACCATCTCCCGGACCCGCAGGGCCCGTTCGCCGGGCGCCGGCCCCAGCTGACGCAGATCACCCAGTGGGTGCACGCCGCCCGCGCCAGTACGGAGACCAAGCCGACGGTGGTGGTGCTGCACGGCGAGCCGGGCTCGGGGCGCACCGCGCTCGCGGTGCGGGCCGCGCGGCAGTTGCGCGACCAGTTCCGCGGGGCGTGCGTGGTGGACCTGCGCGGCGAGACGCCGGGCGAGGCCCCGCTGGCCACCCGGGACGCGCTGCTGCACCTGCTGAACCGCCTCGGGGCGCCGCGCGAGCAGCTGCTGTTCCGCGAGCGGCCCTCGCCCGAGCAGCACGTGAAGCGGCTGACGGAGCTGTACCACCAGCATCTGACCAACCTCCCGGTGGTGGTCCTGCTGGACGACGCCACCGACCCGGAGCAGGTCCGCACGCTGGTGCCGGACCGTTCGGAGTCCCTGGTGCTGGTCACGGCGCGGGAGCCGCTGGAGCTGCCCGCCGGCCCTGCCGCGTGGGTGCACCAACTGCCGGTGGGCCCGCTGGACACCGCGGGCGTCGAGGAGCTGCTGCGCGCCGCCGGTACGGAGGCGGGGGACGCGGCCGGGCCGTACGACTCCCAGGCGCTGGACCGGATCGGCGAGCTCTGCGCCGGGCTGCCGCTGCCGCTGCGGGTGGCGGGCTCCTCGCTCGGCCCGCGCGACCCCGCCACGCTGGCGGCGGACCTCGCGGCCTACGGCCCCGTGACGCCCGTGGAGCGGGCCCTGTGGCTGCGGTACGCCGATCAGTCCGAGACGGAGCGGCGGCTGCTGCGCCGGCTGGCGCTGGTCGGCCGGGCGAGCCTGGGCGCGGCAGCGGCGGCGGCGCTGCTGGGCGTCGAGGAGCAGGAGGCGGAGCAGCGGCTGGCCCGGCTGGCCGCGGCCGGCCTGGTCGAGCACGTGCGCGGCAGCCGGTACCGCCTGCACTCCCTGGTGCACCGCTTCGCGCACGCCCGGCTGCTGGACGAGGAGGACCCGGCCGAGCGGTCCACCGCCCAGGAGCGGCTGATGCGCAGCTACGCCGAGCTCGCGGACTCCGTCATCCGCCTGGTGGACGGCAACACCTCCACCCGCGCCGACCGCTTCGGCTCACACGGCTTCACCTCGCTGGACGCGGCGCTGCAGTGGCTGGACGACGAGACCAGCTTCATCACGTCCGCGCTGCGCCACGCCGACCAGGACGTGGACCAGGCCACGCTCTCCCACCTCCTCGGCGCCCTCGCCGACTACTGCCTGCTCCGCGGCGACCTGTACCGCCTGGGCGAGCTGAACGAGCTGACGAAGGCCGCCGACAAGGGTCTGCTGGCCCGCTCTGTCCAGTGGCGCACGGGCGTCGCGGCCCGTCAGCTCGGCGAGCTGGACAAGGCCCGTACGACGCTGTCCTCGGTGGTCGACCTGTACTTCGAGGCGGAGCACCCGGTGGGCGCGGCGCGCGCCCTGCGCGACCTGGGCATCACCCTCCAGCAGCAGGGCAATCTCACCGAGGCGGCGGCGAAGCTGCGGGAGGCGCTGACGATGCAGGGCGGGGACGCCATGCGCGGCGACCGCGCGTGGACGCTGCACGCCCTGGCGGCGGTGGAGCGGGACCGCGCGCAGCTGGGCGAGGCCTTCGCGCTGCTCGACGAGGCGCTGGAGCTGCACCGGGAGAGCGAGAGCGTGCACGGCCAGGCGTGGGCGCACTTCCAGCTCGGCCAGGCGTGTCTGCGCCAGGGTGACGTGCCGCGGGCCGAGCGCGAGCTCCAGGAGGCGCTGGAGCTGTACGGCCGCACGCACGACGAGCGCGGCGAGGCGTGGGCGATGACCCAGCTGGCCCGGGCCCGGCTGGTGGACGGCGATCCGGGCTCCGCCGTGGACCAGCTGCGCCAGGCCCTCCCGCTGCACCGCCGGCACGAGGACGCCCGGGGCGAGGCCTGGACGCTGTACTACCTCGGCCAGGCCCTGGAGGAGGACGGCGACAAGGACGGGGGCGTGCGGCAGCTGGACCGGGCGCGCACGATGTTCAGCCGGATGCACGACGCGTACGGCCTGGCGTGCGCCCGGCACCACTCCGGGCGGATCACCCGTGACGTGCGGGCCACCCAGACCGGCTCGCTGCGCAACAGCGGCTTCGCGCGCCAGCTGCTGCAGGACGCCCGCCGGGACTTCCAGCGGATCGGGGTGCCGCACAGCGAGGCGTGGTCCTGCCTGGAGCTGGTGGTCATCGACGCGGGGAACGGCCGGAGCGCGCAGGCCCTGGAGCTGGCCGACGAGGCGGCGGAGATCTTCGCGGGCTACGGCGACCGGCGCGGCGAGGACTGGGCCCGCTTCCTGCGCTGCACGCTGCTGCCGCTGGCCTCGCCGGGCGGCTCTGTGGTGGGCACGGCCGTCGCCCAGGAGGAGCTGGCGGAGCTGCGGCGCTCCCCGCATCCGGCCCGCGACTCCAAGCTGGAGGACTGCGCCGAGGCGTACGCCGTGCTGCTGGACCGCGGCGTCGAGCCGGAGGCCGGCTGGCAGGCGTGGCGCCTGGGCATGGTCCCGACCCGCCACGCCCGCGAGGTCATGGGCGTCCCGCTGGAGCCAATACCCAGGCCGGACCGGCCGCGGGCGACGCCCGCGTAACGGCCATGGCCGACCCGGCCCGCGGACGGCGGCCGGGCCCGGCCGCCCAGTCGGTACGAGGCGCGCCGGCGCACCACGAAGCCCGGCTTCCCGGGCAGCACGAAGCCCGGCCGGGCGGCATGCAGACCGGCCGGGCGGCTCGGGCGCCGCGCGGAAGCGGGCGGGCAGGCGGCAGCCCCCGAGGGCGGCCGCCGCCCCCGCTCAGGTCGTCTTCGGGGTGCCCTCGGCCGGAGAGGCCGGAGAGGCCGGAGAGGCCGGAGAGGCCGGAGAGGCCGAGGAGGCCGTGGTGTTCTTCGCCGACGGCTCCGGGGCGCCGCCGTCGGCGCCGTCACCGCTGTCGCCCGTGGCGGCTGCGCCGGGCTTCTGCTCGAAGTCGACCTTCCGCATGTGCTTGTTCATCGACTTCATCAGCAGCCAGACGGCGCCGCCGATGACCGCGAAGACGATGAAGCCGAGGACTCCGGGGGTCACCTTGTTCTCGTCCAGGTCCTTTGCGAGGGGGACGAGATGAGTCATGGCGAGGGTGCTGTTCGCGCTCATCATGAGGTCAATTGTTGCGGATGCCCGCGAAGAGGTCGTCCTCGGGGAGGGAGGTGTCCACCAGAGACTTGGCGAGCTCGTACTCCTCGGTGGGCCAGACCTCCTTCTGGATCTCCATCGGGACGCGGAACCACCCGCCGTCGGGGTCGATCTGCGTGGCGTGCGCGATCAGCGCCTTGTCCCGGATCTCGAAGTAGTCCGCGCACGGGATGTACGTGGTCAGCGTGCGCTCGGCCCGCTCGAAGGACTTCCAGCGCTCCAGCCAGTCGCCGTACGGCGAGTCCATGCCGCGCTCCAGCAGCGCCTCGTGCAGCGCGACCGTGCGGGGGCGGTTGAAGCCCTGGTTGTAGTACAGCTTCAGCGGCTGGTAGGGCTCGCCCGCGTCCGGGTACTTCGAAGCGTCACCGGCCGCCTCGAAGGCCACCATCGTGATCTTGTGCGTCATGATGTGGTCGGGGTGCGGGTAGCCGCCGTTCTCGTCGTACGTCGTGATGACCTGCGGCTTGAACGAACGGATCAGCTTCACCAGCGGCTCGGCCGCGGCCTCGACGTCCTGGAGTGCGAAGCAGCCCTCGGGCAGCGGCGGCAGCGGGTCGCCCTCGGGCAGCCCGGAGTCCACGAAGCCCAGCCACTCCTGCTTGACGCCCAGGATCTCCCGGGCCTCGTCCATCTCCTTCTTGCGCACCTCGTGGATGTGCGCCTCGATGTACGGATCGCCCTGGAGTTTCGGATTGAGGATGTCGCCGCGCTCTCCCCCGGTGCAGGTAGCGACCAGCACGTCCACCCCCTCGGACACGTACTTGGCCATGGTGGCCGCGCCCTTGCTCGACTCATCGTCGGGGTGGGCGTGCACGGCCATCATTCGCAGCTGCTCAGTCAAGACTCGATCCTCAGTCAAGGGTCACGGGACGCCGTTGAACGACGCCTTCTATAGTGACCGAAGCGAGGGGGCAATTAATTCCAGGTTCCCCTTACCAGGAGGAAGATCATGACCGCGGTGCGCGACGGACTGCCCGACGGACGGTACGGCCGTACCGCCGACGAGCGAGCCGACCGCAAGCTGAAGGTCATCGGCGCGGTGCTCGGTGCCGCGCTGGTCGCCGTGGTCGCCTGGTTCGGGATCTCCTACATCACCGGGCAGGACGTCAGCGGCCGCCTGGTCACGTACAAGGTCGTCTCCGACACGGCGGTGCAGGCGCACCTGGAGGTCGTGAAGGACACCGGCGCCACGGGCACGTGCACCCTCCGCTCGCAGTCCGCCGACGGCACCGAGGTCGGCCGCAAGGACGTCCCGGTCGATCAGGCGAAGGGGCAGGTCGACACGGTGATCACGATCCGGACCACGGCCCGGGCGACCAACGCCGAGCTGGTCGGCTGCACGACCTCGGACGCCCCGGGCCGAAACACCTGAAAGCCGGTGGCCGCCAGGCCGCCCCAGGACTCGCCCGGAATCGCCTTCCGGCCCGCCTGACCAGCGGTGACGTGTTTTTTGCGGTTTACCGCTCCCCCTTTTGTGCCGTAATTGTTAGGCTCGTGGTTTCGCCCACCCGAGAAGGCGCAAGCCTTCCTGGTAGGGCGTTTGATTTATCCCCAGTACCGACGAGGAGCACCTGTGACCCAGACCAGCGACAACGTCACCTGGCTGACCCAGGAGGCGTACGACCAGCTCAAGGCCGAGCTGGAGTACCTGTCTGGTCCCGCACGCGCCGAGATCACCGAAAAGATCGCGGCGGCCCGCGAGGAAGGTGACCTGAAGGAGAACGCCGGGTACCACGCGGCCAAGGAGGAGCAGGGCAAGCAGGACCTCCGGATGCGCCAGCTCAAGCAGCTGCTGGAGACCGCGAAGGTCGGCGAGGCGCCCTCCACCGCCGGTGTCGTGGCCCCCGGCACGGTCGTCACCATCGCGTTCGACGGAGACCCGGACGACACGCTGACGTTCCTGCTGGCCTCGCGGGAGTACGCGAGCTCGGACATCGAGACCTACTCCCCGCAGTCCCCGCTGGGCACCGGGGTCAACGGCAAGAAGATCGGCGAGACCGCGGAGTACGAGCTGCCCAACGGCAAGAAGGCGGCCGTGAAGATCCTGGAGGCCAAGCCCTACACGGGCTGAGCCCCACGGACCACGGCCACCACGGCCGCGCCCGCGACGCGCGGCGGCCGCCCAGCAGCATCGAAGGGGCCCGGATCGGCAGAGCTGATCCGGGCCCCTTCGACGTACCCCGCATGCGGCGCCGACGTACCCTCACGCGCCCGTCGACGTACCTGTACGAGGCGTCGACCCACCCGCACACGGCGCACGCCGCGCCCGCTCAAGCCGTCGCCGACCGGTACTTCCGTACCGCCAGCGTGCGGAAGACCGCGATGATGACGACCGACCACAGCACCGAGGCCAGGATCGGGTGCTGCATGGGCCAGGCGTCCGGCACCGGATAACCGGCCGGCAGATTGCCGAACAGATCGCGCGCGGCCTGCACCGTGGCGCTGAACGGGTTCCACTCGGCGATGTGCCGCAGGAACGCCGGCATGGAGTCCGAGGGCACGAACGCGTTCGAGACGAAGGTCAGCGGGAACAGCCAGATCAGGCCGCCGGAGGTCGCCGCCTCCGGGGTCCGCACGGAGAGCCCGATCAGCGCGCCGATCCACGAGAAGGCGTACCCCAGCAGGAGCAGCAGGCCGAATCCGGCCAGTACCTTGCCGAGGTTCTCGTGCGTGCGCCAGCCGATGATCAGCGCGACGGCCGCGAGCACGACGAGGGTGAGCGCCGTCTGTACGAGGTCGGCGAGCGTGCGCCCGGTGAGGACCGCGCCGCGGGCCATCGGCAGCGACCGGAAGCGGTCGATGAGGCCCTTGTGCATGTCGTCCGCGATGCCCGCGCCCGCGCCCGCCGTGGCGAAGGTGACGGTCTGCGCGAAGATGCCCGCCATCAGGAAGGCGCGGTACTGCTCCGGGTCGATCGGCCCCTGCTGGCCCGGCAGCTGGATCGCGCCGCCGAAGACGTAGCTGAACAGCACCACGAACATGATCGGCTGCACCAGACCGAAGATCACCATCTCCGGGATGCGCAGCATCCTGATGAGGTTGCGCCTGGCGACCACGAGCGAGTCCCGTACGGACTGCCCGACACCGCCCTGCGGCTGCGGCGCACCGGCCCGCCGGGACGCTTCCGTGATGATGCTCATGCGCCCTCCTCCTCTTCCGCCGGGATCTCGGCCGCGTGGCCGGTCAGCGAGATGAAGACGTCGTCCAGGGTCGGCCGGCGCAGCCCGATGTCGTCGATCTCGACGCCCCGGGCGTCCAGCTCACGGATGACCTCGGCGAGCAGCTTCGCGCCGCCGCTGACCGGCACGGTGATCCTGCGGGTGTGCGGCTCGACCTTCGTCGCGCCCTTGCCGAAGCCGCGCAGCACCTCGTCGGCGGTGCCCAGCTGCTCGGGCGTGTGCACGACGACCTCGACGCGTTCGCCGCCGGTCTGTGCCTTGAGCTGGTCGGACGTGCCGCGTGCGATGACCCGGCCGTGGTCGACCACGCAGATGTCGTGCGCGAGGTGGTCGGCCTCTTCGAGGTACTGGGTGGTGAGCAGCAGCGTCGTGCCGCCCGCGACCAGCTCCTGGATGACGTCCCACAGCTGCTGGCGGTTGCGCGGGTCCAGGCCGGTGGTCGGCTCGTCCATGAACATCACGGGCGGGCTGACGACCAGCGCTGCGGCCAGGTCCAGCCGGCGCCGCATACCGCCGGAGTAGGTCTTCGCGGGCCGGTCCCCCGCGTCGGCGAGGTGGAACCGGTCGAGCAGTTCGCCGGCCCGCGCCTTCGCCGCCTTCGCGCCCATCTGGTACAGCCGGCCGACCATCGTGAGGTTCTCGCGGCCGGTCAAGTACTCGTCCACGGCGGCGAACTGGCCGGACAGGCCGATCGCGCGCCGCACTTCGTTGGGGTGTTTCAGTACGTCGATCCCGGCCACCTCCGCCGTGCCGCTGTCGGGCCGCAGCAGGGTCGTCAGGACCCGGACGGTGGTGGTCTTGCCGGCGCCGTTCGGGCCGAGCAGACCGAGGACGGTTCCTTCGGGGACGTCGAGGTCGACGCCGTCCAGAGCCCTGACTTCGCCGAAGGTCTTCACGAGACCCTCGGCGTGAATAGCGCCTGGCATGGAGGCACTCCCGGGGTTGGGTTTCGAGGGAAATCTTACGTTTGCCGGGCTTCACCCGCTCGGCGGACGGCCGGCTCACAGGACGGCACGATTGCGCCACAGGACGGGACCGTTCCGGCGCGGCTTTCAGCGACCGTTCCACGGATGTTACCGACGCACGCGATACATCGCGATACCCGTACGGGTTCGCGTACCCCTCTCCTCCGCGCACTCTCCCGAGTACTCCCGGGCACTCCCGGGCACCCATGCGCAACGGCTGACGCCCCAAAGGACATCGGCCGCAGCATGCATATGTCGTGTCCTGGCGTGCGCGCCAGGACGGTGAACGGTACGAGATCAGGCGATGACCGTGTATCCGGCCTCGCGGAGCGCCGTGCCGACCTCCGTGCAGTGCTCCGGCCCCTGCGTCTCCAGGTGCAGTTCGACCTCGGCCTCCGTGATGCCGAGCCGCGGATCGGTCCGTACGTGGCTCACGTCGAGCACATTGGCGTCCGCCTCGGACAGCACGCCCAGCAGCGTCGCGAGCGCGCCCGGGCGGTCCGTCAGCCGCAGCCGCAGCGACAGATAGCGACCGGCCGCCGCCATGCCGTGCCGCAGGATGCGCTGCGTGAGCAGCGGGTCGACGTTGCCGCCGGAGAGCACCGCGACCACCGGTCCCTGGAACGCCTCCGGCTCCGACAGCAGCGCCGCGACCGGGCTCGCGCCGGCCGGCTCCACGACCATCTTCGCCCGCTCCAGGCAGAGCAGCAGGGCGCTGGAGAGCGCGTCCTCGGAGACCGTACGGACCTCGTCGACCAGCTCGCCGATGATCCCGAACGGCACGTCGCCCGGCCGCCCGACCTTGATCCCGTCCGCCATCGTCGTCGGCGACTCGATGGAGACCGGGCGCCCGGCGGCCAGCGAGGGCGGGTACGCGGCGGCGCCGGCCGCCTGCACGCCGATGACCCGCACGTCGGGACGTACCGCCTTCACGGCGACCGCGACGCCCGCGGCGAGCCCGCCGCCCCCGATGCCGACCACGATCGTGCGGACCTCGGGGCACTGCTCCAGGATCTCCAGGCCGACCGTGCCCTGTCCGGCGATGATGTCGCGGTGGTCGAAGGGGTGGATGAAGACCGCGCCCGTCTCGCGCGCGTACTCCTGCGCGGCGGCCAGCGTCTCGTCGACGACCTGACCGTGCAGCCGCACCTCGGCGCCGTAGTCGCGGGTCGCGGCGACCTTGGGCAGCGGGGCCCCTTCGGGCATGAAGACGGTCGAGCGGACGCCCAGCAGGGACGCGGCCAGCGCCACCCCCTGCGCGTGGTTACCGGCGCTCGCCGCCACCACTCCGCAGGAACGTTCCTCCGCAGAGAGCCCCGCGATCCGCACGTACGCACCGCGGATCTTGAACGAGCCGGTGCGCTGGAGGTTCTCGCACTTGAAGTGCACCGGCGCGCCCACCAGCCCGGACAGGTAACGGCTGCCCTCCATGGCGGTGGACCGGCTCACCCCGGAGAGCAGCTTCTGCGCGCCGATGATGTCGTCAAGCGTGACGGCGGGAAGCACCCCTGTGTCTGCGGCGGCCTGCGAAGCGGCGGCGGCCGCCTCGGAACCGGTGGTCCCGGATGCGGCGGAAGCGGGCGTCTGCGGCGTGTGATCGGCCATGGCGCCAGTCTTACAGCTCACGCCGCCGCGGGCGCCCGCGGCCCGGAGAGCCGCCCCGCGGCCGTACATCTTTGGTCAGCGCCGGTACGGTCCCCGCGCGGGCCGCGTACTCTGTCCCCCAATCCGTACGCACCCCCATGAAGCGAGCATCCGGCCATGCCCACCTCTTCGGACATGACGACCCACACCGATCCCGCTCTCCTTGACGCGCTGCAACATCAAGTGGCCGTCTTCGCCCGTCGCGCCGAACAGAGCCGGCTCGGCGGGGTCGGGCAGGCGCGCAACTCCATGGACCGCGCCGCCTACCTGCTGCTCAACCGGCTCGACCAGGAAGGCGCGATGGGCGTCAAGGCCCTCGCCGCGGGCATGGGCATCGACTCCTCGACCGTCACCCGCCAGGTCGCGCCGCTGGTCGACGCGGGGCTGGTCACCCGCGCCTCGCACCCCGAGGACGGGCGCGCGGTCGTCCTGCAGCTCTCCGAGCGCGGCCGGGCCCGCCTGGAGGAGGTACGCGCGTCACGCCGCGAGCTGATGGCGCTGGTCACGGAGGAGTGGAGCGAGGAGGAGCGCAACGCCTTCACCACGCTCCTGACCCGCTTCAATGTCTCCCTCTCGACGGTGACGGCGTCACTGTCCCCGGGGGCGCCGGCGTCCTGAGCGACGCCCGGACACGTGCAGTACCGGCGTCCTGAGCGACGCCCGGACACGTACGGTGCCGGCTTCCTGAGCGACGCCCTGAAGCGTGCGGTGCCGGCTTCCTGAGCCGAGCCGCGCCGGCCCTCGGGCCGCGCCCGCCCGCCGCACGCCTCTTGACCCCGTGCCCCGCGCTGCCGTGCCATGGAGCCATGGCCGGGCCATCGGGTCCGCGAGCCGGGAGGCGCTGTGCGAGAGCGGCGGGCTGCACTGGAGCACCGCCGCGCCCAGGAATTCGAAGCCTTCGTGGCGGGCGCGGCGGGTCGGTTACTGCGCACGGCCACGCTGCTGACGGCCGAACCGCCCGGCGTCCCCGCACCCGCCGCCGAAGAACTGCTGACCGTCGCGCTGGCCCGCACGTACGCGTCCTGGGACCGGCTGCGCGGCGAGGACCCCTACGACCGCACCCGCCAGGAGCTGGCCGGGCACTTCGCCCGTACGGCGTGGCGCCACCGGCGGGCGCGCGGCGGCCTGCTGGACCGGCTCACCCCGCAGGAACGGCTGGTTCTCGTCCTGCGGCTGTACGAGGGCATCGCCGAGGAGCAGACCGCGGCCTTACTGGGACTGCCCGCCGAACGCGTACACGCGCTGTGCCTACGGGCGGTCGCCGAGATGCGCAGCACGAGGCCGGGTACCCGGCGCGGCACCGGACCGCCGTCCGCCGCCGCGGGGGCCGGGGCGGTGGCTCCGTGAGCCCGCGCGCCGCGGCCGGGGCGGTGGCAACGTGAGCCCGCGCGCCGCGGCCGGGGCGGTGGCGACGTGAGCCCGCCCGACCGCAAGGAGGCGGAGGTGCGGCGGATGCTCGACGGGCCGCACCCCCTCGTCCCGCCCGACCTCGCGCTGCGGGCCGCCGCGCGCGGGCGCCGACTGCTGTCGCGGCGGCGCCGACTGGAGCGGGCCGGCTGGCTGCTGCTGTTCCTGGCGGCCGCGGCATTCACGCTCTGGGCCGTCACCCAGCAGCCGTGGATGCCCCCGCCGACGCGTACGACACCGCCGCTGGAGGGGTGGTGACGAGGACGGGGTGACCCGAATCCGCCGGGCCCCGGCCGGGCCCATGTGCGGCGCCCGGCCGGTGCGTACAGCGCGGTGCCTAGCCCAGCGCCTGTGTCAGGTCCGCGAGCAGGTCGTCGACGGACTCGATGCCGACCGACAGGCGTACGAGGTCCGCCGGCACCTCCAGCGCGGAGCCCGCCGCCGAGGCGTGCGTCATCCGGCCCGGGTGCTCGATCAGCGACTCCACGCCGCCCAGCGACTCGCCCAGCGTGAACAGCTGCGCCCGGTCGCAGACGTCCACCGCGGCCTGCTCCCCGCCCGCGACCTGGAAGGACACCATGCCCCCGAAGGACCGCATCTGCTTGGCGGCGGTCTCGTGGCCGGGGTGGTCCGGGAGGCCCGGGTAGTACACCTTGGTCACCTTCGGGTGCGCGGCCAGCAGCTCGGCGACCCGCGCCGCGTTGGCGCTGTGCCGGTCCATCCGTACGGCGAGCGTCTTGATGCCGCGCATGACCAGCCACGCGTCGAACGGCCCGGCGATCGCGCCCATCGCGTTCTGGTGGAAGGCCAGCTCCTCGCCCAGCGCGTCGTCGTCGACGACCAGCGCGCCGCCCACCACGTCGGAGTGGCCGCCCATGTACTTGGTCGTCGAGTACACGACCACGTCGGCGCCGAGTGCGAGCGGCTGCTGGAGGTAGGGGCTGGCGAAGGTGTTGTCCACGACGAGCTTCGCGCCCGCGGTGCGCGCGACGTCGGCGAGGGCGGCGATGTCGGTGATGCCGAGCAGCGGGTTGCTGGGCGTCTCGACCCAGATGGCCTTCGTACGCGGCCGGATGGCCTCCCGTACGGCCCGCGGGTCGGAGGAGGAGGCGACCGACCATTCCACGCCCCAGCGCTCGGCGACCTTGGCGAAGAGGCGGAACGTGCCGCCGTACGCGTCATCGGGGATGACGACGTGGTCACCGGGGACGAGCAGGGTCCGCAGCAGGCAGTCCTCGGCGGCGAGGCCGGAGGCGAAGGCGAGGCCGCGGCGGCCGCCGTCCAGGGCCGCGAGGTTCTCCTCCAGGGCCGTACGGGTCGGGTTCGCGCTGCGGCTGTACTCGTAACCGCCGCGCAGCCCGCCCACGCCGTCCTGCTTGTAAGTGGAAACCTGGTAGATGGGCACCGCTACCGCGCCGGTCGCCTGGTCGGGCTCCTGACCTGCGTGAATAGCGAGAGTTTCGAAGTGCTGGTGGCGCTGTCCGCGCTGATCACTCATGGCTGACGAGGGTAGTCCTCCACAGGCGCGCACGCGGTCAGGAACTTTCTGCTTCGCTGGAGAGTGGAAAGAGAACAAGACACCGTGCCGCCGGACCTCACCTCCGCCCGACACGACCGACACGACCGACCCGGCCGACTCCCGCTCGGCCGACCCATCGGTCGACCTATCGGTCGCCCCGACCGACCGCCCGACCGACCGACCGACCTGGGAACGACTGACTGCTCATGGACGTACTGCTCGCCCTCATCGCCCTCCTCGCGATCGCGGGGCTGATCGGCTATCCCCTGGCGCGGCGCCGGCGCGCGCTCCAGCAGGCCGGGCAGGGCCTGGCATCGGTCGCCGACCCGATGGCGGGCTACGGCTTCGTCCCGGCCGAGCAGCTGGACGCACGGCTGCCCGGGCCCGACCCGGAACTGACGGAGGCGCTGGCGGAGATCGCCCGCACGCAGGACTGGCGGCCGGCGTCCCGGCTGCTGGCCGGGACGCCCGAGGGCGACGAGCGGCGGTGGCAGCGCGTGCAGTCGCTGGCGGGCGCCGCGGCGTTCGCGTCGGCGCACGAGGGGGACGGTGCGCCGAGTGCGCACAGCGATGCGCCGGGCGGGTCCCGGGGCGGCATCTGGCTGCGCACGTGGCGCTCCGAGGCCCCCAAGGACTCCGGCGGCGCCCAGTCGCACGCCCAGTTCCTGGTCGTCCAGGCCATGCGCGACCCCGGCTCGCAGGACTTCCGCATGATCCTGGAAGAGGCCCGCACGGTCTGCGGCGAGGCCACCCTCCTCGCCCCCGGCAGCCCGGTCCCGTACATCATCGAACTGGCCGTGGCCCGCGGCCTCGGCGACCGCCGCCCCGATTACGAAGAGCTCTGGTCCAAGGTGATCCAGCGCGCCCCGCACCACATGGGCGCGCATCTGGCCGCGCTGCCGTACTGGTCGGAGAAGTGGCACGGCTCCAAGGAGGACGCCGACGCGTTCACCGAACGCGCGGCCGCGGGCGCCCCCGCGAAGTCGCTCCTGCCCGCCCTTCCGCTCTTCTCCGTCTTCGACCACCTCCCCGAGGCCAACATGGTCCGCAGCCTCTTCCAGAGCGCGGTCGTCGAACGGGCCGTCGAGGGGGCGCACTACGCACTGCGCCAGGCCCCCGCCGACCACCCGGTGGCGCCGCACGTCCGCCACCTCCTCATCTGGTTCCTCGTCCAGGCGGAGCGGTACGCCGAGGCCATGGAGCAGCTGCGCCTGGTGGACGGCCACGTCGGCGCGATGCCCTGGTCGTACCACCCCCAGCCGGCCGCCGCGTACGCCACCTACCGCGCCCTCGCCGTAGCCGGCTGGGAGTCCCAGGGCGGCACCCCCGCGACACTGCCCCCGGACCACCCCCCGTTCTGACCGGAATTCCCCACGCGCCCGGAACGTTTACCGGTCGACACTCCACCCGCCGCCCAACACCCCCTCCGTCGTCCCCGTACTCCGTCCCCGTCCTCCATCCTTCGTCCTTCGTCCCTCCGGAGCCTGATCACGATGCTGTTCTCCCGCTTCAAGAACCACCTCCCCTCCGCCGACGAGGCACTGAAGGGCCGCCCCGAGCCGGAGTTCACGGTCCCCGACCGCCACACCGTCCTCGGCAACGCCCTGCTCGGCCCTTACCCGGAGGGCCTGGAGATCGCCGACTTCGGGCTGGGCTGCTTCTGGGGCGCCGAGCGCAAGTTCTGGCAGACCGACGGCGTATGGACCACCCTCGTCGGCTACCAGGGCGGCCACACTCCGAACCCCGCGTACGAAGAGGTCTGCAGCGGCCACACCGGCCACACGGAAGCCGTCCGCGTCGTCTTCGACCCGTCGAAGGTCTCCTACGCCACCCTCCTCAAGGTCTTCTGGGAGTCCCACGACCCCACCCAAGGCTTCCGCCAGGGCAACGACGTCGGCACGCAGTACCGCTCCGCGATCTACACCCACTCCCCCGCCCAACAGCAGACCGCCGAAGCCTCCCGCGAGGCCTACCAAAAGGTCCTCACCGCATCCGGCTACGCCGACATCACCACCGAACTCCTCCCGGCCGGCCCCTTCTACCCGGCCGAGCCCTACCACCAGCAGTACCTCGACAAAAACCCCGCAGGCTACTGCGGCATCGGCGGCACGGGCGTCTCCTGCCCGGTGGGAGTGGCTCAGGCGGAGGGCTGAGAGGGCTGTGGAGATTGCGGGGTGAGGGCTCCCGTGGGGCTGATGTGGGCTTCGGCCGGAGTGCGGTGTTCGTAGAGGGTGTAGTAGGCCGCGCCGATCGTGTCTGCTGCGGTCGGGGACGTCGGTGGGGACGTCATCGTGATTGTGGCTGTGTGGATGTTGTGGGGGGCCAGTTCGGCGTGGAGGGTTTGGGCGTAGTTGCGGAGGGCGGCCATGGCCAGGCCGGCGTTGGCCAGGGAGGGGGTGGGGACCGTCGCCGCGGCGCCGGTGGTGACGAGTAGCGTGCCGGAGCCGCGGGCGAGCATGTCCGGGAGTACCTGGCCCACGGCGGTGATCGCGCCCAGGACGTACAGGTCGAACTGGGCGGACGCCGAGGCGGCGGTGGTCTGCGCGGCGTGCGTGACCGGGCCTGAGGGGCCGGGGGCGTAGTCCAGTACGTCGGCGGGGCCCAGCGTCTCGGTCGCCTGCGCGAGCGCGGCGGCCAGCGCGTCGCGGTCGCGGATGTCCGCGGGGAACGCGGCGGCGGGGATGTCCAGCCCGGCCAGCTCGGCGACCTGGGCGTCCAGCCGGTCCTTCGTACGGGCGACGAGCCCGACCCGGAAGCCGTGGCGCCCGAACGCGCGGGCCACCCCCATGCCCCGACCCGGCCCGGCACCGACCACCACGAGCGTCTTGGCCACCGCTGCTCCTCTCCGCGCCGGCGGCGGGCCCGGAACTGCCGCGGCCGCGCCGGCTGATCACTTGATCACTTGTCAGGTGCGTTTTCTTGGTGTGCCCGCTCCACGCCCGGTGACACCAGACCGTCAACCCCCGGGGTCAAGGGACGGAAGGGGGGAGAAGAGAGGAGAAGGGGGGAGGGGGAGGGTGCCGGGGAATTAGGGCTTGCGGGCCACTAGGGCGTATTGGGCCAGCTGCGGGGGGTCGGTGGGGCTGCCGTCCGGGGTGGGGGTCGGGCGCCAGCGGGTGCAGGAGACCAGGCCGGGTGGGAGGAGGTCCAGGGTCGCGGCGAAGCGGGCGATCTGTTCGCCGGTGCGGGCGGTGATGGGCGGGGTGGCGTTCTCGTTCCAGAAGCGCATGGCCTCGGCGTTGCCCTCGCCGCCCAGTTCGAGGGTGGGGTGGGTGAGGACGAGGTGGCTGCCGGACGGTACGGCGGCGAGCAGCCGGTCCACGGTCCGCTGCGCCCGCTCGGTGTCGAGCACGAAGTTGAGGATGCCGAGGAGCATGATCGCGACGGGCCGGCCGAGGTCGAGAGTCCGGGCGGCCGCGTGGAGGATCGCGTCCGGGTCCTGCGCGTCCGCGTCGATGTAGTCGGTGGCGCCGTCCGGGGCGCTGGTGAGCAGCGCGCGGGCGTGGGTGAGGACGATGGGGTCGTTGTCGACGTAGACGACGCGGGCGTCGGGGGCCACGCGCTGGGCGACTTCGTGGGTGTTGTCGGCGGTGGGCAGGCCGGTACCGATGTCCAGGAACTGGCGGATGCCGGCCCCCGCGAGGTGGCGCACGGCCCGGCCGAGGAACGCGCGGTCGGCGCGTGCCACCTCGCCGATGCTCGGGTACAGGCCGGTGACGTGGTCACCGACCGCGCGGTCGACGGCGTAATTGTCCTTGCCGCCGAGCCAGTGGTTCCAGACCCGGGCGTTGTGCGCGACCCCGGTGTTGATCCGGGACATCGATGTCGGTGTCGATGTCGATGTCGATGTCGATGTCGACGGCGACCTCGACTCCGTGTGTGCGTCGGCGTCCGTCATGCCACCCGCTCCCCTCCCGGCCGGTACCGGCACGTACCGGGCCACCAGTAAGTGACGTAAGTGACGTTACCAGTGGGGGAGTTGAGGCCGGCGAGGCGGCAGGCCCTACCGGCGGCGGTGGTCCAGTCGGGCCCGGTCCGCCGCGGCCGCGCCCTGGTGGAGGCCCTCCGCGTCCCGTACGCCGCGCATCCGTACGGCCGTGGTCTCGGGGAAGAGCGCGCCGGTGCGTTCCTGGACCGCGAGGTCGCGGGCGGCCAGTACCGGCAGCAGGTCCGGCGTGCCCTCGGCGGCCTCGGAGGTGACGTGGTCGGCGGCGTCGGTGAGGCGGTCGCGGATGCGCGAGGCGTATCCGGCGAGGAAGGACTGGCGGAAATCCTTGGTGCGGCGGGATCTGCCGCGGGCGATGGGGGCACCTCCCTGCCCCTTAAGAGCTTGGGGGAGGGTGTCGGCCGCGCGGTTCATGGCCGTGGTGGCCTGGACGAGAAGGGAGGTGTAGAGCAGTTCGGCGGCGTCCAGGTCGGACGGGAAGCCGACGAGGGTGGTGAAGGCGACTTCCGGGGACCAGACCGCCTGGCAGCGGTTGGCGACGGCCACCGCGTCCAGGAGCAGCGCCTTGGCGCTCTCGTACGGGCCCTCGACGCCGATGCGCAGGGTCTCCGGGCCGCCGGTGGGCTCGGCGCCCGCGAGCAGCGCCTCGGAGACGCTGTGCCGGGCCATCAGCTCCTGGGCCTTCGCGGAGAGGGCTTCGGCCTCTTCGGGGAAGGCGGTGGACTCGGCCTTGGCGAGCAGGCCCCGGATGCGGCCGAGGACGCGCGGCTCTCCGGCCGCCGGGGTGCCGGACCCCGCCCCGCGAGTGCCGGACCCCGCCCCGCAAGTGCCGGACCCGGCCGCACCGGCCGCACCGGCCGTGCGCGTGCCCCGCGCCCCCGGCACCGGCCCCGTAGGCGTGACGCGGGGCAGTCGGCCGAGGACCCGCAGTACCTCCAGGACGGCGCAGAGCGCCTCGAAGCGGGTGGTGCGGCGGCGCCGGGCCAGCGCGTCCGGGTAACCGCCGTCGTCCGGCCACCAGACCTCCGCGCCCGCCTCGCGCAGCTGCGCGGGCCAGCGCGGCGGCAGCTCCTCGGCGGGGTAGCGGCGGAGCTCGGCGGCGACGAGGTCGGCGGCCAGCGCGGGCGCCGCGCCCGCGCGCCGTACGAGGCGTACCAGGTCGGCGGGGTGCCAGCCGCCCTCCCAGCAGCCGCGCACGGTCGCCGCCGCGGCGGTCAGCAGGGCCCGGCTCACGGCCTCGGGGCCTGCCGGGTCCGCGCTCAGCGCCGAGGCTCCGGCCTCGACGGCGTCCTCGGCGGCCCTGCCGTCAGCGGCGTACCGGACCGCGCCCAGTACGCGTGCCACGGTCTCCTCGGCGCCGTTCCCGGCCCCGCTCTCCCGGCGCCCGCCGCGCCCGTCGCCCTTGCTGCCCTTGTTGCCCTTGTTGCCCACCGGGTCACTGTACGGACGCGTACGGTGCGGCCGGAAACGACAGCGGGCGGCACTCCGGACCGGTGTCCGGGGTGCCGCCCGCGCACGGCTCGGGGAAGCCGTCGGGTCGGTGAGCTGTCAGGTCGGGCCAGGTCGGGTCGCCCGGGTCACTGCAGGGCGCTGCCCGCCGCCCACTGGGACCAGTCCATGTTCCAGCCGTTCAGGCCGTTGTCGGGCTGGATGGTCTTGTCCGGGGAGTTCTTCATGACGACGACGTCACCGAGGAGGGAGTGGTCGTAGAACCACGCGCCGTCGGTCTTGTCGCTCTTGGCGCCCTTCGCGTCCTCGAGGCCGATGCAGCCGTGGCTGGTGTTGGCCTTGCCGAAGATGCCCTTGCCCCAGTAGTTGCCGTGGATGAAGGTGCCGGAGTTGGACAGCCGCATGGCGTGCGGGACGTCGGGGATGTCGTACTCGCCCTTGCCGTCCTTCTTCTTGAAGCCGACCGTCGAGCCGTCCATGCGGGTCTGGAGGTACTTCTCGGAGATCACCAGCTGACCGTTGTAGGTCGGGTTCTCCGGGCCGCCGGCCGAGATCGGGATCTGCTTGACGGTCCTGCCGTCGCGCACCACGGTCATCTGGTGCGTCTTGGCGTCGACGGTGCTCACCTGGGAGCGGCCCACGTCGAAGCTGACGGTCTTGTCCTGGATGCCCTGCACGCCGGGCGACGCCTCGACGCCGTCCAGGTCGAGGTTCATGGTGACCTTGGAGCCGGCCTTCCAGTACTCCTGCGGGCGGAAGTCCAGGCGGGTGTCGCTGAACCAGTGGCCGACGACCTTCTGGTTGCTGCTCGCCGCGACCTTGATCTTCGACTCGACGGCGGCCTTGTTCTTGACCGGCTTGTCGAAGTTCAGCGACACCGGCATGCCGACGCCGACGGTCGAGCCGTCCTCGGGGGTGAAGTTCCCGATGAAGCTGTTGGTGGGCGAGACGGTGGTGAACGTGGAGTGCTCGACCGCCGTGCGGCCCTTGGAGTCCTCGGCGTGCGCGGTGATCCGGTACTGCGTGGAGCGCTTCAGCGGGGACTGCGGCTTCCAGGACTTGCCGTCGGGCGCGAGCGTGCCGGCCACCTTCTCCTTGGACTCCAGGGAGGTCATGGTGACGTCGGTCAGCTTGCCGTGCGCGACGGTGACCTTGGTGTCGCTGTTGATGCCCGCGTTGTCCGTACCGCTCTTCGGCGCGATCTTGATCGAGGCGTCCGAGGCGTCCTGGGCGGCCGCCCTGTCGACCTGTTCCTGCTTCTGGTGCTGCTGGGGAGGTCCCGAGCCGCCGCTGTCGCCGCTCGCCTTGTCACCACCGCCGCCGCAGGCCGCGAGCGTCAGCGCCCCGCCGAGCAGCGCGGCGGTGGCTATGAAGCCCCTGCGGCGCTTGCTGTCCGTCATCAGTCACTACTCCATTGCTTACTGAACCTGAAGGTTCCCCGAGCCTGACTGGGCACACTTGGTCCCAGTCGCTCCCATGATGAACACCTGTTCCCCATTTCCCGTTCCATTCGCCCGGAAAGTGTGGGAAAGGACACCCGCCGGTACGGGCGGGCGGACACCGCCGGTACGGGCGGGCGGACGGCCGCCCGTACCGGCCCTTCAGGCCCCCGGAGCAGGGCCTCAGGCGAGGTCTTCGTCGTCCCCCGCATCCCCGAGCTCCCACTCCTCGGCCTCGGGGTCGTAGTCGGTCTCCTCGCTGGTCCAGGACGCCTGGGTGAGCTCGACGCCGGGCACGTCGTTGACGAGGTCGAAGGGGTCGACGAGGTGGGCGACGGCCTCGGCCGGCTCCGCCTGGACCGCTTGTCGCGCGTAGCTGCGCTCCCGATCGGACAGGTGGTCCTCGTCGCTGATCCCGTCGAGTGCCGCGCCGGTCAGCAGATCGGGGTCCGTGATCTCCATGATCAGGTCGACGCGCAAGCGGACAAACCGTGATGTGTCACCGTTGTTCATGCCACGGAGCGTAGGCACGTCGGGCCCCTGCCTTCCCCGCGACCCGCGGCTGTTACTAACATCTGCGTAACGGCCAACGCGCCGAGCCGTGAAGGGGGATCGTTCCGTGACCGCACGCCGACCACTGGTGACTGCCGCAGCGGCCGGTTCGGTGCTGATCGCGCTGTGTTTCGTACCGTCGGCGAACGCCACGGCCGAGCACGACGACGGAATGCGGCACTCCGCCGTCCCGGCCGTGGGCCAGGACGTACGGGCCGGTACGGACACGAGTACGGGCACGAGTACCGACACGAGTACGGACCCGACCGCGGGGACCGGTCAGCAGGCGCGCGTCGCCCCCGGTACGCAGGTCGCCGACGGCACGGACGGCGCGCAGGGCACCGGCGAGGTCCGGCTCGCCGACTCCGGCTCCATCGACACGACCCCGTACGCCGTCGGCGGTACGGCCTTCCTCGGCGTCGGGGCCGCCCTGGTCACCCTCGCCGTGCGCCGCTCGCGCGAAACGGCCTGACGGCCGGAACCCGCCGCGCCCTTCGGGGCGATTCGAACGATCACATCCCCCCAGCAGGGGGTTACCCAGAGGGGACGGCGGGGAACCTCCGGCTCCGCGCTCAGGCCAGTCCGCCGGCGCTCAGGCCGGTTCGCCGGTCCTGAGGCCGGTTCGCCGGCGCTCAGGCCAGCTTCCCCGTGACCGACTCCGCGGCCGCGACCAGCCTGCCGCTGCGTACGACGTCGTACGCCGCCGCCAGGTCAGGAGCGAGGAAACGGTCCTCCCCCGGTCCCTGCACGCCCTCGGCCCGTACGGCGTCCAGCACCGCGCGGGTGGCGGGCGACGGGGTCAGCCCGGCGCGCAGCTCCACCGCGCGGGTCGCCGCGTACATCTCGACGGCGACCACCCGGGTCAGGTTGTCGATCGCGGTCCGCAGCTTGCGCGCCGCCGACCAGCCCATCGAGACGTGGTCCTCCTGCATGGCGGAGGACGGGATGGAGTCCACCGAGGCCGGGGCCGCGAGCCGCTTCATCTCGCTGACCAGCGCGGCCTGCGTGTACTGGGCGATCATCAGCCCGGAGTCCACGCCCGGGTCGCCGGCCAGGAAGGCGGGCAGGCCGTGCGAGCGGTTCTTGTCCAGCAGCCGGTCGGTGCGGCGCTCGGCGACCGAGCCGAGGTCCGCGGCGGCGATGGCGAGGAAGTCCAGGACATAGGCGACCGGGGCGCCGTGGAAGTTGCCGTTGGACTCCACCCGGCCGTCCTCCAGGACGACGGGGTTGTCCACGGCGGCCGCCAGCTCGCGCTCGGCGACAAGGAGGGCGTGCGCGAGGGTGTCCCGGCCCGCGCCCGCGACCTGCGGGGCGCAGCGCACGGAGTAGGCGTCCTGGACGCGCGGCGCGTCGTCCTGGTGGTGACCGGTGAGGCCGGAGCCGGCCAGCACCTTGAGCATGTTGGCGGCCGAGGCGGCCTGGCCCGGATGCGGGCGGATGGCGTGCAGCTCGGGCGCGAGGACCTTGTCCGTACCGAGCAGCGCCTCCAGGGAGAGCGCGGCGGTGATGTCGGCCGAGGTGAACAGGCGAGCGAGGTCGGCACAGGCCATCACGAGCATGCCGAGCATCCCGTCGGTGCCGTTGAGGAGGGCCAGGCCCTCCTTCTCGCGCAGCTCGACAGGCTCGATGCCGTGCGCCGCGAGCAGCTCGGCGGAGGGCCGCACGACGCCGTCGGGGCCCTCGGCCTCACCCTCGCCCATCAGGGTCAGCGCGCAGTGCGAGAGCGGCGCGAGGTCGCCGGAGCAGCCGAGCGAGCCGTACTCGTGGACGACCGGGGTGATGCCCGCGTTCAGCAGCTCCGCCATCGTGTCGACGACCAGGGGGCGTACGCCCGTACGGCCCGAGGCGAGGGTCTTCAGGCGCAGGAACATCAGCGCGCGTACCACCTCGCGCTCGACGCGCGGGCCCATGCCGGCCGCGTGCGAGCGGACGATGTTGCGCTGCAGCTGGGCGCGGAGCTCGGGGCTGATGTGCCGGGTGGCGAGCGCGCCGAAGCCCGTGGAGACGCCGTAGACCGGGTCCGGCTTGGCGGCGAGGTCGTCGATGAAGGCGCGGGAGGCGGCGACGGCCGCGCGCGCGTCGGCGGACACCTCGATCCGGGCGGCGCCACGGGCCACGTCGATGACGTCCTGAGCGGTCGTGCCGGTCGTCCCCAGCACCACGGTGTGCATATCCATATTCAGGCACCCTAGAGAGTGAAAGCGCAGATGTCATCAGCGGGGTGCGGCAGCACCCCTTACCTCGGAGAACGCACGGGCACGGCCCGCCCCGCCTCTTGGTTCAGCGGCGGAAGCGGCGGCGCTCCCCGTGCGGCGCCGCCGGGCCGCGGTCCGGCGCGTCGGCCATGCGGACCACCGGGTCGTCCTCGCCGCCGTCCCGGCCCGCCACCACCGGGCCCGGCGAACGGGCCGCCTTGGCGCGGTACTGCGCGGCGTCCGCCAGCCGGAAGAGGCGGCGCGCCGACCGCACCTCGCCGACCGGGTCGCCGGTGGAGGCGACGCCGACCGCCACGCCCTCACCGAGGTCCAACGCGCCCGCGCGGCGGCACAATTCCGACGCGGCCCGCACCACGTCCCCGGCCGGCGGCCCGACCGCGAGCAGGCAGAACTCGTCGCCGCCGAGGCGGGCCGCGAGGGTGCCCGGCAGTATCGCGCCGCACAGGGACAGCACCGACCCGAACCGCTCCAGCAGGCGGTCGCCCGCCGCGTGCCCCTGGGTGTCGTTCACCCGCTTCAGACCGTTGAGGTCACAGACCGCCAGGCTGACGACCGTGCCGTCGGCCCGGTGCCGCTCCAGCGCCTCGTCCAGCCGCATGTCGACCGCGCGCCGGTTCGCCAGGCCGGTCAGCGCGTCGGTGAAGGCCAGCCTGCGGGCCTCGGCCAGCCGCTCGGTCTGCGCGATGCCGGCCGCCGCCACCGCGGCCAGGACGGTGGCGAAGTCCGCGTCGTTCCGGCCGAAGACCGGCGCGCCGCGCGGCCGGGCCACGTACAGCTCGCCCCAGGCGCGGCCGTGCAGCACGATCGGCGCCACCACGCAGCTGCCCCGGCCGCGGCGGCGCAGCGCGGCCACGCGCTGGTGGCAGTACGAGCCGTCCTCGTGCGGCCCGTCGGCGGTCTCCACCCAGGCGTCGGGCTCGCCGCCGCCGGCCCACCGCTCGTGCAGGAAGCCGACGATCTCGGGGAACTGGTGCACCGGGTAGGACTCGTCGTCCGGGTACTCCTGCTCGCCGTCGGCCAGGTCGCCGACGTTCACCAGGACCCGGAGCCGGCCGAGCTGACGCTCCCAGACGGAGACCGCGGCGAAGGAGCCGCCCAGCGCCCGGCACGCGCCGTGCGCCGCGGCGCGTGCCGACTCCTTGGGGTGGTGCGCCGCGGCCATGGCCTGCGCGAGCGCCACGACGGCCCGCAGCCGGGCGTCGCACCCGTATTCGCTCCCGCCCGCAGCCTCGCCCGTCACTGATCCTCACAATCCGTAACCGTAGGCGCACCTTGACCTTACAGAGTAGGAAGGTTTGCCACGGTCCGCCCCTTATGGGGTTACGGATTGCTAGGGAGAGGGCCCGGGGTCACTCCCCCGGCCAGTCCGGCGTCCGCTTCTCGTTGAAGGCGGCCACGCCCTCGGCCCGGTCGCCGGAGAACGCGACGCTGCGCCAGGCGCCGTCCTCCAGGTCCAGCCCGGTCCGCAGGTCCAGGCCGTGCCCCAGGCGCATGGCGCGCTTGGCGGCGCGCAGCCCGACCGGGGAGTTGCGGGCGATGCGCGCGGCCAGCTCCAGCGCCTGCGTACGGTCCTCGCCCGCGCCGACGAGCTGGTCGACCAGGCCCAACTCGGCGGCCTCGGCGGCCTCGACGCGGCGCGCGGTGAAGACCAGCTCGGCCGCCCGGGCCGCGCCGACCCGGCGCGGCAGCAGCTGCGTACCGCCGCCCCCGGGGATCACGCCGACCGAGACCTCGGGGAGGCCCACGACGGCGGTCGGGTCGGCCACGATCAGGTCGCAGGAGAGCGCCAGCTCGAAGCCGCCGCCGAGCGCGAAGCCGTGCACGGCCGCGATGGTGGGCATCGGCAGCTCCAGTACGCCGGTGTAGGCGGCGCGGGTGTACGGGCGCTGGCGCATCAGGTCGGCGTCGGTGAAGGAGTTGCGCTCCTTGAGGTCGGCGCCGACGCAGAAGGCGCGGTCGTGGGTGGAGGTGAGGACGACGGTGCGTACGGTGCGGTCGGCGGCGAGGGCGTCGCAGGCGGCGGTCAGCGCCTGTGCCATGGCCGTGGAGACGGCGTTCATGGCCTTGGGGCGGTCCATGGCGAGTTCGGCGACGTTCTCGCCGTGTCGCCGGACCGCCACGAAGTCGCCGTATCGCTGTTCCTGCTGGTCGCCCATGGGGGCCGCCCCTCCCGGTTAACGGTCGCTTACGCGGCGATCGTAACCGGGCGGGCCGGCCGCACCGGGCGTCAGGGCCTCGAAGACCGGCGCGTCAGCAGCCACGGCTCGACCACGCCCAGGCCGCGGACCGGGCGTTGCCACATGGGCTGGAGTGCGAAGCGGTACGCGGGGACCGGGCCGTCGCCCTCCTTTTCCGCCGCTGCCGCCTCGGCCTCGGAGACCGGGGCCTCGCCGGTCCGGCTCAGCTCCTCGGCGAACGCCTCGTCGACCAGGACGGTGTCCTTCGGCGCTATGGACGTGAGCCGGCTGGCGAGGTTCACCGTGTTGCCGAAGACGTCGCCCATGCGGGTCGTGACCGTGCCGAAGGCGATGCCCACCCGCAGCTCGGGCATGGTGTCGTCGTGGCTCATGGTCTCGATGAGGCGCAGCCCGATCTCCGCCGCGGTGCCCGCGTCGTCGGCCGAGTACAGCACCTCGTCGCCCAGGGTCTTGATGAGCCGGCCGCCGTGCGCGGCGACCAGGTCGGCAGCCGTGGTCTCGAACGCCTCGACCAGCTCGCCCAGTTCCTCCTCCTCCAGGCGGCGGGTGAGGCGGGTGAAGCCGACCAGGTCGGCGAAGCCGACGGCGAGCCGCCGGTCGACCATCTCGGCGTCGTCCTGGGCCTGCACGACGCGGCCGGTCGAGGCGGCGAGCTGCCGGCGCCAGACGTAGACCAGGAACTCCTCCAGCTCGGGAAGGAGCAGCTCGACCAGCGGGTAGGTGATCTCCGTACGGGTCAGGCCCGAGTCCTGCGGCTCGGTCAGGCCCTCCAGGAAGGAGTCGATCTGCCAGTCGGCGAGCCGGGCGGTGGTCTGCCCGGTCGAGCGGGCGACCTGTACGGCCATCGCCTCGCTCAGCAGTCCGGCCTCCACCAGGCCGGAGAGCCGGCGCAGGGCCAGCACGTCGGCCTCGGTGAGCGCCTTGACCTGGCCGATGTCGGCGAAGCCCATGGCCCGCCAGAAACGGGAGGCCAGGTCCATGGAGACGCCGGCGCTGCGGGCCGCCTGGAACGGCGTGTAGCGCCGTTCGGAGCCGAGGATCAGCTGTTCCAGGCGGATGGCGATGGTGTCGTCGCCGGACTCCCCGTCGGAGCCGTCGGCGGTGTCGGCGTCACGCGGTACCGCTTCCGCGTCGCGCGGTGATGCGCCCGAGTCGTCGAGGGTCACCGCGCCCTCCTCTTCCGATCCCTGCGCACTGCCCTTCCGATCACTGTTCGCCCGCGGCCCGCTGCCGGGCCGATCGCGTCAACGATACGGCAGGTGTGCTCTGGCTCACTCTCCCATTCCACACATAGCGCACCATTCGCAGGTGTGGAATGTCGTCAAGAACCACTCGGCGTCTCCCGTCGCTCCGCTCCGGTCCATTTCCCTGATCTGCGGTGTCCCGTTACTCCGCTTCGCCCGCCGGCCGCAGGTGGACGATGTCGCCCGCCGCTACCGGCAGCTGTACGCCGTCGGCGGTGGCCAGAACCAGCCGTCCGTCGCCGTCCAGCGCCACCGCCTCGCCGCGGATCTCCCGGTCGCCCGGGAGCAGCGCGCGGACCGTGCGGCCGAGTGTCGCGCAGCCCGCCGCGTACGCCTCCTGCAGCCCGCAGGCCGCCGGGTCGCCGCCGGCCGCCTGCCAGTCGCCGTACCACTGCTCCAGCGAGCGCAGTACGGCACGCAGCAGCGGGTCCCGGTCGGTGCCCTGCGCGCCGGCCAGGGCGAGCGAGCCGGCGCCGGGCACCGGGAGCTCGTCGGCGCGCAGCGAGACGTTCAGGCCGATGCCGACGACGACGCCGCCGGCGGCCGCCTCGGCGAGGATGCCGCCCGCCTTGCGCTCCTCCCCGTCGACCGTGACGAGGAGGTCGTTGGGCCACTTCAGCGCGGTGTCCACGCCGGCCGCGCGGGAGAGCGCGGTGGCGGTGGCGACGCCGGCCAGCAGCGGCAGCCAGCCCCACCGGTCCGTGGGCACCTCGGGCTTGAGGTGCACGGAGAAGAAGAGCCCGGAGCGGGGCGGCGCGGACCACTGGCGGTCCAGCCGGCCGCGGCCCGCCGACTGCTCCTCCGCGACGAGCACGCTGCCCGCCGCCGCCTCACCCTTGGCCGCGCGGCCCGCCAGGTCGGTGTTGGTGGAGCCGGTGACCTGGACCACGTCCAGGGAGGTCCACAGGGAGCCGGGGCGTACGAGGGCCGTGCGCAGCGCCGTCGCGTTCAGCGGGGGGCGGTCGAGGTCGGTCCACCGGCCGCCACGGCCTTTGTCAGCATTTCCCGGGTTTCCAGGGCCTTCGGGGTTTACGGGAGGTTGAGGCGTCATGGTGCCCAGCCTAGGAGGCTTTGGGGCCCCGGAGTGTGGCCAACGACGCAGTGCCGCTGAGCAGTGCCGCGGATACGCTACGAATCGGTAGCCAACCCCTGAGCGAAGCGCACCCCGTACGAGCACCAGTCCAGGACGAGCAGGAGCCGCATCCCGATGTCCGAGCCGGAAGCAACCGCTTTGAACAATTCAGGCAGTCACACCACCGCGGGCAAGCTGGCCGATCTTCAGCGACGCATCGAAGAAGCCACGCACGCCGGTTCCGCGCGCGCGGTGGAAAAGCAGCACGCGAAGGGCAAGTTGACCGCCCGTGAGCGGATCGACCTGCTGCTGGACGAAGGATCCTTCGTCGAGCTGGACGAGTTCGCGCGGCACCGCTCCACCGACTTCGGCATGGCGGAGAACCGCCCCTACGGCGATGGCGTGGTCACCGGCTACGGCACCGTCGACGGGCGCCCGGTGGCGGTGTTCTCGCAGGACTTCACGGTCTTCGGCGGCGCGCTGGGCGGCGTGTTCGGCGAGAAGATCGTGAAGGTGATGGACTTCGCGCTGAAGAACGGCTGTCCGGTCATCGGCATCAACGACTCGGGCGGCGCGCGCATCCAGGAGGGCGTGGTCTCGCTCGGCGCGTACGGCGAGATCTTCCGCCGCAACACCCACGCGTCGGGTGTGATCCCGCAGATCTCCCTGGTCGTCGGGCCCTGCGCGGGCGGCGCGGTGTACTCCCCCGCCATCACCGACTTCACGGTCATGGTCGACCAGACCTCGCACATGTTCATCACCGGGCCCGACGTCATCAAGACCGTCACCGGCGAGGACGTCGGCATGGAGGAGCTGGGCGGCGCCCGCACCCACAACGCCACCTCCGGCGTGGCCCACCACATGGCAGGGGACGAGAAGGACGCCGTCGAGTACATCAAGGCGCTGCTGTCCTACCTGCCCTCCAACAACCTCTCCGAGCCGCCCTCCTTCCCCGAGGAAGCGGACCTGGAGACCAGCGACCACGACCGCGAGCTGGACACGCTGATCCCGGACTCCGCCAACCAGCCCTACGACATGCTCTCCGTCATCGAACATGTGCTGGACGACGGCGAGTTCCTGGAGGTCCAGGCGCTGTACGCGCCGAACATGGTCACCGGCTACGGCCGCGTGGAGGGCCACTCGGTGGGCATCGTCGCCAACCAGCCGATGCAGTTCGCCGGCACGCTGGACATCAAGGCGTCCGAGAAGGCCGCCCGCTTCGTGCGCACCTGTGACGCCTACAACATCCCCGTCCTGACCTTCGTGGACGTGCCCGGCTTCCTGCCCGGCACCGACCAGGAGTGGGACGGCATCATCCGCCGCGGCGCCAAGCTGATCTACGCCTACGCCGAGGCCACCGTCCCGCTGATCACGGTCATCACGCGCAAGGCGTTCGGCGGCGCGTACGACGTCATGGGCTCCAAGCACCTGGGCGCCGACCTCAACCTCGCCTGGCCCACCGCCCAGATCGCGGTGATGGGCGCGCAGGGCGCGGTCAACATCCTGCACCGGCGCACCCTCGCCGCCATCGAGGACCCCGCCGCGCAGGAGGCCAAGCGCCAGGAGCTGATCGCCGAGTACGAGGACACCCTCCTCAACCCCTACGCGGCGGCCGAGCGAGGCTACGTCGACGCGGTGATCATGCCGTCCGAGACCCGCCGGCACATCGTCCGCGGCCTGCGCACGCTGCGCAACAAGCGCGAGCAGCTGCCCCCGAAGAAGCACGGCAACATCCCGCTGTAGAGACGCCGGGATCGACTGCTGTGAATCCACTGCTGCAAGGAGGCTGACGGTGATCAAGGTCCTGCGGGGCAACCCGACACCAGAGGAGCTGGCCGCCGCAGTCGCGGTGGTCCAAGCCCGCGCGGCGGCCGCCGCTGCCGCCGCGCCCGGCGGCCGGGACCAGGGCGAGGAGTGGTCCGACCCGGCGTCCCTCGTACCGCGACGGATTCCGCACCCGGGCCCGCGCGCCTGGCGTACCAGCTTCTGGCCGCGCTGACCGGTCGACGTCGCGGGGTGATCCTTCGCGTGTGGCCCCCCAAACCCCCCCGAAAAAAACACACCGCCCAAAAGACACCCTTCGTCCACCTCCCCCCCCCACCCCCCCCAAA
>NZ_JBVHPN010000021.1:0-117548 GCF_055567935.1 Streptomyces sp. NPDC026301 | reverse complement strand
GGCAGCGGGTTGCCCACCGGCAGGAACGAGGAGTTCTTGTCGATGGTGGTGTTGTTCGAGCCGGCGAGGTCGGCGGAGCCGCCCCACAGCTCGGGGATCACGCCGCCCAGCGCCTGCAGGACCTTGCCGGAAGCGGCACGGGTGGCCACCGCCTTGCCGGTCTCGAAGCAGGGCAGCTGCTCCTCCCAGCCGGCCGGCAGCTCGCCGGCGCGGATGCGCTCGAACCGCTCCGCGTGCTCGGGGTTGGCGGTCCGCCACTCGCCGAAGGACTTCTCCCACGCGGCCTTGGCGTCACGGGCGCGGTCCTGCAGCGCACGGGTGTGCGACAGGACGTCGTCGGCGACCTCGAAGTCCTTCTCGGGGTCGAAGCCGAGGACGCGCTTGGTGGCCGCGACCTCCTCGCCGCCGAGCGCCGAGCCGTGCGCGGCCTCGGTGTTCTGGGCGGTGGGGGCCGGCCAGGCGATGATCGAACGCATCGCGATGAAGGACGGGCGCTCGGTCTCGGCCTTGGCCGCCTGGATCGCCGCGTACAGCGCCTCGGGGTCGAGGTCGCCGTTCTCCTTGGGCGCCACGCGCTGGACGTGCCAGCCGTACGCCTCGTACCGCTTGACGGTGTCCTCGGAGATGGCGGTCTCGGTGTCGCCCTCGATCGAGATGTGGTTGTCGTCCCACAGCATGATCAGGTTGCCGAGCTTCTGGTGCCCGGCCATGGACGACGCCTCGGCGGAGATGCCCTCCTGCAGGCAGCCGTCACCGGCGATGGCGTAGATGTGATGGTCGAACGGCGAGGTGCCGGGGGCGGCGTCCGGGTCGAACAGGCCGCGCTCGTACCGGGCGGCCATCGCCATGCCCACTGCATTGGCCACGCCCTGGCCCAGCGGGCCGGTGGTGGTCTCGACACCCACGGTGTGGCCGTACTCCGGGTGCCCCGGGGTCTTGGAACCCCAGGTGCGGAAGGCCATCAAGTCCTCCAGCTCCAGGCCGAAACCGGCCAGGTAGAGCTGGATGTAGAGGGTCAGGGACGAGTGGCCGGCGGACAGCACGAACCGGTCACGACCGGTCCAGTCCGCATCGGCTGGGTCGTGCCGCATGACCTTCTGGAAAAGGGTGTACGCGGCAGGAGCGAGGCTCATGGCCGTGCCCGGGTGGCCGTTACCGACCTTCTGCACGGAATCCATGGCCAGAACGCGGACGGTATCGACGGCCCGCTGGTCCAGATCGGTCCACTCAAGACCTGTGGTGGTCGGCTTGGTGCTCACCCTGGGTCAGGGCTCCTCTCCACATGTCGAATGCCGGGGGTCGGAAATGCCCTCGGACGTTGTCGAGCCTACCTTCGCGGGAGCCGCATTTTTCCGCCGGAACCCCGCTTGCCGTCACCTGCAACACATGAGTTTTCAGGACCCCGAACGAGCGCCCGAATGAGCAGGTGAACGCCCAGGAGACACCGGGTGTCGGCGCTGGGTTCAGACTGCCGTCCGGTGCCCCCTTTCGCCCGCTGAACGTCCGCGTGTCCGGGCACTCGGGTGTGATTCCTTCCGGCCGGTGCCGCGCCAACACGAACCCACCCCCGCGAAGATCGCGCTATCCCCAACGTCTAGAGTGGCGTGGTACGCGCAAGTCTTCACCGGGCCTTCACGGCCCGAATGTGCTTGCTGGCCTTTATCTCCGCGGCGTCAGCCGCAGAAGTTACTTCCAGGGGTGTGCGTGACGGCCGTCGAATCCCGTCCTGCGGGGGCGCTCTCTCGGAGCCCGGAAAGCCCGGGTCCCGTGAACCGGCCGTTCGGGGCCCGGGTCATGGCATTCGTGGCGCTGACCAAGCCGCGCGTCATCGAGCTGCTGCTGATGACGACCGTGCCGGTGATGTTCCTGGCGGCCGGCGGAGTCCCGGACCTGTGGCTGGTGCTCGCCACCTGCCTCGGCGGTTACATGTCGGCGGGCGGCGCCGCCGCCTTCAACATGTACATCGACCGCGACATCGACGCCATGATGGACCGCACGTCGCAGCGGCCGCTGGTCACCGGAATGGTCTCGCCGCGCGAGTGCCTGGTGTTCGCCACCGCGCTCGCCGTCGGCTCCACGGCGTGGTTCTGGTTCCTCGTCAACCCCCTGTCGGCGGCGCTGTCGTTGGGCGCACTGCTGTTCTACGTGCTCGTCTACACCATGTGGCTCAAGCGGCGCACGGCCCAGAACATCGTCTGGGGCGGCATCGCCGGCTGCCTGCCGGTCCTCATCGGCTGGTCCTCGGTCGCGAACAACGTCTCCTGGGCCGCGGTCATCCTCTTCCTGGTGATCTTCTTCTGGACGCCGCCGCACTACTGGCCGCTGTCGATGAAGGTCAAGGACGACTACGAGCGGGCCGGCGTGCCGATGCTGCCGGTCATCGCGGGCAACAAGGCCGTGGCCAAGCAGATCGTGCTCTACAGCTGGGTGATGGTCGGCGTGTCGCTGCTGCTGCAGCCGCTGGGCTACACGGGTTGGTTCTACACGGTCGTGGCCGTCCTGTGCGGTGCCTTCTGGCTGAAGGAGGCGCACGCCCTGCAGACCCGCGCCAAGGCCGAGATCACCGGCGCCAAGCTCAAGGAGATGCGGCTCTTCCACTGGTCGATCACCTACGTGTCGCTGCTCTTCGTGGCCGTCGCGGTCGATCCCTTCCTGCGCTGACACGCGCCGCGCCCCTGAGGCCGTCGTGACCGATCCCATACGGGAAGTCACGGCGGCCTTCTTTCGTGGCGCGTTTACTGATCGGTAGCATGCGGCCATGTCAGAGACCACGCAGGCGGACGAGCGGCTGGACAAGCGCTCCGAGAAGCAGGCCGCCAAGCTCGCCCGGGAGATGCAGGCTTTCGCCAGGAGCCACGGCGGCAGCGCCGAGGGCCAGCTGGCCCACATAGGCCGGGGGCGGACGCGGGTCGCCCTGGTCGGCGCCAACGGTGAGTGGGGCAACCTCGTCGCCCGCTCGTACGAAGCCGCCAAGAAGGGCGCCGAGAAGGCGGGCATCACCCTGCACGACGACTTCGACGGCGAGCTGGCCGCCAAGGTGCGCACCGGCCGCTACGAATGGTCGCGGATGGCCGGCCTCCAGGTGGGCGGACCGTCCAACGACTGACGGCGGGGACCGCCTCATGTGCAAAAGCCCGCCGGCCACGGTCCTCGGACCGTGGCCGGCGGGCTTTTGCGAAGGGCGCTGGAAGGCGTCTCAGGCCGCCGTGGCGGCCTTGGCGGCACCGACGGGCTCCTGGTCCCCGGCCGGGGCCGGAACGGCCGCCAGCGGGCCGCGCTCGCGCAGCGAGAGGAAGACCCGCAGCACGCAGATCCACACCAGCGTCGAGCCGAGCATGTGGATGCCCACGACCAGCTCCGGCAGGTGGGTGAAGTACTGCACGTAGCCGATGACGCCCTGGAAGGCGAGGCAGCCGAAGAGCTCCAGCACCGCGCGGCGGGGCGCGGCCGGGGCCTTCACGGCACGCAGCGTGAACCACAGGGCGACGCTCAGGCCGATCACGATGTACACGAAGTCCACGTGCAGCTGGGTGATCTCCTGCCAGTCCAGCGGGATGCGGTGCACCTTGCGCGCGTCGCCGGCGTGCGGGCCCGCACCCGTGACGACCGTGCCGATCACGGTCAGCGCGGCGGTGGCCAGCACCAGCAGCCAGGACAGCTGGCGGACCGGCCGGGCGACCAGGTCGCGCGGCGCGTCGTCCCCCTCGGAGGCCCGCCGCCAGGAGATCACCGCCACCGTGAGCAGCGCCGAGGACACCAGGAAGTGCGCGCTGACGATGTACGGGTTCAGGCCGGTCAGCACGGTGATGCCGCCGACCACGGCGTTGCCCATGACCACCCAGAACTGCGCCCAGCCGAGCCGGGTGAGCGAGCGGCGCCGGGGGTGCCGGGCGCGGGCGGCGATGATGAAGAGGCCGACGACCGCGCACAGCACGTAGGTGAGCAGGCGGTTGCCGAACTCGATGAGGGCGTTGATGCCCATCTCGTGGGTCGGCGTGAGGCTGCCGGGGGTGCACTGGGGCCACGTGGAGCAGCCCAGGCCCGACTGGGTGAGCCGGACCGCGCCGCCGGTCACGACGATGATGATGGCCATGACGACCGTGGCGAGCGCGGCACGTCGCACGAAGGCGGCCGACGGCTGCCAGCGACGGGCGATCTGCTCCAGGGGATTCAGCGAATTCGGCACGGGGTCATGCTATGCGGAGGCTTGTGCGGATTTTCACGAGGGGTCCGGGGGGGAGTCGAGGCCCGCTCACTCCCAGCGGAAGAACCGCGCCGCCGCGCCCAGTCCGACCACCGTCCAGACGGCGAGGATGCCGAGGTCCGCCCAGGGGAGGCCCGCGCCGTGCTGGAGGACGTCGCGCAGCCCGTCCGAGAGCGCCGAGATCGGCAGCAGCTGCAGTACGGACTGCAGGGCGCCGGGGAACTTCTCCAGCGGGACGATGACGCCGCCGCCGACCAGCAGGAGCAGGAAGACCAGATTGGCCGCGGCGAGCGTGGCCTCGGCCTTGAGCGTGCCGGCCATGAGGAGGCCGAGCCCGGAGAAGGCCGCGGTACCGAGGATCAGCAGCAGCACGACCCATACGGGGTTGCCGTGCGGGGACCAGCCGAGCGCGAAGGCGACCACGGTCAGCAGGACGATCTGCAGGACCTCCGTGACCAGCACGGAGCAGGTCTTGGCGGCCATCAGCGCCCAGCGGGGGAGCGGCGAGGCGCCGAGCCGCTTGAGCACTCCGTACCGCCGCTCGAACCCGGTGGCGATGGCCTGCCCGGTGAAGGCGGTGGACATCACGGCGAGCGCGAGGATGCCGGGGGCCAGGAAGTCCACGGCCTTGCCGGAGCCCCCCGCTGTATCAGTGGGCACAGCGACGATGTCGACGGCGGAGAACAGCACCAGCAGCAGCGTCGGGATGACGACGGTCAGCAGCAGCTGCTCACCATTGCGCAGCAGCATCTTCGTTTCGAGGAGGGCCTGCGCGCGGATCATCCGGGGCAGCGGCGCCGCGCCCGGCTTCGGGGTGAACACACCCGTGGTCGTACTCATGCGCGCAGCTCCTTACCCGTGAGCTCCAGGCTGTGCCCTCCCGGGGGACAACCCCCGGACCCCCGGCCGAAGAATGTGTGGCCCTGCTTCACGCGCGCAGCTCCTTGCCGGTCAGCTCAAGAAATACGTCCTCCAGGGTGTGCCGCTCGACCGCTATGCGGTCGGGCATGACGCCGTTCTGGGCGCACCAGGAGGTGACGGTGGCCAGCAGCTGCGGGTCGATCGTGCCGCTGACCCGGTACGCGCCGGGCGTCAGCTCGGCCGCCGCGCAGTCGGCCGGCAGTGCCTTCAGGAGCGAGGCGAGGTCCAGGCCCGGCCGCCCGGTGAAGCGCAGGGTGTTCTCCGCGCCCCCCTTGCACAGCGACTCGGGGCTCCCCTGGGCGATGACCCGGCCCCCGTCGATGATCGCGACGTCGTCGGCGAGCTGCTCGGCCTCGTCCATGAAGTGCGTGGTCAGCACCACACCGACGCCGTCCGTGCGCAGCTCGCGCACGAGGTCCCAGGTGGCGCGGCGGGCCTGCGGGTCCAGGCCCGCGGTCGGCTCGTCCAGGAAGACCAGCTCGGGGCGGCCGACGACGGCCATGGCGAGCGCCAGGCGCTGCTGCTGGCCGCCGGAGAGCCGCCGGTAGGTCGTCCGGCCGCAGGAGCCCAGGCCCAGCCGCTCGATCAGGACGTCCACGTCGACCGGGTGGGCGTGCAGGGACGCGGTGTGCCGCAGCATCTCCTCGGCGCGGGCGCCCGCGTACACGCCGCCGGACTGCAGCATCACGCCGATACGGGGGCGCAGCGCGGCGGCGTCGGCGACGGGGTCCAGGCCGAGGACGCGGACGGTGCCCGCGTCGGCGCGGCGGTAGCCCTCGCAGGTCTCGACGGTGGTGGTCTTGCCGGCGCCGTTCGGGCCGAGGACGGCGGTGACGGTGCCGCGGGCGACAGTGAGGTCGAGCCCGTCCACGGCCGTCTTGGTCCCGTACCGCTTGACCAGGCCCGTGACCTCGACGGCGGGCTCGCGCCCGGGGGTCCGGGGAACGTCCCCCGGGGAGGTGCTGCGCATGACCGGCAGTCTACGAAGGGGCACCCCTCGGCTCCCACGGGGGCTCCCGTGTACCCGGCGCGTACCCGGCGCGCGACGACCTTGCACTTAGGTTCCCCTAAGTGATAGAGGCCACCACGCCCGCTTCCCGGCGAGGGTTGTCCTGGTCTGAAGAATTACGCAACAATGTCGTTGTGAAATACGCGAGCGAGGATCGACAGGACCCCGCGGCCACTTCGGCCGCCGGGCCGGTGACCTCCGCCTCTGCGCAGGTCACCGCCCAGGACGAGGCGCACGGCACGCGGAACCGCGTGGCGCGCTCCATCCTGGACCACGGCCCCTCCACCGCCGCCGAGCTGGCGCTCCGGCTGGAGCTGACCCAGGCCGCCGTCCGCCGCCACCTCGACGCCCTCGCGGCCGAGGGTGTCGTCGAGCCCCGCGAGAAGCGGGTGTACGGCACGCGCTCCCGGGGCCGCCCCGCCAAGGCGTTCGCGCTGACCGACTGCGGGCGGGACGCCTTCGACCAGGCGTACGACAGCCTGGCCTCCGACGCCCTGCGCTGGATCGCGCAGGCCGCGGGCGGCGGCGAGCGCGGCGAGGCCGCGGTCGCGGAGTTCGCCCGCGCCCGGCTGGAGGCCCAGGCGGCGGAGTACCGCTCGGCGATCGAGGCCGCGTCCCCCGAGGAGCGCACGCAGGCCCTGGCGAAGGCATTGACGGCCGACGGGTACGCTGCTACGGCGCGCAGCGCCCCCCACCTGCAGCAAGGTGAACAGCTCTGCCAGCACCACTGCCCGGTCGCCCATGTGGCCGAGCAGTTCCCTCAGCTGTGCGAGGCGGAGACCGAGGTCTTCTCGCGCCTGCTCGGGACCCACGTGCAGCGACTTGCCACCATCGCCCACGGCGACGGTGTCTGCACGACCTTCGTACCCAAGGCGACCGCCCAGGGCACCCCCAAGGCCCAGGGCCCTCCCGGGGCTGCGAAGGCCACCGGCAAGGCCGACCACCGCACCACAAAGACCACCACAGCATCTGCAAGCACGGCCGGGAGGAACCCCGCATGACGCTCCCCACGGAGACTGCTCACCCCGAGCTCGAGGGTCTGGGCAACTACGAATACGGCTGGGCCGACTCCGACGTCGCCGGCGCTGCCGCCAAGCGCGGCCTCTCCGAGGAGGTCGTCCGCGACATCTCGGCGAAGAAGAACGAGCCGGAGTGGATGCTCAAGCTCCGCCTGAAGGGCCTGAAGCTCTTCGGCAAGAAGCCCATGCCGAACTGGGGCTCGGACCTCTCCGGCATCGACTTCGACAACATCAAGTACTTCGTCCGCTCCACCGAGCAGCAGGCTGCCAGCTGGGAGGAGCTGCCGGAGGACATCAAGAACACCTACGACAAGCTCGGCATCCCGGAGGCGGAGAAGCAGCGCCTGGTCGCCGGTGTCGCCGCGCAGTACGAGTCCGAGGTCGTCTACCACCAGATCCGTGAGGACCTGGAGGAGCAGGGCGTCCTGTTCCTGGACACCGACACCGCGCTCAAGGAGCACCCGGAGCTCTTCAAGGAGTACTTCGGCACGGTGATCCCGGCGGGCGACAACAAGTTCGCCTCGCTGAACACCGCGGTGTGGTCCGGCGGCTCGTTCATCTACGTGCCCCCGGGCGTGCACGTCGACATCCCGCTGCAGGCCTACTTCCGGATCAACACCGAGAACATGGGCCAGTTCGAGCGGACGCTGATCATCGTCGACGAGGACGCCTACGTCCACTACGTCGAGGGCTGCACGGCGCCGATCTACAAGTCGGACTCGCTGCACTCGGCCGTCGTGGAGATCATCGTGAAGAAGGGCGGCCGCTGCCGCTACACGACGATCCAGAACTGGTCGAACAACGTCTACAACCTGGTCACCAAGCGTGCCGTGGCCTACGAGGGCGCGACCATGGAGTGGGTCGACGGCAACCTCGGCTCCAAGGTGACGATGAAGTACCCGGCCGTCTACCTGATGGGCGAGCACGCCAAGGGCGAGACCCTGTCCATCGCCTTCGCGGGCGAGGGCCAGCACCAGGACGCCGGTTCCAAGATGGTCCACATGGCGCCGAACACCTCCTCCAACATCGTCTCCAAGTCGGTGGCGCGAGGCGGCGGCCGGACCTCCTACCGCGGCCTGGTCGAGATCGGCGAGGGCGCGGCGGGCTCCAAGTCCAACGTGCTGTGCGACGCCCTGCTGGTGGACACCATCTCCCGCTCGGACACCTACCCCTACGTGGACGTCCGCGAGGACGACGTGTCCATGGGCCACGAGGCGACCGTCTCCAAGGTCAGCGACGACCAGCTCTTCTACCTGATGGCGCGCGGCCTCTCCGAGGACGAGGCCATGGCGATGATCGTGCGCGGCTTCGTCGAGCCGATCGCCCGTGAGCTGCCCATGGAGTACGCGCTGGAGCTCAACCGGCTGATCGAGCTGCAGATGGAGGGTTCGGTCGGCTGACCGACCGTCCCGGGGGCCGGGAGCGCCCGGCCCCTTCCGTCCGCAGCACAATTCTTGACCCAGAAAGTGAGCACTACGACAGCCATGGCTGAGGCTCAGAACTTCCCGGCGGGCTCCGCCACCGCCGGCTCGATCGCGGTGGCCGCGGAGTCCACCGTCGCCACCCGGATGAGCGCCCCGCCGTCCTACGACGTGGCGGACTTCCCCGTGCCGCACGGCCGCGAGGAGGAGTGGCGCTTCACGCCGCTGGAGCGCCTGAAGGGCCTCCACGACGGCACCGCCACCGCCACCGGCGGCGTCACGGTCGAGATCGACGCGCCGGAGGGCGTGACGGTCGAGACCGCGGGCCGCGACGACGCGCGGGTCGGCAAGGCCGGCAAGCCCATCGACCGGGTCGCCGCGCAGGCGTACAGCTCCTTCGAGAAGGCCTCCGTGGTCTCCGTGCCCAAGGAGACCGTGCTCAGCGAGCCCATCCGCATCGCCGTCCGCGGCGAGGGCGGGGTCGCCTACGGCCACCAGGTCATCGAGCTGGGTGCCTTCGCCGAGGCCGTCGTCGTCATCGACCACACCGGTGACGCCACGCTCGCCGCCAACGTCGACTACCTCCTCGGCGACGGCGCCAAGCTGACCGTCGTCTCCGTCCAGGACTGGGACGACAGCGCGGTCCACGCGGGTCAGCACAACGCCCTGGTCGGCCGGGACGCGTCCTTCAAGTCCGTGGTCGTCACCTTCGGCGGCGACCTGGTCCGGCTGAACCCCCTCGTGACGTACGCGGGCCCCGGCGGTGAGGCCGAGTTCTACGGCCTGTACTTCACCGACAACGGTCAGCACCAGGAGCACCGCCTCTTCGTCGACCACGAGGCGGCCAACTGCCGCTCCAACGTCGTCTACAAGGGCGCCCTCCAGGGCCAGGACGCGCACGCCGTCTGGATCGGCGACGTCCTCATCCGCGCCGCCGCCACCGGCACGGACACCTACGAGCTCAACCGCAACCTCGTCCTCACCGACGGCGCGCGGGTGGACTCGGTGCCGAACCTGGAGATCGAGACCGGCGAGATCGTCGGCGCCGGCCACGCCTCGGCGACCGGCCGCTTCGACGACGAGCAGCTGTTCTACCTGATGGCCCGCGGCATCCCCGCCGACGAGGCCCGTCGCCTGGTGGTCCGCGGCTTCTTCGCCGAGCTGGTCCAGCAGATCGGCCTGCCGGACGTCGAGGAGCGCCTCCTCGCCAAGATCGATGCCGAGCTGGAGGCGTCCGTAGCATGACCGCCGCCTTCGTACGAGCCTGTGGGCTGAGCGAGCTCGAAGAGGACACCCCCAAGCGGGTCGAGCTCGACGGCACCCCGGTCTCGGTCGTCCGCACCGAGGGCGAGGTGTTCGCGATCAACGACATCTGCTCGCACGCGAACGTCTCCCTCTCGGAGGGCGAGGTGGAGGACTGCTCCATCGAGTGCTGGCTGCACGGCTCCAGCTTCGACCTCCGCACCGGCAAGCCGTCCGGCCTTCCCGCGACGCAGCCCGTCCCCGTATACCCCGTAAAGATCGAAGGGGACGACGTGCTCGTCTCCGTCACCCAGGAGTCCTGAGTTCCCCATGGCAACGCTTGAGATTCACGACCTGCACGTCTCCGTCGAGGCCGAGAACGGCCCGCGCGAGATCCTGAAGGGCGTCGACCTGACCGTGAAGCAGGGCGAGACGCACGCCATCATGGGCCCCAACGGCTCCGGCAAGTCCACCCTCGCGTACTCCCTCGCGGGTCACCCCAAGTACACGATCACCGGCGGCACCGTCACCCTCGACGGCGAGGACGTCCTGGAGATGTCCGTCGACGAGCGCGCCCGCGCCGGCGTCTTCCTCGCCATGCAGTACCCGGTCGAGGTCCCCGGCGTCTCCGTCTCCAACTTCCTGCGCACCTCCGCCACCGCCATCCGCGGCGAGGCCCCCAAGCTGCGGCTGTGGGTCAAGGAGGTCAAGGAGGCCATGCAGCGCCTCAACATGGACCCGGCGTTCGCCGAGCGCAACGTCAACGAGGGCTTCTCCGGCGGTGAGAAGAAGCGCCACGAGATCCTCCAGCTGGAGCTGCTCAAGCCGAAGATCGCGATCCTCGACGAGACCGACTCCGGCCTGGACGTCGACGCGCTGCGCATCGTCTCCGAGGGCGTCAACCGCGTCCGCGAGTCCGGTGAGGTCGGCACCCTGCTGATCACCCACTACACGCGGATTCTCCGCTACATCAAGCCCGACCACGTCCACGTCTTCGCCAACGGCCGGATCGCCGAGTCCGGCGGCCCGGAGCTGGCGGACAAGCTGGAGGCCGAGGGCTACGAGGCATACGTGAAGGGTGGCGCTACCGCGTGACACAGCTGCCGGGCCTCCTCGACACAGAGGCGATCCGTAAGGACTTCCCGATTCTGGGCCGCGAGGTCCACGAGGGGAAGAAGCTCGTCTACCTGGACAGCGCCGCGACCTCGCAGACGCCCAGCCAGGTCATCGACGTGCTGAGCGAGTACTACGAACGCTACAACGCCAATGTCCACCGAGGCGTGCACGTGCTCGCCGAGGAGGCCACGGCGCTGTACGAAGGTGCTCGCGACAAGGTCGCCGAGTTCATCAACGCACCGAGCCGGGACGAGGTGATCTTCACCAAGAACGCCTCGGAGTCGCTCAACCTCGTCGCGAACATGCTGGGCTGGGCCGACGAGCCCTACCGCGTGGACCACGAGACCGACATCGTCATCACGGAGATGGAGCACCACTCCAACATCGTGCCGTGGCAGCTGCTCTCGCAGCGCACGGGCGCGAAGCTGAAGTGGTTCGGGCTGACCGAGGACGGCCGGCTCGACCTCTCCAACATCGACGAGCTCATCACGGAGAAGACCAAGGTCGTCTCCCTGACCCTGGTCTCCAACCTGATGGGCACGGTCAACCCGGTCGAGGCGATCGTCCGCAAGGCGCAGGACGTCGGCGCGCTCGTCGTCTTCGACGCCTCGCAGGCCGCGCCGCACATGCCGCTGGACGTCCAGGCGCTGCAGGCCGACTTCGTGGCCTTCACGGGCCACAAGATGTGCGGCCCGACCGGCATCGGCGTCCTGTGGGGCCGCCAGGAGCTGCTGGAGGACCTGCCGCCGTTCCTCGGTGGCGGCGAGATGATCGAGACCGTCTCGATGAGCTCCTCCACCTACGCCCCGGCGCCGCACAAGTTCGAGGCCGGTACGCCCCCGATCGCCCAGGCCGTCGGCCTCGGCGCGGCGGTGGACTACCTCAACTCCATCGGCATGGAGCGGATCGCCGAGCACGAGCACGCGCTCACCGAGTACGCCGTCAAGCGGCTGCTGGAGGTCCCCGACCTGCGGATCATCGGCCCCACCACGGCCGAGGACCGCGGCGCCGCGATCTCCTTCACGCTCGGCGACATCCACCCGCACGACGTGGGGCAGGTGCTCGACGAGGAGGGCATCGCGGTCCGCGTCGGCCACCACTGCGCCCGCCCGGTCTGCCTGCGGTACGGAATTCCTGCGACGACACGAGCGTCGTTCTATCTGTACTCCACCCCGGCCGAGGTCGACGCACTGGTCGCCGGCCTGGAGCACGTCCGTAATTTCTTCGGATGAGGACGAGGACTGACTGACCCGTGAAGCTGGATTCCATGTACCAGGACGTCATCCTGGACCACTACAAGCACCCGCACGGCCGGGGCTTGCGGGACGGCGACGCCGAGGTGCACCACGTCAACCCGACCTGTGGCGACGAGATCACCCTGCGCGTCCGCCTGGACGGCGCGACCATTGAAGACGTGTCGTACGAGGGCCAGGGCTGCTCCATCAGCCAGGCCAGCGCGTCCGTCCTCAATGAACTCCTGGTCGGCAAGGAGCTCGGCGAGGCGCAGCGGATCCAGGAGACCTTCCTGGAGCTGATGCAGTCCAAGGGCCAGATCGAGCCCGACGACGCCATGGAGGAGGTGCTGGAGGACGCCGTCGCGTTCGCCGGCGTCTCGAAGTACCCCGCCCGCGTCAAGTGCGCCCTCCTGAGCTGGATGGCGTGGAAGGACGCGACCGCCAAAGCCCTCTCCGAGGAGGCGAAGACCGCATGACCGAGAACGCAAGCGCCGCGGAGACCGTTGAGGCGCCCGCCGCGGCCCTCAAGCCGGCCTCCGAAGAAGAGGTCCGCGAGGCCCTGTACGACGTCGTCGACCCCGAGCTGGGCATCGACGTCGTCAACCTCGGCCTGATCTACGGCATCCACATCGACGACGCCAACATCGCCACCATCGACATGACGCTCACCTCGGCGGCCTGCCCGCTGACCGACGTCATCGAGGACCAGGCGAAGTCCGCCACGGACGGCATCGTCAACGAACTGCGGATCAACTGGGTCTGGATGCCCCCGTGGGGCCCGGACAAGATCACCGACGACGGCCGTGAGCAGCTGCGGGCGCTGGGGTTCAACGTCTGACGTTTCCCGGCCGCCGAGCCGCACACAACCAACCGATGGGGTACTACGCTGAGTAGTGCCCCATCGGCTTTTCCGGGGACGAGGACGGCGCGACGATGACGGCTGACGACGTCGGCCGGAGCGGTGCCACTGCCCAGACCCTGCTACTGGACCGCCGGGCCGAGCAACGGACGATTCACGACACCCTCACGGCCTTCGCGGCCGCTCCCAGCGCGCGGCACGGACCGCTGCTCTTCGCCGGCAGGCTGGGGCTCGGCAAGAGCACCCTGCTGGAGATGGTCCGGCAGGAGGCCCGGGAACTGGGCCTCACCCACCTCGATGCGTGCGGCTTCCCGCACGCCGGCCGGGCCTACCTCATGGCACGGCAGTGGTTCCTCGCCGAGGCGCGCCCCCTGCTGCTCCAGCCGCTGGAACGCAGCGTGCTGGGGCTGGAGACGCAGGGCCGGCTGGTCGACCGCGGCGTGAACAGCATCCTGCCCGCCCTGGAACGCGCGGACGCCTTCGACGCGCTCGACGCCCTCAGCAGCCGCGTGGCGTATCTGCGCGGCCCGCTCGTCCTGCTGCTGGACGACGCGCACTGGGCCGACCGGAATTCCGTCGACTGGCTGCACCGGCTCCTCAGACAGCAGCCGACGGCGCCGGTACTCGCCGTCCTGGCGTGCAGCCCCGAGGAACCCTCGCCCACCGAGCGCTCGCTCGGGGAACTGGCCACCCTGCCGGGCACCGTGCACAGGGAACTGCGTCCGCTCGCGTTCCCCGCCGTCCGCGCGCTGGCCGGCACGCTGTTGGGCGAAGAGCCCGACGCCGCGTTCAGCAGCGCGCTGTACCGGGCCACGGGGGGCGTGCCGCTCAGCGTCGTCGACACCCTGCGCAGGGCGGCGGCGGAGGGAGTGCGGCCCACCGCGAGCGCCGCCGGCCTGATCGACCAGTACGCGATGACCGGGATCGGGCAGGGGCTGCTGCCGCGGCTCGGCCGGCTCGGCCCGGCGCACCTCCGGATGGCGCAGGCAGTGGCGGTACTGGGCCCGAACGCCACCCTCAGCACGGCCGGACGCCTGGCAGGGCTCCCCCCGGCCAGGGCCGCCCAGAGCCTGGACCGGCTGCGCGACGCCATGGTCCTGGACCCCGAGCGGGTGCAGTTCGACCACCCGCTCTACGCCAAGGCCGTCTACGACGCGATTCCCAGTGGCGAGCGCGGTGGGCTGCACGCCCGGGCCGCCCGCCTGCTCACCGATGCCGGACACGGCCCCGAGGTGGCCGCCGTGCACGTCATGGCCGCTCCGCCGGACGGCGATCCCTGGGCCGTCGAGCAGCTGCGCGCCGCCGCCGCCCGGAGCCTGGCCGCGGGCGCTCCCGAGGACGCCGACCGGCTGCTGGCCCGCGCCCAGGACGAACCCCCGCCGTCCGGCCTCCTCGCCGACCTCCACTACGAGCGCGGCGTCGCCACCTACCCCATCGATCCACAGCAGTCGGCCGTCCACCTCCGGGCCGCGCTCGGCGACACCGGACCGCACGAAGCCGCCGTCCGGCTGCTGGCCAAGGCGCTCGCCCACGAGAACCGGCTCGCCGAGGCCGTCGGCCTGCTGGAGAAGGAGTACCGCAGGACCGGACGGCCCAGCAGCAGCCGGCAGCGGCTGATGGCCGAGTGCTTCCTGTGGAGCGCGTTCTGGGAGGAGGAAGGGGACGCCGGCCCCCGCCACCGGCTGCTGCGCCGGCTGTGCGACCGGATCACCACCAGCACGCCCGAGACGCGCCGGCTGCTGATCCTCCGCGCCTGGTACGCCACGCTGCGGGGCGAACCGGTCGCCACCGCGCTGCGCGCCGTACGGCTGGGAACGGCTGTGGGCCTGGTGTGGACCGGTGACGACGGCGACTTCGACTGCGGTGTGCTGGCGGCGCTGGTGTACCTGTACTGCGGCCGCACCCGCCGCGCGGAGGAGATGCTCGACGCCGGCATCGCCGAACTGCGCGGCCGGAACTGGTCCGGCGGCCACCTCGCCCTCGCCCGCAGCTCGCGCGCCCTGGTCCTGCTGCACACCGGCCGGCTGGCCGCCGCCCAGAGCGAGAGCGAGCACGCGCTGGACATCGCCGCGGGGCTGCGCCCGATGACACATGCGCGGTGGTACGCCCTGAGCACCGCGATCAGCGTGCTGCTGGCCCGCGGCAAAACGGCGGAAGCGGCGGAGCTGAGCGCCCGCGAGCGGTTCACCGAGCCGTTCCCCTCGGCGGTCGTACTCCCCGCCCCGCGCTGCGTGCTGGCGGAGCTGCGGATCGCGCAGGGCCGCACCGCCGAGGCCGAGGCGCTGCTGACCGCGGTGCGCGAGCGGCAGACCGCCCGGCACGCGGAGAACCCCGCGGGGTGCCCGTGGCAGCCGCTGCTCGCGCTGGCCCTGAGGGGACGCGACCGGGAGGCGGCCCGCGCACATGCCTGGCAGGCGGTGGAGCGCGCCCGTGAGTTCGGTGTCCCGACGGCCACCGGAACGGCGCTGATCGCGGCCGGAATCGTGGCAGGAGGCGCGGACGGGCTGCCGCTGCTGGCGGAGGCCGTCGAACTGCTGCGGTCCACGGACGACGCGTACGCCTATGCCAGGGCCCTGACCGAATACGGGGACGCGCTGCGCAGGACAGGGCGGACGACCGAGGCCCGGGAGGTGCTGCGCACCGCACGGTCGGTGGCGTGCCAGGTCGGCGCCGAGGGGCTCGCCGAACGGGCGCTGGCCGCACGGCGGCTGGCGGGCGGACGGGAGCGGACACCGGTCGGCCCCGGGCTGGAAGGGCTGACCGAGCGGCAGGTCGAGGTGGGCGCCCTGGCCGCCGCCGGGCTGACCAACAGGGCCATTGCCACCCGCCTGAACATCACCGCGCACACCGTCAGCAAGCACCTCACGGAGATCTACAAGCACCTGGGTGTCACCCGCGAAACGCTGCGCGACCTGCCCTGGCCGCCCGTCGATCCCTGGTAAGCGGAACGTCCGCTTAAGAGTAGAGGGGGGTCGGTAATCGACGCCCCGCCTCCATATGCCGCACGCTCAGAACGTAGGGATCCGGCCGGACCGGCTCCGGGACGGCGGACCGGGCGAAGGGGGTTGGGCATGTGGCATCCATGGCGAGGAGCGGCGGCTCGCGGCAAGCGGGTCGGATGGGAAGAGAAGACGTACCGGAAGGGCCTGGACGCCGTGCGGCGCAATGATCCGGCCGTGGCCCGCAGGTACTTGGAACGGCTGCTGAGCGCCGCCGACGCGCCGTCCGCCGCCTGGTCCAGCAGCGCGGCGAGGGGGCTGTTCACCTTGGCGGGGCTGGACGCGGCCGAGGGCCTGCTGCTCACGGCGAGCTCGCGCTACGCCGCCAGTGCCGGCGTGCTGGAGAGCGCGCGGAACCGGGCCGAGCGGGACGGGGACGAGGAAGAAGCCTCCCTGCTCGCCGAGTTCCGCGACCTCGCGCGCTCGGTCGCGGGCGACCTGGCGGCGAACTGCGGTGTCGCGTTCCGCGGCTGAAGCAACAAGGAAGAGCAGGAGGGCCGAAGGAATGCTGGGCATATCGGCCGGCCGCTCGCCACATGTGCGCTGGCGGGGCGAGATTCGGCTGCGCAAGAGCGACAGGGGTGGCGAAGGCGGCTTCTCCCTGGATTCGGTACCCCCGTCGGCGACCGCCGTCGACGACGACCTGCGCATGTACCCGAGCGGCATCAGGGTCGCGACCGGCCGTTGTGTGGACCTGGGGCCGGGCGTCGTGGCTCCGCAGGCGGCCGTGGTCAGGAAGGCGCTGGCGGCCGCCTTCCCGGCCGCTCTCTGTCTCGTGCCCGTACGGCCCTTGGAGCGCTGGGTCGCCATGGTCACCCGCCGGGGCCGGATCGCCCTCGTGCGGCCCATGGCCGAGGACGCGCAGGTGGTGGTGGTCCTGGTCCAGGTATGGGAGTGACCGCGCCGGACAGTGCGGCGCACCATGTTGTGTACGCCCGTACGCATCGTTGTGTACGCTCGTACGTATGGCCTATGTGACGCTTGGCGCGGCAATCCTTGTGGAGGTGCTGGCCACGACGGCGATGAAGTACAGCGACGGGTTCACGAAGCTGTGGCCCTCGCTCGGCACCGCGGCGGGGTACCTGATCGCCTTCGTGCTGCTCGCGCAGACGCTGAAGACGATGAGCGTGGGGACCACGTACGCCATCTGGTCGGGGGCCGGGACCGCCGTGATCGCGGCGATCGGGATGCTGTTCCTCGGGGAGGCGGCGAACGCGGCGCGGCTGATCGGGATCGTACTGATCATCGTCGGCGTGGTCGTCCTGAATCTGGGCGGGGCGCACTGATGCCGCGGCGGTACGACCCCGAGCGGCGGCAGCGGATCATCGACGCGGCGATCCGGGTGGCCGAGGAGCGCGGCATCGGGGCGCTCAGCCACCGCGTGGTCGCCGCGGCGGCGGACGTGCCGCTGGGCTCGACGACGTACCACTTCGCCTCGCTGGACGACCTGCTGGTGGCCGCGCTGCGGCAGGTCTGCGGCGAGCCGGGGACCGCGGTGGAGAGCTGGACGGAGTACCTGGAGCGGGACGCGCCGCTCGCGGACCGGATCGCGGACCTGCTCCGGGCGTACATGGACGACAGCCGGCGCGGGAGGGTGCGGATGGAGTACGAGCTCTACCTCGCGGCGCTGCGGCGGCCAGCCCTCCAGGAGGTGGCCGCCGAGTGGCTGGACGGCACGCTGGAGGTGCTCGGCCGGTACACCGACCCCGGCACCGCGCGGACGCTCGGCGCGCTGATCGACGGGATGCTGCTGCAGCTGCTGCTCACCGACCGGCCGTTCGACCGCGCGGAGGTACGGGCCGAGGTGGCGCGGGTGGTCGGCGAGGAGCCCGTACCGGGCGGTCGTACGTCTGACCGCTGAGACCGGTTCGCCAGGCCGGGGGCCCGCCGGTTAGGTTTTCCGCATGACCGAAGCTACCTCCCGTACGACCGGCGCCGTCGCCGCCGGACTCGCCACCGTCGCCGCCGACGGCACCGTCCTGGACACCTGGTTCCCGGCGCCCGAGCTCGTCGCCGAGCCCGGCCCGGCCGGTACCGAGCGGCTGACCGCCGAGCGCGCCGCCGAACTGCTCGGCGAGGCCGCGCCCAAGGCGCTCGGCCCCGACGCCCGCCGCGGCGTGGAGATCGTGGCCGTGCGCACGGTCATCTCCTCCCTGGACGACAAGCCGCTGGACACGCACGACGTCTACCTGCGCCTCCACCTGCTCAGCCACCGTCTGGTGCAGCCGAACGTCCAGAGCCTGGACGGCATCTTCGGTCTGATGGCCAACGTCGCCTGGACCTCGCTCGGCCCCGTGGCCGTCGACCAGCTGGAGACCGTGCGGCTGAACGCCCGCGCCGAGGGCCTGCACCTCGCCGTGTACGGCGTCGACAAGTTCCCCCGGATGACGGACTACGTCGCCCCGGCGGGCGTCCGCATCGCCGACGCCGACCGGGTCCGCCTCGGCGCGCACCTCGCGGCCGGCACCACCGTCATGCACGAGGGCTTCGTCAACTTCAACGCCGGCACGCTCGGCACCTCCATGGTCGAGGGCCGGATCAGCCAGGGCGTCGTGGTCGGCAACGGCTCCGACATCGGCGGCGGCGCCTCCACCATGGGCACCCTCTCCGGCGGCGGCAAGGAGCGCATCCGCATCGGCGAGCGCAGCCTGGTCGGCGCGGAGGCCGGTGTGGGCATCGCGCTGGGCGACGAGTGCGTGGTCGAGGCGGGCCTGTACATCACCGCCGGTACCCGCGTGACCATGCCCGACGGCCAGATCGTCAAGGCCGCCGAGCTGTCCGGCGCCGACAACATCCTCTTCCGCCGCAACTCCACCACCGGCGTGGTGGAGGCCCGCCCGAACAACGCGGAGTGGGGCGGCCTGAACGACGTGCTGCACCACAACTGACGCGTACGGTGCGCCGGCCGACGGCCCGTGCGATCCGGAACCTCCGGATCGCACGGGCCGTCGGCGCTGTCAGTGGTCCCCGCTAGTCTTGCCGTATGCGTGATCTTGTGGCGGGGCTGGGGTACTGGGGCAAGGGGCAGCGCTGGGTCGCGCGGCACGGCCGGTGGTGGGGGTTCGGGCTGCTGCCCGCGCTGCTCACGCTCGTGCTGTACGCGGTCGCGCTGACCGGCTTCTTCTTCTGGGCGGACGACCTCGCGGCCTGGGCGACGCCGTTCGCCGACGGCTGGGGCTCGCCCTGGCAGGGGCTGCTGCGCGGGCTGTTCGTCGCGCTGCTGGTCGCGGGCGGCCTGCTGCTGTCCGTGCTGACCTTCACCGCCGTCACGCTGCTGGTCGGCGACCCGTTCTACGAGTCGCTGTCGGAGAAGGTGGAGGAGTCCGAGGGGGACTGCCCGGAGGGGCCCGGCCTCTCGCTGTGGCGGGAGATATGGATCGCGCTCAAGGACAGCGTGTACGTCCTGCTGCGCGCGGCCGGCTTCGGGCTGCTCTTCTTCCTGCTGGGATTCGTGCCGGTCATCGGCCAGACCGTGATCCCGGCCATCGGCTTCTGCGTCTCCGGCTTCTTCCTCACCCTGGAGCTGAGCTCGGTGGCCCTGCAGCGCCGCGGGATACCGGTGCGCGAGCGGCTGCGGCTGCTGCGCGGCCGCAAGGCGCTCGCCGTCGGCTTCGGCACCCCGCTCGTGCTGCTCTTCCTCGTGCCGTTCGTCGCCGTGGTCCTGATGCCGGGCGCGGTGGCGGGCGCGACGCTGCTGGCACGCGACCTGGTGGGGGAGCCGATACGGGAGCAGGGGCCCGAGGGCGGCGCGGGAGAGGCCCCCGCGCCGCACCCCGGATTCACGGCCTGACGCGCAGCACCTGCGGGTCGTGGTCGCTGGCCTGGTCGGCGAACTCGGCGTTGAGGTGCACGATGTCGTAGTCGGCGCGGGACAGCGCCGGGCTGGTCAGCACGTGGTCCAGCGCCTGGGAGTTGCCGTTGTAGACGTAGCCGTAGCGCTCGGCCTTCGGGAGCCGGTTCACCTGGTCGGTGAGGACGCCGCCCGCGGTGAGCTTCTTCAGCGCCGGGGAGAACTGGTAGTCGTTCAGGTCGCCCGCGACGATCACGGCGGCCTTCCGGTCGACGGCGAGCACGTCCGACACGAAGCCGTGCACGGCCTCGGCCTGGGCGGTGCGCTGGGCCTCGGAGGTGCGGGCCGGCGGCTGGAAGCGGCTGTCCAGGCCCTGGTCGCCGCCCTTGGAGTTGAAGTGGTTGGCGACCACGAAGACCGGCTTGCCCTGGAAGGAGAACTGGGCGGCGAGCGGCTTGCGGCTGTCCTTCCAGGCCGCGTTGGCCGGGTCGATGCGGCCGGGGGAGGCGGAGAGCGCCGGGCGGCCGTCCTTCTTCTCGACCTTCACCGGCGTCGTCGCGTCGCCGCCGGGCGTGTCCGTGAAGGAGACCCGCTCGGGGTTGTAGAGGAAGGCGACGCGGATGTTGCCGCCGGGCTGGCCGCCGTCCTGGTCGTCGGCCGGGTCGATCTGCCGCCACTCGTAGGCGGGGCCGCCCGCCTTCTTGATGGCGTCGGTGAGCTTCTTGAGCGTGGCGCCCGCGGTCACCACCGAGTCGTTCGTGGGCCCGTTGTCGTCCTGCACCTCCTCCAGGGCGACGACGTCGGGCGAGGCGAGGTTCTTCACCAGCGCCTCGGCCAGCCGGTCGAACTTGGCCTGCGCGGTCTTGGGCGAGAGGTTCTCCACGTTGTAGGTGGCCACCGAGAGCTCGTCCGCCGACTGCTTGCGGGTGGTCTCGCGGGCCGGCCCGTGGTCGGCGAGCGTGCCCAGGTCGCTCGCCTCGATCGTGTAGCCGCCGAAGTTGTCGTAGTCCAGCGGCCCGGCGGTGGTGCCGGTCAGCGCGTCGCCGACGTCGGCGACCGGGAAGGGCCGCTCGGCGAACGGGATCAGCGAGGTGATCTTGATCCGGCCGGGGTTCGGATCGGCGTACGAGCCATACAGCGTGCCGCCGCGTGCGGTGCGGTTGTGGCCGGACTCGGCGGTCACCCACAGCTCGTTGTGGGTGTTCGTGGGGCCGACGACCGGCGCGTCGGAGACCGCGACCCGCATGCCCTCCAGCGACTCGTAGCGGTCCAGCGCGTAGCTGCGGGGGCGCAGCTTCAGCGGCTCGATGTCCTTGCCGCCGTTGTCCGGGGCGTATCGATTCGGCACGGACCCGGGGGTCAGCGTGAACGCCGCGGGGAGACGATTCTTCGCCGAGCTCACCGTCCATTTCGCGCCAGTGATCTCGGTGACGGACTGCAGCCCGGCGTCCTTGCCGCCGGGGTAGTACTCGCTGACCGTGCCGGTCACCTCCACCGCGTCCCCCACGGCGACCTCGGGGGTCTGCTTCCCGGTGAAGACGAAGACGGCCTCGCTGGTGGCCGGGTCGCGGTCCGGCTGCGGGTCCTGGAACCAGAAGCCGCGCGCGGACCCGAAGGCCCGTACGGCGGTGACGACGCCCGGCACCCCGGCGACCTGCTTCCCGGCCAGCGGGGATATTCGGGTACCGCCCTGGATGTCGTGGATCCTGGCGTCGGCCGCCGCGGCGGACTGCGGGACGGCGAGCAGGCCGGCGGCGAGGGCCGCGGCGGCTGCCGAGGCGAGCGTGAGCGGTCTGCGGAGCGTTCGGCGGGACGGCATGGTGGCCTCCGGAAGCGTGGGGAAACGAGGGAGGAACTGCGTATCGGAGACGGTCCGCTACGCGCGTCAATCTCTTGTGTGCCGCCGGTAGTTGTCAATACTCGCCCGGTGCACGGCGCCGGGCGGGCCGGTGAACCGCCCGTCAAGGTGGACCGGGCGGGCCGGTGAACAGCCCGGGATCATCACGATTCCGTCTACGCTTGGCGACGCACCAGCAGTAGTCCGCCCGAGGAGCTGAACCTTAGATGTCCGACGAGCGCCCCACCCTTCCCCCGGTGCGGCTGCACCCCGAAGCGGAGCTGGCCAGGGACGCGCTGAGCGCCCCCCTCTTCGCCCGAGCGGCGAAGCTCGCCCGCTGGGCCGAGCGCGAGGTACCGGTCGGCGTCGGCGGCGACCTCCTCGAAGAGCAGCTCGCCGAGGCCGCCGTCCACCTCGGCCTGGCCGTCGACGAGGACGGCACCGGCTACGCCGCCGAGGCGTGGCAGCTGGCCGTGGACACCGGCCTGGTCGAGATCGACGAGCACGCGGGCGAGGACGAGGACCTGCCCGACGGCGCCCCCTCCGGCACCGCCACGCCCGGCGAGGAGCTGCGCCTGCTGACCGCCGGCAGCCCCCAGGACGTGCTGGCCATCTGGCTCGGCGGCATGGAGACCGTACTGGCCGACGCCGCGGCGCCCGACCTCGGCGACCTCGTGGAGCAGATCGCCGAGGGCGGCGAGCTGGACCTGGACTCCATCGACTGGAATCCGGAGGACGAGGCCGAGCTGCTGGACGGCATCCTCGGCAACCTCTACATGCTCTGCGCGCTGGCCGAGGACCCGGAGCAGAGCGTGCCGCTGCCGGCGCTCGCCGCTTCCATGATCGTCCCGGCCGACATGGACGAGCCCACCGACGACATCCTCGAAGAGGTCTCCGAGGCGATGATGCGCCTGGACGACCAGTTCCGGGTGCTGGAGCCGATCGGCCTGGTCGCGTACCAGCCGGTGGACGAGGCGCTCATCGAGGAGCTGGACGAGGACGGCGAGACCGTACGGTCCGCCGAGCCGCTGGAGGAGGAGGACGTCAGCCGGTACGGCATGGTCCGGCTCACCCCGCTCGGCATGTACGCGGTCCGCGCGCGGATGCTGGACGCGGGCGTCGAGGCCCCGGCCGTCGGCGACCTCGCGGGCAAGGGCGCCGACGTGCTGCTCGGCGCGCTGCCCGACTACCCCGAGACGCTGGCGCAGGCCGAGTCCGAGCAGTGGCTCGCGGCCCGCGACGGCCTGACCGCGGCCCGGGACCTGCTGGCCGCCGCGCGCGGCGACGACGACCGGGCGCCGCAGCGCCGGCTCGCCTGCCAGCAGACCCTGTCGCTGGTCGGCCCGGAGGCCGAGCCCGCGCTCCGCGAGGTACTGGACGACCGGCAGCTGGGCGGGCTGGCCCGGGTCTGGCTGGCCGAGCACGGCGCGGCCGGCATCCCCGAGCCCTCCCAGGAGATGATCTTCTGGCTGACCGTGGACACCCTCGCGGCGCAGCTGGGCACCGCCGACGAGGACGCGGCAGAGCTGCGGGACCTGGTCGAGGGGCTGGTCGGTCAGCACACCGGCTTCTTCGACGCGGTCTGGCGGGTCGACCACCCGGCCACCGCCGACGTCCTGGAGGCGATGGGCCGGCTGCACCCGGACAAGAAGGCGGCCAAGGAGGCCCGCAAGGCGGCCTTCAAGGCCCGCTCCAAGAAGGACGGCTGACGGCCCGTCGGTACTGGGTGGTCCCGGCGGGCCGCCGGTCCGTCGGGGCCCTCAGCACAAGTACTGCGTCGTGTGCGGGAAGGACGCGGACTGGCCGTTGAAGCCGTACGTACCGCGGTAGGACAGCGGCACCTGGAACTGGCCGACGACCGTCATGCTCTGGGCACAGGTGCCCGATCCGCCGGGGCGTGCGGCCCGCAGCACCAGCCGGGGGCCGAGCTCGCCGCCGGTGATGTCCCACGGGGCGCCGCAGATGCCGGAGGTGATCCGGCCGCCGGTGACGACGTGCGGGTAGGTGTTGGGGTTGTAGGTCACCTCCATGTCGAAGGTGAGCGCTCCGTTGTTGAGCCGCATCTTCGCGGTGACCCGCAGCGCCTCGGCCGATACGTCGCGCTGCGCGGCGAAGGCCTCGTCGCGCGTCTTGACCTCGGAGCCCTGGGCGTTGATGAACCGGTGCTCCCGCCCCTGGCCCTGCTTCCTGGCTGCGCTCGTCATGGCTTCGCTCCCCGTCAGGCCAGTTGCTCGGCGATCTCGACGCGCAGCAGCGCGCGGACGTTCTCGATGTGGTTCGCGATCGTGACCTGCTGCGACCCCGCGAAGAGCAGCCCGACGGCGACATTGTCGACCGAGGTGATCAGGGAACCGGAGTCCCCGCCTGCCGACATGTTGGTGGTGATGATCTGGTCCTTGAAGCGCGCGGTGCCGGCCGTGCCGTACGAGACGTCGATGGTCGCGTCGGTGGAGAGGATCCGGCCGATCGTCAGGTTGGTGGTCCGGCCGACCTTCTTCACCCGGTCGCCCACCGCCACCTGTGTCTTGCGCCGCCAGGCCCGCGGCGGGCCGTTGAAGTACTGCTGGCGGGTGGCGTCGTGGAACTCCACCTTCGCCAGCGCCGCGTCCACGATGTTGTTCTGCTGCGTCAGCGGGACCTGCGGCGCGAACTGGATCGCGACGAAGCGGGTCAGCGTGCCGATCCGGTCGGCCGGGTCGAGGCCGCCGTCCGCGGGGCCGGGCTGCACCACGGGGGTGCCCAGCGGCGCCCGGTTGGCGTCCGCGAGCACGTGGTTGTTGCTCATGATGTAGTACGTCGCCGGGATGCCGGTGCCGGGCTCCGGCGGGTTGATCTGCGCGTCGGGCAGCAGGTCGTAGACCACGCTGCCGAGCGTGCCCGCGGTGATCCGCACGCTGCCGACCGAGAAGCCGGCCGGGCACGGGCGGATCTTGCGGGTGAGGCGCTGCGGCTCGGCGGCCGTGCGGAGCCGGCCGAGTTCCCGGCCCAGCTCGTCCAGCAGCGGCCGGTCCAGCAGTGAAGTACCGCCGTCGGGGCCGAAGCCGGACTGCTCCTCCGTGCCGCCCGGTGCGGTGAGGCGGGGGTGCTGGGCCGCGACGTGGCCGACGGCCACCACGTCCGTCGGCGTGCCGTCGTCCATCTCGTGCGGGACCACGTCCCGTTCGGACAGCACCGACTCGGGGACCTTCTGGGTCACGAAGACCAGGACCGCTTCCTCGCCCGTCGGCTCGCCGCCCGTCCACTTCACGCCGTGGCCGAAGCCGACGACGTTGGCGAGCGGGTGCTGCGGGTTCATGAAGTCCGCCAGCGCCTGTTGGCGTGCGGTGTCAGGGACCTGTCCGCCGGTGGGGCCGCGCATCATCTCGGGCTGGTTCACACCAGACCACCTCTTCCCCGGTGGGCGACCCGGCGCCCGGCCGTGCGCGCGCCGGGCAGGCGGGCGACGGCTCCCGGGGCGGGGACCGCGTGTGCGTGGGTAGGCACTGTCTATTGCCGGGCAACGCGGCGGTCAAGGCGGAAAGCCAGAAATCTTGTAGTTGGCGGTGGGATGCCGTGGATGACCTTCTTTGCCATGGTTCTCCGTCGTGCGGAGAAACGGTTCCTGGACGTCGTGTCCCGTTCAACTGGTGTTCGGCGACGCACGGGAACGTGTGCCGCGCAGACACAGGGGACTAGGAACCGGCCATCTTGGAGACGACAATGCCGCTCACCCGCAGGGACTTCGCCAAGCGCTCCGCGTACACCGGCGCCGGAGTGGCGCTGGCCGGCAGCGTCGGGGTGCTGGCCACCGCGCCCGGCGCCGTCGGCGCGGAGGCGCAGCACGTTCCCGCAGGTCAGGACGGCGCGCGCCTCGGCTACGGCCCGCTGATCGAGGACCCGAAGGGCATTCTCGCGCTGCCCGCCGGCTTCAGCTACAAGATCATCACCCGGACCGGCGTCACCAAGCTGGAGAGCGGCGAGTACACGCCCTCCAACCACGACGGCACCGCCACCTTCGAGGGTCAGCGCGGCGCGACCCTGCTCGTGAACAACCACGAGCTCAAGGGTCCGCGCGCCGACTGGCCGCACCCGGTGCCGCTCACCCGGGGCCACGTCTACGACCCGGCCGCGTCCGGCGGCTGCACGGTCGTCGAGGTCGCGCACGACGGCTCGCACGTGAGCGAGTGGGTGGGCATCGCCGGCACCTCCACCAACTGTGCGGGCGGCCGCACACCTTGGGGCACCTGGCTGTCCGGTGAGGAGACCGAGGACAAGGCCGGCGACCACGGCATGACCAAGGATCACGGGTACGTCTTCGAGGTCGACCCGTACGACCAGAAGGCCAACCGGGACCCCAAGCCCGTCAAGGCGTTCGGCCGGTACCCGCACGAGGCCGTCGTCGTCGACCCCAAGCGCGGTCATGTCTTCCTCACCGAGGACGCCTCCGGCCCGAACGGCCTGCTCTACCGCTGGACCCCGCCGCAGGGCTTCAAGCACGGCCGCGGGCAGCTGCGCACTCTGGCCGACAATGCCGGTGTGCTCGCCGCGTTCAAGTGCTTCGACTCCGGCGGCCGCTTCGTCGACGACCTCTCCCGGGCGACCGAGCCCGGCACCGTCTACGGCGTGGACTGGGTCGAGGTCCCGGACCGGGACGCCCGCACCACTTCGGTGCGCAAGCAGTTCAAGGACGGCGAGGTCACCCGCGCCCGCAAGCTGGAGGGCATGTGGTGGGCGGACGGCGGCGTGTACGTCGTCTCCTCCTTCGCCCGCGAGGAGAGCCCGGTCCAGCACGACGGCCAGGTGTGGTTCTACAACCCGGCGCGCCGCACGCTGACCCTGAAGGTCCGCTTCGGCGTCAACCCGCACCCCGAGCAGGACGGCGCCTTCGACGGCCCCGACAACATCAGCGTCTCGCCCTACGGCGGGCTGATCATCGCCGAGGACGGCGAGGGCGTGCAGCACCTGTTCGGCGCCACCGAGGACGGCCGGACCTACCCCGTCGCGCGCAACGAGCTGAACATCGGCACCGCGGAGGAGCCGGAGTACAGCGAGTTCACCGGGCCCGTCTTCTCGCCCGACGGGAAGACCCTGTTCGCCAACATCCAGGAGCCGGGCATCATGCTCGCGATCACCGGTCCTTGGCGGCGGCAGCGCTGACCGGTCGCCCGACCGGCCGGGCCGGGGGGAGCCCGGCCCGGCCGGATCAGCCGGTTTCCGGGCTCTCCGGCCGGTCGGCGGTGAGCACGTAGTAGTCCAGCAGCCCCTTCTCGTACGCGGTCAGGAACCGGCGCGGCCACAGGTCGCGCAGCTCGGGGACCTGGCCGAGGTACCGGTCGTACGCGGCCCACACCGATTCCCCGATCGTCCGGATCCGCAACTCCGACAGCCCGGCCGCCGCCAGCGTGGCGGTCACGTCGTCCGCCACGTGGGCGAGGTCCAGGCCGTCGGCGTAGGTGGGCAGCAGTCCGGGCAGCGCGCGGGCGGCCTCCTGGTGGGTGGCCAGGAACGTCGTCAGCACCAGCCGGCCGCCCGCGCGCAGCACCCGCGCCGCCTCGCGCGCGAAGCCGGGCACGTCGGGGAAGTGCTGGGCGGCCTCGACGGAGAACAGGCAGTCCACCGAGGCGTCCGGCAGCGGCAGCCGCTCGGCCGCGCCGCGCCGGTAGTCCAGCCGCCCCGGGTGCGCGTCGCGTACAGCGGCGTTCCGCTCCCGTGCCCGGGCGACCTGGTCCGGATGCACGTCCACCCCCAGGACCGAGCCGAAGCCGTACTCGCACAGGGCGAGGGCCGAGCCGAGCCCCAGCCCGCAGCCGACCTCGACGGCGTCCTGCCCCTCCGTACGCTCGAACGCGCGCAGGACCAGTCGGTACAGCTCCTGCTCCGTACGGATCCGGTCGCCTTCGGTCAGCGGACCGTCCTTCGGCGCGTCCGCCCAGTACCCGAAGTTGATGAACCCACCGGCGAACGCGGGCACATGACTGAGGTCGAAGGTCCCGTAGATCTCGTCGACAGGGGCGGGGACGGGCGCGGGGGAGGGGGCGGGGACTTCGGGTGGCTGGTCGGCGGGCATCCGGGCTCCTCGCGTGCGGCCGGGCGGACGCCGGGACGCCGGGGCGGCCCGCCGGACGTCCGGAATCCTGGGCGGCGGAAAACGTTGTACGGAAGGTGAACTCGACGACAGCGGCCCCACGATTCTCGGTCCTGGACCGGTCCCGCACCAGAGCCGGACGGCCGCAGGCCGAAGCCCTCCAGGAAACCGTGCGCTTCGCCCAGCAGGCGGAGAAGCTCGGCTACCACCGCTTCTGGGTCTCCGAGCACCACAGCGTGCCGGGTGTGGCCGGTTCCGCGCCCACCGTCCTCGCCGCGGCCGTCGCCGCGGCCACGGAGCGGATCCGTGTCGGTACCGGCGGCGTGATGCTGCCCAACCACCGGCCGCTGGTCGTCGCCGAGCAGTTCGGCGTGCTCGCCTCGCTCTTCCCCGGCCGGATCGACATGGGCCTGGGCCGCTCGGTCGGCTTCACCGACGGCATCCGCCGGGCGCTGGGCAGCGGCAAGGACGCCACGGCGGACTTCGGCGCCCGGCTCGCCGAGCTGACCGGCTGGTTCACCGGCACCCAGACCGCCCACCCGCAGGTCCACGCCCGGCCCGCCGAAGGACTGACCGTCCCCGCGTTCGTGCTGGCCACCGGGGCGGGCGCGGACATCGCCGCGGAGGCCGGGCTCGCGCTGGTGATCGGCGACGTGCGCGGCCGGGAGGCGCTGGTGCGTGCCGTCGAGCGCTACCGGGCGGCCTTCCGGCCCTCCCCGCTCTGGGAACGGCCGTACGTCGTCGTCTCCGCGACCGTCGCGGTGGCCGCCACCACGGAGGAGGCCCGCCGGCTGCTGCTCCCGGAGGCGTGGTCGATGGCGTACTCCCGGACGCACGGGGTCTTCCCGCCGCTGGAGCCGGCCGAGGCCGTACTCGCCCGCGAGTCCACGATGACCGCCAAGGAGCGGCAGCTCTACGAGGCGGCGCTGGCCGGCCAGATCCACGGCACGGAAACCGAGATCCGCCCGGCCGTCACCGACCTGCTCGCCACCACAGGCGCCGACGAACTACTGGTCACCACGAGCACGTACGACCGCGCCGCGCAGCTCGACTCTTACCGACGGCTGGCGGCGGTGGCCGAGCTGGGTCGCGGGGTCGCTCAACCCGTGACGTAGCTGCCGGCACCCAGGACCGTGCGCAGGCGGCCCTCCTTACGGAGCTGAACGACGGCCTTCTGGACCGTCGACTGGGTTACGCGGTACTCAGCGGCCAGCGTGACCGTGCCGGGGAAGCGTTCACCAAGGTCCCACTCTCCGGCATCGAGACGACGGCGGAGGTCAGCGGCCACTTGCGGCCAGACCGGCACTGAGCGATCAAGGTCCATACCTACAGCGTGCGCGGAGCCGCGTCAGCGTGCTACCGCGTAACCGCGATACCGCGTAAGGTTGGGCCCGAAAGGGCCCCGGCGGCCGGATCGCACCCGGCCCCGGGGCATGGCCGACGCTACGAAGGAGCGACGACATGGAGACCCTACGACGGCTGCCGTGGACCGAGGAAGGGCGGGCGGCCTACGTGCCGTTGGGCGACGGCATCGTGAATCACCTGGCCGATGTCATGGAGGCCGAGATCCTGGGCACGGCGAAGGCCGACGTGTCCCGGGCTCGCGCGCTGGTCGGCGACTCGGCAGCCTCCAGGACGGAACTGTGCAGGGCCGTCCAGTACCTGGCTTGTGCGGTCGAGGACGCTGCCCTCGTCGCCGACCTCCGTGCGGAGCGACTCGCCTCCGTCAGAGCGCCTGGGCGGCCGGTTTGACCATGCCGCGGACCGTGCGGGAGTCGACGAACTCGCCCAGGGCCGTCATCTCCCACTCGCCGCTGTACTGCCGGATCAGCTTGGCCATCAGTACGCCCGTCCGCTTCTCCGAGCCGGTCAGGTCGAAGCGGACCAGCTCCTCGCCGGACTGGGCGTCCAGCAGGCGGCAGTACGCCTTGGCGACGTCGGTGAACTTCTGGCCCGAGAAGGAGTTCACCGTGAAGACCAGGCCCGTGACCTCCGGGGGGAGGCCGCCGAGGTGGACCGTGATCGCCTCGTCGTCGCCCGCGCCCTCACCCGTGAGGTTGTCCCCGGAGTGCTGGATCGCGCCGTTGAGGATCGCGAGCTTGCCGAAGAAGCAGTTGTCGATCTTTTTGCGGTCCGGGCCGTACGCGATCACTGACGCGTCGAGGTCGATGTCCTTGCTGCGGAACGCGGGCTCCCAGCCGAGGCCCATCCGGACGGAGGAGAGCAGCGGTTGGCCGCCCTTGACCAGGGAGACGGTCTGGTTCTTCTGGAGGCTGACGCGGCCCTTGTCGAGGTTGATCTTCCCCGCACTGGCGGGGGACGGTGCCGGGGCCGGCGGCGGCGCGGGGGTGCCCAGGGAGCCCGGGGCGCCGGGGACGGCGGTCGGCGGGGCGAGCGGGGCGGGGGCGCCGGTGGGCGGGCCCCACTGGCCGGCGCTCGGCGCGCCCGGGTGCGGCGGCGCCGGGGGCGTGGCGGGCTGCTGCGGCGCGACGGGCGCCGCGACCGGCGCCGCGGGCTCCTCGACGCTGACGCCGAAGTCCGTGGCGATGCCCGCCAGGCCGTTCGCATAGCCCTGGCCCACCGCGCGGACCTTCCAGGCGTCGCCGCGGCGGTACACCTCGACCACCACCAGGGCGGTCTCGGAGCCCAGCTGGGGCGGGGTGAACGTGGCGAGCACGCTGCCGTCGTCGGCGCTGCGGACCGTCGCCGTCGGCTCCGTGCCGGCGAAGGTGGCGCCCGGCGCGTCGAGGCTCGCCGTGACGACGATCTTGTCGATGCCGGGCGGCACGGCGGCGGTGTCCACCGTGATCGTGTCGCCGCCGCCGCTCGTGCCCGCGGTGTGGGTCACGCCCGGACCGCTCGGTTGGTTGTAGAAGACGAAGTCGTCGTCGGAGCGGACCTTGCCGTCGGGGGTCAGCAGCAGGCCCGACACGTCCAGCCGCACGGGAGCGGTGACGTCCACCGCGACCCGCGCTGCGGAGAGCGGGAGATTCGAGCCAGGAGTCATAGCGGTCATGCCCCCAGTAACGACCGGCACCGCTTTACGGTTCCATTACCCGCTCGATCCTCCGCCGGCCGTGGGACGCGCGCCTCAGTACCGAGGCGCGCCGTATCAGTTCCGGGCGCGGGAGTTCCCGAAGAGCAGCCGGTAGATGATCAGCAGGACCAGGGCGCCGGCGATGGAGGCGACCCACATGGCCGGGTCGAAGAAGTCCTTCGGTATCGGGCGGTCGAGGAACTTCGTGGAGAGCCAGCCGCCCACGAAGGAGCCCACGATGCCGGTCAGGGTGGTGCCGACCAGGCCGCCCGGGTCCCGTCCAGGCAGCAGGACCTTGGCGATGACGCCGGCGACCAGCCCCAGTACGAGCCAGCTGACGATGCCCATGATGGTGTTCCTCGTTCCTGCAAGGGGTTGTTACGCCTTCAAGGACGCGAGGACACCGCCCGAAGTTCCGTGCGGTATGCCACCACCGGCCACGACCAGCCGACACCGGCCGCCATCGGCCACCGACGGGCGGCGGACCTCAGTACGGCCAGATCGGCGGGTCCGTGCAGAACGCGCCGCCCAGGTGCGCGTGTTCGGGGTTCTCCGGGTCCAGCTCGCCCTGCGCGGCGAGGAGTTCGGCGGCGTACTCCTCGGAGTCGTCCTGCGGCTCGTAGCCGAGCGCGCGGGCGCTGCTCAGGTCCCACCACAGCCGGGTGTTGGCGGAGGAGCCGTAGACGACGGTGTGGCCGACCTCCTCGGCGGTGAGGGCCGCGTGGAGGAGCCGGGCGCAGTCGGCGGGGCTCATCCAGATCGACAGCATCCGCACGGACGTGGGGCGCGGGAAGCAGGACCCGATGCGGACGGAGACGGTCTCCATGCCGTGCAGGTCCCAGTAGAGCGCGGCCAGGTCCTCGCCGAAGCCCTTGGACAGCCCGTAGAAGGTGTCGGGGCGGCGCGGGGTGTTCACGGATATCGCGGCCGAGCCGTCGCGCGGGCGCGGCGTGAAGCCGACGGCGTGGTTGGAGGAGGCGAAGACGATCCGCCGCACGCCTTCCTCGCGCGCCGCTTCGTAGAGGTGGTACGTGCCCTCGATGTTGGCCTTCAGGACCTTCTCGAAGGAGGACTCCAGGGAGATGCCCGCGAGGTGGATCACCGCGTCGACACCGTGCACCGCCTTGCGCAGCGCCTCCCGGTCGGCGAGGTCGGCGACGATCGCGTCCGGCTCGCCCTCGATGGGCAGGCGGTCGAAGAGCCGCAGTCGGTAGCCGTACGAGGGCAGTAGTTCGCGCATCAGGGTGCCGAGGCCGCCGGCGGCTCCGGTGAGCAGGACGGTGCGGGGTGCGGTCATGGGCGTCAACGTAAAGAAGGGACGTGCTCCGGTCAAGATGGTGGACGGGTAAGGGCTCTTGACCCGCAGAGTGCGCTGTTTTAGCGTCGTCGCGTTCACTCACATGGACACCGGCCATGGATGCGTCTGCACAGCGTCTGTGTACGCGTCTCTGCGGTTGTGGTTCTTCGAAGGGATCTCGATGCGCGCCGCCGCCTTTCTCTACCCGTGGGACGTCGTCGGGGACCCGGACGCCGCGCGGCGCATCGCCGGGCTCGGCGTCGGGCAGGTCACCCTCGCCGCCGCCTACCACTCCACCCGCGCCCTCACCCCGCGCCACCCGGAGCACCGCGTCGTCACCGCCCGGCACTCCGCCGTCCTCTACCCGCCGTCCCCGGGGCGTTGGGCCGGCCGTGCGCTGCGCCCGTATGCGCAGGACTGGGTATCGGGGCCCGACCCGTACGCGGCGGCCGCCCGGGCGCTCACCGACGCGGGCCTGGAGGTGCACTCCTGGGTGGTGCTGGCGCACAACTCCCGGCTGGGCGCCGAGCACCCGGAGTCCGTCGTCCGCAACGCCTACGGGGACGCCTACCCCTGGGCGCCCTGCATCGCACGCCCCGAAGTGCACGACTACCTCGTCACCCTGGCCGCCGAGGCCGCCGTACGGCCCTGCACCCGCGGCACCGAACTGGAGTCCTGCGGCTGGTACGGCCTCGCCCACCTGCACGCGCACGACAAGACCGGCGGCGTCGGCCTCAGTGGCGCGGCGCAGTACCTGATGTCGCTGTGCTTCTGTACGGAGTGCCGGCAGGGGTACGCGGCGCTGGGCGCCGACCCCGAAGAGCTGCGCCGCGCCGTGGTGCGCGCGCTGGCCCCGGTGTGGGCGGGCGGCGGCGCCGGGGGAGCGGGTGACCGTGCGGGGGAGTGGGCCGAGGTGGCCGAGGCGCTCGGCAAGGAGTACACGGCGGTGGTCGCGGGCTGGCGGGACCGGGCCGCCGCGCGGCTGCAGCGCGACGCCGTGGCCGCCGTACGGGCCGCCGCCGGGCCCGACTTCCGCGTCCTGCTGCACGCCGACCCCGCACCGCACCGCTGCGGCGCCAACGCGGGCGTCGACCCCGAGCGGATCTTCGACCACGCGGACGGGGTGGTCGTGCCGTGCACCGGGAGCGCGTCGGACCGTGCCGCGGCGCTGGCGCCGTTCACGGGGCGCGGCGTCCGTGCCGCGAACTTCACGGTCGTCCGGGGCATGGGCGGCAGCCCGGACACGCTCGCGGCCGACGCCGCCCACGCGGCCGCGTCCGGCGCCGACGAGCTGCGGCTGTACCACGCGGGCCTGGCGTCCGACGTGGACCTGGAGGAGGTCCGTACGGCCCTCACGGAGCTGAGCGGCTCCGGCGCCTGAGCGGCCACGGCCGCGCAGAAGGCAGAAGGCGGAAGTACTACAGGCGGCGCGTCGCCAGCGTCAGCCGGTCCCGGGCGTCGAAGAGCGCGTCCTTGACCATCTGCTCGTGGGCCGGGGTGAGCCGGGCGACCGGCACCGAGCAGCTGATGGCGTCGCGGGCCGGCGTGCGGTACGGGATCGCCACCCCGAAGCAGCGCAGCCCGAGGGTGTTCTCCTCGCGGTCCACGGCGTACCCCTGCTCCCGTACCGCGTGCAGCTCCTCGATCAGCGCTTCGCGGTCGGTGGTGGTGTGCTCGGTGAGCGAGGGAAGCGTCTCCGGGAGCATCTTGCGCACCTGCTCGTCGGTGTGCGTGGCGAGCAGGGCCTTGCCGAGGGACGTGGAGTGCGCGGGCAGCCGGCGGCCGACGCGGGTGAACGGGCGCAGGTAGTGCTGCGACTGACGGGTCGCCAGGTAGACGACGTTGGTGCCGTCCAGGCGGGCCAGGTGGATGGTCTCGGTGGTGTCGTCCGAGAGCCGGTCCAGGGTGGGCCGGGCGGCGGCCACGACCTCGTCGCCGTCGATGTAGGACGTGCCGACGAGCAGGGCGCGCACCCCGATGCCGTACCGCGTGCCGGTGGCGTCCGTCTCCACCCAGCCGAGGTCGACGAGCGTGCGCAGCAGCATGTAGAGGCTGGACTTCGGATAGCCGACGGCCTCCTGGACGGAGGCGAGGCTGTGCATCCCGGGGCGGCCCGCGAAGTACTCCAGCAGTTCGACCGTCCGCACCGCGGACTTGACCTGTGATCCCCCGGTCTCGGCAGCCGGCATCGCCCTTGACCCCTCAGTTCGGACAGTCATAGAGTCCCAGAGTATTCATACTCCGGGACGAAGTTCAGTATATCGAACAACGCCCGGACTGCAGAAGTACTCGGCCCGGGAGGAATGCACGGTGGCAGCACCAGTCTGGAGTGTCGACCCCCGCAGCGGGAAGCAGCGCGAGGAGGTTGCGGCCGAGGCCACGGCCGAGGAGGTCGACGCGACCGTACGCGCCGCGCACGAAGCCCGCGGCTCGCTCGCCGACCGGACCGTGCGCGCCGCCTTCCTGCGCCGCGCCGCCGACCTGCTGGACCAGGCGGGCGAGGCGGTCATCGAGGCCGCCGACGCCGAGACCGCGCTCGGCCCGGGCCGCCTCACCGGAGAACTGACCCGGACCACCTACCAACTGCGCGCGTTCGCGGACATCGTCGACGAGGGCGCCTTCCTCGACGTGCACATCGACCACGCGAACCCGCAGCTCGCCCCGCCCCGCCCCGACCTGCGGCGCTACAAGATCCCGCTGGGTGTGGTCGCGGTCTACTCCGCCTCCAACTTCCCGCTGGCCTTCTCGGTGCCCGGCGGCGACACCGCCAGCGCCCTGGCCGCGGGCTGCCCGGTCGTCGTCAAGGCGCACCCGGACCACCCCGCCACCTCCGAGCTGTGCGCGGCCCTGCTGCGCCGCGCCGCCGCCGAGACCGGCCTCCCCGAGGCCGTGGTCGGCCTGGTGCACGGCTTCGACGCGGGCGTGGAGCTGGTCCGCCACCCGCTCGTCTCCGCCGCCGGCTTCACCGGCTCGGTACGCGGCGGCCGCGCGCTGTACGACGCGGCGGCGGCCCGCCCGCACCCGATCCCCTTCCACGGCGAGCTCGGCAGCCTCAATCCCGTCGTGGTCACCCAGGACGCCGTCGAGGAGCGCGCCGAGCAGATCGGCGCGGGCCTGGCCGGCGCGATGACGCTGGGCGTCGGGCAGTTCTGCGTCAAGCCGGGCCTGGTGCTGGTGCCCGAAGGCGCGGCCGGCGACGGGCTGGTCAAGGAGCTCACCGCCAAGGTCAGCGACACCGAGTCGGGCGTGCTGCTCGACCACCGGATGCGGGACGCCTTCCTCGCGGGGGTGCAGGCCCGCGCCCAGCTCCCCGACGTGGAAGCCCCGGTGACGCCCGGCGCGGGCGGCGAGCACACCGTGTCCGCCGGCTTCCTCACCCTGCCCGCGGCCCGGCTGGCCGCCGACGGCCCGCACGACCTGCTCCTGGAGGAGTGCTTCGGCCCGGTGACCGTCGTCGCGCGGTACGCCGACGACGCCGAGGCGACCGCCGTCCTCGGCCGGCTGCCGGGCAACCTCACCGCCACCCTGCAGCTCTCCACCGCCGAGGGTGCGGGCGAGGGCCGCGGCGGCGAACTGCTCGCCGAGATCACCGCCCTCGCCGGGCGCGTCGTGGTCAACGGCTGGCCCACCGGCGTCGCCGTGTCCCCCGCCCAGCACCACGGCGGCCCCTACCCGGCGACCACCTCCACCTCCACCTCCGTCGGCGGCACGGCCATCGAGCGCTGGCTGCGCCCGGTCGCCTACCAGGACACCCCGCCCGCGCTGCTGCCGCCCGAGCTGCGCGAGGAGAACCCGCTCGGCCTGCCCCGCCGGGTCGACGGCGTCCGCGAGGCGTAGCCGGACGGACGGGACACGACACCGTGCGGAATGCCGCGAGCGGCCCGGACCTCACCGTCCGGGCCGCTGCCCCGCGTGACCTCGACGCGCTGGCCGCGCTGCACTCCGGGGCGCGCGCCCGGTACTTCAGCGCCCGGCTGCCCGAAGCGCTCCTGGACACGCCCGCCGAACGTGCCCGTTCGCGCGAGACCTGGGAGCGGGCCCTGGCCTGCCCGGTGACGACGGTGCTGTGCGCCGAGCGGTCCGGCGCGCCGGTCGGCGTCGCCGCGTACCGGCCCGGCAAGGACGTGCCCCCGGACGGCGTCGAGCTGAGCCAGCTGCACGTCGATCCGGGCCACTGGCGCAGCGGCGTCGGCAGCGTGCTGCACGACGCCTGCGTCGCCGCCTGGCACGCGGCGGGCCACCCCCTCGCCCGGCTCCAGGTGTACTGGCACAACCGCCGGGCCCGCGACTTCTACGCCCGGCACGGCTGGCGGCCGGACGAGGGCCGCCGCCCGGCCCCCGACGACACCCACCTCAGCCTGGCGCTCACGCTGACTGCCGGCGCGCGATGAGCTGGAGCCGGCGTACGGAGTGACCGTGCAGCGCGCCGACGGTGTCGGTGCGCTCCTCGGCGACGGCGAAGCCGTGCATCCGCAGCAGCCGCCGCAGCTGCTCCGGCTCGTGGTGCCGCACCACCGCGCCGTCCTCGGTGCGGAAGACCCCGTAAGCCCCGAACTCGTCCTCGTACGCGGCGTACCGGGCACGCGCGCGCGGATCGGTCTGCAGCGGTACGTCGCTGAGGTGCACCAGCCCGCCCGGGCGCACCACGCGCGCCAGCTCCCCGAGGAGCGCGCGCTGCCCGGTGTCGTGCACCACCCGGCCGAGCGCCGCGAAGAGCAGCGCCGCGTCGTGGCGCCCGTCCTCGAAGGGCAGCGGCAGCCCGGGGCAGTGCGTGAGCGGCAGCCCGGGGTGCTCCCGCCGCCCGCGCTCGACCAGCGTCCGCGACCCGTCCACGCCCTCGGCCGCGTACCCCAGTGCGGCGAGCGCGGCCGTGCGCCGGCCGCTGCCGCAGCCGAGGTCCAGCACCCGCGCGCCGGGTGCCAGCTGCGACCGGAGGGCAGCGGGGTCGAAGGGATGGCCGACGGCGGGGTCGGTCCCGGCACTCTCCCAGGAGCCGAGACGTTCTTGCGGCGTAGTCATGCCCGGACCGTACCGGCGCAGGACGGCGCGGACGGCCGATGCACGGCAAGTGCATCGCCGAGCGCCGGAGGATAGCGCAAAACCGCCCATGGGTGCGTAAAACTGGTCCCTCCACCCCGACGGAGACGCCTTCCGGGCCCCTCTCCAAGCCGTCCTTTGAGCCCGGCCAAGAACTGTCGGGATGGACGCCGGGCCGTGCAACGATCACAGTGGTGCAATGACGCAACAGCGACTGGGCGGCGCGGAGTTCGCGCCCGAGACGACCTATCTGAACACCCCCGCCAGCGGCCTGCTGCCCGCGAGGACCAGGGCGGCGCTGCGCGACGAGATCGACGTCGCCACCTCGTACGGCACGATGGGCCACGACTACTTCGGCCCGGCGGACGCGGCGCGGGCTTCCTTCGCGCGGCTGCTGCACACCACCCCGGACCGGGTCGCCGTCGGCGGCTCGGTGGCCGTGTCCTGCGCGCTGATCGCCGCCTCGCTGCCCGAGGGCGCCGAAGTACTGCTCCCCGAGGGCGAGTTCAGCTCGGTGGCCAACCCCTTCTCGATGCGGCCGGGGCTGCGGGTGCGCACCGCGCCGCTGGAGGGGCTCGCCGACGCGGTGCGACCGGACACCGTGCTGGTCGCCTTCGCCGCGGTGCAGGCGCTGGACGGCCGGATCGCCGATTTTGCGGCCGTCCGGGACGCGGCCCGCGCGCACGGCGCCCGGACGCTGCTGGATGTGACGCAGGGCGCGGGCTGGCTGCCGCTGGACGCCCGGGAGTTCGACTATGTCGTGGGCGGCGCCTACAAGTGGCTGCTGTGCCCGCGGGGCGCGTCGTTCCTGGTGGTCGGCGCGGACGCGCCGAAGCCGCCCGCGGTGCACGCGGGCTGGGTGGCCGGCGCCGACCCGATGCGGTCCAACTACGGCCCGATCGAGCGGCTCGCCGAGGACGCCCGCCGGTACGACGAGCCGCCTGCCGTCCTCTCGTACGTCGGAGCCCGGCACTCCCTCGCGCTCCTCGAAGAGATCGGGGTGGCGGCGGTGCACGCGCACAACACCGCGCTGGCCGAGCGGTACCGCGCCGGCCTCGCCGAGCTGGGGCACGAGCCGCTGCCCGCACCCGGCTCCGCGATCGTCACCGTCCCCGGCCTCGCGGACGCGCACGCACGGCTGGCCGAGGCGGGCGTCGTGGCGGCCGTACGGGCGGGGAAGCTGCGGGCCGGCTTCCACCTGTACAACACGGCGGACGACGTGGACCGGCTGCTGAAGCTGCTCAAGTAGCAAGCGGGACCGGTGAGTTGGGGGTGTCGGGAATGTCCCGGCGGCAGGCCGTGTTGGGGACCGGTGACCGCACAGGCTTTTGTGAAAGGAACGCCTTGACCACTGCTTTCGACCCCGTCGACCTGGCCGGGCTGACGCTCGCCAACCGCCTCGTCATGGCCCCGATGACGCGCAACCGCGCCACCGCCGACGGCGTGCCCACCCCGTCCATGGTCCGCTACTACACCCAGCGGGCCTCGGCCGGCCTCATCATCACCGAAGCCACCCAGCCGAACGTCGTGGGCCGCGGCTACCCGCTCACCCCCGGGCTGCACACCGCCGAGCAGATCGCGGGCTGGCGTACGGTCACCGACTCCGTGCACGCCGCGGGCGGCAAGATCTTCGCGCAGCTGTGGCACGGCGGCCGCATCGGCCACCCGGTGCTGCTGCCGGACGGCCTGATACCGGTCGGCCCCTCGGCGGTCGCCGCCGACCAGCAGGTCTTCACCCAGGACGGCATGAAGGACTGCGTCGTCCCGCGCGAGCTGACCGACGACGAAGTACGCGAGACCATCGCGGACTTCGCGGTCGCCGCGCGCAACGCCATCGAGGCGGGCTTCGACGGCGTGGAGATCCACGGCGCCAACGGCTACCTCATCCACCAGTTCCTCTCGCCCGCGAGCAACCTGCGCACCGACGAGTGGGGCGGCTCGGACGAGGCCCGCGCCCGGTTCGCCATCGAGGTCACCAAGGCCGTCGCGGCGGAGATCGGCGCGTACCGCACCGGCCTGCGGATCTCGCCCGGCAACCCCTTCAACGGCATGTCGGAGCCCGAGCCCGAGGCCACCTACACCGCGCTGGTCGAGGCCGTCGCGCCGCTGGGCCTGGCCTATCTGCACACCTGCGACGTGTGGGACGCGGACCTGCTGGCGCGGCTGCGGAAGCGCTTCGGCGGCACGTTCGTGCTGAACCCCGCCACCAAGGGCCGGCCCACCGGGCCCGAGGAGCTGTCCCTGGTCGAGGAGGGCGAGGCCGACCTCCTGGCGTACGGCGCGCTGTTCCTCGCCAACCCCGACCTGCCCGCGCGCCTCGCGGCCGGCGGCCCGTTCAACGAGCCGGTACGGGAGAGCTTCTACGGCGGCGACGACAGCGGCTACGTGGACTACCCGGCGCTCACCGGCTGACCGCCGGCACGGGGGTGCCCGGGCGGGTGGCCGCGCCCTAGGGGGTGTCTTACGGCCATCCGCCCGGACCGCCGACCGAAGCCGTCACACCTCCCCGCGCACCATCCGCAGCAGCCGGTCCAGCACGGCGCCGTCGCTCGCGGTCAGGCCGTCGTGCTCCCACTCGTTCGTCAGCCAGACCCGCAGGCCCCGGATGCGGTCCGCCGTGCGCAGCGCGTGCTCCCGGTCGACGTACATGTCGTCGGCGTACACCGCGGCCGCGACCGGCACCTCGTTGGCCGCCAGCCGCTCCGCGTCGTACAGATCGGGCCAGTCCGTCCGCTCCGCCAGCGCCTGCGCGGTCTCCTTCAGCGGGCGCAGCGCCGGGTCGGTGTCGAAGAGCCAGGGGAAGATCGTCTCGCCCGTGAAGTACACCGGGCCGCCGTCCGCGAGGGCCCGGTCCGCGTCGAACTCCGGGAACTCCGGACGGACGCGGTGCGCCGCCCAGCCGGTGCCGGCCGGATCCACCGACCGCTGTCCGTAGATCGACTCGTGCAGCACGGCGAACATCGGGTGCGCGGCAAAGGACACCTGGGCGCGTACCCGCTCCAGGAACACGTCCGAGAGCTCCGGACCGCCGACGCCCGGCACCCACGCCTCGTCGAGGATGTCGTGCAGCACGTACGAGCCGCCGCCGGCGCCGAGCAGCATCCCCAGCGTCTGGAACATCTCCGCGGTCAGCGGGCCGCCGCCCGGCAGCCGGACGTCGTGCGCGCGCAGCCGCGCGACGATCCGCCGGACCGCTTCGACGTCCTGCGGATAGCGGGCGTAGTGGGCCGCGTTCTTGCGCGCGATGCGGGGATAGGCCGCCCGGTAGACGTCCTGTGCGGTCGCGTCCAGGCCGGGCAATCCACCGGTGATGAAGGCCTCGCGCAGCCCCTCGGGCGCGGACGAGAGGTAGTGGACCGTGCAGAAGCCGCCGAAGCTCTGGCCCAGTACGCTCCACCGCTCCTCGCCGATCAGGTGGCGGCGGAACAGCTCGGCGTCGCGCACGATGGAGTCCGCGCGGAAGTGGGCGAGGTGGTCGGCCTGTTCGCAGGGGCCGCCGCGGCGGGCCAGGGTCTGCCGGTTCGCGGGCGTGGAGCGGCCGGTGCCGCGCTGGTCCAGCAGCAGGACGCGGTACTCGCGCAGCGCGCGGTCCAGCCAGGACTCCCGGGCGAGCGGGCGCGGCGTCGTCAGCCCGGGGCCGCCGCGCAGATACAGCAGCCACGGCAGCCGCTCGTGCTCCCGGCCCGCCGCCACGGCCTCGCGCCCGCAGACCTCGATCCGCTCGCCGTCCGGGCGCGCGTGGTCCAGCGGGACCTGAAGGACGTGGTCGGTCAGGACGATCCCCGGCCGCCGGTCGACGGTCATGGTGCTCCCTCGGTTCGAGTCGTTCGCGTGTGTCCGCTTGTTCCCTGCCGGAACGGCGCCAGGTCAGGCTAGCCTCGCCCGGGCGCCGGGCAATTCGGCCGGGCGGACGGCTACCGCGCGGCGGCGCGGCGAGCTACGAATGGCAGCACGACCTCACGAGGTGGTGCCGGTGGACCGGAGAGCCGCTAGTTCGTCAACCCCGCCGCGCGACGAGGACCTGCACCGGCGCCTGGTGTACGGCGACGAGTCCGCCCTCGGCGAGGTGTACGACGCCTTCGGCGGGCTGGTGCACGCCGTCGCCCGCAGCGTCACCCGCAGCACGAACGCCGCCGAGGACGTCGTCCAGGAGGTGCTCACCCAGCTGTGGGCCCGCCCCTACGCCTTCGACCCGGCCCGCGGCTCGCTGCGCGCCTGGCTCAGCATGTTCGCCCACCGGCGGGCCGTCGACCGGGTGCGCGACGAGGAGCGCGAGCCCGTGGCCGCGCTCGCCGACGCCGCGCTGCTCCACGCCGCGCTCGCCGAACTCCCCCTGGCCCAGCGGCAGGTGCTCCACCTGGCGTACTTCGCGGGGCGCACCTACCGGCAGGCCGCGGTGGAGCTGGGCATTCCCGAGGAGACCGCCAAGACCCGGCTGCGCGCGGCGCTGCGCAGCCTCGCCGACCGGCTGGCCGACCCGCCGGATCCGGCCGTCGAGAGAGGCATCTGATGGGCTGGGACCCCGCGGAGGAACACCCCGAGATCGACGCGCTGCTCGCCGCCTGGGCGCTGGACGCGGTGATGTCCGGCGACGAGGAACGCATCCGCGCGCACGTCGAGGACTGCGCGGAGTGCGCGGAGGAACTGGCGCGGCTGCGGGAGGCGGTGCACCGGCTGGACGGGCCGCCTCCCGAGCCGGCCAAGGGCGGCAAGCGGGGCGCGGACAAGGTCGGCCGGGGGCGGCTGATGGCGTCGGCACGCGCGGCGCGCACCGGGCACGACGCGCCGGCCGCGCACGCCGCTCCGTACGCCGCGGCGGTCGCGAGCCTGGAGGCGCTGCTGCGCGAGCTGGACGGTACGCCGGCGCGCTGGGGGACGCCGGTGGTGCACGACTGGGACGTACAGGGCACGGTCGCGCATCTGATCGCGGCGGACGAGCCGCTGGCCGAGCGGCTGGGGCTGCTGCCGGTGACGCGCGCCGAACCCGGGGGAGCCGGGGACGCGGCGCCGTGGGAGGTGCGCTGGGCTGCGCGTACGGAAGAGGTGGTGACGTACGAGCACACCCGGCCGCCCGCCGAGACGGCCGAGGCGTGGCGGACGCAGGCGCACGGGCTGCTGGACCTGCCCGAGGCGCGGGAGGCGGAGCCGGCCGCGCTGTCCACGGCGCTGATGGGCCGCCGGCTGCCGGTCGCCGACCACTATGTAATCAGGGCGTTCGAGACCTGGATCCACACCCGGGACATCGGGCGGGCGCTCGGCCTGGGCGTGCCCGCGCCGCCGCCCGTGCACTTGCGGCGGCTGGTGGCCCTCGCGGTGCGGATCCTGGACCTGGCGCTGGGGGACGGGGCCCGGCCCGTCCTGCTGGCGGTGGAGGGCGAGGCGGGCGGCGACTGGGTACTGGGCCCGGCCGCCGAGCCGGTCGCCGCCGAACTGGTCCTGGACGCGGTCGACCTCTGCCTGCTGGTGGGCGGCCGGCTCACCCCGCAGGAGGTGAGCCGGGGCCAGGCAGGCGACGCGGCCGCCGCTCAGCATGTGCTGGCGACGGCCGCGTCACTCGCCTGGTTGTGAGCCGGAGACCCCTGGGGGACCCAAGGCCCCCCGGCCCGTAACCGGGCGCCTCGTCACGAGGGAGAGGACACCACGGGATCGCGTCTCCTACGGGACGTCTCACAGGAGGCGTCTCGTGCGGGACGGTTCACTTGACCGGGGTGAAGTCCCGGGCACCGATGTACTCCGGGCGCCGCACCGGGGCCGCGAACGGCTCGACCGCGGCGTTCTCCACGCTGTTGAACACGATGAAGACGTTGCTCCGCGGGTACGGCGTGATGTTGTCGCCGGAGCCGTGCATGGCGTTGCAGTCGAACCACGTCGCCGAGCCCGCCTTGCCGGTGAACAGGCGGATGCCGTGCCGGTCGGCCAGCTTGGTCAGCGCCTCGTCCGTCGGGATCCCCGCGTCCTGCATCTGCAGGGACCGCTTGTAGTTGTCCTTCGGCGTCTCGCCCGCACAGCCCAGGAAGAACTTGTGCGAACCCGGCATGATCATCAGGCCGCCGTTGGTGTCGTAGTTCTCGGTCAGCGCGATCGAGATGGACACCGTGCGCATGTTCGGCAGGCCGTCCTCGGCGTGCCAGGTCTCGAAGTCCGAGTGCCAGTAGAACCCCGAGGCACCGAAGCCCGGCTTGACGTTGATCCGCGACTGGTGGACGTAGACGTCCGAGCCGAGAATCTGACGGGCGCGCCCTACCACGCGCGGGTCGGAGACCAGCTTGGCGAACACCTCGCTGATCTTGTGCACCTCGAACACGGACCGGACCTTGTCCGACTTCGCCTCGACGATCGAGCGCGGGTCGGCCTTGACCTCCGGGTCATGGGTGAGCCGGTCCAGCTCGGCGCGGTACACCGTGACTTCGTCCGGCGTCAGCAGTTCCTCGATGGCGAAGAAGCCGTCGCGTTCGAAGTCGCTCAGCTCGGACGGCTGGAACGGGCCTGCCGTGCCGGGCTGCGACCACACCACCGGATCCTGGCGCGGGGTGATCACCTCGGTGGCCCCACGGGTCGGGTACAGGTCGGCGGTGCGCTCGGGTGCGGTGGTCATGGTGTTGCCTTCCTCTCCTCTCGTACGTGCCTTCCTCAACTGCCGGACGGGGCAGCGGGCCTGATCCAGCGGCGTCAGCTCGCCTCGGGCTCGGTGAGCAGCGGGTACACGCCGTTCTCGTCGTGGTCCTCGCGACCGGTGACCGGCGGATTGAAGACGCACACGCAACGGAAGTCCGTCTTCGGCCGCAGGGTGTGCTTCTCATGGCCGTTGAGCAGGTACATCGTGCCGGGCTCGATCCAGTGCTTCTCACCGGTCTCGCGGTTGGTGAGCTCTGCCTCGCCCTCTACGCACAGTACGGCCTCGATGTGGTTGGCGTACCACATGTCGGTCTCGGTGCCCGCGTAAAGGATGGTTTCGTGCAGCGAGAAGCCGACACCCTCCTTGGCGAGCACGATGCGCTTGCTCTCCCACGTCCCCGAAGCGGACTTGACGTGGCGGTCGGTGCCCTCGATGTCCTTGAACGAGCGAACGATCACGTGGTTCAAAACCTTTCTGTTCTGCGGGTGGTGAGATCCGCGAGGGCCGGCCGGCGGGCTGCCGGCCGGCCCCGTACACGTCGGTCAGACGCAGTCGCGGACCGCGCGGGCGAGGGTGCGCAGCCCCTCGTCCAGCTCATCGGGGGTGGTGGTGAGCGCCGGCAGCAGCTTGACGACCTCACTCTCCGGCCCCGAAGTCTCGATCAGCAGGCCCAGCTCGAAGGCCCGCTTGGCGATTTTGTTGGCCAGAGTCTTGTCCTCGAACTCCATGCCCCAGACCATGCCGCGGCCGCGGAAGTCCACGCCGGCCCGCGGGTGCTCCTCGGCGATGGCCCGCAGGTGGGACTCGATGATCTCGCCGCGGGCGATGGTCTGCTTCTCCATCTGGCCGTCGGCCCAGTACGTGTCCAGGGTGGCGGCGGCGGTGACGAAGGCGGGGTTGTTGCCGCGGAAGGTGCCGTTGTGCTCGCCCGGCTCCCAGACGTCCAGCTCCGGCTTGAAGAGCGTGAGCGCGAGCGGCAGACCGTAGCCGCTGATGGACTTGGAGACCGTGACGATGTCCGGCACGATGCCCGCCTCCTCGAAGGAGAAGAAGGCACCGGTGCGGCCACAACCCATCTGGATGTCGTCCACGATGAGCAGCATGTCACGGCGCTTGCACAGATCCGCGAGGGCGCGCAGCCATTCGGCGCGGGCGACATTGATGCCGCCCTCGCCCTGGACCGTCTCGACGATCACGGCGGCCGGCGTGTTGAGACCGGAACCCTGGTCCTCCAGCAGCCGCTCGAACCAGAGGAAGTCCGGGTAGCGGCCGTCGAGGTAGTGGTCGAAGGGCATCGGGGTGCCGTGCACCAGCGGGATGCCGGCGCCGGCGCGCTTGAAGGCGTTGCCGGTGACCGCGAGCGAGCCGAGCGACATGCCGTGGAAGGCGTTGGTGAAGGACACGATCGACTCGCGGCCCTTGACCTTGCGGGCCAGCTTCAGCGCGGCCTCGACCGCGTTGGTGCCCGTCGGGCCCGGGAACATGACCTTGTACGGCAGGTCGCGCGGCCGCAGGATGACGTTCTGGAAGGACTCCAGGAAGGCCCGCTTGGCCGTGGTGGACATGTCCAGGCCGTGGGTGACGCCGTCCCGCTCGATGTAGTCGATCAGCGCGCGTTTCAGGACCGGGTTGTTGTGGCCGTAGTTCAGAGACCCGGCGCCGGCGAAGAAGTCGAGGTAGGCGTGGCCGTCCTCGTCGTACATGCGGCTGCCCTGCGCCCGGTCGAAGACGGTGGGCCAGCTGCGGCAGTAGCTCCGCACCTCGGACTCGACGGTTTCGAAGACGCTCAGATCCGGCTGGGTGATGGTCACAGCTGCTCCTGGGATGTGGGGTGTGACAGAGAGGGAAGTCTTGGGGTGCGCGCGCTCAGCGCACTGGCTGGGCAGGGGCGGCGAAGGGGCCGATGTGGTGCAGCACCTCCGGCTCGTGACCCTCCTCGGGGAACAGCCCGGCGTCGAAGAGGACCTCGCGCTCCACGGAGGCGCCGTGGCGCTCCGCGAAGGAGGCGAAGAGCCGGTTCGATGCGGCGTTGTCGGGCGAGATCGTGGTTTCGAGGCGAGTGATGCCCTGCTCCTGCGCGACGCGGCCGGCGAGGCCGTCCAGGAGAGCTGCCGCCAGCCCGCGGCCACGGTGCGCGTCGTCGACGGCGACCTGCCACACGACGAGGGCCTCGGGGCGGGCGGGGCGGATGTAGCCGGTGATGAAGGCGGCCGGCTCGCCCTTCGCGTCGCGTGCGACGACGGAAGTGGCGGCGAAGTCACGGCACCACAGCAGGTAGCTGTAGGAGGAGTTCAGGTCCAGCGTGCGGGAGTCCCGGGCGATGCGCCAGATGGCGGCCCCGTCCTCCACTCGCGGGGCATCGAGCTTGAAGCCCTCCGGCATTTCTCTGAATTCGCTTCGGGCACGTGCAAGGTCTGCTTGTGCGGCGGTCATGCGAATTAAATTTACCGAGGGAAATTCGAAATTGCATCGCGGGATGGGGTTACGGAGACGGGGGGTTCTGTGTTATCGCGCGGGGGCGTACGGGCGCACGGAAGACCCTTGGGATGTCTTGGTTTGCCCGGAAAATACGGGGCAAATCAGTCCGGCTGTGGGGTCGGTCACATGTGCGTAACGGCCGCGAGATCCGTCCGAATTACGGGACTTGCGGGTCACCCGAATCGACGCGTTTGAGCTGCGGAAAAGCGGGCAGAAGAATACGGGAAGCTGCGCACCTGAAGAATTGGCAATTCTCTGGTAACAGGTGTACAGCAAGGAAAGCCCGGAGCGCCATGGGGTTTCCGGGATTCTTCCTCGGCGACCGTCCTGTCCAGCGCTTCACGCCCGGCTCGTACAGTGCGTGCATGAGCGATAGCGCGGTGCTGCACATCAAGGGGAGGGTCCTGGCCGGGCCGGACGACGTACGGGACGGCCTGTGGGTCGTCGGCGGACGCGTCAGTTACGAGCGGCCGCCCGGGGCGCGGGACGTCACCACCATCGAGGGCTGGGCGCTGCCGGGCCTGGTCGACGCCCACTGCCACGTCGGCCTGGACGCGCACGGCGCGGTCGACGAGGCGACCAGTGAGAAGCAGGCGCTCACCGACCGCGAGGCGGGCACCCTGCTGATCCGCGACGCCGGCTCGCCCGCCGACACCCGCTGGATCGACGACCGGGAGGACCTGCCGCGGATCATCCGCGCCGGCCGTCACCTCGCGCGCACCCGCCGCTACATCCGCAACTTCGCGCACGAGATCGAGCCCGAGGACCTGGTGGCGTACGTCGCGCAGGAGGCGAAGCGGGGCGACGGCTGGGTCAAGCTCGTCGGCGACTGGATCGACCGGGAGACCGGCGACCTCGCGTCCTGCTGGCCGCGCGGCGCGGTCGAGGCCGCGATCGCCGAGGCGCACCGGCTGGGGGCACGCGTCACGGCCCACTGCTTCGCCGAGGAGTCCCTCGCGCCCCTCGTGGAGGCGGGCATCGACTGCATCGAGCACGCCACGGGCCTGACCGAGGAGACGATTCCGCTCTTCGCCGAGCGCGGCGTCGCGATCGTACCGACGCTGGTCAACATCGCGACCTTCCCGCAGCTGGCGGCCGGTGGCGACGAGAAGTACCCGCGCTGGGCCGACCACATGCGGCGGCTGTACGAGCGGCGCTACGACACGGTACGGGCGGCGTACGACGCGGGGGTGCCGGTGTACGTCGGTACGGACGCGGGCGGGTCGCTCGCGCACGGTCTCGTCGCCCAGGAGGTCGGGGAGCTGGTCAAGGCCGGGATTCCGGCCTTGGACGCGCTCTCGGCGACGGCTTGGGGGGCCCGGGAGTGGCTCGGGCGGCCGGGCCTGGTGGAGGGCGCGTCGGCCGACCTGGTCGTGTACGAGTCGGATCCCCGGGAAGACGTACGGGTTCTCGGTACGCCGCGGCGGGTGATTCTGCGGGGGCGGGTGGTGAGCTGACCATCCTTCCCCCCGCTGCGGGCAGTCGTGCCTCTGGGGCGGCACGGGTGGGCGCAGCGGCACCCACCGGCAGGTAGCCGAAAACGCTCCCCGGCCACCCCGGCGCCCTGGCGGTGAGGCTACGCGCCTGCGCTCATCCGATCGCGGCGCGCCATCCACGCCGCCACCACCGCGCCCGAGATGTTGTGCCACACGGAGAAGACCGCCGCAGGCAGCGCCGCCGCCGGGCTGAAGTGGGCCGTGGCCAGGGACGCCGCCAGGCCGGAGTTCTGCATGCCGACCTCGAAGGCCATGGCCCGGCTCGCCGGGCGGCCCAGCCGGGCCAGGGTGCCCGCGCCGTAGCCGAGCGCCAGGCCGAGCCCGTTGTGCAGGACCACCGCGAGCAGCACCAGCGCCGCCGCGTCCTTGATCTGCGCCGCGCTGCCCGCCACCACGACCAGCACGATCACCGCGATGGTCAGCGCGGAGAGCCACGGCAGCGCGCGCAGCACCCGGCCGATGAAGCGGCCCGCGACCAGCCGGACCAGCAGCCCGGCGACCACCGGCAGGAGCACGGTCTTGAGGATGTCGGTCACCATCACCCCGGCGTCCACATGCATGAACTGCCCGGCGAGCAGATACGTGAGCGGCGGGGTCACGAAGGGCGCGACCACGGTGGAGACGGTGGCGACCGAGACCGACAGGGCCACGTCGCCGCGGGCGAGGTAGGTCACGACGTTGGAGGCCGTACCGCTCGGGGCGCAGCCGACCAGGATCACGCCGGCCGCCAGCGCGGGCGGCAGGTCCAGCACGGTGGCCACCAGCCAGCCCAGCCCCGGCATGATCACGTAGTGCGCGACCAGGCCCAGGCCGACCGCCCACGGCCGCTTGGCGACCGCGGCGAAGTCCGGGACGGTGAGCGTGAGGCCCATCGAGAACATCACGACGCCGAGCAGCCAGGGCACGGAAGGGGCCCAGCCGGTGAAGTGCGACGGCCAGACCAGGCCGATCAGCCCGGCCACGATCACGAGCAGCGGGAAGAGCGTGACGGCGCGCCGCGCGGCGCGGTCGGAGGCGGGGAGGTCGCCGGTCCCCGGCGCGTGCGGCGCGGCGGGCGCGGGCCCCTCGGACGCCGCCTTCTGGTTCGTCTGCTCGTTCGTCACGTCGGCACCTTACGGCGACCTTACGTGTACGGAGCAACGGGGTTCCGGATGGTGGACGGGGAGCGCGGCTGCTCACGGGCCGCCCCCGGCCTCTTCGTGGGCCCGCTCCGGGGCGGCGGGAGCCGCACGCTGGAAGATCGCGTACAGCCACCACAGGGACGGCACGAGCAGCACGGCGCCCACCGCCAGGCAGATCAGGCACGCGGTCAGCACGGACGGCTGCGCCGCCGCGCCCGCCACGGTCACATCCGGTACGAGCACGGCCGGGTACTGCGCGGCGCCCCACGCCCACAGAATCAGCGCGACCGCGAGCGCGGCGAGCACGCGGGCCGCGGCCGGGCGGCGGCGCAGCACGGCCAGCCCCGCCACGCCCGTGCACGAGCTGAGGATCACCAGCGGCAGCGCCCGGTGGGTCAGCCCGTGGAACAGCCGGGGCGCGTCCGCATGCAGTACGGCGATGCCGACCAGCGCGACGACACCGGCGAAGAGTCCGCTCGCCACCGCCCGGCGCCGGAACCACCGCACCAGCCCCGCGTCGCCCTCCCGCGCCGCGTCCGCGCACAGGTAGACGGCCGCCAGATGCCCGCAGGTCAGCACGGCGAGCACGCCGCCCAGCGCCGAGGTGGGGTTCAGCCAGCTGGTGAGGACGTCGCCGCGGGCCAGGCCCGGCGGCACCCGCCCGGAGGCCACGCCGCCCGCCACCGTGCCGAGGAAGAACGGCGTGACGACGGAGGAGACGGCGAAGCAGGCGCCGAACAGGCGCTGCTGCCACAGCTCCGTACTCGCCTTGCGGAACGCGAAGGCGGCGCCCCGCGCGATGATCCCCAGCGCCGCCAGGGTCAGCGGGATGTACAGCGTGGAGAGCACGGCCGCGAAGACGCCGGGGAACCCGGACCACAGCAGCACGATCACGAAGATCAGCCAGACGTGGTTGGCCTCCCACACCGGCCCGATCGTGTGCTCCATCAGGGACCGCCGGGGCCGCCCGGGGCCCGCCCGGCCGGCCAGCAGGTCCCACAGGCCGGCCCCGAAGTCCGCGCCGCCGAAGAGCGCGTAACAGGTCAGCCCCAGCCACATGACCGCGAGCATGGTGTCGGCAAGCATGGCCCGTCCCCTCAGACGACCGGTGACCGCTGCACGTCGCTCTCCTGCGGGGCGGCCGGTACCGGCCGTTCCCGGGCGAGCCGGCGCAGCACGTAGACCGTGGCCACGGTCATCGCCGCGTACACGACCAGGACCAGCCACAGCCCGTTCATCAGGCCCGGCGCCGGGTTCACCGCCTCCCGTACGGTCATCACGCCCTGCACGACCCACGGCTGGCGGCCCAGCTCCGTGACGACCCAGCCGCACTCCAGGGCCACCACGGCGGCCGGACCGGTCAGCGCGGCGGGCCACAGGTAGAGCCGCATGCCGCGCACCTCCAGGAGGCCGGCGGCGCCCGTACGCCGGCGCCACCACCACGCCACCGCCAGCAGCACCCCCATGGCCAGCAGGAACATCCCGGCCAGCACCATCACGTCGAACGCCAGGTGGACGGCGGTCACGGCCGGCCACTGGGCGCGCGGGACCTTCTCCAGGCCCTGGACGACCGTGCCGGGGGAGTACCCGATGAGCAGCGACAGTCCGCTGGGGATCTCCAGCCCGTACTGCAGCCCGCCCGTACCGGCGATCCCGCCGAGCGTGAGCGGTACGTGGTCGGCCGTGCGGTACACGCCCTCCATGGCGGCCAGCTTCACCGGCTGGTAGTCGGCGACGAACCGCGCCGCCCAGTCGCCCACGACGAGCTGGAACGGGGTGACCAGCGCGCCGAGCGACAGCGGCAGGAAGAAGCCGGTGCGGTGGTAGCGGCCGTCGCGGCCGCGCAGCAGCGCCACCGCGTAGACGCTCGCCGTGAGAAACGCGGCGACCATCAGGGCGGCCAGGATCATGTGCACGGTCTGCGGCGGCGCGGCCGGGTTGAGCATCGCCGCCCACGGGTCGACGGACGTCACCCGCCCGCCATGGACCGTGAACCCGCGCGGCTGGTTCATCCAGGCGTTCGCGCACACCACGAAGAACGCGGACGCCACCCCGGCGACCACGATGGGCAGCCCGGTCAGCATGTGCTGCCGCGGCGGCAGCCGGTCCCACGCGTACAGGTAGATGCCCAGGAAGATCGCCTCGATGAAGAAGGCGATGCCCTCCAGGGCGAACGGCAGGCCGATGACCTGCCCGAACCTGCCCATCAGGCCCGGCCAGAGCAGGCCCATCTCGAAGCTCAGGATGGTCCCGGAGACCGCGCCGACGGCGAAGAGGACGCCCATCGCGCGGGCCCAGCGCCGCGCGAGCAGCTGGACGGCCGGGTCGCCGGTGCGCCGGCCGAGCCACTCGGCGGCCAGCGTGAGCAGCGGCAGCCCGACGCCGAGGCACGCCAGCACGATGTGCCAGGCGAGCGAGAAGCCCATCTGGGCGCGGGCCGCCGAGAGGTCGCCCCGGGTCGAGGCGTCGGCGAGGCGGAAGGCGTCGGACAGCGGCGCTTCGAAGAGGCGCGCGGCGGCGGTGGACAAGGAGCCCCCCATGGCGGACTCTGACGGCGGACGACTGGATCGCAGTACCCGCGCCCTGCCCGGCGAAACGGACATACCGCCGACCGTGCGGCGCCGTCACCCGGGCGTGTGCCTCCTGTGCCGCCGGAGGCCCCAGAACCCCGGAGAGGGCCTCAGACCGCCTTCGCCAGCGCCGTCACGAAGCGGTCGGTGGTGTCCCGGTCCCGGACCGCCAGCCGCAGCCACTCGGCGCCCAGCCCCGGGAACGTGTCGCCGCGCCGGACCGCGAAGCCCAGCTCCCGCAGCCGCTCCCGTACGCCCGCCGCGTCCGGCAGCCGGATCAGCACGAACGGCCCCTCGGCCGGCCCCACCACCGTGACCTTCGGGAACTCGCCCAGCCGCGCGATCAGGTACGCCCGGTCGGCCGCGATGGCCCCGGCCGCCTCAGCGGCCTCCGCGAGCGCCTCCGGGCCGCTGCACGCCTCCGCCGCGGTGAGCGCGGGCGAGGAGACCGGCCACAGCGGCTGGACCCGCTCCAGCGCCTCGATGATCTCCGGGCCGGCCAGTACGTACCCGATGCGCAGCCCGGCCAGCCCCCAGGTCTTGGTGAGGCTGCGCAGCACCACCAGGCCCGGCAGGTCCGTACGGGAGGCCAGGGACTCCGCCTCGCCCGGCACCGCGTCCATGAACGCCTCGTCGACGACCAGCGTGCGGCCCGGCCGCGCCAGCGCCGCCACGGCCTCCGCGGGGTGCAGCACGGAGGTGGGGTTGGTCGGGTTGCCGACGACCACCAGGTCCGCGTCCTCCGGTACCGCCTCCGGAGTCAGCCGGAAGCCGTCCTCTTCGGTGAGCAGCACCCGCCGCACCGTGTGCCCGGCGTCCCGCAGGGCCGCCTCCGGCTCGGTGAACTGCGGGTGCACCACGACCGGACGCGCGGCGCGCACGGCCCGCGCGAGCAGCACGAACGCCTCGGCGGCCCCGGCCGTCAGCAGCACCCGGGAGGCCGGGACCCCGTGCCGGGCGGCGACCGCGGCGCGCGCGTCCGCGCCGTCCGGGTACGCGGCCAGCCCGTCCAGCGACGCGGCGATCCGGGCCTTGAGCCAGGCCGGCGGGGTGCCCGTACGGACGTTGACGGCCAGGTCGGTCAGGCCGGCCGCGGCGCCGCGTACCTCGGCGTCCCCGTGGTGGCGAAGGTCGGGCAGGGTGGTCACGGCGTCTCCTCGTGCGTGCGTACGGTCGGATGCGTGCTGCTGTCGTGCGGTGCGGCGCGGCGGGCGACCGCGCAGGTGGCCCGGGCCGCGCCGCCGTCCGCCGGCGCGGACTTCCGCTTGGGCACGGCCAGCGTGCCGCCCGGACCCGCGGCGGCCAGCGCGGCGGCCTCGGCGACGGACGGCGTCCCGGCGGCCGCCAGCACCGCGCCCGAGGGATGCGGCACCGGCACGGCGGCCAGCACGGCGGCCGGGTACGACCACAGCTCCACCCCCAGCAGCGCCGCCGCGGCCACCGGCCCCGGCTCCCGGGCCCTGGCGTCCACGGTGGCCAGTGCGCGCACGGCGGCGAGCGGCAGCCCGGCCTCCGCGAGCACCGCTTTGACCAGCGCCGTCAGCTCCTCCGCCGGTACTCCGGGCCGTGCGCCGATCCCCACCGTCAGGTCCCGCCCGGAGCCTTCCGCTTCACGCTCAGTGGGCATGGCGGGTCCTTTCAGCAGGGCGGAGCCGGACATGCGGGACCGGCCGGGGATCGTTAAGCAGGTGACACGGGTACCGGCACCGGTACACCTCCGGGCACGGCGGCGGAAGGGGCGAGACAGTGCCTGTGGTCATCGCGGTCGGCGCGTTCCTGATGACGCTCATCGGCGGCTGGGTCGCCCACCGGGTCACCGACCGCCGCCATCTCATCCTCGGCCTCGCCGGCGGCCTGATGCTGGGCGTCGTCGGCCTCGACCTGCTGCCGGAGGCCCTGGAGGCGGCCGGTGTACGGCTTCTCGGCGTCCCCGCCGCGCTGCTCTGCTTCGTACTGGGCTTCCTGGCCGCGCACGCCGCCGAACGGCTGCTGGCCGTACGGAAGGCCGCGCACGGCATGGACCCGGAGGAGCGCGTCCCGCAGGTGGGGCTGACGGCCGCCGCCGCCATGGTCGTGCACAGCCTCATGGACGGCTTCGCGATCGGCGCCGCGTACCAGGTGGGCAGCGACATGGCGGTGGCCGTGGCGCTCGCCGTGATCGCCCACGACTTCGCCGACGGCTTCAACACGTACACGATCGCCAGCCTCTACGGGAACGCCCGGCGCAAGGCGCTGCTGCTGCTCGGCGCGGACGCGGTGGCGCCGCTCGCGGGCGCGGCGATCACGCTGGCCGTCACCCTGCCGGAGCAGCCGCTCGGGTTTTACCTGGGCTTCTTCGGCGGCGTCCTGCTCTACCTCGCGACCTCCGACATCCTGCCCGAGGCCCACCACGACCACCCCGCCCTGTCGACGCTGGGCTGTACGGCCGCCGGCGTGGGCTTCATGTGGCTGGTGGTCGGCCTGGCGGGCTGAGAACAGGGACGCCGCCGCACGCATCAGGCGCTCGCCGCCCACGCCGCGGCCCGCGCCGCCAGCCGGTGCGCGAGCGACGGCTCGGCGGCCCAGTGCACGTGCAGGTACGAGGCGTGCACGCCGCCCTGGACGAAGCCCTCGGTGCGGCGCTCGGGACGGACGAAGCCCCAGGCGGGGCGCTCGCCGGTGCCCGGCTCCAGCACCGTGCGGTGGAACTCGTGACCGCGCACCCGGGTCCCGGCCGCCGCCAGCGCGCTGTCCTCGATGGCCACCGCCTCCCGGTAGCCCAGCGTCAGCCGCTCCGACATCCGCCCGTCGGCCGGCAGCACGCCGCACATCGGCCTGCCGTCCAGCGACCGCGACAGGTACAGCAGGCCCGCGCACTCCGCGGCGACCGGCGCCCCCGCGGCCGCCAGCCGGGCGACCTCGGCGCGCAGCGGTGCGTTCGCCGACAGCTCCGGCGCGTACACCTCGGGGAACCCGCCGCCGATCACCAGCCCGGCCGTGTCCGGCGGCAGCTTCTCGTCACGCAGCGGGTCGAACGTGACGACCTCGGCGCCCGCCGCCGTCAGCAGCTCGGCGTGCTCCGCGTACGAGAACGTGAAGGCGGCGCCGCCCGCGACCGCGATCACCGGCCGGCCCGCCGCGGGCACGTCCGGGGCCGCGGGCTCCCACGCGGGACCGGTCAGCTCCGGCGCGCTGCGCGCCAGCGCCAGCAGCCCGTCGAGATCGCAGCCCTCGCGGATCTGCGCCGCCTGCGCCTGTACGGACTCCACCGCCTCCGGGGCCCGCTCCGCGACCGGGACCAGGCCCAGGTGCCGGGCGGGCGTACGGACCTGCGGCGCGCGCCGCAGACAGCCCAGTACCGGCACGCCCGCACCGCCCAGCGCCTCGCGCAGCAGCGCCTCGTGCCGGTCGGAGCCGACCTTGTTCAGGATCACCCCGGCGAGCCGGACCTCCGGGTCCCAGGACGCGAAGCCGTGCACCAGCGCCGCCACCGACCGGGACTGCGAGGACGCGTCCACGACCAGGACGACCGGCGCCCGCAGGAGCTTCGCGACCTGCGCGGTCGAGCCCAGCTCGCCCATCCCCGAGGCGCCGTCGAACATGCCCATGACGCCCTCGACGAGCGCCAGGTCCGCGCCCGCCGCGCCGTGCAGGAACAGCGGCTCGATCCGCTCCGGACCGCACAGGTACGCGTCGAGGTTCCGGCCAGGCCGCCCGGTGGCCAGCGCGTGGTAACCGGGGTCGATGTAGTCCGGGCCCACCTTGTGCGGGGACACCGCGAGGCCCGCCTCGCGGAAGGCCGCCATCAGTCCGGTGGCGACGGTGGTCTTGCCGCTGCCCGAGGAGGGCGCGGCGATGACCAGACGGGGAATGTTCACTGCTCGCTCACTCGTGTACCGGTACCGGTCACCACTCGATGCCCCGCTGGCCCTTCTGGCCCGCGTCCATCGGGTGCTTGACCTTCGTCATGTCGGTGACCAGGTCGGCGAAGTCCACCAGCTGCTCCGGCGCGTTGCGGCCGGTGATCACCACGTGCTGGGTGCCGGGGCGGTTCCGCAGCACCTCGATGACCTCGTCGGTGTCGATCCAGCCCCAGTGCATCGGGTAAGCGAACTCGTCCAGCACGTACAGCTTGTACGACTCCGCCGCCAGGTCCCGCTTGACCTGCTCCCAGCCCTCGCGGGCCGCCTCCTCGCTGGACTCGATGTCGCGCTGCACCCAGGACCAGCCCTCGCCCATCTTGTGCCAGGCCACCGTGCCGCCCTCGCCGGTCTCCCCGAGCACCTTCAGCGCCCGCTCCTCGCCGACCTTCCACTTCGCGGACTTCACGAACTGGAACACCCCGACCGGCCAGCCCTGGTTCCAGGCGCGCAGCGCCAGCCCGAAGGCGGCGGTGGACTTGCCCTTGCCGGTGCCGGTGTGGACGAAGACGAGCGGGCGGTTGCGGCGCTGACGGGTGGTGAGGCCGTCGTTCGGTACGACGGTCGGCTGTCCCTGCGGCATCAGGCGGCCCTTCGGTGAGTGGTGTCGGTGACGGTGCGGACGAGCGCGGAGACGCTGTCCGCGCGGAGTTCGTCGAGGGTGACGGCGGTGCCCTGCAGATCGCGGGCCAGCTCGCCGGCCAGGCCGAGTCGCACGGGCCCGGCCTCGCAGTCCACGACGACCGAGGCGGTGCCCTCGGCGGCCAGCAGCCGCGCGGCCTTGGCGGCGCGCGGACGCGGCTCCACGCCGCCGGTCGCGCGGCCGTCGGTCACGACGACCACCAGCGGGCGGCGCGAGGCGTCCCGCAGCCGCTCCACGCGCAGTACTTCATGGGCCTTCAGCAGGCCCGCGGCCAGCGGCGTGCGGCCGCCGGTCGGCAGCTGCTCCAGCCGGGCCGCGCCCGCCTCCACGGAGGAGGTCGGCGGCAGCGCGAGCGCGGCCTCCGCGCCACGGAAGGTGATCATCCCGACCTTGTCGCGCCGCTGGTACGCGTCCAGCAGCAGCGACAGCACCGCGCCCTTGACCGCGGTCATCCGCTTCCGCGCCGCCATCGAGCCGGACGCGTCCACGACGAAGAGGACCAAGTTGCCCTCGCGGCCCTCGCGTACGGCCTCGCGCAGGTCGTCGCGGCGGACGAGCAGCCCGCGGCCGCTGCGCCCGCGCGCCTTCTGGTGCGGCGCCGCGGCCTGCACGGTCGCCGCCAGGTGCAGCTTGCCGAGCGCGCCCTGGGGGCGGCGGGAGCCGGTGGTACGGCCGTGCGCGGTACGGGCCCGCGAGCGGCGGCCGTCGGCGCCCTCGCCGAGCCCCGGCACGTCCAGCCGCCGGGTCTTGAACGGCTCGGCGGCGCCTACCGCGGCCTTCTCGGGCGCGGTCCCGCCCTCTGCGGCCTCGTTCTCTGCGGCCTCGTTCTTGGGCTGGGCGGGCTGCTCCTGGCCGCGGTCCGAGCGCTGGTCCGGTACGGAGGGCTGCTCGGGGCCCGCGTCGGCGCCGGACGGCGGCGGCGCGTCGTCCGGGCCGTCCTGCGGCGGCAGCCCGCCGCCCCCGTCAGGACCCCCGCCGTCCGGCCCGTCGTCCGGGCCCTCCGGCTCCGGGTCCGGCTCCTCGTCCTCCTGCGGCCCGAACTCCTCCAGCGTCTGGTCGAGCTTGTCCTCGTCCAGGCCCGGGGCGTCGAAGGGATTGCGGCGGCGCCGGTGCGGCAGCGCCAGCAGCGCGGCCTGCCGTACGTCGCCCTCGGTGACCTCGGCGCGGCCCGCCCAGGCGGCCAGCGCGGTCGCGGTACGCGCCATCACGATGTCGGCGCGCATACCGTCCACCTCGAAGGCCGCGCAGGTCGCGGCGATCTGGCGGAGCGCGGCGTCGCCGAGCACGACGTCCGGGAGCAGCGCCCGGGCCGTGGCGATCCGCTGCCGCAGCGCCTCCTCCTCGGCGGCCCAGCGCGCCGCGAAGCCGGCCGGGTCGGCGTCGTACGCCAGCCGCCGCCGGACCACCTCGACCCGCTGGTCCGGCTCACGGGACGCGGCGACCTCCACGGTCAGCCCGAACCGGTCCAGCAACTGCGGCCGCAGCTCGCCCTCTTCGGGGTTCATCGTCCCGACGAGCAGGAACCGCGCGGCGTGCCGCACGGAGACGCCCTCGCGCTCGACGTACGAGGCGCCCATGGCGGCGGCGTCGAGGAGGAGGTCGATCAGGTGGTCGTGCAGGAGGTTGACCTCGTCCACGTACAGGATGCCGCGGTGGGCGTGCGCGAGCAGGCCCGGCTCGAACGCCTTGACCCCCTCGGACAGGGCGCGCTCGATGTCGAGCGAGCCCGCCAGGCGGTCCTCCGAGGCACCCACCGGGAGTTCGACCATGCGGGCCGGACGGGCTTCGGCGGGGCTCACCTCGTGCGGCCCGTCCGGGCACTCCGGGTCCGGACCGGCGGGGTCGCAGCTGAAGCGGCAGCCGGCGACCACCGGGACGTCGGGCAGCAGATCCGCCAGCGCGCGCACGGCCGTGCTCTTGGCGGTGCCCTTCTCGCCGCGGACGAGGACCCCGCCCACCGCCGGGCTGACCGCGTTCAGCAGCAACGCCAGCCGCAGGTCGTCCATGCCGACGACAGCGGTGAACGGATACCGGGTGCTCACGTACGGATCACTCCTTCGAGTGGCTTTCGTTGGCTTCCCCTCGGGCGCGCTCACGGCGCCCCCGGCGGGACGAACGGCAGCCCCGCGGGCACCCCGTCCTCGATCAGCCGCAGCAGGGCCGCGGTGTCCGCGTGTTCTTCGATCAGGTCGCCCAGCGCGTCGAGCTGTTCCTCGCGCAGCGCGTCGAAGCAGGTGTCCGGCGCGGGCACGAACGCGCGCCCCGCGTCGGCGGCCACCCGGCGCAGGAAGGCGCGCCGGAAGCCGTCGCTCTCCAGGGAGCCGTGCCAGTGCGTGCCCCAGACGGAGCCGACGCGGCAGCCGTCCAGGAAGGCTTCGTCGCCCGCGCGGACCTGGGCGACGCCGTGGTGGATCTCGTACCCCGCCACCGGCTCGCCCAGCGCCTCGCCCGCCGGCCGCGCGAGGGTCTTCTCCGCCGCGAACCGCACCCGTACGGGCAGCAGTCCGAGCCCGTCGACGGCCCCGGCCCGCGACTCCACCTCGTCCTCGATGTGCTCGGCGAGCATCTGGAAGCCGCCGCAGATGCCGAGCACCGGGCGGCCTTCCGCGGCGCGGCGGGCGATCGCGTCCGCGAGGCCGCGCTCGCGCAGCCACTGCAGGGCCCGTACGGTCCCGCGGGTGCCGGGCAGTACGACCAGGTCCGCGTCGGCCAGCTCCTCGGGCCGGTCCACGAAGCGCACCACGACGCCCGGTTCGGCGGCGAGCGCGTCGACGTCCGTGAAGTTCGACATCAGGGGGACGGCGGCGACCGCGACGCGCAGGACGTCGCTGCCGTGCGGCGGCGCCACGACGCTCTCGCGGACCGCGCCCCGCAGGGACACCCGCAGGCCGTCCTCCTCGTCGATGCCGAGCCCGTGCCGGAACGGCAGTACGCCCAGCGTCGGCCGCCCGCTCAGCTGCTTGAGCATGTCCAGGCCCGGCTCCAGCAGCGTCACGTCGCCGCGGAACTTGTTCACCAGGTAGCCCGCGATGTGCGCCTGGTCGGCCGCGGAGAGCAGCGCGGTGGTGCCGAAGAAGGACGCGAAGACGCCGCCGCGGTCGATGTCGCCGACCACGACGACGGGCAGGTTCGCGGCGCGCGCGATGCCCATGTTCACGATGTCCGTGCGGCGGAGGTTGATCTCGGCCGGGCTGCCCGCGCCCTCGCAGATCACCGCGTCGTGCGTGCGGCGCAGCTCGGTCAGGCAGTCGGTGACCGTGCCGAGCAGCTGCTCCCGGCGGCCCGCGTACAGCGTCTGCCCGGGGGACGCCCCCTCGGCCCCGCCGAAGTATCCGCGGGCGCTCATCTCGCCCACCGGCTTGCCCAGCAGGACGACCTGGCTGCTGCGGTCGCTGCCGGGCTTGAGCAGTACCGGGTTCATCAGCGCGGTCGGCTCGACACGGGCCGCCGCTGCCTGCATGGCCTGCGCCCGCCCGATCTCCGCGCCCTCGCGCGTCACGAACGAATTGAGCGACATGTTCTGCGCCTTGAAGGGCGCGACCTTGACGCCCTTGCGGGTCAGCCAGCGGCAGATGCCCGCCGTGACCACGCTCTTGCCCGCGTCCGACGTCGTCCCGGCGACCAGCAGGCCGCCACCGAGAGTCCTGTCCGTACCGCTCACCGGGATCTCCTCGCCTTCCGCGCTCCGCGCACCGCGCCCACGGCGATCCGCGCCCCGACCGTCGTCACCAGCGCCAGCGCGCTCACCCGGCGCGACAGCCGCACCGCGCGCGCGATGTCCGCGCCGTCGACCGCGCGTGCGCCGTCGTTGAGCACCGGCCGGTGCTCGACCCGCCCCGCGTAGGCGAGCGTGCCGCCCAGCCGTACGCCGAGCGCGCCCGCGAACGAGGCTTCCACCGGGCCCGCGTTGGGGCTCGGGTGCCGCTTTCCGTCGGCCCGCCAGGCGCGCCACGCGCCGCGCGGGTCGGGCCCGGCGACGGTGGCCAGTGCGGCGGTCAGCCGGGCGCCGGGCCAGCCCGCCACGTCGTCCAGCCGGGCCGAGGCCCAGCCGTACCGGCGGTAGCGCGCCGACTTGTGCCCCACCATCGCGTCGAGCGTGTTGACGGCACGGAAGGCGACCAGCCCCGGAACGCCGCCCACGGCGCCCCAGACCAGCGCGCCCACCACCGCGTCGGAGGTGTTCTCGGCGACGGACTCCACCACCGCGCGGGCCATCTGCGGCCCGTCCAGTGCCTGCGGGTCGCGGCCGCACAGGTGCGGCAGCCGCTCGCGCGCCACGTCCAGATCGCCGGCCTCCAGCGCGCTCCCGATGGCGCGCGCCTCCCGGCCCAGCGTCGTACCGCCCAGCACGGCCCAGGTGGCGGCGGCGGTCAGCGCGATGCGGGCGGGGGCGCAGTTGCGTACGGCACGGGAGAGCAGCGCGGCGCCCACGGCGGCCCCGCCGGCGCACAGCGCGGTGTGCGCCGCTCCGTATCCGCGGTGGTCGCGCCACAGCCCGCGCTCCACGGCGCCCGCGGCCCGCCCGAAGGCGGCCACCGGGTGGCCGCGGCGGGGATCGCCCACGGCCAGGTCGCCGAGAAAGCCCAGAGCCGCGCCGCACGCATAGGTGGCGTGTTCGGCACGCATCGTCGGATCAGCCCGCCGTCGTGCCTCGGAGGGACGGCCGTACGCGGTCGCGTACCGGGCGTACGGCGCAGGAAGGCAGGGGTCTCGGCTCGGGGCCCGGCATGGCGTGTGTCCTCACTCAGGGTCCGCGCCCTGGCTCGACGTGACGGGCGACGAGAGTCTCCTGGCTCCCGGATCGGCGCTGCCCCCGGCCTTCCAGCCCGTGTCTGCGGCGGGCCGTGGCCTCTTCTGGAGGAGCGCTCCCCGGTGACAGTGGCGGGACCGCGCCGGATTCTCACCGGACTTCCTCATCTGTCGCCGAATGGCACCGGGCAGTCCACCACGTGCCGCGAATGCCCGTCAACTCACCCTTGACCTGCGACGCGGGCGTATGGCAGAGCATGTGGCCGACACCACAGGCCGGGCGCCGGGGAAGCGGGCGGACGACGAAGGCGCCCGGTGCCGCGGAAGGAACCGCGGCGCCGGGCGCCTTCAGGTGCTGCGTGAGTGCCTCAGCCGGTGACGATCAGGAAGATGCCGTAGCCGACGGCCGCGAGGCAGAGCGCGAAGCAGGCGTAGCCGCCGGTGCGGGCCGCGGCGGAGGAGCCGCCGCCGACGGCCGCCGCGGCGGCCGCCTCGCCCTCCTGGCGGGGCTTGCGGGACGTGCCCACGATGCCCAGGGTGAACAGGCCCACCATCCCGACGGTCACCACGAGGGTGGTGCCGAAGACCTGGCCGAGTGCCGCCCAGTCGATGTTCATGGCGTGAGTTCCTTAACGCGAGCGCCCGGCGTCAGCGGACGGCCGAGGCGGCGGGGGAGCGGGAGGCGGACGGGGACTGCGCCGGGATGCCGTCGATGGAGCCGGCGCCGGCCGTGGTCGCGCCCGCGGGCGGCGGGGTGACGGTCTGCAGCGCGGCGGTGACGACACCGGCCGGCTCGACGTCGTTGACGTTGCTGTGGTCCACCGGCTTGCGGCGGGAGGCGGCCCAGATGGCGCCGCAGACCGCGAGGCCGAGGACGGCGACGGCGGTGACGCCCCAGGTGCCCTGGCCGGCCAGGAAGGCCGCGCCCGCGGCCACCAGCGCGGCGGCCGGCAGCGTCAGGCCCCAGGCGATCACCATCCGGCCCGCCGTGGACCAGCGGACCACGCCGCCCTTGCGGCCGAGGCCGGAGCCCATGACCGCACCGGAGCAGACCTGGGTGGTGGAGAGCGCGAAGCCGAGGTGCGAGGAGGCGAGGATGGTCACCGCCGCGCCGGTCTGGGCGGCGAAGCCCTGCGGCGGCTGGATGTCGGTGATCCCCTTGCCCATCGTGCGGATGATCCGCCAGCCGCCCAGGTACGTGCCGAGCGCGATGGCGAGACCGGCCGAGGCGATGACCCACAGGGGCGGGTCGGCGTGCGGGGCGACCACACCGCCGGTGATCAGCGCCAGGGTGATGACACCCATCGTCTTCTGGGCGTCGTTGGTGCCGTGCGCGAGGGAGACCAGGGCGGCCGAGGCGATCTGCCCGGCGCGGTAGCCCTTGGCGGTGTCCTCGTCGGCGCGGTTGCGGGCCAGCCGGTACGTGAGCCGGGTGGCGGCCGTCGCGGCGATGCCCGCGACGATCGGCGCGGCCACGGCCGGGATGAGGACCTTCATGACGACCGCGTCGGCGTTGACCCCGCCGATGCCGACGGACACCAGGGTCGCGCCGATCAGGCCGCCGAAGAGGGCGTGCGAGGAGCTGGAGGGGAGGCCGGCGAGCCACGTCAGCAGGTTCCAGACGATCGCGCCCACCAGGCCGGCGAAGATCACTTCGGGCCGGATGCCGGCGCCTTCGTCGATGATGCCCCCGGAGATGGTCTTGGCCACCTCGACGGAGAGGAACGCGCCGACGAGGTTCAGCGCCGCCGACATCGCCACCGCGACTTTGGGCTTGAGGGCCCCCGTGGAGATGGTGGTGGCCATGGCGTTGGCCGTGTCGTGGAAGCCGTTCGTGAAGTCGAACACCAAGGCCGTGACGATCACGATCCCGATGAGAAGCGTGATGTGTTCCATTCACCCAGGCAATCAGTTCGATGGTCAGTGACGCGAACGACCGTAGGGAGGGTGGGTGAACGGAAGATGAACGACAACGGGCCTGGTGGTGACGCCCCCGCCGATTTCGTGCGGAGGCGCCTCACCGGTCACTCGGGGTTCATCCAGAGGTGTACAGAACGTGCTTTGCGTCGAGGCGCTTCCTAGCCCGCGGCGAACCTGCGGAGCTGGTCGAACGAGCCGTTCCAGGCGTTCTGGTCGCCCGGCAGCGCGCCCTTGTTGGAGTACTGCCAGATGCTGAGGAAGTCCCAGCCCTTCGGCAGCTTGCCGGGCTGCCCGTGCCAGGATGCCAGCCACAGCGGGTGGCTCTTCGCGAAGGCGCCGCTGCCGCCGGTGCAGGTGTTCCACCAGCGCGTGGTCGTGTAGATCACCGGCCGGCGCCCGGTCTGCCGCTTGATCTCGTCGCTGAAGCTCCAGATCCAGCGGACCATCTTCTTCTTGCTCACGCCGTAGCACTTGTGCTTCTTGCTGTACGGGTTGTGCTCGATGTCCAGGGCCGGCGGCAGCGTCCGGCCGCCCGCCGTCCACCGGCCGCCGTGGCTGAGCAAGTACCGGGCCTGTGCGGCGCCGGAGGACTCGTCCGGCACCGCGAAGTGGTACGCGCCGTGCAGCAGGCCGGCCTTGCGCGCGCCGCCGTACTGCCTGTCGAAGTAGGGGTTGGTGTAGGAGGTCGATTCGGTGGCCTTGACGTAGACGAACCGCGCGCCGTTCGCCCGGGCTTCCGGCCAGTCGACGTTCTTCTGGTGCGAGGAGACGTCGTGGCCGTGCGGTACGCCGGACGCCGCCGAGGGGCTCGCGGCGGCGAGTTCGGTGAGTGCGGCGCCGGCCAGTGCGGCCAGCGTCAGGGCGGTTGCGGTGGCGGCGGTGGTCAGGCGGGGCAGTAAGGCCGGTGAGTGGTCACCTTTGTGGTCACGAGCCATGGTTCCCCCCGGATGGCGACGTGCATGACAAATCACCCAGAGACTATTGGATGATCCCGAGATGGCGGCGACCTCCGGCCAATCACCGGTTACCACTGAGATATCCCGGTTTGGGGGATACCGGAGGGGAATGGTCCGCCTTACAGTGCCGCGGCTGCGCGGGGGGCGGCCGGTACGGTGCGGAGCCCAGGTACGTCAGGAGGGAGTGGGGCGGGATGGCGGAGCGGGAGCCGGGACCGGTGCGAGAGGTGGCGGAGGCGTGGGACGCGCTGGTGGCCGCGGCGCGGCGCACGGTGGCCGACGGACTGGTGGTCGGCACGTCGGGGAACGTGTCGGTGCGCGCCGGCGGACTGGTGCTCGTCACGCCCAGCGGCGTCCCGTACGACCGGCTCGGGCCGGACGACCTGGTGGCCGTGGACCCGGCGGACGGGCGGCAGGTGGCGGGCGCGCTGCGGCCGACGAGCGAGCTGCCGATGCACCTCGCGGTGTACCGCCACACCAGTGCCACCGCTGTCGTCCACACCCACGCGGTGCACGCCACCGCTGTCTCCACCCTGGTCCCCGAACTCCCGCCGGTGCACTACATGACCGCGGCCCTCGGCGGCACCGTCCGGGTTGCCTCATATGCGACGTACGGCAGTCAGGAGTTGGCCGACAACATGCTGCACGCGCTGCGCGGCCGCACGGGCGTGCTGCTGCAGAACCACGGCACCCTCACCTACGGCGACACCCTCGACCAGGCGTACGACCGTACGGCGCAGCTGGAGTGGATGTGCCGGCTGTGGCTGACCGCCGCGTCCGTCCCCGGCCACACGCCGTCCCTGCTCTCCGAAGGCCAGCTCGCCGAGGCGGGCGAGCGGCTGCGGGGGTACGGGCAGCAGGGCTGAGGGCCGGGTGCGCTTCCGGGGCGCGGCGGGCCGCGGATGGCCGGGTCCGTCACCCGGCCGGAGCGGCCCACTGGCCAGGCGCGGCCCGGGTCCCCAGACTGGGGAGGGTGCGCCTGGGTACCGCGGCGGCAGCGGCCGTCACCACCGTGATCGGTACCGGAGCGGCCGCGTTGGCGGCCGGCCGGTATGCCAGCGACGTCGCTCTGAAACCCACTCCCGACCGGCCGTTCCCCGGCGACGGGCGGCTGACGGTGCACGGCACCACGGGGGACCGGGTCACGCTCACCCGCAGCCTGTCCGCGCTGCGGCCCGGCCGGTACGGCCTGACGGGCCGCGGCTGCCACGCGGTGATCGGCCCGGTGTGCGACGGCGAGCCGCACGCGGCCGACACGGTCGTCCGGCGCCTGGAGCGGATCACCCACGGGGCCCTCGCGCGCGGCACCCGTATGCGGCTGACCCCGCAGGTGTACATCGGCAGCCCCTCCGACGCGCTCGGCCTGGAGTGCGCCGACGTGGACGTGCCCGGCGAACTGGGCGCGCTGCCCACGTGGTTCGTGCCGGGCGAGCGGGAGACCTGGGTCATCGCCGTGCACGGCCTCGGCACGACACGGGAGCACCCGATGGTCGTGATGCCGTTCCTGCAACGCCATCACTTCCCGGTGCTGGCCCCGGCGTACCGCAACGACCTGGGCGCGCCGCGCACCGCTGACGGCATCGGGCACCTCGGGGACGCCGAGTGGCGCGACGTGGACGCGGTGATCCGGTACGCCCTGCGGTACGGCGCCCGCCGGGTGATCCTGCACGGCTGGTCCACCGGCGCGACGATGGCGCTGCACGCCGCGGCGCACTCCGCGCTGCGCGACCGGATCGCCGGGCTGGTGCTGGACTCGCCGGTACTGGACTGGCGCGCGACGGTACGGGCGCTGGCGGCGGCCCACCGTGTGCCGCGCCCCGTGCTGCCGCTGGCGGTGCGGGCCGCCGAGGGGAGCACGGGCCTGCACTCCGACCGGCTGGCAGAGGCGCGCGACCCGGCGCTGCTCTCCGTACCGACGCTGATCTTCCACGGGCCCGGCGACACCATCGCCCCCTGGGCGGCCTCCCGCCGCCTGAAGGCGGCGCGGCCCGACCTGGTCAGCCTGCACACCGTCAGGGACGCCCCGCACGGGGCCATGTGGAACGCCGGGCCCGACGAGTACGAGGAGTCGCTGCGGCGGTTTCTGACGCCGTTGATGTAACCGCCCTTGAGCAGCGGTAGCGGGTAGCGGCCGGCCGGTCGTCCCGGTGCGCAGGTCATGTGGCACGGGGGGGCCGGGGGCCTGGCACGGGGTGCCGCGAGGAAGGGGGCGATCATGGGCGGATCGGGCACGAGCGGACCTTCCGAAGAACGCAATCCGCATTCCGATTGGGTTTTCGGGCCCACAAGAGCAAGACTGCTCCTGTGACGTCCCGTACTCCGCGCGACTCCCGGCTCCGCCTCGTCCCCAGACAACCGATCGCCGCCGCCCGCCGTGCGGTGAGCACCCGGACCGCCAGGCCCGCGACGCGGCCGCCCGAGGGCACTCCGCCGCCCGCCGAGCTGGCCCGGATGGCGCGCAGCGGACTGGCGGGCGCCGTCCGGGTGGCCCGCTGGGCCGACCGCGCGCGGGGCGAGGGCGTGGGCGCGTGCGCGGGCCCCGACGGCTCGCTCCCGGACGCCGCGGCCGAGGAGGCCGCCGCCGTACTGGACCTGACGCCGCGGCAGGTGCGGGCCGACTGGGACCGGGCCCGGCTGGCCGGACTCATCGAGCTGCACGACGGAGAGGCCCGGCCGGGCTGGCGGCTGCGCGCCTGGGACCGCGACGACTCGGCGGCGCTGCGCGGCTGGGTCGCGCTCTTCGACGCCTGGTCACTGGCGCGCCCCGCCCCGGAGGCCGCGCGCCCCGGAGCGGTCGCCGAGGTCATCGAGGCGCTGCCGCAGGTGCTGTCGCTGCTGTACCTCTCCTCGGGCCCGGTCCAGGTGGCCGACCTCCTGGAGCTGCTCGACCAGCGGATCGCCGAACTGCGCACGGAGCGCTGCGAGGTGCCGTACGAAGGCCCGGTGGACGCGGCCGCCCGTGCCGCGGAGCCCGGCGCACCGGAAGCGACCGGCACCGCCCCGGATGCCGATGGCCAGGCCACTGAACCTGAACCTGCGACCGGCCGGCAGGCCGCCGCCCCGGCGGACGCGGCCGGCGCAGCGGACGCGACGGCCCCGGCGGACGCGACCGGCACGGCGGACGCGGCCGGTCCGGCGGACGCGGCCCCGGGCGTCGGTGACGCGGGCGCCGACGTGACGTCCGCCGAGCTGCTGGACTGGGCGCTGGGCGCGCTCGCCGCGGTCGGCGCGCTCGTCGTACGCGGCGGGAACGGCGCTTCCCGGGCGCGCGGCGCCGGGGACGCCGCCGTGCTGCTGCGGGGCGGCGAACCGTCCGGCGAGCGGCAGGCCCGGCTCACCCCCCTCGGCAGCTGGGCCGTGTGGGTCAAGCTGGAGCAGATCTGCGTGGCCGCGCAGAGCCCCGCCGGCAACATCGAGCAGTCCGCCGAGGCGATGCTGCGCGGCTGCGCGCGGCTCACCCCGGGACCCGCCCGCGCTGAGTACCGGGCGTGGCTGGCCGCGCGCTCGGCCGGCAGCGCGGTCGAGGAGCTGCTGGCGGTCGCCCGCGGCGACGACGCCCTGCTGCGCGGGCTCGCCTTCGAGGCGCTGCGCGCGGTCGGCGCACCGGCCGAGCCCGCCGTACGGGCCGCGGCCGACGAGCCGGCCCTGCGGCCGTACGCCCTGCTGTGGCTGGTCGAGCACGAGGGCGGCGACCCGGAGACCGCGCCGGACGTGCTCACCCGCGAGGAGTCCACCTGGCTGTGGGTGGACACCGCAGCGGCCGTCGCCGACCACGGCGAGAGCCGGCTGCTCGTACGGCACCTGGACTCCGCCGTGCAGGGCTCCGTGCCGCGCCTGCTGGAGGAAGTACGCGCCGTCGGGCATCCGCGCACCGTCCAGGTCCTCGTGGCGCTGGCCGCCGCGCACCCCGACCCGGCGCTGGCCAAGGCCGTCCGCCGCGCGGCCTTCCAGGTCCACACGGGCGGCGCCTGACGGGCCGCGGGCGGGCGCGCTCCACGGGGCGCGGCCGACCGGCGAGGGTGCGACCGGCCGGGCCCGGCACGTGGCGAGGGTGCGACCGGCCGGGGCCCGGCGCCTCAGGCGTCCTTGGTCGACGGGGCGTACGTGCCGAAGCTCCAGATGTTTCCCTCCTTGTCGCGGGCCATGTAGTCACGGGAGCCGTAGTCCTGGTCGGTGGGCGGCACGAGGATCTCCGCGCCGGCCGCCGCGGCCTGCTCGTGATGCGCGTCGACGTCGGCGACGGCGACATAGACGCCGGTGGGCCCGGCGTCGCCCATCGCCTCGGCGAAGACGCCGCCGCGGCCCTTGGCGCCGAGCATGACCGTGCCGTTGCCGTACGACAGCTCGGCGTGCAGCACGGTGCCGGACTCGTCCTCGTACAGCGCGCCCCTGGTGAAGCCGAAGGCCGTCGTCAGGAGCTCGATCGCCGCCTTGGGGTCGCGGTAGAGCAGGGTCGGGCAGATGGAGGGAGGCGGGGTGGCGGACATGGTCTCGGTCCCTTCGCGAGCCGGTGTGGCCTGACTCACACAAGTGTGCCAGCGGGGTCTGACAACACCACCTGACCTGGGTATTCGACCCTTCCGGCGGGACTCGCGGCAGTGGCCTCGCGGGGGCGGCGGAGGCCGGGAAAACTGCTTGCACACCACCGTTAGACTGGTCCTATGGCAATTCTCCTTGTGCATTAGACGGCGTCGGCCCGTTTGCGCTCCCTTCGGAGCGCGCCGCGTTGCGGCTTCTCCGCCCGCCCGTCCGTTCCGCCGTCCACCCTGCCCTGGAGTCTTTCCGTGATCACCGCTTCCGGCCTCGAGCTGCGCGCCGGCGCCCGAGTCCTCATCGAGTCCGCCTCTTTCCGTATCGCCAAGGGCGACCGCATCGGCCTGGTCGGCCGCAACGGCGCGGGCAAGACCACCATGACCAAGGTCCTGGCCGGCGAGGGCATCCCCGCCGCCGGCACGGTCACCCGCTCCGGCGAGGTCGGCTACCTCCCGCAGGACCCGCGCACCGGCGATCTGGACGTACTGGCCCGCGACCGCGTGCTCTCCGCGCGCGGCCTGGACGAGGTCCTGCGCAAGATGCGCGAGAACGAGGACCGGATGTCCAACGGCAAGGGCGCCACCCGCGAAAAGGCGATGAAGAAGTACGAGCGCCTGGAGACGGAGTTCCTCACCAAGGGCGGGTACGCCGCCGAGGCGGAGGCCGCGACCATCTGCGCCAGCCTCGGCCTGCCCGACCGCGTCCTCGCCCAGCCGCTGCACACGCTCTCCGGTGGTCAGCGCCGCCGCGTCGAGCTGGCCCGGATCCTCTTCTCGGACTCCGACACGCTCCTCCTGGACGAGCCGACCAACCACCTGGACGCCGACTCGATCCTCTGGCTGCGGGACTACCTCAAGACCTACCGCGGCGGCTTCATCGTGATCTCCCACGACGTGGACCTCGTCGAGACCGTGGTCAACAAGGTGTTCTACCTGGACGCCAACCGGTCGCAGATCGACATCTACAACATGGGCTGGAAGCTGTACCAGCAGCAGCGCGAGGCCGACGAGAAGCGCCGCAAGCGCGAGCGCGCCAACGCCGAGAAGAAGGCCGCCGCGCTGAACACCCAGGCGGACAAGATGCGCGCCAAGGCGACGAAGACCGTCGCCGCGCAGAACATGGCCAAGCGCGCCGAGAAGCTGCTGGCCGGCCTGGACGAGGTGCGGCGGTCCGACAAGGTCGCCAAGCTGCGCTTCCCGAAGCCCGCGCCGTGCGGCAAGACCCCGCTCACGGCCGAGGGCCTGTCGAAGTCGTACGGCTCGCTGGAGATCTTCACCGACGTCGACCTGGCCATCGACAAGGGCTCCCGAGTGGTCATCCTCGGCCTCAACGGCGCGGGCAAGACGACCCTGCTGCGGCTGCTCGCCGGGGCCGAGAAGCCCGACACCGGCCAGGTCACCCCCGGCCACGGCCTCAAGCTCGGCTACTACGCGCAGGAGCACGAGACGCTCGACCCGGACCGCACGGTCCTGGAGAACATGCGCTCCGCGGCGCCGGACCTGGACCTCGTGGAGGTCCGCAAGACCCTCGGCTCCTTCCTGTTCTCCGGCGACGACGTGGACAAGCCCGCGGGCGTGCTCTCCGGCGGCGAGAAGACCCGGCTGGCGCTCGCGACCCTGGTCGTCTCCTCCGCCAACGTCCTCCTCCTGGACGAGCCCACCAACAACCTCGACCCGGCGAGCCGCGAGGAGATCCTCGGGGCGCTGCGCACGTACGAGGGCGCGGTGGTCCTGGTGACCCACGACGAGGGCGCGGTGGACGCGCTGGAGCCGGAGCGGATCATCATGCTGCCGGACGGCGTGGAGGACCTGTGGGGCCCGGATTACGCGGATCTGGTGGCGCTCGCCTGATCGCCCGCGGCGCCCGGCACCGCGCGGCACGGGCGTAGGACATCTTGATCAACGCCGTATGGATCATTCGGCCGACGGGTGATCCATCATCTGAGTGAGAACGGCTCGTACCCGGCGCGCCGCGCCGCACGGGGGCGCGTGCCCGGCTACGGATTCCGTTGCGCGCCGCCCCGTACCCCCTGACCTGGCTCTTCTTCGCGCGCCTCGACGGAGGCGGCCACGCCGGGCCCATGGAATCCCTGATTCCGTGCCGCCGTGCGCCGCCTTGCGCGCCAAACCATGTCCTACGGACCTTGCCGAATGGGTGGCCAGGACGGGCGGGAGGGGTGATCATGAGAGTCCAGAGCGCACTTCCCATGAGGAGGCACGGGTGGCCGAGACTCTGAAGAAGGGCAGCCGGGTGACCGGCGCCGCGCGCGAGAAGCTCGCGGCAGACCTGAAGAAGAAGTACGACTCCGGAGCGAGCATCCGGGCGCTGGCCGAGGAAACCGGCCGCTCCTACGGATTCGTGCACCGGATGCTCAGCGAATCCGGTGTGGTCCTGCGCGGTCGCGGCGGGGCCACGAGGGGCAAGAAGGCCGCCTCGGCGTGAACTGAGGCGGCCCGCGACTCCGAAGAGCCGACGGTGCCACCCGGTCGAAGAAGCGATCGACCGGGTGGTTACTGTTCAGTTAACTTAGCGGTTACTGTGCAGTGCCCGACGGCCGACTCGGAGGCGCGTGATGAGTACCCTGACCCCGCTCGACAAGGACGGTGTACGGCTCACCGTTGACGACGCCGTCGCCACGGTGACCCTCACCAACCCTGCGAAGCGCAACGCGCAGTCGCCCGCCCTGTGGCGGGCCCTGGCCGAGGCGGGGCAGCAACTGCCCGGGAGTGTGCGGGTCGTGGTGCTGCGCGGTGAGGGCAAGTCCTTCTCCGCCGGCCTGGACCGGCAGGCATTCACTCCCGAGGGCTTCGCCGGCGAGCCGTCCTTCCTGGAGATGGGGCGCGGCCCGGAGCACGAGATGGACGCGCTGATCGCCGAGTACCAAGAGGCGTTCACGTGGTGGCGGCGGAACGACATCGTGTCGGTCGCCGCCGTCCAGGGGCACGCCATCGGCGCCGGGTTCCAGCTCGCGCTCGCCTGCGATCTGCGGGTGTGCGCACAGGACGTGCAGTTCGCCATGCGTGAGACGAGCCTGGGCCTGGTGCCGGACCTCACCGGCACCAAGCCGCTCGTCCATCTCGTGGGCTACGCCCGGGCGCTGGAGATCTGCGCCACCGGGCGGTACGTCCACGCGGAGGAGGCCGAGCGCACAGGCCTGGCCAATCTCGTGGTGCCCGGCGACCAGCTCGACGGCGCCGTCACGGACCTGGCGGCGGCGCTGCTCGCCGCGCCCCGGGACGCCGTCATCGAGACCAAGGCCCTGCTGGCCGGTGCCGCGACGCGCTCGCTCGACGAGCAGCGCGCGGCGGAACGCGCGGCGCAGGGCCGCCGGCTGCGCGACCTCGCGGGCGCGGGCGAGTAGGCGAGTAATCCCTGCCGCGGTGCGCCGGGGGCGCATGGCATCGGAGTAACGCCTGCCGCGGTGCGCCGGGGCGGGCGAGGGGCGAGTCCGCGTCGTTCCGCGCCCACTCGGCGTATCCCGGCGGCGCTCCGCCCCGACCCCGCCTAATGTGGACCACGGAGCGGACCTCAGGTGTGCCCGCTCCGTCCGCTCCTTCCCGCGGAAAGGGACGATGCGATGAGCGACACCGCACAGGGCGGCCAGCCGCACGGCGAGGGCGCCCGGAAGACCCTCGGGACCAAGCGCGGCGGCGGCGACCCGGCGACCCGGGGACGCACGACCATCGCGGACGGCGTGGTCGAGAAGATCGCGGGCATGGCTGCCCGGGATGTGATGGGCGTCCACACGATGGGCAGCGGCTTCGCCCGCACGTTCGGCGCGGTACGGGACCGGGTGCCCGGCGGCCGGTCCGTCACGCGCGGCGTGAAGGCCGAGGTCGGCGAGGTGCAGACGGCACTGGACCTGGAGATCGTCGTCGACTACGGCGTGTCGATCGGCGATGTGGCCAGGGCGGTACGGGAGAACGTCATCGCGGCGGTCGAGCGGATGACGGGCCTGGAGGTCGTCGAGGTCAACATCGCGGTCAGCGACGTCAAGCTGCCGGACGAAGTGGAAGAGGAAGAAGAGGAGCCCAGGCTCCAGTAACGGTCCGACCGCCATCCCGGCGGGGTGGCAGCGAGGGAGCGCACGATGAGCATGGCCGTGGCCGGTCTGTTGGCCGGCATGGCGCTGGGCTTCGCGGGGTACTTCGGCGGATTCGGTGCCTTCTTGCTGGTGGCGGCGCTGGGCGCGGTCGGTTTCGTGGCCGGGCGGTTCCTGGACGGGGACCTGGAGCCCGGCGAGTTCTTCCGCCGCGCGGGCGGCCGCGAACGCGACGCCCGGCGGCGGTGAGGCGTGACCGGACAGACCCCCGAGCCCGTCGTCCCGCCGGGACAGCGCGGCGCGACACGGGTCGCCGACCGGGTGGTCGAGAAGATCGCGGCCCAGGCGGCACGGGAGGCGCTGCGGCGCGGACCGGACGCGAGGGCGCGGGAGACCAGCGGCGCGCACGCCGCCGGCGCCCCGAACGACGACAGCCCGCGGAGCGGCACCCCGTCCAACGACGATCCGCAGACGGGCACCCGGACGGGCACCCTTCAGAGCGGCACCCTTCAGAGCGTCAGCCCTCCGCGCGACGTCCGTCCCGGCGACGCCCGCGCCACCGTCGTGGTCCGGCGGCACAACAGCCAGGACACCCACGGCGAGGCCCGCGTCCGGATCTTCGTCGAGCTCGGCTACCCCTGCGACATCGGCGCGGAGTGCGGCGCGGTGCGTCGGCAAGTGACCGAACGGGTATGGGCGTTGGCGGGCATGACGGTGCCCGAGGTGGCGGTGCGGGTGACGCGCCTGCACTCGCCGCAGCTGAAGCGGGCCGGGCAGGGGAGAGTGCGATGAGACGTACGGCGACCTGTGCGACGGGACGCGCGACATGAGCGAGCCGGACACGACGCGTCGGCTCCCGACGCTGGAGAAGACGCCCCGCGGACCCGGCGGCCCGGACGGCCCCGAGCAGTCCGCCTCCGCCGCCGCGTACACCTCCGGCGCCGCCGGGGGCAGGGCCGGCCGCTTCTGGTCGGCCCGGCGGCTGCCGGCCGGCCTGGTGGCGCTGGTACTGCTCGCGGTGGCCGGGCTCTTCCTGTACGACGTGGCCGCGGTGCGGGCCGGGGAGCGGGCGATGGCCTGGCGCCGGTGGCTCGCCGACGAGCTGGCGTCCCGCCCCCTGGACAACCCCGGGGTGCTGGCCGCCGCCGCGCTCGCCGCGGCGCTGGGCCTCTGGCTGATCGTGCTCGCGGTGACGCCCGGGCTGCGCGGCGTCCTGACGATGCGGCCCGCGACGCCCGGGATACGGGCCGGGCTGGACCGCCCGGCCGCCGCGCTGGTGCTGCGCGACCGCGTCATGGAGGTGGCGGGCGTGCAGTCCGTACGGATCACTGTCTCGCGCCGCAAGGTGCGGGCGCGCGCGGTCGCGCACTTCCGCGAGCTGGACGAGGTGCGCGGCGACGTGGACGCCGCGCTCGCCGAGGGCCTGGACCGGCTCGGCCTCGTCCGGCCGCTCGGCCTGTCCGTCCACGTACGCCGTCCGGGGAAGAGGTGAGCGGTGCCGATGCGTCAGGTACGGCGGGCGGTCAACCGTGTGCTGCTCGGACTGACCGGACTGGTGCTGCTGGGCGCCGGTGGGCTGGTGCTGCTCGGCGGCGCGCTGCCGCAGAGCTGGCGCGCCGGGCTGCCGGACGGGTGGCCATGGGCGGCGCCCGATGACGTCCTGCTGCCCGCAGCGGACCGTACCCGCTGGACGGGGACGGGCTGGTGGTGGCCGGTGGTGCTCGCCGCGCTGGCCGTGCTGCTCCTGCTCGCCCTGTGGTGGCTGCTGACCCAGTTCCGCGGCCGCCGGCTGCGCGAGGTCCTGGTCGACACCGGGGACGGCGAGGGCGCACTGCTGCGCGGGCGCGCCCTGGAGGACGTCCTCGCGGCCGAGGCGGAGAGCGCGGACGGGGTGCACAGGGCCGTCGTGCATCTGACGGGACGGCGCCGCGAGCCCCGCGTACGGGCCCGGCTCCTGCTGGAGCCGCACGCGGACCCGGCCGGTGCGGTGGACCTCCTCGGCACGCGGGCGGTGGCACACGCCCGCGAGTCGACGGGCCTGCCGGAACTCCCGGCGGAGGTCAGGCTGCGGGCCGTACGGCACCGGGCCGAACGGGTCAGCTGACCCCCGCACGGGAGATCGGGGCCGCCGGCGTTCAGAAGCCGTGCCGCGCCCCGCCGTCGATGGGCAGCATGACGCCGTTGACGTACGACGCCGCGGGCGAGAGCAGGAAGGCGGCGGTGCGGCCGAACTCCTCCGGGGTGCCGTAGCGGCGCAGCGGGATCGTCGCGGCATTGCGGGTGCGCGAGCCCTCCGCGTCGCCCGACAGCTCGTCCAGCTGCTGCATCCGGTCGGTGGCGATGCGGCCGGGGAGGACGCCGAGGACGCGGATGCCCTGCGGGCCCAGCTCGACGGAGAGCGACTTGGCGAAGCCGGCCAGGCCGGGGCGGAGCCCGTTGGAGATGGTGAGGCCGCGGATCGGCTCGTGGACGGAGCCGGAGAGGACGAAGCCGATCACGCCGCCCTCGCCGAGTGCCCCGGCAGCCGTGCGGGCCAGCCGGACCGCGCCGAGGAAGACGGAGTCGAACGCGGCCTGCCACTGTTCGTCGGTGTTGGAGGCGGCGCTGCCCGGGGGCGGGCCGCCGACGCTGATGAGGATGCCGTCCAGGCCGCCGAAGCGGTCGCGGGCCGCGTCCACCAGGCGCTGCGCCGAGGCCGGGTCGGCGTTGTCCGCGCCGACGCCGTGGGCGCGCGGGCCGAGCTGCTTCGCGGCCTCGGTGGCAGCTTCCTCCGTACGCCCGGTGAGCACGACGTTCGCGCCGTCGGCGACGAGCGCGCCGGCAGTGGCGTGGCCCAGTCCGCGGGTCGCGCCGGTGACGATGTACGTCCGGTCGGTGAGTCCAAGATCCATGGGGTCAGTCTGCCTTGAGCATGCCCGCCAGGGTGAAGGCGGTACCGATCAGGCCGACGTGGCTGAACGCCTGCGGGAAGTTGCCGAGCTGGCAGCCGGTCGCCGGATCGTACTCCTCGGCCAGCAGCCCGAGGTCGGTGCGCAGCTCCAGGAGGTGGTCGAAGAGCTCGCGGGCCTCCTTCTGCCGCCCGGTGAGGTGCAGCGCGTCGGCGAGCCAGAAGGAGCACACCAGGAAGGTGCCCTCCTCGCCCGGCAGCCCGTCGGTCGCGTGCTCCCCGTCGGCCCGCTGGGCGCTGTACCGGCGCACCAGCCCGTTGTGGGTGAGCTCCCGGCGGACCGCGTCGACGGTGCCGATGACGCGCGGGTCGTCGCCCGGCAGGAAGCCGACGCGCGGGATGAGGAGCGTCGCCGCGTCCAGCTCTTCCGAGCCGTAGTACTGGGTGAAGGTGCCGCGCTCGGGGTCGTACCCCTTCTCGCACACCTCGCGGTGCACCTCGTCCCGCATCGCGCGCCAGACGTCGAGGTCCGCCTTGAGGTTCGGGTGTGCCTCGGCGGTGCGGACGGCGCGGTCCGCGGCGACCCAGGCCATGACCTTGGAGTGCACGAAGTGCCGGCGCGGGCCGCGCACCTCCCACAGGCCCTCGTCCGGCTCCCGCCAGTTCTTCCGGAGGAAGGTGAGCAGCGCGCGCTGGATGTTCCAGGCGTGCGGCTTGTCGGGCATGCCGGCGGCCTTGGCGAGGTGCAGGGAGTCCAGGACCTCGCCGTAGACGTCGAGCTGGAGCTGTTCGACGGCGGCGTTGCCGATGCGGACGGGCGTGGAGCCGGAGTACCCCTCCAGCCAGGGCAGCTCCGCTTCCGGGAGCCGGCGCTCGCCCGCCAGCCCGTACATGATCTGCAGGTCGGCGGGGGAGCCGGCCACCGCGCGCAGCAGCCAGTCGCGCCAGGCCACGGCCTCCTCGACGTACCCGGCGGAGAGCAGCGCATTGAGGGTGAGGGTGGCGTCGCGCAGCCAGCAGTAGCGGTAGTCCCAGTTGCGGACGCCGCCGATCTCCTCGGGCAGCGAGGTGGTGGGGGCCGCGACGATGCCGCCGGTGGGCGCGTACGTCAGCGCCTTCAGCGTGATCAGGGAGCGGACGACGGCCTCGCGGTGCGGCCCGTCGTACGAGCACCGCGCCGACCACTCCGCCCAGTCGTCCAGCGTGCATTGCAGCGCCTCGTACGGGTCGATGCGATCGGGGCGCGGCTCGTGTGAGGGGTGCCAGGTGAGGACGAACGCGACCTGTTCGCCGGCCTCGACGGTGAAGTCGGAGCGGGTGCTGAAGCCCTGGCCGTACGTCGTCACCTCGGGCTCGGCGCGCAGCCATACCGAGTCGGGCCCCGCGACGGCGACGCGGCAGTCCCCGACGTGCCGCACCCAGGGGACGACGCGCCCGTAGTCGAAGCGCAGCCGCAGGACGCCGCGCATCTCGACGCTGCCCTCCAGGCCCTCGACGATGCGGACGACGTCGGGGGCGCGGTCGCGCTGCGGCATGAACTCCGTGACGCGTACGCGGCCGGTGTCGGTCGTCCAGACGGTGTCCAGGACGAGCGAGTCGCCACGGTAGGACCGCTCGGCGTGGGCGCGGTGGTCGGCGGGGGCGAGTCGCCAGTGGCCGTTGTCGCGGTTGCCCAGCAGGGCGGCGAAGCAGGCGGCCGAGTCGAAGCGTGGCAGGCACAGCCAGTCGATGGAGCCGTCGCGGCCGACGAGCCCGGCGGTCTGCAGGTCCCCGATGAGCGCGTAGTCCTCGATAGGTGGATGCACGCTGTCACGACTGCCCGGTGGGGGCGGGAGCTATGCGGGGACTAGTCCTTGGCCGTGGCTGCGGTGGGGGCCGGTTCGGCCGGTTCCGAGGGTGTGCCGGCGGTCTCCGAGGCGGCGGCAGCGGCGCGGTCCCGGCGCTCACGGCGTACCAGGACGAGCCAGCCGACCGGTACCGCGGCGGCGAACAGCCACCACTGGACGGCGTACGCCATGTGCGGGCCGATGCTGTCGTGGTCCGGCTCGGGGACCAGCTCGGGCTTGCCGCCGGCGGGCTCGGGCGCGGTCTGCTCGAGGTAGCCGCCGAGCACCGGGCGGTGCAGCCGCTCGGCCGCCTGCTTGCTGTTGATCAGCATGACCTGGCGGGCGGGCAGCCCCTTGGTGTCCTTGATCCCGCTCTCGGCGGTGGTCTCGTCGGGGATTGCCCGGCCGGTGACGGTGACCGTTCCCTTCGGCGCCGGCGGCACGTCGGGGAAGGTGGTGAGCGCGCCGCCGCTGGGCGCGATCCAGCCGCGGTTGACCAGGACGGTCGCGCCGTCGGTCAGCCGCAGCGGGGTGAGGACGTAGTACCCGATGGTCTGCTCGTCGGCGGCGGTGCGGTTGCGCACCACGACCTCGCCCTTGGTGTCGTACCGCCCCGTGGCCCTGACCGGGTGCCAGCGGTCCGCCTCCGGCAGATCGCGCCCCGGCTTCGCGAGGTCGGTGACCGGTACCGGCTTCGCGTGCAGTGCCTTGGCGATCTGGGCGTTCTGGGCGACCTTGTGCTCATGGCGGTGCAGCTGCCAGTAGCCCAGCTTGACCATGACGGGGATCAGGACGAGGCCCACGAGGGTGAGGATCACCCACTGCCGGGACAACAGGAAGCGGTACACGGTATTGACGGTACCTGTCACGATTCGGCCCCCGACGGCAGGGTCCCGCCGAGGGCCGGCCGGGCGCCCGGTCCCGGCCGTCAGACCCGGTCGACGATGCCCACCTTCCCCTCCGCGCGGGCGCAGTGGGCGCAGCAGAACCAGTGGCCGTCCGCCTCGACGCCGTGGCCGATGACCTGGCACCGGCAGTGCTCACAGATGGGCGCCATGCGGTGGATGGCGCAGGAGAAGCAGTCGAAGACGTGCACCGCGCCCTGCGCGTGCACCTCGAACGTCATGCCGTAGTCATTTCCGCAGACCTCGCATCGTGCCATGCGCCCCAGGATGGGCGCGGATTTCCGACGAGGGCGGTCCGGGCGGGGGTGTGTTGGTCGGCTTCACCCGGACGGGGGCGGGGGCCGGCTGCCCGCCGTGGGGACTTCGGTCGGCGTCCGGCGCACGCGCCGTTTGGGTTGCTCGCGCAGTTCCCCGCGCCCCTGACGGGGCGCTGCCGTTTACTTCTGCTGGGCCGGCAGGACGTCCTGCAAGAGCTGCATGAAGGCGGCCTCGTCTACTACCGGGGTGGCGAAGGAGCGGGCCTTGGCGGTCTTGGACGTGGGGGAGTCCGGGTCGTTGGTGACCAGGAGGCTGGTCAGCCGGGAGACGCTCGTCGCGACGTGCAGCCCGGCCTCGATCGCGCGGTCCTCCAGCAGTTCGCGGTCCACGGAGGTGTCACCGGAGAAGGCGACCCGCATCCCCTGCGTCAGCCGGCCGCCCGCTTCGTACCGTCCGGGGTTCGGATACGGGCAGGCCGGGCGCTTGCGGGAGGGGCGCCAGGTCGACGGGCGGTATCCCGCGCCGGATCCGGAGCGCTGCGCGGGCGGGCGCGGCGCGTCGGCCCACTCGGTCAGCGGCTGGCAGGCCAGCAGCGGCAGCCGGAGGTTGTCCTTGGCGGCCAGCCGGAGGCTCGGCCGGAACGCCTCGGCGAGCACCCGGGCGTCGTCCAGCGCGTGGTGCGCGTGCTCCTGCACGACGCCGTAGTGCGCCGCGAGGGACTCCAGCTTGTGGTTGGGCAGCGGCAGCCGCAGCTCCTTGGAGAGCGCGATCGTGCACAGCCGCTGGCGCACCGGTGCCTGGGCCTTGGCGCGGGCGTACTCGCGGGCGATCATCGACCAGTCGAACATCGCGTTGTGCGCGACGAGGACGCGGCCCTCCAGGCGCCGGGACAGCTCGGGGACGATCTGCGGGAAGAGCGGGGCGTCGGCCAGCACCTCGCTCGTGAGGCCGTGGATCCACACCGGACCGGGGTCGCGCTCGGGGTTGACGAGGGTGTACCAGCGGTCCTGGACCTCGCCGCGGGCGTCCAGTTGATACACGGCAGCGGAGATGATCCGGTCGTCGCGGGCCAGGCCCGTGGTCTCCACGTCGACCACCGCGTATCCCTCGGGATAGGCGGTGGGCCAGAGAGCCTGCGGTTCCTCCTGCGGGGCCGGCTGCCGCACGATCTCCGGAGTGAGTGTGCGGTCGGCTGCCGTGCGGTCTTCGAGCATGGTCCATGAGGATACGGGCCGGCACTGACAGCGATGCCGTGTGGGGGCGTACGGATGCGCGCTTGGGGATGATTCGGACATCGCGCGCCCCGTACGCGCCGGGTTTCCCGAAGGGGCGTCAGGTCCCTGCCCGACCTGACCGATGCACGTCTCTTTACCCCTCGTGGGGTCGCGCTGTAACCCTGTTCCAGCACGGGCACGACATGGACGCGACACGCACGCGACGCGTACGCGACACGCATGCGCAGGACCACCTCGAACGCTTCCTTCCGGACCGACCGAGGAGCCGCGATGACGGACCCGACCGACCCGTACCTGATCATCTCCGCCGACTGCCACGCCGGGCTGCCCGCCGAGCGGTACCGGCCCTATCTGGAGGCCGGGCACCACCGGGCCTTCGACGACTTCCTCGGGCAGCGGGACGCCCGGCGCGCCGGTACGGCCCGGCGCGGCATACGGAACGAGACCTCCGCCATGAAGTGGTACGAGGACAACGAGGAGGGCCTGCGCGGCGGCTGGGACGCCGCGCGGCGCGCCAAGGAGCTGGACGGCGACGGGGTGGCCGCCGAGGTCGTGCTGCCCGACACGGACCCCGTGGACGGCGGCGTCGCGGTGCCCTTCGGAGCGGGCCTGGACGCCCCCGAAGGGCAGGACCCCGAACTGGGCATGGCGGGCGCCCGGGCGTACAACCGCTGGCTCGCGGAGTTCTGCGCCACCGACCCCGAGCGGCACTGCGGCGTCGCCGTGCTGCCGGTCGCCGGCGAGGTGGAGGAGGTGGTCGCGGAGATCCACCGGGCCCGGGAGTCCGGGCTCGGCGCGCTGCTGATCCCGGCGACGTGGGCCGGCGGGGCGCCGTTCCACGACCGCCGGTACGACCCGGTCTGGGCGGCCGCCGCCGAGACCGCGATGCCCGTCCTCACGCACGCGGGGGCCGCGCCCCGCCACGAGTACGGCGGCCACCTCGGCATCGAGCTGTCCGAGGCCACCTGGTGGCCGGCCCGCCCGCTGTGGTTCCTGCTGTGGTCCGGGGCCTTCGAACGCCACCCGGGGCTGCGCTTCGGGGTCGCCGGGGCCGGCTGCTGGTGGCTGCCGAACCTGCTGTGGCACATGGACCGGTGCTACCTCGGCGCGCACGGCGGCAAGAAGCTCTCCCCGTTCGCCGCGCTGAAGCGGTCCCCGCACGAGTACCTCGACCGTCAGGTCTTCGTCTGCGCCACCGCGCCCCGGCGCCGCGAGCTGGCGCAGCGGTACGAGATCGGCGTGGACAACATCCTGTGGGGCTCCGACTTCCCGCACCCGGAGGGGACTTGGCCGCACACGAAGGAGTGGCTGCGCCGGGCCTTCCACGACATCCCGGTCGGGGAGACCCGCCGGATGCTCGGCGAGTCGGCCGCCGAGGTCTTCGGCTTCGACAGGCGGCGGCTCGCGTCGGTCGCGCGGCGCGTCGGGCCGACGCCGGACGACCTGGGGCAGCCGCGCAACCAGGCGCCCGTGGAGGCGTCCTGGCGGCGCGCCCGGGAGACCGGCCGGCACTGGCTGACCGGCTTCGACTTCCCGTTCGTGGGGGTGGGGGAGTGATCCGGGCCCGGACCCCGTGAGCGTACCGCCGGTAACTTTGACCGATACTCATTGGTAACAACCTCTGGCCGAGCCCCTGTACCCCGTTCTATGGTGCCCCACATGCCGCACCTGCCCGATGTCGTGTTGTGGTCGATACCGGCCTTCGTCCTGCTCACCGTCCTGGAGATGGTGAGCTACCGGCTGCACCCGGACGAGGACGCCGCCGGATACGAGACGAAGGACGCCGCCACCAGCATCGGCATGGGGCTCGGCAGCCTGGTCTTCGACGCGCTGTGGAAGATCCCGATCGTGGCCGTCTACGCGGCCGTCTACGAGCTGACGCCGCTGCGCATCCCCGTGCTGTGGTGGACGCTGCCCCTGATGCTGCTCGCGCAGGACTTCTTCTACTACTGGTCGCACCGCGGCCACCACGTCATCCGCATCCTGTGGGCCTGCCACGTGGTGCACCACTCCAGCCGGAAGTTCAACCTCACCACCGCGCTCCGCCAGCCCTGGACCACCTGGACGGTCTGGCCGTTCTACGTACCGATGATCGCGCTCGGCGTGCACCCGGCGGCGGTCGCCTTCTGCTCCTCGGCGAACCTCGTGTACCAGTTCTGGGTGCACACCGAGCGGGTCGGCAAGCTGCCCCGCCCGTTCGAGTACGTGCTGAACACGCCCTCGCACCACCGTGTCCACCACGCCTCCCAAGGCGGCTATCTGGACCGGAACTTCGGCGGCATCCTGATCGTCTGGGACCGGCTGTTCGGCTCCTTCGTCCCGGAGACCGAGCGGCCCGTCTTCGGACTCACCAAGAACATCGGCACCTTCAACCCGCTGCGGGTCGCCACCCACGAGTACGCGGCCATCGCGCGCGACGTACGGGCCGCGGGCAGCTGGAGCGAGCGGGCGGGGCGGATCTTCCGCGGCCCCGGCTGGCAGCCCGCACGGAGCGGCGACGCCGCGTCCCCGGTGCCGGACACCGGGACGTCCGCCGCATGAGCCGCTCCACCGCGGCCCGCGCCCTCCTCGCCGCCTTCGGGCTGCTGACCGCCGTCCACCTCGGCGCGCTGCTCGCCGGGGCCGGGACGGTGGAGGTGGCGACCAAACCGGCGCTGCTGCCGGTGCTCGCCGCCTACGTACTCGCCCGCGGCGGCCCCGTACTGCTCGCCGCCGCGCTGCTCTTCGGGTGCGGCGGAGACACGCTGCTCCAAGTGGACGGCGAGACGGCCTTCCTCGTAGGGATGGCCTCCTTCGCTGCCGGGCACGTCTGCTACCTGGTGTTGTTCGTACGACGGGGCAGCGCACCGGAGTGGGGCCGCGGGCGGCTCGCCGCCGCGGCCGCCGCGTACGCCGTCGCCTGGCTCGGCACCGTGGCGCTGCTGTGGCCGGACCTCGCCGCCGATCTGCGCGGGCCGGTCGCCGGGTACAGCCTGCTGCTCACCGCGATGGCGTACGGCGCGCTGCGGGCCGGGCCGCGCGCCCTGCTCGGCGGCCTGCTCTTCCTGGCCTCCGACACCCTCATCGCGAGCGGCCTCGCGCACTGGCCGCAGCCGCCCGCGCCGCAGTTCTGCATCATGCTCGGCTATCTCGCCGCCCAGTGGCTGCTGGCCGACGGCGTGCTGCGGACGGCGGCACCGGCCGCCGCCGGCGCCGCTGCCCCCGACGGACCGGCCCGGCGCGCCGCCGTACCGGGCCGGACGTAGCGTGGGCCGTGAGGCCCCGGGCCGGGGCACGCCCCGGACAGCGAGGACTCCCCGCCATGCGAGCCAGCACTCTCCACGCGCCCCGCGACATCCGCGTCGAGGAGGTGCCGGACGCCGCGCTGCGCCGGCCGCAGGACGCGGTGGTCCAGGTGGCGCGGGCCTGCATCTGCGGCAGCGACCTGTGGCCGTACCGGGGCGAGTCGCCCCGCGAGCCGGGGCAGCGCACCGGCCACGAGTTCCTCGGGACGGTGACCGACACCGGTGACGACGTCGTCACCGTCGCGCCGGGCGACCTCGTCGTGGCGCCCTTCACCTGGTCCGACGGTACCTGCGACTACTGCGCCGACGGGCTGACCACCTCCTGCGTCAACGGCGGCGCCTGGGGCACGCCCGGCTCGGACGGCGGCCAGGGCGAGGCGGTGCGCGTCCCGTATGCCGACGCCACGCTGGTGAAACTGCCCGCCGCAGCAGCTGGTGACGACCGGCTGCTGACCGCGCTGCTCTCCCTGGCCGACGTGCTGGGCACCGGGCACCACGCGGCGCTGGGCGCGGGCGTCCGGCCGGGCGCGACGGTCGCGGTGGTCGGGGACGGCGCGGTGGGGCTGTGCGGGGTGCTGGCCGCCCGGCGGCTGGGCGCGGAGCGGATCATCATCCTGGGGCGGCACCGCTCGCGTACGGACCTCGCGCGGGCCTTCGGGGCGAGCGAGGTGGTCGCCGAGCGCGGCGACGAGGCGGCGGCCGCGGTGCGGGAGCTGACCGACGGGCACGGCGCGCACGCGGTGATCGAGGCGGTCGGCACGGAGCAGTCGATGCGCACCGCGGTGGAGATCGCCCGGCCGGGCGGCGCGATCGGCTACGTCGGGGTGCCGCACGGCAGCGGCAACGGCCTGGACCTGAGCGTGACGTTCGGGCGGAACATCGCGGTGCGCGGCGGCGTGGCACCGGTACGCACGTACATCCCCGAGCTGCTGCCGGACGTCCTGGACGGCACCGTCGACCCCTCGCCGCTCTTCGACGTGTCGGTGGACCTGGACGGGGTGCCGGAGGGATACCGCGCGATGGACGAGCGCAGGGCGCTGAAGGTACTGGTACGGCCGTAGCCGTGGCTGTAGCCGTAACGGTCACGGCCGCCGGGGCCCGGCTCCACGGGCCCCGGCGCCGCTCGCTCAGTGCTGCTCGACGGCGTCCAGCGCGTCCACGATGCCGTAGCCGTAGTGGCCGTTGACGTGCTGAGTACCGGTGCACGTCGCGTCACCCTGGGGGCAGCCCGGGTTGTCGGCGTCCTTCTTCAGCAGCCACTGGATCTCCTGCGGGCTGCTGTCGGGGTGCGCGCTCTTCACCAGCGCCGCGACGCCGGCCACGTGCGGGCTGGCCATCGAAGTGCCCGCCAGGTAGGCCCAGTCGCCGCCCGGCATGGTGGAGAGGATGTTGCCGTTCTTCGCGGGGAGGTCGGGGACCTGCCGGCTGTCACCGCCCGGCGCGGCCACGTCGATCACGCCGTTGCCGTAGTTGGAGTAGTACGACTTGAGCTTCTTCACGCCGGTCGCGGCGACCGTGACGGTGCCCGGGAGCTGGGTGGGCACGTCCCAGCACTCGGCCGGGTTGATCTTCCGCTCCACCGGAGTGCTGTCGTTCGGGCTCGACTTGTCGGTCAGCTCCTTGGCCGCCAGGTCGAGGTTGGAGTTGCCGGCCGCGGCGACGTTGATCGCGCCCTTGCGCTCGGCGTACTTGGCCGCCCGGCCCACCGCGTCGACAATGGCGCCCTGATCGGCGTCGCTCTTGCAGTTGAACATCCACGGGTCGACGTAATAGCTGTTGTTGGTGACCTCGACGCCGTGGTCGGCCGCGAAGACGAAGGCACAGACCACGCTCTCGGCGTAGAACAGGCTCGTCTCGGGCTCGCTGACCTTGATGGCGGAGATCTTCACGCCCGGCGCGACGCCGGCCACGCCGACACCGTTGCGCGCCGCGGCGATCGTGCCCGCGACGTGGGTGCCGTGGTAGTCCTCGGCCGGGTTCCACGGACGCCAGGAGCCGGGGGTGGTGTCGGCCACGCCGCCCACGCAACTGGCGGACTGCTGGGCGGAGAAGTTGGGCTTCAGGTCCGGGTGGGTGTCGTCCACGCCGGTGTCGATGACGGCGACGGTGACCTTCCTGCTGCCCGGGTTCACCTTCGCGGCCTGGTCGGCCTTGATGGCGGGCAGGTCCCACTGGAGGGACTCCAGGGGCTCCTCGCCGGCGGCCTTGGCGCGGGCGCCCGCCGTACGGGCGGCCTTGGTCAGGTCGGCCTTCTGCGGCTTGCCGATGTCGGTGGTGCCGGAGGGCTTCAAGGGGGCGGTGCGGGTGGCGCCGGCCGACTGGACGCCGCGCACCGTGCGTATCGTCTCGGCGAACTTCGGGTTCGCCGAGTGGACGACGATCACGCCTATCTTCTCGTGGGCGACGACCACCGTGCCGCCGGCGGCACGTATCTCCTTGCCGACCCTGGCCACCGAGGACTTGCCCGGGGTGGCGTTGACGACGTACGAGAGCAGCGGGCCGTCGGTGGTGACCGTGGCCCGGGACTCCTCCTGAGGGGCGGCGGTGGCCGCCTGCGGGAGGAAGCCGAGGGACGCGACGAGGGCCAGTCCGACCGGTACGGCGAGCGCGCGCACCCGTCTGGATCTCAGATGTGCCATGGGGGTACTCCACATCATCTCTGACCGCTCGCGGGCAGGTCGCGCGCGAGCCGGTTCATGACGAGTGAAGCTAACCGTGATCACCCGGACAGTTCAATGGACGGCAAAGAAAACCCGTCAACTGCCGCAGGAGCGGGGTCCGTCAACCACACCGGGGACGGCGCAGCGTTCCGAAGCTCAGCAGCGGCAGCGCGATCCGTCTGCCGTCCCAGCGGCGGGCAACGGCGCAGGTGGGACGGGGTGGCGCGGGAGGCGCGAGGGCGACGGGGGAGGACAACCGCACGGCGCCGTACGGGAGTCGGCCCGGTCCTGGTGGCTGCCGGGGCGGCGAAGGCGTCACACCCGGACAACGATCCGGCGTGCCGGCGGTGGCGGCCGCACCCCCCGGTTTCCTGGGGATTTCAGGCCCTGCCCCCTGTCGTAAGGCGGCCGTGCCCCTCTAGCATGCGTGATCCGGATCACTGATCTGAACTTTATGTCGTTCGACGAAACGCCCCGCAGAACGCCCCGCAGAACGCCCCCACAGAGCGCGCGACGGAACGCCCCGCACACCGCGCGACAGAACTCGCCAGGAAAGCCGCACCGTGAGAAAACAGGAGACCGCGTGAGCACCGCCGCCCAGCCGCCCGCCGACCCCGGGCCGCACGAGGAGCACGAGGCGCAGCACGACGCGCCCCATGAGGCACCGCCCTTCACCGAGGTGCAGTCCGGCGCGGAGTTCACCGAACTGCGCCGCTCCTACCGCTCGTTCGCCTTCCCGCTGACCGTCGCCTTCATCCTCTGGTACCTGCTGTACGTGCTGCTCAGCAACTACGCGGGCGGCTTCATGGGCACCAAGGTCCTCGGCAACATCAACGTCGCGCTCGTCCTCGGCCTCGCCCAGTTCGTGACGACCTTCCTCATCGCCTGGTGGTACTCGCGGCACGCCGCCGCGAAGCTCGACCCGAAGGCCGAGGCGATCAAGAGCCGCCTGGAGGGCGGCACCCCGCGTGTGGAGGGCGACGCATGAGCCACCTGACGTACCAGCTCGCCGCCGAGGGCGCGACCCAGCACCGGCCGCTGATCATCACGCTCTTCGCGGTCTTCGTGGCCGCCACCCTCGGCATCACCGTGTGGGCGGGGCGGCAGACCAAGGGCGCCGAGGACTTCTACGCCGGCGGCCGCCAGTTCTCCGGCTTCCAGAACGGCCTGGCCATCTCCGGCGACTACATGTCCGCCGCGTCCTTCCTCGGCATCGCGGGCGCCATCGCCCTCTTCGGGTACGACGGCTTCCTGTACTCCATCGGCTTCCTCGTCGCCTGGCTGGTCGCGCTGCTGCTGGTCGCCGAGCCGCTGCGGAACTCCGGCCGCTTCACGATGGGCGACGTCCTCGTGTACCGGATGCGGCAGCGCCCCGTGCGCACCGCGGCGGGCGTCTCCACCATCGTCGTCTCGATCTTCTACCTGCTGGCGCAGATGGCGGGCGCGGGCGCGCTCGTCACGCTGCTCCTCGGCATCACCAGCGAGACCGGCAAGATCCTCGTCGTCGTCCTGGTCGGCCTCGTGATGATCCTTTACGTCTCCATCGGCGGCATGAAGGGCACCACCTGGGTGCAGATGGTCAAGGCCGTCCTGCTGATCGCGGGCACCCTGCTGATCACGTTCCTGGTGCTGCTCAAGTTCGACTTCAACATCTCCACGCTGCTCGGCGAGGCCGCCAAGGAGAGCGGCAAGGGCGCGGCCTTCCTGGAGCCGGGCCTGAAGTACGGCGCCACCGCCACCTCGAAGATCGACTTCCTCTCGCTGGGCATCGCCCTGGTCCTGGGCACCGCGGGCCTGCCGCACATCCTCATCCGCTTCTACACCGTGCCCACGGCCAAGGCCGCCCGTAAGTCCGTGAACTGGGCCATCGGCATCATCGGCGTCTTCTACCTGATGACCATCGCGCTCGGCTTCGGCGCCGCGGCCCTCATCAAGCCCGAGACGATCATCGCGTCCAACCCGGCGGGCAACACCGCGGCCCCGCTGCTCGCCCAGGAGATCGGCGGCGGCGCCGACTCCACCGGCGGCGCCATCCTGCTCGCCGTGATCTCGGCGGTCGCCTTCGCCACCATCCTCGCCGTGGTCGCGGGCCTCACCCTCGCCTCGTCCTCGTCCTTCGCGCACGACCTGTACGTCAACGTGATCAAGAAGGGGAAGGCGTCGGAGAAGGAGGAGGTACGGGCGGCCCGATGGGCCACCGTCGGCATCGGCGCCGCCGCGATCGTCCTCGGCGTCTTCGCACGCGGCCTGAACGTCGCCGGCCTGGTCGCGCTGGCCTTCGCGGTCGCCGCCTCCGCCAACCTGCCCACGATCCTCTACAGCCTCTTCTGGAAGCGCTTCACCACCTCGGGGGCGCTGTGGTCGATCTACGGCGGCCTGGCCTCCTCGGTCCTCCTCGTGCTCTTCTCGCCGGTCGTCTCCGGCAAGGAGACCTCGATGTTCCCCGGCGTGGACTTCCACTTCTTCCCGCTGGAGAACCCGGGCCTGGTCTCCATCCCGCTGGGCTTCCTGCTCGGCTGGCTCGGGTCCCTGCTCTCCAAGGAGGAGCCGGACGCCGCCAAGTACGCCGAGCTGGAGGTGCGGTCCCTGACCGGCACCGGAGCGCACTGACCCCCGATTCCCGCAGGCGGAGCACCGGCCGCGTCGTAGATCCCTACGACGCGGCCGGTCCCGCATCGTGACATCGGGTCCCTGCTCGTTGTCACACCCATCGCGTAGGCTCGACAACACACTGATCCGCCACCGGGGGAGGGGGCCTCGTGCTCATCGACACATACGGGCGAGTAGCCACCGACCTGCGGGTTTCACTGACCGACCGGTGCAACCTGCGGTGCACGTACTGCATGCCCGAAGAAGGCCTGCAATGGCTGGCCAAGCCGGACCTGCTCACGGACGACGAAATCGTCCGCCTCATCCGCGTCGCCGTCACCGACCTCGGGATCGAAGAGGTCCGCTTCACCGGCGGCGAGCCGCTGCTCCGCCCCGGCCTCGTCGGCATCGTCGAGCGCGTCGCGGCGCTGGAGAAGCGCCCCCGGATGTCGCTGACCACCAACGGCATCGGCCTGGAGCGCACCGCCGCCGCGCTGCGCGACGCCGGCCTGGACCGGGTCAACGTCTCGCTGGACACCCTGCGCCCCGACGTCTTCCAGACCCTGACCCGCCGCAAGCGCCACGCCGACGTACTGCGGGGCCTGGAGGCGGCCCGCGCCGCCGGCCTCACCCCCGTCAAGGTCAATTCCGTCCTCATGCCGGGGCTGAACGACGACGAAGCCCCCGACCTCCTCGCCTGGGCCGTGGAGAACGACTACGAGCTCCGCTTCATCGAGCAGATGCCGCTCGACGCCCAGCACGGCTGGAAGCGCGACGGCATGATCACCGCGGGCGACATCCTCGCCTCGCTGCGCACCCGCTTCGCGCTGACCCCCGAGGGCCAGGACGAGCGCGGCTCCGCGCCCGCCGAGCGCTGGCTCGTCGACGGCGGGCCGCACCGCGTCGGCGTCATCGCCTCGGTGACCCGCCCCTTCTGCCGCGCCTGCGACCGTACGCGGCTGACCGCCGACGGCCAGGTGCGGACGTGCCTGTTCGCCACGGAGGAGACGGACCTGCGGGCCGCGCTGCGCTCGGACGCGCCGGACGAGGAGATCGCGCGCATATGGAAGCTCGCGATGTGGGGGAAGAAGGCGGGCTCGGGCCTGGACGACCCGAGCTTCCTGCAGCCGGAGCGGCCGATGTCGGCGATCGGCGGCTGAGAGCCGACGCGGACGCAGTGCCGGACGGAAGCGAGTGCCGGGCGGACGCGGGTGCCGGGCCGGCGCTGGCTCCGAGCGGCCGGTGCGGGCGCTCAGCTCTCCTCGGCCGACGCGGCCGGTGCGGGCCCTCAGCCCTCCTCGGGCGACGCCTTCTCCCACTCCTCCAGCGTCACGACGTCCTTCAGGAAGCCGCGGACGCCGAGGAATTGGGAGAGGTGCTCGCGGTGCTCCTCGCACGCGAGCCAGGTCTTGCGCCGGTCGGGCGTGTGCAGCTTCGGGTTGTTCCAGGCCAGTACCCACACCGCGGCCGCACGGCAGCCCTTGGCGGAGCAGATCACTGTGTTATCGGGGGAGTTCACAGCCTCAACCCTACGATGCCCCTGATCCGGCACTTCCGGATCCGGACGTGGCGACGCCGGGCAGCCACGGGGGGAGCCGCCCGGCGTCGGTCCGTCGCTCCGACGGGGGATGCGGAGCGCGTACGAAGTATGTCACGGGGGACCGTGCCGGGTGCACCGGAACCACATGATTGATCTGAGCTTTTCTTGAGCTTTGCGGATCGTCGGCAGATCAGCCGTGCTCGCCGCGCTGCTCGGCGGAGTCCGTCCGCCCCGCTCCCGGGCCGCCTTCCGCGCCCGGCTCCCGCGGTGTGCCGTCGGCCGGCCGCGGTGCGTCCTCGGCCGACGTGGTCAGCATCGGCCGGGACGGGGCCGCTATGAAGGTCGAGGGAAGCGAAGTGACGTTCTCCCGGCCCGCGTTGGCGATGACGACCGCGATGTACGGCAGCACCAGACCCGCGATCAGGGTGATAATGGCGATGGGCCGCTCGACGTTCCAGAGCACGGCGGTGAGTATCACCGCCACCGTCCGTACCGACATCGAGATCACGTAGCGTCGCTGCCGCCCACGGACGTCCTCGGTCAGCCCCTGGCGGGCTCCCGTGATCCGGAAGGACTGGGCACTGCTCTGCTTCCGCATCACGTTCCACCACCTGTTGTCATACCGGGCACACGCCAATGCCGGACCTGTCCCACGTTACGCCGGGCCTGCGCCGCCTTCGAGACCGGGGCGCGATACGCCCGGCGGGGTACATACCGGCGTCATACGTACAGACCGCTCCGGCGTGCGCCGTACGGGTGGCGGTATGAAACTGAACGATGCACGGCCTTGTACACCGCGCCCCACTAGGAGGCGACATGAATTGGTTGTGGGCCATCATCCTGGGTCTGGTCCTGGGTGTGATCGCGAGGGCGCTCATCCCAGGGAAGCAGGCGATCCCGCTCTGGCTGACGGTGATCTTCGGCATGCTCGGCAGCGTCCTGGGCAACTGGGCGGCCACCGGCATCGGAGTCGCGGACACGAAGGGCATCGACTGGACCCGGCATCTGCTGCAGCTGATCGGCGCGGTGATCGTCGTCGGCGTGGGCAGCCGGCTGTGGGCCACGGTGCGCGGGAGGAAACACCGGCACCAGCAGGCGTGACCACGCCGCACCATTCCGCTCCCGCGGACCCGCACATCGGGCCCGCGGGAGCGGTCCGGCACATCGGGTCCGCGGGAGCGGTCCGGCACGGGACCGTCATGTGCGGCCCCGTACCGGGTTACGCGCCCCGGGCCTGAGCCGGCTCCGCGGCCGGCCCCGTGACGGCTTACGCGCCCTCCACCTGGGCCAGCTTGCGGCCGGCCTTGAGGTACGGCGTGCCGGGCGTCGCGGCCAGCTTCTCCGCCAGTACCTCGGCCAGCGGGCGGATCGCGTCGGCCTCGGCCAGTACGACCGTCTCCTGGCCCGACTCGGTCTCGATGACCAGCCGCAGCGCGTTCTGCTTCGCCAGCCGGCGGGCCGCCGACGCACTCTGCGTGAACTCCAGCACCTTGGTCAGCACCGTGGCCACCGTCTCCGCGCCGTGCTCGGCGAGGTCCACCGACGGCAGCGTGCCGACATCGGCGAAGGACTTCTTGGAGAACTGCGCGACGAACCCGGCGCGGGCCGCCATCGCCGCCTCGATGCCGTACAGCGCGGTCACGACCTCACCCGCGAGGATCTTCTTCAGATCCATCGGGTGCAGCGACTTCGCCGCGATGCGGGCCAGGACCTGGGCGATCTCCTCGTCCGTCCACTCCGTCCACGCCTTGAGGTACGGCTCCATCAGCCGGTCCGGGACCGACATGATCTTGCCGAAGACGTCCTCGGCCGGGGCGTTCAGACCGACGTAGTTGCCCTTGGACTTGGACATCTTCGCGCCCGTGCCGTCCGTGCCCTCGATCAGTGGCATCGTGACGACCAGCTGCGGCTGCTGGCCCTTGAGCTCCATGAGCTTGCGGCCCATCTGGAGGTTCAGCAGCTGGTCGGCACCGCCCAGCTCCACGTCGCACTCCAGCGCCACGGAGTCCAGGCCCTGCGCGATCGGGTACAGCATCTCCGTCATGGTCAGCCCGGAGCCGTCCGCAAGGCGCGTACGGAAGTCCTCGCGCTGCAGCAGCTGGGAGGCGGGCACCTTGGACAGCAGGCTCAGCAGCTCGGGGAAGGTGTACGGCGCCAGCCACTCGCTGTTCTGCCGGAAGCTGACCTTCTCGAAGTCGAAGAACGGCCGGACCTGGTCGCGGTAGCTGGCGAGATTGTGCGCGATGTCCTCGTCGGTCAGCGGCGGGCGCTCGGCCGTGCGGCCCGAGGGGTCGCCGATCTTGGCCGTGAAGTCGCCGATGATCAGCGTGATGTCGTGGCCGAGCCGCTGGAAGCGGGACAGGACGATCAGCGGGACCGCGTGCCCCAGGTGCACGTCGGTGGCCGTCGGGTCGATGCCCAGCTTGATGTGCAGGCTCTTGCCGGCGGCCGCTCGCTCCTCGATGCGCTCGGCGAGCTGGTCCACGCCCGGCAGCACCTCGACCGTCCGCGCGGCGATCAGCGCGGCCTGCTCCTTGGCCGGCAGGTCCGTCAGGTCGAGATAGCGCCGCGCGCCCGTCTCCTTCAGCAGCTCCTCGACGGTGGCGTCGACGGAGAGGTCTGCGGAGAGCAGCGTGCTGGCGCGGGCGACGGATTCGCCGAGGCGTGTCATGGCGTTCCTGATCGGTCGTTGTTCCCAAACGGGAGGACGGCACCGATTCTATTAGGGGCACGGAGCGTGGCCGACCGAGTATCCACAGGCCGGCCACGCGGTACGACAAATACGCGCGCCCCGGAGGCCGGCGCCCCAAAAGGCCCCGGCCTCACACCCCCCGGCTCACCGAGCTCATGTTGAAGTCCGGGATGCGCAGCGCGGGCATCGCGGCGCGCGTGAAGTAGTCGCTCCACTCGCGCGGCAGCGTGCGCTCCGTACGGCCCGCCTCGCTCGCCCGCCCCAGCAGGTCCACCGGCGACTCGTTGAACCGGAAGTTGTTCACCTCGCCGACCACCTCGCCGCCCTCCACGAGGTACACGCCGTCCCGGGTCAGCCCCGTGAGCAGCAGCGTCGCCGGGTCGACCTCGCGGATGTACCACAGGCAGGTCAGCAGCAGCCCCCGCTCGGTACCGGCCACCAGCTCGTCCAGGGACTTCGTGCCGCCCGCGTCCAGCAGCAGATTGTCGACCGCGGGGGCCACCGGCAGGCCGGTCAGGCCCGCGCTGTGCCGGGTGGTGACCAGCCGGTTCAGCGCGCCGTCCCGCAGCCAGTCGGTGGGCTCCAGCGGCAGCCCGTTGTCGAAGACGGAGGCGTCGTCCCCGGAGCTGTGCGCCAGTACGAAGGGCGCGCACTCCAGGCCCGCGGCCCCCGGGTCGCTGCGCAGCGTCAGCGGCAGCCCGGAGAGCTTCTCGCCGACCCGGGTGCCGCCCCCGGGCGCCGCGAAGACCGTGCGCCCCTCGGCGGCGTCCCGCGCCCCGGAGGACCACATCTGGTAGACGAGCAGGTCGGCGACGGCGGTGGGCGGCAGCAGCGTCTCGTACCGCCCGGCGGGCAGCTCGATCCGCCGCTCGGCCCAGGCCAGCCGCCGTGCCAGGTCGGCGTCCATGGCCAGCGGGTCCACGTCGGCGAAGTCCCGGGTGGCCCGGCCGGCCCAGGCCGAGCGGGTGCGGTCGGGCGACTTGGCGTTCAGCTCCAGCGTGCCGGTGGGCTGGTCGTGCCGCAGCCGCAGCCCGGTGGAGGAGCCCACGTACGAGGACACGACCTCGTGGTTGGCGAACCCGTACAGCTCGCGGCCGCCGTCCCGGGCCCGCCGGAAGGCTTCGCCCAGCGCCGGCGCGAAGTCGGCGAACACCTCGGAGGAGGTCTCGGCGGGCGGCTCGGTGAAGCCGGGGGAGGGCGCGCCGCCCGGTACGAGCGGCTGCGCGTCCTCGGCGGGGCCCGCGCTCCCGGCGGCCGCCTCCGCGGCCCGCACCAGCGCCTCCAGATCGTCGGCGGTGACCGCGGCGCGCGAGACGACGCCCGAGGCGGTGCCCTCCTTGCCGTCCACCGTGGCGATCACGGTGAGCGTGCGGCCCCGGGTGACGCCGTTGGTGGTCAGCGCGTTGCCCGCCCAGCGCAGGTTGGCGGTGGTGGACTCGTCGGCGATGACCACGCAGCCGTCGGCCCGCGAGAGCGCCAGCGCCCGCTCGACCATCTCGTGCGGCGCGCTCGTACGAGAAGTACGAGACGTACGGCGTGTGCTCATCGACCGGCCTCCTGGGTCGTGTTCAGGCTGTGCTGACCCGGGGGACGACCCCCGGCCCCCCGGCCGATTCCGTGGTCAGCGTTCATCGACCGGCCTCCTGGGTCGTGTTCAGGATGTTGACGCCCGTGAAGAGAGCGGAAGGGCAGCCGTGCGAGACGGAGGCGACCTGGCCCGGCTGGGCCTTGCCGCAGTTGAAGGCGCCGCCCAGTACGTACGTCTGCGGGCCGCCGACCGCGGCCATCGAGCCCCAGAAGTCGGTGGTGGTGGCCTGGTACGCCACGTCCCGCAGCTGCCCCGCCAGCCGCCCGTTCTCGATCCGGAAGAACCGCTGCCCGGTGAACTGGAAGTTGTACCGCTGCATGTCGATGGACCAGGACCGGTCGCCGACCACGTAGATGCCGTGCTCCACGCCCGCGATCAGCTCCTGCGTCGACGGGCCCGCGGGCGCCGGCTGCAACGACACGTTCGCCATCCGCTGCACCGGCACATGGGACGGCGAATCCGCGTACGCGCACCCGTTGGACCGCTCGAAGCCGGTCAGCTTCGCGATCCTGCGGTCCAGCTGGTAGCCGACCAGGACGCCGTCCTTGACCAGGTCCCAGGACTGCGCCGCCACGCCCTCGTCGTCGTACCCGATCGTCGCCAGCCCGTGCTCGGCCGTCCGGTCGCCCGTGACGTGCATCAGCGACGACCCGTACGCCAGCTTCCCCAGCTGGTCGAAGGTCGCGAACGAGGTGCCCGCGTACGCCGCCTCGTACCCCAGCGCCCGGTCCAGCTCGGTCGCGTGCCCGATCGACTCGTGGATCGTCAGCCACAGGTTGGAGGGGTCCACCACCAGGTCGTACCGCCCGGCCCGGACGCTCGGCGCGCGCATCTTCTCCGCGAGCAGCTCCGGCATCTCCGCCAGCTCCGCGTCCCAGTCGTACCGCCCGTCGGTCAGGTACTCCCAGCCGCGGCCGACCGGCGGCGCGATGGTCCGCATCGAGTCGAACTCCCCGCTGCGGTCGTCCACCGCGACGGCCGTCAGCTCCGGGTGCAGCCGGACCCGCTGCTGAGTGGTGGTCGTCCCCGCCGTGTCGGCGTAGAACTTGTTCTCCCGGATCGTGAGCAGCGAGGCGTCCGCGTGCGTGACGCCCGGCGCGGCCAGCAGCCGCCCGCTCCACTCCGCCAGCAGCCCGGTCTTCTCCGCGTCCGGCACGTCGAACGGATCGACCTCGTACGAGGAGATCCACGTCCGGTCCGGATACGCGGGCTCCGCGGCGAGCTCGACGACCTCCTCCGACCCCGCCGCGTCGATCACCTTCGCCGACAGCTTGGCCATCGCCACCGCCTGCGCCGCCACCCGCGCCGCCGCGTCCATGGTCAGGTCCACACCGGACGCGAACCCCCAGGCCCCGCCGTGCACGACCCGCACCGCGTACCCCAGGTCGGTCCTGTCCGAGGACCCGGCCGTCTTCGCGTCCCGCAGCCGCCAGGACGCGTACCGGATCCGCTCCAGCCGGAAATCCGCATGCTCGGCCCCCAACGCCCGGGCCCGCGCGAGCGCGGCATCGGCGAGCGCGCGCAACGGCAGCGCGAGGAAGCTCTCGTCAAGGGAACGAGGTGTAGGCACGGCATCCCTCCCGGGGTCGGCGCCACGCATCATGCCGTGCCGGACCCCGGGTGCGCACGGGGACCGGCGGGTTCACCGCGGCGATTCGCCGGGTCTTCGCCGGGTCGCGGAGCGGTCGCTGCTGCGTCGCTTCTGTAGGGACCCCACAGTGACCGGCATGTGCCCCTGTCCGAGGTGGATTCTCCGTATGGGGCTCGTGACCGCTAGTTTCGTAAGGAACACACGTCGGACAGGACACGGAAAGGGTGATCTCTTGAGCCGCTCGGTTCTGGTCACCGGAGGCAACCGCGGCATCGGCCTCGCCATCGCCCGCGCCTTCGCCGAGGCAGGCGACAAGGTCGCCATCACCTACCGCTCCGGCGAACCCCCGGCGGGGTTCTTGGCCGTGAAGTGCGACATCACCGACACGGAGCAGGTCGAGCAGGCGTACAAGGAGATCGAGGAGAAGCAGGGCGCGGTCGAGGTGCTGGTGGCCAACGCCGGCGTCACCCGTGACCAGCTGCTGATGCGGATGTCGGAGGACGACTTCGCCTCGGTCCTGGAGACCAACCTCACCGGTACGTTCCGCGTGGTCAAGCGGGCCAACCGGGCCATGCTGCGGGCGCGCAAGGGCCGGGTCGTGCTGATCTCGTCCGTCGTGGGGCTGCTGGGCTCCGCGGGGCAGGCGAACTACGCGGCCTCCAAGGCGGGCCTGATCGGCTTCGCCCGCTCCCTCGCCCGCGAGCTGGGCTCCCGCAACATCACCGTGAACGTCGTGGCCCCCGGCTTCGTCGACACGGACATGACCCGCGCGCTCACCGATGAGCAGCGCGAGAACATCGTGAAGCAGGTGCCGCTCGCGCGCTACGCGCAGCCCGAGGAGATCGCCGCCTCGGTCCGCTTCCTGGCCTCCGACGAGGCCGCGTACATCACTGGAGCCGTCATTCCCGTCGACGGCGGATTGGGCATGGGTCACTGATCGATATGAGCGGAATCCTCGCCGGCAAGCGCATTCTGATCACGGGTGTGCTGATGGAGTCCTCCATCGCCTTCCACGCGGCGAAGGTCGCGCAGGAGCAGGGCGCCGAGGTCATCCTCACCGCGTTCCCGCGGCCCACCCTCACCGAGCGCATCGCCAAGAAGCTGCCCAAGCCCGCCAAGGTCATCGAGCTGGACGTGACCAACGACGAGCACCTGGCCCGCCTGGAGGGCATCGTCCGCGAGGAGCTCGGCGGCCTCGACGGCGTCGTGCACTCCATCGGGTTCGCCCCGCAGGACGCGCTCGGCGGCAACTTCCTCAACACGCCCTTCGAGTCGGTCTCGACCGCGATGCACGTCTCGGCGTTCTCGCTGAAGTCGCTGACCATGGCCTGCCGCCCGCTGCTCAGCGAGGGCAGCGCCGTCGTCGGCCTCACCTTCGACGCGCAGTACGCGTGGCCGCAGTACGACTGGATGGGCCCGGCCAAGGCCGCCCTGGAGGCCACCTCGCGCTACCTCGCGCGTGACCTCGGCCCCGAGGGCATCCGCTGCAACCTGATCTCGGCCGGACCGATCGGCTCGATGGCCGCCAAGTCCATCCCGGGCTTCTCCGAGCTGGCGGACGTCTGGAACACCCGCTCCCCGCTGAAGTGGGACATGGCCGACCCGGAGCCCGCAGGCCGCGGCGTCGTCGCCCTGCTGTCGGACTTCTTCCCGAAGACCACCGGCGAGATCGTGCACGTCGACGGCGGCGTGCACATGATGGGCGCCTGACCGGCCCGTACCGCTTGAAGGCCGTGGGGCCGCCGCACCGCGAGGTGCGACGGCCCCACGGCCTTCGTGCAGGGGTGGGGGTCGGAATCGCAGCGCCCTCAGCCCTGCCGCAGTCGGCCCGGTCGGCAGCCGTACGGATGGGAGCTCGCCTCGGTCGCCGCGCGTTCGCCGTCGCCCGCGCGGATCGCGTCCACCAGCCGTGAGTGGTCCATGTGCGACTCCGGGCGCAGCTCGTCGCCCACGTCGGCGCGGAGGAACTCGCGCAGTACGCCGCCGAGGTCCGCGTACAGCTCCGCCAGTACCTCGTTGTGCGAGGCCGCCACGATCGCCATGTGCAGCGTGGCGTCCGCCTCCACGAAGGCGGCCGCGGCGCCGGACTCCCACGCCTGCTCCCGCCGCTGGAGCGCCGCGTCCAGCTGCTTGAGGTCGGCCTCGGTACGGCGCTCGGCGGCCCGCCGGGCGGCCTCCGCCTCCAGGGCGCTGCGCAGCTCCGCGACGTGCCGGGGGTCGGCCTCGGCGAACCTGCGGTTCATCACGCCCGCCAGCTCACTGGTGGCGACGACGTACGTGCCGGAGCCCTGGCGGATGTCCAGCAGGCCGTTGTGGGCCAGCGCCCGGACCGCCTCGCGGACGGTGTTGCGGGCCACGCCGAGCTGTTCGACCAGCTCCGGTTCGGTGGGGATGCGCGCTCCGACCGGCCACTCGCCCGAGGTGATCTGGGCGCGCAGCTGGGCGATCACCTGGTCGGACAGGGCGGAACGCCGGGGTGAGGTCAGCGGCATACGGGCGCTCCTGGAGGCGCGGAAGCGGACGCGGACACGAACGTGGCATCGCCGATGCCAATGCTTCTCCGGCCTGTCGCCGGGAGACGGGACTCACCTGGACACTCACCTGGACAACCATTCATCCCATGATTCTATGATGTACCCATGGCAGACGACGACCTCGCGACCCTCGGCACCACGGCCGAGGCCCCACAGACCCCCCGGACGCCCGGCGGCGAACCGCTCGACCGCGGCCCCGCGCCCGTACCCGTACCGCGCTGGCTCGGCGCGGTCCTGACCGTCGGTCTCGTCCTCGCCGCGCTCAACCTCCGCCCGGCCATCACCAGCCTGGGCGCCCTCATGGAGGAGGTGCGGGACGGACTCGGCATGAGCGGCACCGTCGCGGGCCTGCTCACCTCCGTACCGGCTCTCTGCTTCGCCGTCTTCGGCATCGCGGCACCGCGGCTGGCCCGCCGCTTCGGCGCGGGCACCATCGTGTGCGCCGGCATGGCGGCGATCGCGGTCGGCGTCGTGGTGCGCCCCTTCGCGGGCGGCACGGCCGGCTTCCTCGCCGCCAGCGCCCTCGCGCTCGCCGGCATCGCGGTCAGCAACATCCTGCTGCCCGTGGTGATCAAGACCTTCTTCCCCGACCGGGTCGGCTCGATGACCGGGCTGTACTCCATGGCCCTGGCCCTGGGCACCTCACTCGCCGCCGCCCTCACCGTGCCGGTCACCGGCGCGCTCGGCGGCGGCTGGCAGGCCGGGCTCGCGGTCTGGGCGGTGCTCGGCGTCCTCGCCGTCGTGCCGTGGCTCGCCGTACTGCGGCACCGCGCGCCCCAGGCGGCGCCGGCAGCGGCGGGCGCGCCCCAGGAGGACGCCCCGGCCGTCCGGATCAGCCGCTCGCCCACCGCCTGGGCGCTGGCCGTCTTCTTCGGCCTGCAGGCCACCGCCGCGTACATCACCATGGGCTGGCTGCCGCAGATCTTCCGCGATTCGGGCGTGCCGGCCGGGACCGCCGGCGTGCTGCTCGCCCTCACCATGGCCATGGGCATCCCGCTGTCCTTCGTGCTGCCGCGGCTGGCGGCCCGGATGCGGCACCAGGGGCTGCTGGCCGTGCTCCTCGGGACCTGCGGGCTCGTCGGGTACGCGGGACTGTGGCTGGCGCCCGCGGCCGGCGCCTGGGGCTGGGCGCTGCTGCTCGGCATATCGAACTGCGCCTTCCCGCTCGCCCTCACCATGATCGGCATGCGCGCCCGCAGCGCCGCGGGCGTCGTCAAGCTCTCCGCCTTCGCCCAGTGCATCGGCTACCTGATCTCCATCCCCGGGCCGCTCCTGGTGGGCACGCTGTACCAGCACAGCGGCGGCTGGGGCCTGCCCATCGCGCTGATGGCGGGGCTGATGGTGCCGCAGATCGCGGTGGGCGTGCTGGCCGGCCGGGACCGCCGGATCGAGGACGAGGGCCGGTAATCCGTACCCGGACCGGCACCGGTGGGTACCGGCGGCCCGCGCCCGCACGGCGTTTGCGACACTGGGGACATGCCAGTGCTCGAACCGAATCCGCAGGGCGGACAGAAGAAGCTGCTCCTCGTCCTGACCGCGATGCTCGCCGTGACCGTCGTGGTGGGGATCATCGCCAGCATCGCCTCACCCTGACCCGGCGCCGGCGGGGCCGCCTCGATGCGACGACCTCAGTGACTACCGCGGTGAAGCTTCCTCGGTAGGGCTGTCCCCACCGTCCCTTAGGGGGCCGGGGTCAGGGGTAAGTGGGTGGCGCACCTGATGGGCGGCGCGGTCCCGGGACCGTAGGTTCGAAGGACACCGCGCCGCCGCGGTGGGCGTGGCCGCACGGCGGCCGCGCCGTCCCCTCGACCGCACGGAGGCGATCCCCATGTCCGCCGCTCACACCCGGCACACCAAGGCCGGTGCCCGGCCCGTGCGGCTGCCGTGGTGGGCCGTGGCCCTGGCGGTGGTCTCCTTCGTGGCGCTGCTCTCCGTGATGACCTCCGCGGCGAAGGCCGACGCCGCCGGCGTACCGCCGTCCCTCGCGCCGCTGGTCGACCTCCTCGCGCGGCTGCTCGGCGCCGGGCTGTAGGCGGCGCCGGGAGGCGGTACGGAGGCGCTGCGGTGCCTGCCCGCTTTGTGGGATGAGGCTGTCAACACCCCGCGCCCCGCGCCGCTTTTCATGCGAAGCTGGGACACATGAGCGTCGATTTCCCCCGCCGGATTGTCCTTCTCCGACATGCAAAGGCCGAATGGTCGCAGGAGAGCGACCACGAGCGGCCGCTCGCCGAGCGCGGCCGCCGGGACGCCCCCGTCGCCGGACGATGGCTCGCGGGCGCGGGCATCAGTCCCGATCTGACCCTCTGTTCCACCTCCGTCCGCACCCGCGAGACCTGGAAGGCCTGCGTCCACGAGCTGCCCCAGCGCCCGAAGACCGTCTATGAGGACCGGCTGTACGAAGCCTCGCTCGGCGACCTGCTCGCGGTGGTCAACGAGGTCCCGGACGACGTGCAGGACCTGCTGCTGGTCGGCCACAATCCGGGCATGCACGCCCTCGCCGACGCGCTCTCCGGCGAGGCGGACGGCGAGCTGCTGACCAGGATGAACCGCAGCGGCTTCCCGACCGCCTCCCTAGCGGTGGTGACCTTCAACGGCTCCTGGAAGTCCGTCGAGCACGGCGTCGGCCGGCTGGTCGCCTACTGGACGCCCCACGACGGAGCGCCTGCGCCCGAACTGTGAACGCCGGCGCGCGCGGACGGCAGGGACCGCGTACGCCACAGGGCCCCGGCGCACCTCGCGCCGGGGCCCTGTGGTGTAGGGAGGCGGGCGGTCAGTCCGCGATCGTGTCGGCGGCCTCGACCTCTTCGCGGGTGACGCCGAGCAGGTACAGCACGGTGTCCAGGAACGGCACGTTCACGGCGGTGTGCGCGGCCTCCCGTACGACCGGCTTGGCGTTGAAGGCGACGCCCAGGCCCGCCGTGTTCAGCATGTCCAGGTCGTTGGCGCCGTCACCGATCGCGACCGTCTGCGCCAGCGGCACCCCGGCCTGCTGGGCGAAGGAGCGCAGCAGCCGGGCCTTGCCCGCCCGGTCCACGATGTCGCCGGTGACCTTGCCGGTGAACCGGCCGTCCGCGATCTCCAGGGTGTTCGCCGAGGCGAAGTCCAGCCCCAGCTCGTCCTTGAGCGCGTCGGTGACCTGCGTGAAGCCGCCGGAGACCACGCCGACCTGGTAACCCAGCCGCTTGAGCGTGCGTACCAGGGTCCGCGCGCCGGGGGTCAGCCGCACCTCCTTGCGCACCTGCTCCACGACCGAGGCGTCCAGGCCCTTCAGCAGCGCCACCCGGGCGTGCAGCGACTGCTCGAAGTCCAGCTCGCCGCGCATCGCGGCGGCGGTCACCTCGGCCACCTCGGCCTCACAGCCCGCGTGCGCCGCGAACAGCTCGATGACCTCGTCCTGGATCAGCGTGGAGTCCACGTCCATCACGACCAGGCGCTGCGCCCGGCGCTGCAGCCCGGAGGCGATCACGGCGATGTCCACGCCGAGCACGGCGGCTTCGGTGGCGAGCGCGGTGCGCAGGGTGTCGGTCGGGGTGCCGGAGACCGCGAACTCCACGGCGGTCACGGGGTACTTGGCGAGCCGGAAGATGCGGTCGATGTTGCCGCCGGTGGCCGTTATGGCGGCGGCGATGGCGGAGGTGGACTCGGCGGTGAGCGGGTGCCCGAGGACGGTGACGTGCGAACGGCCGGTGCCGCGCGGACGGTTGTCACCGGTACCGGAGATGATCTCGGCCTGGAGGTGCAGCGACTCGGCCCAGCTGTGCACGGTCGCGCGCAGGTCGCCTTCGGTGGCACCGTTCGACGCGCTTCCCGTGGGCGTGGTCACCAGGGCGCACAGCACGATGCGGCCCCGGGTCACGACCTGCTCGATGTCGACGACGTCGACGGAGTAGGCGGCGAGGGTGTCGAAGAGACCGGCGGTGATGCCGGGCCGGTCCTTTCCGAAGATCTTCACGAGAAGGGTCGGTACGTCGTCGCCCGGTACGGCGGTGGCAGGCGGTGTCTGCGATGCGCTCATGGTGCTCTTACGGTATCCGGCCGCGTCCCGGAACCGTACAGGTGTCCCGCCGAGTGGACGCCTGCCACCACGCGGCCGGGTGGGTCACGGGTCCGTACATGTCCGTACAGAGCGGGGTCCGGCCCGCTGCCCGCGCGGTCCCGTCCTCAGCGGCCCGCACCCGGCCGTCCGGGCGGCGGCGGCTCCGGCGGCGGCTCGTCCCGGTCCCGCCGCGGCCGGGGACGCGGCCGGGCGGGGCGGGGGAGCGGAGTGCCGCTCACGGTGGGCGCCGAGGCGGTGTCGCTGCCGTGCGGCGGCGGCTTCCGCGGCGGAGCCTCCCGAGGCGGGGCCTCCCGGGGCGGCTCCCCGGGCGGTGTCTCCCGGGGCGGGAGCGTCCGCATGTACGGATTGGTGTCCGGGTTCGGCCGCCGGTACGGGGGCGACGGCGTGTACGGCCCCGGAGCCCCCGGGCCTCCGTCCCCCGGCCCGTACGCCGTCGGTGCGTGCACCGGTAGCGGCGGATCCGCGGCGCTCCGGCCCGCGATGCCCGTCCCGACGGCCAGCAGCGCCCCCGCGAGCCCGGCCGCGGCGCCCCACAGCGCCCCCAGCAGCAGCCCGGCTCCGGGGCTCCCGCGCAGGTCGAGGCCCGCCCCGTGGACGCCGATCCCCAGGAAGGTCAGCCGGACGTCCGCCGAGACCTCCGTCAGCCGCACCAGCAGCGGTACGGCCAGTGCCGTCAGCGCGCCCAGCCGCAGCGCACAGCCGCCCGCGTACGCCAGGACGCCGGATCCCGCCCGCGCCGTGCGGGCGGCCGTCAGGATCCCGGCCAGCAGCATCAGCACCGCCGCCACCAGCGCCGCGACCCACGCCCACGCGCTCTGCTCGGCCAGCCGCTGCAGCGTGACCGGCCGCTCGCCCGAGCCGCCCAGCAGCGCCCGCAGCGGCGCGGGCAGGACCGGCAGCAGCGCCCCGCTCGCCGAGCCGTGCCAGGGCACGAAGAGACCCAGCGGCATCGCGAGCCACGCTCCGTTGGGCGCGCCCAGCAGCGCGGCGCCCGCCGCCCGCCGCGGCTGCCCGCCGCTGGTCACCCCGTACACCCCGGCCGCCAGCCCCAGGAGTACCGCGAGGCCCAGCACCTGGGTGAGCGCGGAGGCGGCGGGGCGGACGGCGCGGCCCGCGCCGGCCAGCGCGCGGGGGAGCGGGGTGCGCCGCGAGGCCGCCAGCGCGATGAGCAGGACGGCCAGCGCCCACACCGCGCCGGCCACGAGCGAGGGCCAGGCCGCCACCTCGAAGTCGATACGGAGCCGGGCGTCCGCGAGGTCCGCGAGCCCGTCCGGCAGCAGCCGGCCGGGCAGCTCGCGCCCCAGGTCCGGCAGGTCGCCGAGGCCCGGCAGATCACCGAGCCCGGGCAGGTCCGGCAGCCGGTCGAGCGGTCCGCCGCCCCCGCCGCCCGGCGTCGGCAGCAGCCGCAGCACCGGGATCGTTACGGAGTCGTGTCCGGCCCAGGTGAGCCCGCCGACCAGCGCGGTGAACAGCGCGGCCACCGTCGCGGCGCGCGCCGCCAGCCCGCCCGGCGCGACCCCGCCCGGCACCGCGCGGAGCGACCGCAGGAACAGCGCCCCCAGCACCACGGCACCGGTCAGTCCCACGCCCAACGGCACGATGTCAATGGCGGTTTCGGCCGTCACGCCGGACATGCCGAAGGCCGAGACGTCACCCCGCGGGGTCACCGATCCACCCACCGCCAGCACCATGACGGCGGCCGTCATCGGGCCCAGCGAGCCGTACGCATCGGCGCCCAGCAGACGCAGCCCGAGCGCCGCGACGCCGGCCATCGCCAGGAACGCGCAGCAGACCGCGATGACGGCGGAGAGCAGCACAGCACCCGGCCCTGTGTGCGGAGTTGCGGTCGCGCTCATCGCGGCCCCCGATCGTGCGCCGATCGATGCTGAGTCACCCGTGTTGTGCGCATCGCGTGGCATCCGTACGGATCCGTGGGTGTCTCCCACTCTCCGGGGGCCTTTCGCCGGCGTCAACCGACGACAACACTGTCCGCTTCGTGCTCTTGTCACGGCCCGGCTTTCGGTCGCGGCCCGCTGCCTGGAATAGTTCCCCAGGATGTTCGCCATCCCTAGACTTCCCGTGCAGGGGGTCACTCGGGGGACAACTAGTGGGGCATGGAGTGCCTGAACTCGTACTCGAAATCAATGGAATGACCTGGACGCTCGATCCGTCCCGGTCGTACAGCCTGGGGCGCGATCCCCAGGGCGATGTGGTGCTGGACGACGCTCGGGTGTCCTGGCGGCACGCGACCGTGCGCTGGGGAGGGCGCAGTTGGGTCATCGAGGACCACGGCAGTACCAACGGCACGTATGTGCAGGGGCAGCGGATCCACCAGATGGAGATCGGCCCCGGCTCGGCCGTGCACCTCGGCAACGCCACCGACGGTCCCCGGCTGACCCTCAGCGGTACGGCGGCGGCCGCAGCGGCGGACGCGTACGCCGCGCAGCCCACGGCTCCGGCCAACGACGCGTACGCCGCGCAGCCGGCGGCCGGGGCCCCCGCACAGCAGGGCGCCCCCGGCTGGGCGGGCGCGCAGCAGCAGCCGGCGCCGCAGCAGGGATGGCAGGGCGCGCCGCAGCAGCAGAGCGCGCCGCAGCAGGGCATGCCCCCGCAGGGGCCGCCGTCGCACGGCGCCGGCATCCCGCCGCAGGGCGGGCCGCAGCAGCCCCCGGCACAGGGCGGCGCGGCTCCGCAGGCGGCGGGCGACCGCAGCCCGACCACCTTCCACCAGCTGGACCTCGGCCGCGTCATGCGCATCGGCCGTGCCCTGGAGAACGAGCTGGTCGTCTCCGACCTGCAGGTCTCCCGGCACCACGCGGAATTCCGGGCCACGCCCGACGGCCGCTTCGAGATCCACGACCTGGGCAGCCACAACGGTACGTACGTCAACGGCCAGCCGGTCCCCAAGAGCGGCTCGGCCCTCATCGGGCCCAACGACACCGTCGGTGTCGGTCACTCGACGTTCCGGCTGGTCGGCGACCGGCTGGAAGAGTTCGTCGACACCGGTGAGGTCTCCTTCTCCGCGCGCCACCTGACCGTCACGGTCGAGGGCGGCAAGCAGATCCTGAAGGACGTCTCCTTCGGCGTGCCCGAGAAGTCGCTGGTCGCGGTCATCGGCCCGTCCGGCTCCGGCAAGTCCACGCTGCTCAAGGCGCTCACCGGTTACCGCCCCGCCAACCAGGGCGACGTCCTCTACGACAACCGGAACCTCTACAAGCAGTTCGCCGAGCTGCGGCAGCGCATCGGTCTGGTCCCGCAGGACGACATCCTGCACAAGGAGCTGACCGTCCAGAAGGCGCTGCGGTACGCGGCCAAGCTCCGCTTCCCCGGTGACACCGCGGAGGCCGAGCGCGAGGCCCGCATCGACGAGGTGCTGCACGAGCTCAAGCTGCACGTGCACAAGGAGAAGAAGGTCACCTCGCTCTCCGGCGGCCAGCGCAAGCGCGTCTCGGTCGCCCTGGAGCTGCTGACCAAGCCGTCGCTGATCTTCCTGGACGAGCCGACCTCCGGCCTGGACCCGGGCATGGACCGCGACGTCATGAAGCTGCTGCGCGACCTCGCCGACGACGGCCGCACGGTCCTGGTCGTCACGCACTCCGTCGCCGAGCTCGCGCTCTGCGACAAGCTGCTGGTCATGGCGCCCGGCGGCGGCGTCGCCTACTTCGGCCCGCCCGAGGAGGCGCTGAACTTCTTCCAGTACGAGACCTGGGCGGACGTCTTCTCGGCGTTCGAGAACTACCGGGACTACGACTGGATGGGCCGCTGGCGCGGCTCCCCGCACTACCAGATGTACGCGGCCGACATCGACGCCGTGGCGCCGCAGTCGGTCAGCGTCCAGGCGCCGCCGGCCCGCATGCAGAAGTCCCAGAGCTGGGGCTCGCAGCTGTGGACCCTGATGCGGCGGTACGTCTCCGTGATCGCCTCCGACCGCGGTTTCCTGGGCCTGATGCTGATCCTGCCGGCCGTGCTCGGCGTGGTCTCCATGCTGATCCCCAGCGACTTCGGCCTCGGATACGGGCCGCTGAACCGGGCCCGTACCAACCGCGACGCCACGACGATCATGCTGATCCTCACGGTCGGCATGTGCTTCTCCGGCGCGGCCAACTCCGTACGCGAACTGATCAAGGAACGCGTCATCTACGAGCGCGAACGGGCCACCGGCCTGTCCCGCTCGGCGTATCTGATGTCCAAGGTGATCGTGCTCGGCCTGGTCACGGCCGTGCAGGGCGTGATCATCGCGGTGATCGGCTTCTCGACCCGGAACATGCCCTCCGAAGGCCTGATCATCAAGGACCTGCCCGCCATCGAGATGACCGTCGCGATCATCGCGCTCGGCTTCACCTCGATGATGTTCGGCCTGCTGATCTCCGCGCTGGTCAAGACCGCCGAGAAGACCATGCCGCTGCTGGTCATGTTCGCCATCGTGCAGGTCGTCTTCACCGGCGTGCTCTTCCAGCTCTTCGACACCCCGGGCGTCGCGCAGGTCTCCTGGCTGATGCCCTCGCGCTGGGCGGTCGCCGCGCTGGGCGCCACCGCGGACCTGAACACCCTGCTCCCCTGGGAGAAGGGCAACCCGGACCCGCTGTGGCAGCACCAGACCGGCGTCTACGTGATGGACATGGTCTTCATGCTGGCGCTCGGCGTGATCCTCGCCTTCGCGGTGGCGCGCCTGCTGCGCCGCCACGAGCCCGAGGTCATGCGCAAGTGACGCTCCCCTGAGGCAGCGCATACGAAGAGCCGCGAGGGGCGGCACCCGGGAATCGGGTGCCGCCCCTCGCGGCGTTCATCGTCCGGCGCCGGTGCTCCGGCGCGCCGCAGTGGCTCAGTACGCCGAGTCGACGTTGTCCATCGAGCCGTACTTGTCGGCCGCGTAGTTGCAGGCGGCGACGATGTTGGCGACCGGGTCGTACAGGTCGTTCGCCGTGCCGGCCACGTGGTACTGCTCGAAGGTCGGCTGGATGACCTGCAGCAGGCCCTTGGACGGGATACCCATCTGGGCGTTCACGTCCCAGTTGTTGATCGCCCGGGGGTTACCGCCGGACTCACGGATGACGTTGCGCTTGATGCCCTCGTAGGAGCCGGGGATCCCCTTCTGCTTCATGATCGAGAGGGATTCCTTGATCCAGCCGTCGAGGTTGTTGGCGTAGGTGACCGGCTTGCGCTCGGCGGACCGGCTCGCGGCCTGCGTCGTGCGCTGCTGGTCGGCCTTGTTCTTGGCGGCCTCCTTGGCCTGCGCGGCCGCGTCGGAGGCGGCCTTGGCCTTGGCCTCGGCGGCGGCCTTGGCGTCGCCCTCGGCCTGCTTCTTCGCGGCGAAGGCGGAGGCACCGGCCTGGTCGGCGGCACGGGTGCTGTCCTGGGTCAGCTCGGCGTTCTGGGCCTTGGCGGCCGCGTTGTCGACCAGGCTGTACGCCGAGGAGTCGTCCACCACGTGGTAGGCGACGGGCTTCACGTTCTGGGCCGTCGCGGAGTGGGCCGGCTCGGCGTTGGCCGAACCCGGGACGACGGCGAAGACCACGGCCGCGGCGCCGCCCGCGGCAACTGCGGCGGCGGAGAGCTTGTGATTCCGGTTCAGGCGGCTGTAGCCAGGAATGGCGTGCAGGGGCATGCGGAAAGAACCTCTTCCAATGGGGGACGTCGCGTGGGCCGGATTGGCGCGAGAACGCCGAGATCCTTTTCCACGGCGCCGGGCGACGTCAGCCATTGTTAGCGGTCGAAATTTGACCCTGCAATCATGTGACGTACGAAGCTGGATAGTGGAACCTCGGGCCACCGAATTGCGTCCGAAAGCACTCAGTCCAAGGGGTGCACCGGATCAACTCCTGCGGCTGCCCACATTCACACACCACTAACGCCGGTCGTAAGTGATGTACGCCCTATGCCCGGGCTCACATGTTTAGAGACGCCGGCTGCCGTTATGTCATTGACTCCATACGGAAAGTGAGCGCCGTCCGGGCAAGGAAAAGGCCGCCTTCCTTTCCCCTATATATAGGGGGCAGAAAGTCCCGGCCCCGGGGCGCCGATGGTCCTCCGCCGGCCCTACGCCCCAGGACCTAGCCGGGGCCCCGCCGCAGGCGGATACGTGCCGTGCGGGCCGCCGGTACGGTGAGTCCATGACCAAGGGACCAGGGGCGGAGCGGGGAGCCGGGCTCTCCGCGGTGAGCGGCGCCATCCTCGCCATGAGCCGGCACCTGGAGGTGCGCGACGTCCTCAAGACGATCGTCGCGTCGGCCCGCGAGCTGCTGGACGCGGAGTACGCCGCGCTCGGCGTGCCGGACGACCACGGCGGCTTCGCGCAGTTCGTCGTGGACGGGGTGAGCGAGGAGCAGTGGAAGGCCATCGGCCCGCTGCCCCGCCAGCACGGCATCCTCGCCGCGATGCTCCAGGAGGCCACCCCGCAGCGCCTCGGCGACGTCCGCCAGGACCCCCGCTTCGAGGGCTGGCCCGGCGCCCACCCCGAGATGTCCGACTTCCTGGGCATGCCGGTCGCCGACGGCGACGAGATCCTCGGTGCGCTCTTCCTCGCCAACAAGAGGTGCCCGAAGCCGGCCGGCGGCTGCGGCTTCACCGGAGAGGACGAGGCGCTGCTCGGCATGCTCGCCCAGCACGCCGCCATCGCCCTGACCAACGCCCGGCTGTACGAGCGCAGCCGCGAGCTGACCATCGCGGGGGAGCGCGCCCGGCTGGCGCACGAGCTGCACGACGCGGTCTCCCAGAAGCTCTTCTCGCTGCGGCTGACCGCGCAGGCCGCCACCGCCCTGGTCGACCGCGACCCGGCCCGCGCCAAGGGCGAGCTGCAGCAGGTCGCGCGGCTCGCCGCGGAGGCCGCCGACGAGCTGCGGGCCGCCGTGGTGGAGCTGCGCCCCGCGGCCCTGGACGAGGACGGCCTGATAGCCACGCTGCGTACCCAGATACAGGTCCTGGACCGCGCGCACAGCGCCAAGGTCACTTTCGCCTCCCACGGGCTGCGGGCGCTGCCCGCCGCGCAGGAGGAGGCGCTGCTGCGGGTGGCACAGGAAGCCCTGCACAACGCGCTGCGCCACGCCGACGCGCAGCGTGTCGACGTCACTCTCGTACGCCACTGGCAGGGCGCGGTGCTCCGGATCGCCGACGACGGCCGCGGCTTCGACCCCGGCGCCGTCCGCCGGGCCGGGCGCCACCTCGGCCTGGTGTCCATGCGGGACCGGGCGAGCGGCGTCGGCGGCACGCTCACGGTGGAGTCGGAGCCCGGCAAGGGCACCGCTGTCGAGATGGAGGTCCCCGGTGGCTGACGGAGGCAGGGGCCCGCTCGGCGGCCCCATCAAGGTGCTGCTGGTCGACGACCACCAGGTCGTACGGCGCGGGCTGCGCACGTTCCTGGAGGTACAGGACGACATCGAGGTCGTGGGGGAGGCCGCCGACGGCGAGGAGGGGGTCGCCGCCGCCGAGCGGCTCGAGCCCGATGTCGTACTGATGGACATCAAGATGCCCGGCATGGACGGCGTCGAGGCGCTGCGGCTGCTCCGGGAGCAGCACAATCCCGCCCGCGTGCTGATCGTGACGAGCTTCACCGAACAGCGGACCGTCATCCCGGCACTGCGGGCGGGCGCCGCGGGCTATGTCTACAAGGACATCGACCCCGACGCGCTGGCCGGCGCCATCCGGTCCGTGCACGCCGGGCACGTCCTGCTCCAGCCCGAGGTGGCCGACGCGCTGCTCAGCCAGGAGGACACGGGCGGCGGCCAGGGCCGCGGCGGCTCCCTCACCGACCGGGAGCGCGAGGTACTGGCCCTGATAGCGGACGGCCGCTCCAACCGAGAGATAGCCCGCGCCCTGGTCCTCTCCGAGAAAACGGTCAAGACCCACGTCTCGAACATCCTCATGAAACTGGACCTGTCGGACCGCACCCAGGCAGCCCTGTGGGCGGTCCGCCACGGGGTGGGCGCGTAAACGCTGCTGTACGGCGCTGGTGGGGGCCGCGCGCAGCGCGCCCCTTCAGGGGCGCGGGGAACTGCGCGCCCAGCCACAACGGTGCCGCGCCCGGGCGCATACCGACACCCCTACGGCGCCCGCCGCTCCCGCTCCTCCACAGCCGCGTTGTACGCCGCCACCTGCGCCCGCCGCGCAGTCCGCTCAACCGGACGCAACGCGTCCCCGCGCGCGGCCATCTGCGAGGCGCTGACCGCCGCACCGTGCTCCCGGCCGTCCCCGCCCGCAGGGCGGCTCGCGATGCCGATCAGCGCGCCGACCTTCTGCGCCAGCTCCAGCACCCGCACCGCGCGCGGCGGATACCCCGGCGCCAGCAGCTGCCGCCCGGCCTCGGCCCGCGCCCGATACGCCGCCAGCGCCGCGTCGGCGACCGGGCCCGATCCGGCCACATCCAGCTTCGCCAGCAGCTCCGTCGCCTCCAGCAGCGCCTGCGTCAGCTCCCGCTCCGCCTCGCCCAGCGAGGGCACATCGGCCGGCGGCGCGTCCCGTACGGCCATGCAGTGCCATACGACCTCGACGTGCACATCGCCCTCGGGCCCGGCCTCGTGCACCTCCGGCACCAGACCCAGCGCCACCCCGCACGCGGTGACCGCTTCCTCGGCCACTATCGCGCGGGCGTTGAACTCCGGCGGGCCGCTCAGTCCCAGCGGGTGCCCCGGCACCGGCAGCGCCACCCGCAGTCCGGTCGCGCCCAGCGCCCGCAGCCGGCCCAGCGCGAGCGTCAGCCCCACAGGGCCCGGCTCGCCGGGCAGCCCGGTGACGCGGTGCACCGCGTCACCCTCGGCGATCCGCTCCGCTGCGTCATCAGGTGGGACAAGCCCGGCCAACAGGGCGTTTCCCCACGCGGCCAGCCGTCCTGATCGAGGTTCATCGAGCATGGACCCAGCCTAAGGACAGCCGCTGACAATGGGTGGCGTAGGTTTGCAGAGGGCTGCGCCCACAGGCGCACCGACGACCGAGATGCAATGGGAGACAACGCGCTCATGAGCGATGTTCTGGAGCTGGTGGACGTATCCGTGGTCCGCGAGGGCCGGGCTCTGGTGGACCAGGTCTCCTGGTCGGTGAAGGAGGGAGAGCGCTGGGTGATCCTGGGCCCGAACGGCGCAGGCAAGACCACCCTCCTCAATGTCGCCTCCAGCTATGTCTTCCCGACCACGGGCACCAGCACGATCCTCGGCGAGACGCTCGGCAAGGTCGACGTCTTCGACCTCCGCCCGCGCATCGGCATGGCCGGCATCGCGCTCGCGGACAAGCTGCCGCGCCGCCAGACCGTGCTGCAGACCGTGCTCACCGCCGCGTACGGCATGACCGCCACCTGGCAGGAGCACTACGACCAGGTCGACGAGCAGCGCGCCCGCGCCTTCCTCGACCGGCTGGGCATGACCAAGTACCTCGACCGGAAGTTCGGCACCCTCTCCGAGGGCGAGCGCAAGCGCACCCTCATCGCCCGCGCGATGATGACCGACCCGGAGCTGCTCCTGCTGGACGAGCCGGCCGCAGGGCTGGACCTCGGCGGCCGCGAGGACCTCGTACGCCGCCTCGGCAGACTCGCCCGCGACCCGTTCGCACCGTCGATGATCATGGTCACCCACCACGTCGAGGAGATCGCGCCCGGCTTCACCCACGTCCTGATGATCCGTCAGGGCAAGGTGCTCGCCGCCGGCCCCATCGACCTGGAGCTGACCTCCAGCAACCTCTCCCGCTGCTTCGGCCTGCCGCTCGTCGTCGAGCGCAACGGCGACCGCTGGACCGCCCAAGGTCTGCCGCTCGCCTGACAGTTGGCGCGGAACGGGCCCTGACCGAGGTCGGGGCCGAAAAGCCCCGGCCCGATCCGGCCGCGATCGATCGCACCCTGTCCGCGACGCCGTCCGCGGATCTACCATGACACCGTGGATGCATGGGTGTGGTGGCTCATCGCTGCCGTAGGACTGGGAATTCCGCTCGTCGTCACCGCGATGCCCGAATTCGGGATGTTCGCGGTCGGCGCCGTCGCCGGTGCCGTGGTGGCCGCCCTGGGCGGCGGCATGGTCACGCAGGTCGTCGTCTTCGCCGCGGTCTCGATCGCGCTCGTCGCCGTCGTCCGCCCGATCGCCAACCGCGCCCGCTCCCGGCGACCGGGCGTGGCCTCCGGCATCGACGCCCTGAAGGGCAGGCAGGCCACGGTGCTCGAACGGGTCGACGGCTCCGGCGGCGGCCGCATCAAGCTCAACGGCGAGGTCTGGTCGGCACGCGCACTGGACGAGGGCCAGGTGTACGAGCCGGGGCAGAAAGTGGACGTCGTGGACATCGAGGGAGCAACCGCCGTCGTCATGTGACGTTCCTGCTCAACAGCCCTCTGCGGGACCGGAGAACGGCCTGCGCAAGAGGTGAGTCTCTGAAAGACTCGATCAACGACTCGCCGGGCGGGACCGGCCGACAGCTATGGAAGGACACGAGGAGCCACTGTGGAACCGATCATCATTGTCCTGATCATCCTGGTGGTGCTGGTGTTCATCGCACTCATCAAGACGATCCAGGTCATTCCGCAGGCCAGCGCCGCCATCGTCGAGCGCTTCGGCCGCTACACCCGCACGCTGAACGCGGGCCTGAACATCGTCGTGCCGTTCATCGACTCCATCCGCAACCGCATCGACCTGCGCGAACAGGTCGTGCCCTTCCCGCCCCAGCCGGTCATCACGCAGGACAACCTCGTCGTCAACATCGACACCGTCATCTACTACCAGGTGACGGACGCCCGCGCCGCGACGTACGAGGTCGCCAGCTATATCCAGGCGATCGAGCAGCTCACCGTCACCACGCTCCGGAACATCATCGGCGGCATGGACCTGGAGCGCACCCTCACCTCCCGCGAGGAGATCAACGCCGCGCTGCGCGGCGTCCTGGACGAGGCCACGGGCAAGTGGGGCATCCGCGTCAACCGCGTCGAGCTCAAGGCCATCGAGCCGCCGACCTCCATCCAGGACTCGATGGAGAAGCAGATGCGCGCCGACCGTGACAAGCGCGCCGCGATCCTCCAGGCCGAAGGTGTCCGGCAGTCCGAGATCCTGCGCGCCGAGGGCGAGAAGCAGTCCGCGATCCTCCGCGCCGAAGGTGAGGCCAAGGCCGCGGCCCTGCGCGCCGAGGGCGAGGCCCAGGCGATCCGTACGGTCTTCGAGTCCATCCACGCCGGCGACGCGGACCAGAAGCTGCTCTCGTACCAGTACCTCCAGATGCTTCCGAAGATCGCCGAGGGCGACGCCAACAAGCTCTGGATCGTGCCCAGCGAGATCGGCGACGCGCTCAAGGGCCTCGGCGGCGCCCTCGGCAACTTCGCGCCCGGCGGCGGCACCCCGCCCGCCCCCACCACCCCCCTCGAGAAGCCGTCCATCGACTGACACCGCGCCACGGCCGTCTCGGACCGTGGTCCCGCAGCGCACCCACCGGACCCCTGGTGCATGATCGGTTCATGACGCACCGATCACGCGCCAGGGGTTCCGCATGACCTTCTGGGAAGCGCTCGCCGTCTTCGCCGCGGGGCTGGGCGCCGGAGCCATCAACGTCGTCGTCGGCTCCGGGACGCTCATCACCTTCCCGGTCCTGCTCGGCATCGGCCTGCCACCCGTCACCGCCAACGTCTCCAACAACCTCGGCCTCGTGCCGGGCTCCATCAGCGGTGCCATCGGCTACCGCCGCGAACTGCGCGGCCAGGGCCGCCGCATCCTCCGCTTTGGCGCCACGGCCCTCGTCGGCGGCCTGACGGGCGCCGTCCTGCTGCTCGCCCTGCCCTCCGACGCCTTCGCCGCGATCGTCCCCGCCCTCGTCGCCATCGCCCTCGTCCTCGTCGTCCTGCAGCCCCGGCTGTCCGCCGCCGTCAAGGCCCGCCGCGCCCGCAACGGCACCGTCCCGCACCGCGACGGCGGCATCGCGCTCCTGACCGGCCTGCTGTTCTCCAGCGCGTACGGCGGTTACTTCGGCGCCGCCCAGGGCGTCCTGTACATCTCCCTGATGGGCCTGCTGCTCGACGAGGGCCTGCAGCGCGTCAACGCCCTCAAGAACGTGCTCGCGCTGGTCGTCAACGGCATCGCCGCGGTGTTCTTCCTCTTCGTCGCCGACTTCGACTGGACGGCCGTCGTCCTGATCGCCGTCGGTTCCGCGCTCGGCGGCCAGCTCGGCGCCAAGATCGGCCGCCGGCTGCCGCCCGCCGTCCTGCGCGGCGTCATCGTCGTGGTCGGCGTGGTCGCCATCGTGCAGCTGGCGCTGCGCTGAGGGCCGGTACTCGTACGCGTCGAGTACCGGCCCTCAGCCACCCTCAACCGTCCTACGCGGGCAGCGCCAGCCAGTCCGGCAGCTCGTCCCGCAGGGACGCCCCCAGCGCCGCCAGCATCGTGTCGGCGGGCGTCGGCACGAACGGCCGCCGCAGCAGCTCCATCCCCGCCTGCTCCGGCGTCCGGTCCGCCTTGCGGTGGTTGTCCTCGGCACAGGAGGCGACCGTGTTCAGCCAGGTGTCACCGCCCCCATGCGCCCGCGGCACGACATGGTCGACGGTCGTCGCCCGCCGCCCGCAGTACGCGCACCGGTGCTGGTCCCGCACCAGTACGCCGCGCCGCGACCACGGCGCCTGTCTTCGGAACGGCACCCGTACGTACCTGCTCAGCCTGATCACCTGCGGTACCGGGAGATCCACCGCGGCGCCCCGGATGCGCAGCCCGGGGTGCGCCTGCTCGACCACGGCCTTGTCCTGCATGACCAGCACGACCGCGCGCCGCAGCGACACCGTCGACAGCGGCTCGAAGCTCGCGTTGAGGACCAGCGTCTCGCGCATCCCGACCACCTCCCGCATCCCGTCCGCCGCTCGGCGAAGTGGCTCCACTGTGCAGTTCCAGTGATCCCCCGGACAACGCAATTTCCGTATGCCGCAAGGGAGATGACAGGTGAGCAGCGGACGAACGAATGGCGAACCGGGAAGGGGAGCGAGCAGCGGAAAAGGGGTACGCTCCGGGCCCCGTCCCCCGTGACAAGGGACCCGGAGCGTCACGGCAGCCGGCGCGGGCGTCCGACACGAAGCGGACTCCGGCAGACAGCGGGGGACACACCTGCGCCCCGCCGCCCCCGCCACTGCGGTGCCGACTGCCCGACGGCCATATGGCACCGTCGGCCAAGCACCACTGTGCGATCCGGGGCGCCGGGGCGCAACGGAATTACGGGCGAGCCCGCGTCACCCCTCGGCGGGGATCTCGTACTCGCCGATCAGCTGGGCCCGGCCCAGCGTGTGGAACCGCAGGTTGAAGCCCACCACGGCAGGCGACGCGTCCGCGTCCGGGCCGAGCTTCTCCTGGTCCACCGCGTACACGGTGAAGACGTAACGGTGCGGGCCGTCCCCCGGAGGCGGCGCCGCGCCCCCGAAGTCACGCGTCCCGTAGTCGTTCCGTACGTGCACCGCGCCCTCGGGCAGGCCCTTCATGTCACCGGAGCCCGCACCGGCCGGCAGCTCCGTCACCGACGCCGGGATGTCGAACACGGACCAGTGCCAGAAACCGCTGCCGGTCGGCGCGTCCGGGTCGTAGCAGCTGACGGCGTAGCTCCGGGTGCCCTCCGGGGCGCCCTCCCACCGCAGCTGCGGCGAGGTGTTCCCCGCGCTGAGCACCTGGGCGTCCGCCAGCGTCCCGCCCTCCTGCAGATCGTCGCTCACGACGGTGAACGAAGGCACCTGCGGGTGGAAATCGTGCGGGAGCGGCCGCCGCTTCAGCTCGGACACTGCAACACCTCCTGATCGTGTACTGACGTTTCCCGGCCAGGTTAGAACCAGTTGCGCTTGCCGCCCACCTCGGCCAGCCACTGGTTCAGGTACGCCGCCCAGTCCGTGCCCTGGAAGTCGTGCAGGCCCACCTCGAAGGCGCGGTAGGTGTCGCTCCCTTCGGTGAACAGCCCCGGCTTCTTGTCCATCTCCAGTACGACGTCCATCGCCCGGTCGTCCGCCACGAAGGACAGCTCGACCTGGTTCAGCCCCCGGTACTGCTGCGGCGCGAAGAACTCGATCTCCTGGTAGAAGGGCAGCTTCTGCCGCGAGCCCCGGATGTGCCCGCGCTCCAGGTCCGCGTTCTTGAAGCGGAACCCGAGCTGCCCGAAGGCGTCGAGGATCGCCTGCTGCGCCGGCAGCGGGTGCACGTTCACCGGATCGAGGTCACCGGAGTCGACCGCACGGGCGATCGCCAGCTCGGTCGTCACGCCGACGTTCATCCCGTGCAGGTGCTGCCCCAGGAACGTCGTCACCGGCGTCTCCCACGGGATCTCCAGCCCGAACGGCACGGTGTGCGCCGCGCCGGCCTGCACCTCGAAGGCGCCGCCCAGCTTCTGCTTGGTGAACTCGATGCTCTCCTTGCGCTCCCCCTCGCTGGTCTCGACCTCGACCACGGCCTGCAGCCCGACCGACAGCCCCTCGATCTGCTGCGGCACCGAACCGCCCTGGATGCGCACCTCACCCTGCACCACGCCACCGGGGACGACGTTCTCCTCGAAGAGCACCGTCTCCACCGACGCGCCTCCAGCACCCAGACTCGCCAGCAGCTTCTTGAACCCCATTGATCGTCCTCCCCAGGCACGTGCCTGTTCTTCGGTGATGTCCGGCCGCGGCACACCTGCCCGGTCCGGGTCCGATCCCTACGAACGCGAAACGGCGTACGGCGGTTCCCCCGGCGGCCGGTCGCCGCACGCCCACACCCTGCCAAGACGCGGTACTTCCCGGCCACTCCGCGGTCCCCGAAGAGAACGGGCGAGGTCCACTACCCTGGGAACGCATGATCTCCGAACCCACCCGTATGCCGCTCCCGCGGACATTCTTCGACCGCCCAGTCCTCGAAGTCGCCCCCGATCTGCTCGGCCGCACCCTCGTGCGCAGCACCCCCGAGGGCCCCATCGAACTGCGCCTCACGGAGGTCGAGGCGTACGACGGCGAGAACGACCCCGGCTCGCACGCCTACCGGGGCCGCACCGAGCGGAACGCCTCGATGTTCGGCCCGCCCGGACACGCGTACGTCTATTTCATCTACGGCATGTGGTTCAGCCTCAACCTGGTCTGCGGCCCCAACGGCTACGCCAGTGGTGTCCTGCTGCGCGCCGGCGAGGTGCTCAGCGGTACGGAGCAGGTGGCCGAGCGCCGCCCGAAGTCCCGCCGCCCGAGTGAACTGGCCCAGGGCCCGGCCCGGCTGGCCACCGGCCTCGCCATCGACCGGCAGCTGAACGGCACGGACGTGTGCGCGGGCCCCGGTGCGCCGCTGTCCGTCCTCCAGGGCACGCCGGCCGCCCCTGACCTGGTACGCAGCGGACCGCGCACCGGTGTCGGCGGCGAGGGCGCGACCCACCCGTGGCGCTTCTGGATCGCGGGCGACCCGACGGTCAGCGCGTACCGGGCACACGTCCCCCGGAAGCGCCGGACCAGGGCTGCTTGACTCTGCCCGGGCAGAGCCGTAACGTGGCCCGAGCCGCTTGAGACGGGCAGCGCTATGTGCGCACGCCGCAGGCGGCACCACCATCACTTTCGAACGACTCCCTCAATCGGGTCTCCATCGGCGTTGCCGAAAAACAGACTGCGATTGCGTCGGTCCGACCCCGTCGGCGCCGATTATGAGCAATCAAGGGAATCCGCTAAAGTGAGGGCACGCCGAAAAGCCCGCAGTGCAAATTGCAGCTCTACGGCGAACCCCGCCGACGGGAATCGGAAACGAATTCGGACCGACTGCGACTTTCGAGAAGCAGGGGAAAGAATGAGGATCTGATAGAGTCGGACTCGCCGGAAGGGAAAGCCCGAAAGGGCCGGACCGGAAAGCAACCCCGCTCCGACAGGGGGCCGGA
>NZ_JBVHPN010000020.1:0-122848 GCF_055567935.1 Streptomyces sp. NPDC026301 | reverse complement strand
TGACAGCGGACCTGGCCGCAACTATCCCCATGACCAGGCACCCAGCATCCCGTCCTGCTGACACCCACCCAATGCCACCAACGCGCCCACTCACACACAGCGCAGCCACGGCCCGCTCGAGCCCGCCGGCGGCTTTCCCACCACCCGCTACAGCCTGGACAAATAGCTGCACCTGCAGGGCACCCGCCGCTCGTTCCTGCACCCGAACAACAACGCCCCTCCTCACCCAGATCGGCATCAACACCGCGGTGACGACCGCCGCCAGCCCAGACGGCGCAACCTTAAGACCGGCACCGAAGAAGCCCTCACCACGCCCGCTCCTTGCCGCCGAACACGACAGCCTGGCCTGCGTAACCTCCGCAACGCCCACGACGGCTTCCGCCTGGACAGTGGCCCGCCAACCCGCACAACTACCAGCACACCAGCCACCCCCCTGCCCCTGCCCGCCGGCGCCCAGGCCCTCAACGCCACCGCCCTGGTGGGCCCGCCCTGGAACCCGAAAGGGCAGCGCAGCTACGACCGCGCCCGCGACGCCGCCGACGGCCGCCTCCTGCGGACCGAGAACGGCTTCAACGACCTCCCCACGACTGCGGAACCGACCACTGACTGTGGCGCCGGTGCGCCATGTACGACGAGCTCCCTCGAGCAGCGGCAACTCCTCACCGACACCGGCAACACCACCGAGCAGCCCGTACGGCCCGGGAACATGCACGTACAGCCCGAGAACACCAGCTGCGCCCGGCCTTGGAGACACAAGACAACGTCGGTCAAGCCAGACTGCAGATACCGGCACACTGCCCTCGCCCGCAGACACACCACAACTGATCAGCGCAGGCCAGACCACCTGGTCAGAAGAACCGCTCCTGGACACGGTGATCTGTGCGTGAGCGCGGTGATGACGAACTGTGCGGTGTCCGTGGCCTGGCACTGGCGTGGTCAGCGCGTAGTTCGTTGAGGTGCTGCTCGATGGCGGGCAGGCAGGAGGCGAGACGATCGAAGCCGCTTCCGGCGCGCCGGAAGCGGATCGGGCAGGCGATGCTGACGGCTTCGAGCACGCCCGCGCCGGCGAGCGGATCGGCGGATGAGCGGATGGGCGGTCTCTGTCATCCACCGGGAAGCCGCTCGGATGTCTTTACTGAGTGGCACCGAGGAGATCACGAAGAAGCTGCTCGACCGGATCGGCTCCTCTGCACCGCCGCGCAACGAGCCAGGGCATCACCACGCCACTGGACACCTTCCCGCGCCGGCCCTCATCAGCCGCTGCCTGAGCGCCCGCCGGCGTTGTCTTCGTCCCTGCACCTGCGCGGTCTGCGGTCTGCGGTACGTACGGGCTCGCCAGGAAGCCACCGTTGTCCTTGATGCGCCGCTTCCTTCCGCGGCCGGCCACCAGGCATGGCATCGCCGCGGCGGATTGGCGCCTCCCCGCGCCGTTGACGGGCGAGGCGGCCCCTCGCTCCCGCTGCCGCAGGTGCGTGGGCGCAGGGTTCGGCCGGCCTGGTGAGTGGGCCCTGCTGGCGGCCTGGGAGCACGATCGATTGTCAGTGGCGGGTGAGAAGGTAGAAGCATCGAGGGGAAAAGGGGGAGCGGTCATGTCTGGAAACCAGAACTACATCAACCACGTTGCTCTTGTCCTGGATGCCAGTTCATCCATGTCGCATCTGAGCCGCAAGGTCGTCGACGTCGCCGACCAGCAGATTGCCTACCTGGCCCGCCGGTCGAAGGAGCTGGGCCAAGAAACCCGCGTCACGGTGTACGTCTTCGCCGACACGGTGGAGTGCGTCATCTACGACAAGGACGTGCTGCGGATGCCGTCCCTGAAACAGCTGTACCGGGTCGGCGGAATGACGGCGCTGCTGGCAGCCACGCTCAAGTCGCAGCGGGAGCTGGCGCAGACAGCCCAACTGTACGGCGACCACAGCTTCCTGACGTTCGTGCTGACCGATGGACAGGAGAACGCAAGTCATCGCTGCCCCGATGCCCCTGCCGGGGATCCGCGTGAGCTGGTGCAGGCCGTGACAACGATGCTGCAGAGGCAGCAGGACAACTGGACGCTGGCCGTCCTTGTGCCGGATCAGATGGGCAAGCGCGAGGCCATGCAGTGCGGTTTCCCCAAGGACAACATCGCCATCTGGGACGCCACCAGCACGCAGGGCCTGGAGGAGGCCGGGCAGGTCATCCAGCAGGCCACCGAAAACTTCATGAGGGGCCGGGCCCAAGGCATCCGGGGATCGCGGGCGGTGTTCTCCACGGGGTCGGAGGCGGTCAACACCGACACGATCCAGGCAGCCGGCCTCACCCCGGTAAACCCCTCGCAGTACCAGCTGATTCCCGTGGCACGCGCAGCGGCGATACGGGACTGGGTCACCGAATGCGGCCACACCTACCGCACCGGTTGCGCATTTTATCAGCTGAGCAAGTCGGAGAAGATCCAGGCGCAGAAGCGGATTGCGGTGCTGGAGAAAAAGACGGACCGGGTCTACACGGGGCCCCAGGCCCGCTCCCTGCTCGGCCTGCCGGACGCGGAAGTCCGCGTCAACCCCGACCGCAACGACGACTTCACCATCTTCGTGCAAAGCACCAGCGTCAACCGGAAACTGGTACCGCACACCCGGCTACTGTTGATGATCTGAAGCCCTCTTGGAACCCCCGCCGGCCGGGCTGACCGAACCCCTCCTTCGGCGTTCGGCACGCCGCCTATGCCGACTGCTTGACCTAAAGGCGACGCGGGCTGGGACGTGAGCCTGGTCCGTCGAGCTGAGCCAAGGGGTCGCGCCTTTCGGTCTTCGGGGCGCGGCCCCTTCAGCATGCGGCCATGCACCCGGACACCACCGACCTGCGGCCACTACCAGCACAGACCACGCGCACCCACACCACAACCACACACACCCGGCCCCGGAACCACCGGCGCCTGCCCGGCCTCCCACCTCTGCACCACGACGGGCAGTGCGTGGTCCCGTAGCTGGTGGATGAAGCCCGTGGACCTGGTGATCCGACGCTCTAGGCGCTGGTCACCGACAGAGACCAGCAGACACCCACGCCTTTCCGCCACCACCGAACCACCCACCTCACACACCGCAATGCACTCGAGGGCACCCGGAACGGTGACCCGCCGGCAGGCTTTTCGTGCCGGCGGCCAACGGGCACCAGCGATCAGGGATCGGTTGCCCGCATGTGCGGCCCGGGAGGGCGGCCTACCGGGGAAGTCCTGTCCCCTCGCGGCCCTGGGCAGGCCTCAGAGCCCGAGCAGAGCAGCAGAGCCGGGGGGCGGGAATGTCCTGCCCCGTGCTCGCTTCGCTGCCGGTGCCCGGCCTGGGCGACCGTGCTCATGCCCGCCTTCAGCTTGGGCACCTTGGGTGCCCGGCCGTAGGACGCCGGCATCGCCTCGGCCATGGTCAACACCTCCCAGCAGGCCCGCGGTGCGATCGGCACCGCCCTGCTCACCACCACCGCCACCGCCACCGCTACTGCCGCCGCCTGCATCCGCCCCGCCACCATCCGGCCGGACGACCCAGGCCCTCGGCCACGGCTACAGCAAGCAGTGCCCTGTGGTGGGCCGCCGGCATCATCCCTCGCCACACTCCCCGCCCCGCCCGCTCCCGGACACCTCAAAACCTCTAAAGCCCGAACACGCCCGCCCACACGCAGCTGCCCCGCCCCCTGACCAGCAGCCCAGCGCTAAGGAGTGACATGTCCGTCCTGACCACCGACATCGACGCCCTCACCGGCGGCCCCGCCGACCTGACCCAGTACCAGAGCAAGGCCGTACTGATCGTCAACGTCGCCTCCCAATGCGGCCTCACCCCCAATACACCGCCCTAAAAAACTGCAACAGCACTACGACCGCGCGGCTTCACCGTCCTGGGCGTGCCCTGCAACCAGTTCATGGGCCAAGAACCCGGCACCGCCGAAGAGATCGCCGCCTTCTGCTCCACCACCTACGGCACCACCTTCCCCATGACACAGAAGACCGACGTGCACAGCGACACCCGCCACCCCCTCTACGACAAACTCACCCACACCCCCGACACCGAGAGCTACACCGGTGAAGTGCGCCGGAACTTCGAAAAAATCCTCCTCACCCCCAACAGCACCACCGCAGCACGCTTCGCCCCCAAACCCAACCCGACGCCAAGGAAGTCACCACCGCCATCGAAACCGCCCTGCCCCACTGACCACCACACACCCAGCACCGAGACACCGCACCTCTGCGCGCCACCACAACCACCCGCCCCCGCCACCAACACCCTCCCCCCACCACGACCACCACCGGACCACGCACGAGACCACAGCCATCCACCCACCACCACGCAAGGAGCAAGGCTGGAGCGGCCCAACACCCTGAAGCTGGTTCCGGTGCCTGAGCGGCACAGCCAAACCACACCACACCCCAACGCGACACCGGCGCAGCATCGGCGCGGCATCGGCGTGACGTCGAGCAAGCGCCCCCGCCCCAGCGACAGCGGCTCACGGAGCCACGGAATCAGAGAGCCGAACGGCCCCAGCGACTCAGACAGCCAGCCTGCTGGGACCCCTACCGCCGCCCCTCGCGGTGCCCACGACACACGACCGCAAGCACCAGACGCTGCAGCTCGACCGCCCCCAAGACCTCGGCCTCGGGCCGGGCCACCGCACGAGCCCGTCGACGCCGAAGCCGTGCGCGCGGGCCAAGGCGCGGCCGACGCGGATCATCCCGTGTTGCCTTCCGCGGCCGAGCGGGGCTTCAGGCTGAGGTCCGCGACGGTGACTCGCGGGCTCGTGTGCGCAGTTGCTCGTTGATGCGCTGGGCTTCTTCCAGCTGGTCTTCGAGGATGACGATGCGGCAGGCGGCCTCGATGGGGGTGCCCTGGTCCACGAGTTCGCGGGCCCGGGCGGCGATACGCAGCTGGTAGCGGGAGTAGCGGCGATGGCCGCCCTCGGAGCGCAGAGGGGTGATCAGGCGGTGTTCGCCCAGGGCGCGGAGGAAGGCGGGGGTGGTGCCGAGCATCGCGGCGGCCCGGCCCATGGTGTAGGCGGGGTAGTCGTCATCGTCGAGATTGTCGAGGGGGCGGGGACTGGCAGGGGGCATAGACCTCTTCTTTCGCGGACGCGTCGAGGGGCCCGGGTGCCAGTACCGGCACCCGGGCCCCGAGCTTTCAACACCATCTACCGGCTACCTGCGCCGGCCTTCTTCATCCGCAGTTCCGCCTGGGAGGACGGGGCTGCGGGGATCGAGGATGCGTGACCGGGGACCACCTTCCCATCCGGGGCCTGCGGTACCCGGGCGGGCTTCTCCCTCGCCCGGGCGATCCTGATGGCGTCGGCTCCTTACCTCATTCGGTTACTCGGTCGTACTGCTGGATAACGCGGGTAACGCGGGTACTGCTCGCGGCCCTGGCCGCGTCCTGCTTGGCCTGCATGCACGGCAGTTCACCTCTGCCGTGCCCACATCGACTTTCTGGGTACGACGAAAACAGTAACCCCGCAACGAGCCAATGTCTACTGTTGCCATGGTAGGTTTTCTTCAGAGTCGATGTGCGAAGTCCTGCTGCAGGCACACCTGGAAGAGTGCTTTGCCTACTTGAAGCCCGGGCCGGCGGGTACGTGCTGAGCCTGGCGGCGTAACCGATGCAGGGCGGGGGCCACGTAGGGCCGACACGGAGGCGACCCGCATGCACGCCCCAAGGCCTGTGTGGTGGTTGAGGGCGGCAGCCCCGCCGGCACCGCTCGCGCGCGCGGCGTCGCCCGCGCCTTCGCCGATGGCCGACGGAATCGATCGCGCTCGCGGGAACGATCGCGCTCGCGGAAGCGATCGCTGTCCTGGTCTCCGAGCTCGCCACCAACGCCCTGCGCCGTGGCGGTGGCCGCCGTCGAAGACGGCCACCGCCACGGTGACGAGGTCATGGAGCGGCAGGACCTGGCCGGCCCGGCCAGATCACGGATCGCGCAGCACACGTCTCACCGCCGTGCACCGTCTCCCCCCCCCGGCGCGTCAGGCCGCCTGGGTGAGCTCGGCGCGGCCGAACAGCAAGGCGTAGCCGGAGGGGAGCTGGGCGAGGATGCGGCCAAGGAGCTCCTCACCGGCGAGCTGGGCCACGACGCGAAGGACGGTACCGGTGTCCCAGCGGGTGGTGGCCACCGTACCGCCGGTACGGGACGCCAGATCCTTGACGAAACCCCAGCCGGTGAGAGGCTCGGTCGCGGGGATCTGGGAGGTGAAGGTGAGGGCGGCCTCGTACGGCAGCCTGGCCGCGAGCTCCACGCGCTCATAACCCGTGACCTGGCGCCCGAGGGCAGCCAGCACGGCACGCACGCTCTCCTCGGCTCGTACACGGGTGGGGTAGGCGCCTTCGTAGCGCACTCTTTCCAGCATCTGCGCGAACGTCATGCCCACGGTGGACCGGCACGGCTCCTGCTGGGGAATCATCGGTGACTCGGTTGCCTTTCTCATCTCTCATCCGAAGTGGTCGCGTCTCATTCGAAATGGGCGCGAGGCGGTGGCCGGGGCTCGCTCGCCGCCGGCCACCGGTATCGCTCGGTCGGGGAAGGGGGGTGCCGCCCATGGGCTGTGCAGCACTGTCGCTGCCTGTGGGCTATGCGCGCTGTCGCTGCCCCGGGGGCTGTACGCGCTGGGGTGGCCAGGGGCTATATGTGCTGGGGATGGCCGAACAGCAGGTCGTAGCCCGCCGGGAGCTGGAGCAGGACCCGCCGGGTGAGCTCTTCGCCCGCGGCGTCCGCGGCCACGCTGAGCACCGCGCCCACATCCCACGCCGCGGTCCGTTCCGTGGCCCCCTCGATCCATGCCGCGGTGGCCCGCACGAACCGCTCAGGGGAGAGTGGCTCGTGCGCCTGTAGCGGATTGAGCAGGATCAGCGCCAACTCCTCCGGCAGCCGGGCTGCCAGTTCCGCCCGTACCTCCCCCACCAGGTGCGCGCCCAGCAGCGCAAGCACCGTACGGGCCGCCCGCTCGGCCTCCTCAGTGGTCTTGTACTCACCGCGTTCCTTGACCTGGTCCAGGAACACTTCCCATCGCATGGCCATCGCTGCTCCCTTGCATATGCGGCGGCGAGCGGAGGACGGGGCGGCCGCAGGCAGGGCCGCCCCCGGCGTCTCCGGCGCGGCCGGGAGGGGACTCAGCCGCTGATCTCAGCCGCTGATCTCCTTGTGCGCGGAGCCGCCGCCGATGGCGATCTTGCGGGGCTTGGCGCGCTCGGCGATCGGGATCCGCAGGGTCAGCACACCCGCGTCGTAGTCCGCCTTGATGTGCTCGGCATCCAGCGTGTCGGCCAGCACGACTTGGCGGGAGAAGACGCCCAGGGGCCGCTCGGAGAGCTCCATCTGTACGTCGTCCGCGTTGGGGAGGGGCCGCCGCTCGGCCTTGACGGTCAGCATGTTCCGCTCGACGTCGATGTCGATCGCGTCCGTGGAGACGCCGGGCAGGTCCAGGGCGATCACGTACTCCTCGCCCTCACGGTAGGCGTCCATCGGCATCGCCGACGGCCGCGACCAGGTACCGGTCGTGTTCAGGAGCTGCTGGGTGAGCCGGTCCAGCTCACGGAAGGGGTCGGTGCGCATCAACATCGTGAAACACCTCCAGCATTCAGGGGCCAGGCACTGTGCCGCCAATGCGTTCACCTGCCATCGTTGTAACATGTCGTCCAAGCGATGACAAGTAGAATGTCATCGAAAGGATGACATCGGCGACGCCATGTTGGAGGCTCCATGACCACGGACGACCACCAGTCCGCCCCTCGCGCCCGCGGGCTCACCCCCTCCTCCTTCCTCGCCGCCGCGGCGCTGCACACGATCCACGAAACCCTGCACACCGCCCACACGCCGCAGGACGGCGAGCACCCCGAGCCCGGCCCGGCCGGCTCGGAACAGGCACTGGCCGCGCTCCTGCTGCTGCGCGAAGTACGCGACCAGCTCGCCGCATGGGAACCGGGCCTGATCGAAGAGGCCCGCAACGCGGGCGCCAGCTGGGCCGACCTCGCCCACCCCCTCGGCGTCTCCAGCCGCCAAGCCGCCGAACGCCGCTACCTGCGCCTACGCCCCGGAAACCCCGGCACCACAGGCGAACAACGCGTCCAAGCCACCCGCAACCGCCGCGCCGCCGACCGCACCATCACCGCCTGGGCCCGCACCCACGCCGCAGAACTACGCCAACTCGCCGGCCAAATCACCGCACTCACCGACCTCCCCACCACCGCCCACACCCCCCTCACCAACCTCACCACCGCCCTCGCCCACAACGACCCAGCCGCCCTCCTCACCCCCCTCACAGACACGCACACATACCTCACACCCCACCACCCCGACCTCGCCGCACGCGTCGATGACGTCGCCCGCCACACCGACCGACTCCGCCAGCACAGCAACGACCAACGCCAGAACCCAACATGACCCCCGCGACCCCGAGCCCCTCCCACGCGATCCCCGGACCTCACACGCTCGAACAAGGAGCAACGACCCCGGCTAGGGCACCTGAGCACGCCAACCCCGCCTGAACCCACTCCCACTCCCCCGGACGCTTTCGCGGGTGCAGGGCCGGGCCGGCCGGCAGCCGGCGTTCTACTACGACGACAAGGCCGTCACCGACGCCGACAATCACGACATCGACCACCTCACCCCGGCCTGGGCCCCAGCGCCCCAGTTGGGCCACGAAACCCCACGAGGCATACGCCAACCACCTCGGCGCCGAACGCAACTTCACTGCTGTCAGCCTCGACCCCAACCGCGGCAGAAGCGATCAAAACCCCGCCAAGTGGATGCCCCCGACCGAGAACACCAGGAGCCGGTCGAGATCGGAGCACGTCAGGCTTTCCTCGTGGCCGCAGACTTCCGTGTGCGCCAGGCCCGGGCTGCTGATGTTCCCGTACTGGCGTGGCTGCGATGGGCATTCAAGTAAGAGGACCACGAAGGCGGTTCTTGCGCGAGAGGTCTGCGGGCGTGTCTTCCTCCGCCTCGTGGAGCGAGTACCGGAGCCCTGGACAACCCGCATATCGGCTGCGTGACGCGTTTCTACATGGTCCCCGGGTACCGCAACCACGGCGTGGGGGCGGTCCTTCTCAAGGCCAAGGCCCCGTGGCAGCACGCCCGGCAGATGGGCATGGTCGTGCTCACTGGCTGGCCGTCCGAGCGCAGTGTGCCGCTCGACCGGCGGCAGACTTCCGGCGGGCAGACTTCCGGCCCTCGACCGATCTGCGGGAAGCGCGATGCGCTCAAAGACGCAAGCGGTGAAAGTCTGTCCACCCGACCGAGGTGTCCATGAGGATCTTGTGTGAGGCCCTCTTACGCCACTGAGGGATCCAACGAGCCTTAAACCCATGAGAACGAGGAACGCATTGACCAGGTGGTCCGCCGCGCTGCCCCAGGCCGGCATCAACGAGCCCTCCCTCCGGCGGGATTACGGCGCCCAGCGCCAACTGGTGCAGAAGTTCAAGCCCGACCAGTTCCTGGCCGTTCGGCTGCTGCTGCCCGCACACCTTCAGCCCGCCGTGGTCGCCGCTGTGGCGTTCATGCACGAGACCGACAAACGTATCGACGCGGGTGAGCTGAGCATCCGCCGTGAGGCGCTCCGGACCTGGGACCAGCAGACCCGGGAGGCCGTGGAGCACGGCACATCCGACCAGCCCCTCCTCAGAGCTGTGGCCGACACCGCCAAGCGTCACCCGCAGCTGAGGACGCACATCACGGCCTTCCTCGACGGCGCCCCCACCGAAGCCGGCTGGACCGGTTTCGCAACCGACAGCGACTTTCAGCAGTACGTGGACGCCTACTCACTGCCGGCCCTCATGCTCACCGCATCACTGATCGCACCCCCACCGGGGGCAAACCAAGAGGAAGCCTTCCTGCGCGGCTGCCGGACCCTGATCGAAGCCATGCAACGCACCGACTTCCTGGCGGACCTGTCCGAGGACGCCAGGCAGGGCCGGATCGGCATTCCCCACGCAGAACTGGCGCGCTACGGGCTGGAAGTCGAGGAGGTACTGCGCCGAGCGCCGCGGTGCGTACCCGCGCTGGGGCAGCTCGTCGCGGATCAGGCGAGTGCCGCCGGCGCCGGCCTGAGGGCCTGTCGAGAGCTGCCGGACCTGGTGGCAACGGAGACCCAACCGTTCCTGCGCGCCTGCGTACGCGTGGCGGAACTCGAACTGGAGGCTGTGCAGCGCAAGGGCGGCAAGCTCCTGCACGAGGAGGCAGGAGCATCGAAGACGGCCGCCCTGAAAGTGCTGTTCCAGCAATGGCGCGCCACCCGCAAGCAGCAACGCCGACGCCCTTAGATCCGCCACCCGGCGCCTGGGACCGGCGCAGCCGTTGGAGGTCGGCGCGAGGGACCGTGCAGGCCTGCCGGCGCACATCAACCCGGCTCGCCGTCCGGCTTCGCCCGCCCCGGGCGTTGCGGACGATGTCGAGAACGCTGCTTCAGCGACTGCCCGGCAGCAAGTTCATGACGTCCGGGGCTTGGCCGATTTCTTGATCTGCTCGCTGCGACGGCTGCCGTGGATCGCTGCCCGCAGTGCCTCCCGGAAGCCCGTCCACCAGCTCATCGTCGCCCGCGGTCGGGCGGCCCCGCAGCGCGAGATGCTCAAGGCGTGGTCCTGGAGGCAGCGGGCAAGCAGCTGTGAGGAGTGTCTGTGGCCCTCCGGCAGTGCGTCTCACCTCCGTTGGGTTTGGAGGCAGGTTTCCGGGACAGGGCAGGGGCGTCACCGGTCACGGCAGGAGCGCGGGAGAGAGGGCCCGGGTGCGTACACCGTCTGAGGGCTGACCCGCAAATGATCTCCGAGACGATGTGAACACGGTTGGTCTCGCTCCTCGCCGCCCCTGCGACTGCCACCGGACCCGCGACGCCGAGGCCTCCGTCCCGGAACTCACCACGCCCGCTCCTGCGCGTCGCCCTCGTTAATCCTTGGGGTCGTCAGAAGGCTTCAGGCAGGGGAGGCAGGTGGCATTGCGCCGTACGTGGGTCGCAAGTTTCTGGGGCTGTTGAGGCATGTTGATATGTGCGCCACGTTTTGCCGCGTGGAGATCCCTACCGGCCACGGCGGCGGGCGTCGCGCTCATCTCCGAGCTGTACGAGCTGTACGAGCCGTACGCGGAGGGGTGAGCCGCTGCAAAGATGGGCAGCGCGCCCGATCGCCGTGACGGTCATGACAGCCCGTCAGGTGCGGCTCGGTGCCGACTTCGGCTCGGGGAGAGGCGCTGCCGCGCGGCGAGGGAGCAGGAGCGGGGTCGCCAGCAGGAGCACGCCGGCCAGGCCGATGGCTGTACGGGGGCCGAGCAGACTGCCCAGCACGCCCCAGACGGCCGTCAGGACCGCGGTCGAGGCCTTGGTCGTCACCGCCCAGGCGGTCAGCGTGCGGGTGACCCGGTCGGTCGCGGTGCGCTCGATGCGGTAGGTGGCGTAGACGGGGTTGAAGACTCCGCAGCAGAAGATGAGCCCGAGTTCGACGCCCATCACCAGCAGCAGCCCACCGGTGCCCGGCCCCAGGAAGGCCAGGCCGACGGGCCAGAGCGCGCGCAGCGCCCCGACCACGACCAGGACCTGGTGCTGCCCGAACCGGGTGACGAGCGGTCGGGCCAGTCGGGAGCCGAGCAGCCCGCCGATCGAGGGCGCGGCGAAGGCGAGGCCGTACTGCCACGGTGTGAACCCGAGCGGGCCGAGCATCAGGACGGCCAGCAGCGGCTGGGCGGCCATCACCAGGCCGTTGAACAAGGCGGTATTGAAGAACAGCGGACGCAGCGTCGCGTCGGCGAAGATGTACCGCCAGCCGTCGAGCAGGTCCCCGGCCCTCATGCGCGCGGCCTCACGGCGCTCGGGCCGCGGCTCGTGCCTGCCCGTCGCGCGGATGCCCAGGGCCGAGAGCAGGTAGCTGACCGCGTCGGCCACCACCGTCGCCACCGGGCCGAGGAGCCCGATCGCCGCGCCGCCCAGCGGTGGTCCGATGATGGTGGTCGTCCAGGCCGTGGACTCGAAGCGGGCGTTGGCGATGAGCAGGTCCTCGGCCGGCAGCAGCGTCTTCAGGTACGCGCCGGAGGCGCCGCGGAAGGTGATGTCGGCCGCCGCGACGACGACCGAGACCAGTAGGAGCTGAAGGAAGGTGAGCACGCCGAGCGCGAACGCGGCGGGGATCGTCAGCAGCGCCGCGCATCGCACCAGGTCCGTCGCGATCAGCACCGGCCGCTTGCGGCGGTACTCCACCCACGGGCCGAGCGGCACCGCCACGGCCGCGCCCACCGCAGTCCCCACGGAGGAGAGCGCGGCGACCTCGGCCGGTCCGGCGTGCAGCACCCGGATGGCGATCAGCGGGAACGCGCCGAAGGCCAGCCACGTGCCGAGCGCGCTGGTCCCGTACGCTCCCCACAGCCACCCGAACCGCCGCCCCAGCCGGTGCCCGCCCCGCCGCCCCAGCCGATGTCTGAGCAGATGTCCGCGCAGATTTCTCAGCCGGTGCCCGCTCCGCATGCCCGACGCCCCTCTCCACTCACCAGCACAACCGATCCGCGATCGGAAGCATCAAAGCGATGGCCGCACTCAGGGATCAAACAACCGCCGGGCCGCTCTGCCACAACCAATGGTTGTACCCATAGGCTGTCGGCATGGACCTCGACGCCGTCCGGACCTTCGTCGCTGCCGCCGAGGCGGGGCAGTTCCAGGAGGCCGCCGCCGAGCTGGCGGTCACCCAGCAGGCCGTCTCCAAGCGCATCGCCGCGCTGGAGCGCAACCTCGGCGTGCGGCTGTTCACCCGCACCCCGCGCGGCGCCGAGCTCACCATCGACGGGCAGGCGTTCCTGCCCCACGCGCGCGAGCTGCTGCGCGTCGCCGAGCGCGCGGTCGCGTCCGTTCGCACCGGCCGCCGTCCGCTGCGCGTCGACGTGATCGCCTCACGTGTCGCGCCGTCGGGCCTGATGCGCGGCTTTCACCGCGCACACCCCGAGATCGAACTCGACGTGGTGATGCTGTTCGACATCGAGGCGGCCGTAGCCGCCATCCGATCCGGTGCGATCGACGCATCCTTCCGCGCCGTCGCCGCGCCCGGGCGGCCCCTTCCCGAGGACATCGAGTCCGTACGAGTGCTCGACGAGCCGCTCCAGCTCCTCACCGGCCCCGCCCACGCGCTGGCGGGCGCCCGGTCGGTACCCCTCGCTCAGCTCGCCGGGCACCGGATCTGGATGCCCGGCATCGTCCCCGGTACCGAGTGGGCCGCCTACTACGACGACCTCGTCGCCGAGTTCGGCCTCACCATCGAGGCGACTGGCCCCAACTTCGGCTCCGACGCGCTCCTCGACACCATCGCCGACACCCCGGCCCTGGCCACCTTCATGGGCGAGCACACACGCCTCGTCTGGCCCGCCGGCCACGGCCTGCGCCGCATCCCGGTGACCGACCCAATGCCCGTCTACCCGCACTCGCTCCTGTGGCACCGCGACAACCCCCACCCAGCGCTGGCCACCCTCCGCGCCCACCTCGCCACCACTGCGGCCACAGCGGCCACAGCGGCCAACCACGAGACCGCCGGGACCTGGGCGCCGGGCTGGGTGATTCCGCGCTGAACCCCGCCACGTCTTCGATCACCGTGGCCGGATCGGCGGAGGGTGACTCGGGACAGCCGTGGCCAGGGACAGGCGCGGCAATCGGCACACCCGGGCTCTCCTCCTCCGTATGCCGCAGACGAAGGTGCCGTCGCGCCCATGGCCATCACACCGTCGGTGCAGTCGAGAAGAAGAATCCTTGATGAGCTGACCCGCGGGCCTGCTCGTTCGATGTGAGGGACGGGCTGGGATCCAACTTCCAGAGCGTGTTCCAGCGGGTCGGTGAGGCGCCTGCCGTGCTGGTCGCTTTCGAGGCCGGTGCGGGCGGCACGCAACCCACCACCGGCTTGATCGCCGCTTGCGTTGAACAGGTTGCGCTGGGCGGCGGCGTGCCCGTTATCCGCGTCGTCGCGGCGGCGCCCGTAGGGCCTAGGCGCCAGGTGTGGCGTTATCGCTGGTGCGAGTGGTCCGTATCTGCCTCGGCGATGGTGGGGGTGGGGGTGGGTTGGGTGTTTTCGGTGGCGGCCCAGGTGGCGAGGAGTTGGAGGGCGTCGTGGTCGGGGGTGCCGGGGGCGGTGCTGTAGGCAGTAAGCGTGAGGCCGGGCTGGGCGGGCAGTTCCATGGCGTCGAAGTCGAAAGTGAGGGTGCCGACAGCGGGGTGGTGGAAGGACTTGCGGCCGGTGTGGTGCAGGCGGACGTTGTGTTTGGCCCAGGCAGTGCGGAACTCCTCGCTGCGGGTGACGAGCTCACCGATGAGTCCGGTCAGATCGCTGTCGTGAGGAGCGCGCCCGGCCTCTGTACGCAGCAGGGAGACGGTGGTGTTCAACGCCTCCTCCCAGTCAGGGAAGAAGTCGCGGCCGCGTGGGTCGAGGAACTGGAAGCGGGCGATGTTGACCGTCTCGGTGGTGGGGTCGGGGAACAGCGGGGCATAGAGGGCGCGGCCGAGGGGATTGGTGGCAAGGATGTCCAGGCGGCCGTTGCGGATGAAGGCCGGGGAGTCGGTCATCGAGCGAAGCACGCGCAGGACGCTGTCCGGCAGCGGCCCGCGGGCGCGCTTGCCGCGGCGGGCGGGGCGTTTGGCGGCGGCGCGGGCCAGGTCGTAGAGGTGGGCGCGTTCGGCATCGTCCAGCTGGAGGGCGTTCGCGACGGCATCGAGGACTTCTTCAGAGGCGCCGGCGAGGTGGCCGCGCTCCAGGCGGACGTAGTAATCGATGCTGACGCCGGCGAGCAGGGCGACTTCTTCGCGGCGCAGACCGGGCACACGCCGGTGTCCACCGTAGGCGGGCAACCCGGCCTGCTGCGGGGTGATCTTGGCGCGGCGGGACACCAGAAAGTCGCGGATGTCGCTCTCGGTACTCACACGTTCCAGGCTAGGCCGAACGGTGCGTATGTGGGGGGTCCTGTTAGTACCTGTAACGGTAGGCCCTTCCCCGCTCCCTTGAACTGCGGTTTTCTCGATGTTGGCGGCGGTTGAAGCCCCCGGGACCGACTGGGGTACGGGCTCTGGCGGCTGCCTGAAGGCCGCCGCCGACGCACAGTGGTCTTGGCCGGTCCAGAGCCGACTGACCAGGGGCCCGTACGCACTGGGCTCCGGCCTCGCCCGCACCGACGCCGCCCGGCCGCCCGATCGCCCCCGACAGACTCCACCACCAGCATTTGGGAGAGAGACCATGGAATTTGTTACACAGCAGGCCACCACGAAGGCTCCTGCGGACTGGTTCACCGGCGACGTGTGGTTCGACGTGATCTACGCGGGCAAGGAGCCGTCCCGCATGCGCGCCAATATGGTCCGCTTCTCCCCCGGTGCCCGCACTCACTGGCACTCCCACGTGCTGGGTCAGACCCTGCACGTCGTCTCCGGAATCGCCCTGATCGGTACCCGTGACGGCACCGTCTTCGAAGCCCCCCCGGCCAGACCGTCACGTGCCCCCCCCCGAATGAGGAGCACTGGCACGGTGCCACCCCCGACCGCTTCATGGAGCACATCGCCATGTGGGAGGGCAAGGGCGACGGCAGCGAGGAGACCACTTGGAACGAGCCGGTCACCGACGAGCAGTACAACCGCCCTCGCAGCCGGTGAGCAGGCACGACAGCCGGTGACGTGGGCACCACCCGCCGGAGCCGGTGCTGAGCGGAGCAGAACTGAGCAGAGCTGAGCAGGGCAGTCGGACAACCGATCTGGCAGTCGGGGCGACGCCCGCACCACTGATGAGGAATACACCGGTCCGCGCATGAACGCGAGCTACCTGGGCCTGCGCGACTCGCGGACCAGCGAAAGGACATGCATTGACCGACCAACACAAGCAGATCGGTGGCGGGCGCCGCACGATCGGCGATTTCGCTCCGAAGCTCGCCGAGCTCACCGACGACGTCCTGTTCGAGGACGTGTGGAATCGCACCGAGCTGGCCGCCCGCGACCGCAGCCTGGTCACCGTGGCCGTGCTCGTCGAGGCGATCACCCACCTCGCCTTCTACGCCGGCTGGCCCAAGGCCATGACGGCGATCACGACCGCGAAGCAGGTCTTCTCCGGCTGAGCACCGAGGAGGAGCCGTCGGGGCTCCTCCCTTCCGGCCGGTCCGCACAGCGGTGTCGGACCAGACGGATTTCCGCAGCCTCGAGATGGATTTCCTCGGCTTCGGTCGGAAACCCCGAAGCCTGGCCAAGGCTTGGTGGGCGACCGCAAACGGAAGGAGACACCCCATGCAGGGAGCAATCATGCAGGAGAGCGGCGATGTCCGGGGCGGCGAGCAGGACAATTCGACCGTCCGTGCGCCCCTCGTCGAGGGGGCGGTGTCGTAGTGAGTCGGATCCTGGTGACCGGTTCCGCGGACGGCCTCGGGCGTGCCGCGGCGGACTCGCTGTTGGCCGCGGGGCATGACGTGGTGGTGCACGCGCGGAACCGGGAGCGTGCGACGGGTCTCGACCCGCTGGTCGAGCGCGGGGCACAGCTTGTGGTGGGCGATTTCATGGCGCGTGACGCCGTGCGGCGCATCGCCGCGGAGCTGAATGACGCCGAGCCCCTCGACGCGGTCATTCACAACGCCGGCGTGTGGAGCGGACCGGCGGTCATGCCGGTCAACATCATCGCCCCGTACCTGCTCACGGCCCTGCTGCGCGGGCCGCGCCGGCTGGTGTACCTGAGCAGCGGCTCGCATTTCGGTGGGCGCCCCTCGCTCGACGGGGTCGACTGGCGGGGTGAGAGCCCAGGCTCGTACGCCGACAGCAAGCTGTTCGTCACAACGCTCGCGGCCGCGGTGGCCCGCCTGCGCCCGGGGGTGCTGAGCAACGCCGTGGATCCGGGCTGGGTGCCGACGAAGATGGGTGGTCCGGGCGCACCGGACGATCTTGAGCTCGGCCATCGGACGCAGGAGTGGCTCGCGTCGAGCGACGAGCCCCAGGCCCTGACCACCGGCGGGTACTGGTACCACCACGAGCGGTTGCAGCCGCACCGCGCGGTCCACGACGAGGCGTTCCAGGACCGCCTCCTGCAGGCGCTGGCCGAGGAGACGGGCACCGCGCTCTGAGCGGCGAGCGCAGTGGATCGACAAGTGCAGTGAATCGACGAGCGCAGTGAATCGGCGAGCGCAGTGGATCGACGAGCGCAGTGGATCAATAAGCGCAGTGGATCGGCGATCCCGGGCTCGACGTGACCGTTCGTCCCCTTCCGAGTCAGGTTCGCGTCTCCCTGTCACCAGTAGGTCCCGCTTTCCGGAATCCGGGCGCTGCCCAGCTGGCGAGGAGTTTGAGCCGGTCCTCGTCGGTGGTGCCGGGTTCGGCGGTGTAGATGGTCAGGGAGTGGGCTTCCTGGGCGGACATGGGCAGGTCCAGCGGCTGGTAGGTGAGCGTCAGGGGGCCGGCGTCGGGGTGGTGGAAGCGTTTGATGCCGCCGTGGTGGATGCGCACGTTGTGGGCGGCCCACCGGGTACGGAACCCGGCGCTGACCGTGGACAGCTCGCCGACGAGCTCGCGCAGCGCCTTGTCGCTGGGGTATCGGCCGGCTTCGGCGCGCAGCAGCGCGGCGGTGGTGTCGGCGGCGCTGTCCCAGTCGTCGGCGAAGTCCTGCGAGGTGGGGTCGAGGAAGTAGTACCGGGCGAAGTTGGGGCGGCCGCGGTCATCCGTGGTGGCACTGACGAACATCGGCGCGAACAGGGCGCGGGCGAGTGCGTTGGTGGCCACGATGTCCAGGCGTCCGTTGCTGACGAACGCCGCGGACAGGGTCATGGAGTCCAGCAGCCACTGGACGCGGGGCGGGACCTCGACGGCCTTGCGGCGGCGCCGTGGCGCGGGGCTGGGCTGGGCGGCTTTGGCCAGGTCGAACAGGTAGGTGCGTTCGTCCTCGCTCAGCTGCAGGGTGCGGGCCACCGCGTCGAGGACGTCCTCGGACACGCCGCTGATGTGGCCTTTCTCCAGCCGCGTGTACCACTCGGTGCTCACGCCCGCGAGGACCGCGACCTCCTCGCGGCGCAACCCGGGCACCCGGCGGCGGCCGCTGGTGGGCAGCCCGACCTGCTCCGGGGTGAGCTGGGCGCGGCGGCGGGCGAGGAAGTCACGGATGTCGGCGCGGTTGTCGGAGCGGCTTTCCATGCTCTCCACGCTAGGGCCCGAACCCGGCGGGAGGGGGGTTGAGCTGGTACCCCCATAAACGCAGCCTCCCGCGCACGCGACAGGGGCGGTTTCCTGGGATGCGCACCCCGTTCTCGAACCTTTGCGGAGACCACGCATGACTACGCGAGGAGGAACCCTCCACGCCCCCGCCGACCTGCGGGTCGGTGACCGCGAGCGGCCGCACACCCGGCTTCCGCTCGTCGTGTACGTGCTCGCCCTGGGCACCTTTTTGATGGGCACGACCGAGTTCGTGGTGGCGGGCCTGCTGCCGGAGATCGCCGACGACGTGCAGATCAGTGTGGCCCGGGCCGGGCTGCTGATCACCGTCTTCGCAGTCGGCATGATCGTCGGCGCGCCGCTGATGGCGATGCTGACGCTGCGGCTGCTCAGGCGGCTGACGCTGATCCTCGCGCTGGGCATCTTCGCGGCCGGACATGTCATCGTCGCGGTGGGCTCCGGTTTCGCGCTGCTGCTGGCGGCGCGGTTCTTGACGGCCCTGGCGACCGGGGCGTTCTGGGCGGTGGCCAACGTGGTGGCCGCACGCGCCGCCGGTCCCGCCGCGAGCTCCCGCGCCCTGGGCGTCGTGGGCGCCGGTGCGATGCTCGCCAACGTCGTCGGTGTGCCGCTCGGCGCCTTCGCCGGGCAGCTCATGGGCTGGCGGGGCCCCTTCTGGGCACTCGCCGTCCTGGGCGCGGCGGCCATGGTGCTCATCGCCCGCCATGTTCCGCGCGACACCGCCGGCCACCAGGCGTTGTCGATCCGGTCCGAGCTGTCCGCTCTGCGCTCGGGTCGGCTGTGGCTGGCGCTGGCGGCCTGTGCGACCACGACCGGCGGTGTGATGTCGACGTACTCGTACATCTCGCCGCTGCTGACCGGCCGGGCACAGCTGGCCGCCGGCCTTGTGCCGCTGGTCCTGGTCGGTTTCGGCGTCGGCGCCCTGGCGGGCTTCCTCGTGGGAGGCCGTCTCGGCGACAGGCGTCCGCACGCGACGACGGTCCTGGCCCCTGCGGCGACCACGGTCCTGCTGCTGGCGATCTGCCTGCTGGCCGGCTACAGCGTGCCGACGATCGTGCTGGTCGCCCTGCTGGGGCTGTTCGGGCTCGGCGCCAATCCGGTACTGATCTCCCTGGGCGTCCGGTTCGCAGGCCAGGCTCCCACCCTGGGGTCCGCACTGACCGTTTCGGCGTTCAACCTCGGCACCGCCATCGGCTCCTGGATCGCCGGCCTCGCACTCGATTCCTCCCTGGGGGCTACGGGCCCCGCCGCCGTGGGCACCGGCATCGCCGCGCTCACGCTGATCCCCACACTCGCCCTCGCCGTCATCCAACGACGTCGGTCCGCGATCCCCAGGGACGCAGCCGTGCGCCGGTCAGCCGGAACGTAAGACGTGTCCCCGCCGCCTGCGTGGTCGGCGGGGAGAGAGGACCTGTCCGGAGCGGACGCACGGACACTCGGACGCACTGACGGACGGACGCACGAGCGCACGGGCGCACGGACGCACTGACGGTCGGACGCTCGGACGCTCGGGCGCGCGGGTGATGGAGAGGCCGACACCCCCGCGCCGCACAGCGCCCACCGGTCCGAGCCCTTCCCCTTGCAAAGAACCATCCCGTTGCAAAGAACCAGCCCGTGGCAAAGCACATCCCGGCCGCCTCGGCGGCCGACCCACAACCAGTAGGAGTAACACTCATGCGCGCTGCTGTACTGCACGCTCCCGGTGACGTCCGCGTGGAGGAGGTCGCCGACCCGAAGATCACCGCCCCGACGGATGCCGTCATCCGGCTGTCGGCGACCTGCGTCTGCGGCTCGGACCTGTGGCCCTACCGCGGCATCGAGTCGGTCGAGGAGCCCATGCCGATGGGGCACGAGTACGTCGGCATCGTCGAGAAGGTGGGCAGCGAGGTCAAGAACGTCAAGCCCGGCCAGTGGGTGGTCGGCTCGTTCGTCGCCTCCTGCGGCACCTGCGAGCTCTGCCGCTCCGGCTACCCCTCCTCCTGCGTCCACCGCGTGTTCATGGCCCAGGTCGGCACCCAGTCCGAGCGTGCCCTGATCCCCCACGCCGACGGCACCCTCGTACCCCTGCCGGGTACGCCCGACGCCGATCTGATCCCCGACCTGCTCGCCGCCTCCGACGTGCTGGGCACCGGCTGGTTCGGTGCGGTCGCCGCGGAGGCCGGTCCCGGCAAGACCGTCGCGGTCGTCGGCGACGGCGCGGTCGGCCTGCTCGCCGTACTGGCCGCCAAGCAGCTCGGCGCGGAGCGGATCATCGCGATGAGCCGCCATGAGCCGCGCCAGAAGCTCGCCCGCGAGTTCGGCGCCACCGACGTCGTCACCGAACGCAGCGACGCCGGCGTAGCGAAGATCAAGGAGCTGACCGGCGGCCTGGGCGCCCACTCCGTCGTCGAAGCGGTCGGCACCCAGGAGTCCATGAACCAGGCCATCCGCTCCTCCCGCCCCGGCGGGCACGTCGGCTTCGTGGGCGTCAACCACGACGTCGCCCTGAGCGGCGAGGAACTCTTCTTCTCCCAGGTCCACCTGCTCGGCGGCCCCGCCCCGGTACGCCAGTACCTGCCCGAGCTGATCGACCTGATCTGGCAGCGGAAGATCAACCCCGGCAAGGTCTTCGACCTCACCGTGCCCCTGGACCAGGCCGCCGAGGCGTACAAGGCCATGGACGAGCGTCGCGCCGTCAAGGCCATGCTCACCGTCTGACCGGGCCTTCTTTCCGGGCGGTCCGGCCCTGCCCCTGCCGGGCCGGGCCGCCCGGCCTCCCGGCCTCCCCTCTTCGCTACTCCGCAACTCCGCTACTCCGCTACTCTCTGGAGCTGATCATGACCACGTTCGCCCTCGTCGGCGCCGGCCCCGGGCTGGGCCTGGCAGCTACCCGCCGCTTCGGCGCCGCCGGCCACAGCGTCGCCTTGATCTCCCGCAGCAGCGCGCACCTGGACCAGCTGTGCGCCGAGCTGGCGCGAGACGGCATCACCGCGCGCGGTTTCGCAGCCGACGTCCTCGACGCCGGCTCCCTCACGGCGGCGCTCGACGCCGCAGCCGGGTCCTTGGGGCACGTGGAGATTCTGCAGTACAGCCCCGTACCGCGCGCGGACTTCATGAAGCCCGTCCTCGACACCGGCGCCACCGACCTGGACGACCCGCTGGCCTTCTCCCTCAAGGGGCCGCTCACCAGCGTGAACGCCGTGCTGCCCGGGATGCGGAAGCTGGGCCGCGGCACCCTGTTGTTCGTCAATGGCGGCAGCGCCGTGCGCCCTCACCCCGACCGGGCGGGCACGTCCATCGCCTTCGCCGCCGAGAGCGCTTACGCGGCCATGCTCCACCAGGCACTGGCACCGGAGAACATCTACGCCGCCCAGTTGATCGTCCCCGGCGCCATCCATCCCGATGCCGGCAACAGCAGCCCCGACGCGCTCGCGACGCGTCTGTTCTCCCTGCACCAAGAACGCGAGGGCTTCCGCCACTACGCCGAACCCATGCCCGGCTGACCCCGTCCGGCCGTGCCCGCGCGTACGACTGATTCGTCAACGATGCGAAGGCGTACACATGTCATCTGAACCTGCGGTCCCATCTCCCTCCTCCTCCCGCGTCTCCGACTCCTCCCCCGCCTCCGACTCTTCCCTCACGTCCACGTCCACGTCCACGGCGCCGAGCAGGCGCGCCTTCGTGGCCACCACCGCAGTCGGCGGAGCCGCCGTCGCCGGCAGTGTGGTCGGAGGAACATTCCTCGCCGGCCCCAAGGAGGCGGCTGCCGTTGAGGCGCCGCCCGCCGGCCGGGTGTCCCTGACGGTCAACGGCACCCGGCGGACCGTGACGGTCGACAACCGCACCTCGCTGCTCGATCTGCTGCGCGAGCACTTCCGACTCACCGGTTCCAAGAAGGGCTGCAACGCCGGAGCGTGCGGCGCGTGCACCGTCCTGGTCGACGGGCAACGGGTGAACTCCTGCCTGACGCTCGCAGTACGCCTGGAGGGTGCCGAGGTCACCACCATCGAGGGCCTGGCCGACGGCGGCCAACTCCACCCACTCCAGCAGGCGTTCATCGACCGGGACGCCTTCCAGTGCGGCTACTGCACGCCCGGCCAGATCATGTCCGGCGTCGGCTGCATTCAGGAGGGCCACACCGGCTCGCCGGAGCAGATCCGGGAGTGGATGAGCGGCAACATCTGCCGCTGCGGTTGTTACGTGAAGATCGTCGAAGCGGTCGAGCAGGCCGCAGGGCGGAAGTGAGGGCCTTTCATGTACCCCTTTGCCTTCACCAAGGCGTCCGACACCCGTGAGGCCCTCGACCGGGGCCGCCGCGGCGGTCGTTACATCGCCGGCGGCACCACTCTGGTCGACCTGATGCGCGAGACCGTCGAACGTCCCGAGACCTTGGTCGACATCACCGGCCTGCCGTTGCGCGAGGTCACCGTCACCGAGCGCGGCGGGCTGCGCCTCGGGGCGCTGGTGCGCATGGCGGAAGCCGCCGCCCATCCCACGGTGCGCGCGCTGTACCCGGTCGTCTGCGAGGCGCTGGAGCTGAGCGCCTCGGCCCAGCTGCGGAACATGGCCACCCTCGGCGGCAACATCATGCAGCGCACCCGCTGCACGTACTTCCGCGACGTGACCGCCGACTGCAACAAGCGCGCCCCCGGCTCCGGCTGCGCCGCGCTGAAGGGATACAACCGCACGCACGCGATCCTGGGCACCTCGGACTCGTGCGTGGCCACCCACCCCTCCGACGTGGCCGTGGCGTTCGCCGCACTGGAGGCGACCGTGCACCTGCTGGGGCCGGACGGAGAACGCCGGGTGCCGTTCGCCGATTTCCTGCTGCGGCCCGGCAGCACCCCTGACCGTGAACAGGCCGTCCGCAAGGGCGAGTTGATCGCAGCGGTGGAGATCCCCGCCCATCCGCGTCCGCTGAAGTCCGGCTACCTGAAGGTGCGCGACCGGCAGTCGTACGAGTTCGCCCTGACCTCGGCAGCGGTCGCGGTGCATGTCCGGGGCGGGGTCATCCGGGAGGCAAGGGTCGCCGCCGGCGGGGTGGGCACCGTGCCGTGGAAGCTGCCCGCAGTCGAGCGGCGCCTCCTCGGCGAGCGCCCCTCCGAGGCGCTGTGGGCAGCCGCTGCCGAGGGAGCGGCGGACGGCGCCCGGCCGCTGGAACACAACCGTTTCAAGGTCGAGTTGCTGAAGCGGACCGTCGAACGTCAGCTGCGCATCGTAGGAGGTACGAAGTGAGCCCCCAGCCGCAGGCAGCCGTGGGTGCGCCGCTGTCCCGGGTGGACGGGCGGCTGAAGGTCACGGGCCAGGCGCTGTACGCCGCCGAACACAACGTCGACGGGGCCGTGCACGCCGTCATCGTCGACAGCAGCATCGGCCGCGGCCGCATCACGTCCCTCGACACCCGTGCTGCCCTGGCCCACCCGGGCGTACTGCGTGTGATCAGTCACCGCAACGCCCCGAAACTGCCCTACCGTGACAACTCCGGGTCGAACAATCCGCCCGGCCGGCGGCTGCGCGTCTTCCAGGACGACCACGTGCTCTTCCACGGCCAGCCGGTCGCCGTCGTCCTCGGCACCACCCTCGATGCTGCACAGCACGGCGCCGGCCTGGTGAAGGTCCGCTACGAGACCGAGCAGCCCTCGACCGACCTGCGCGAGGCCGAGCGGAACGACCGGGACGACCGGGACGACCGGGACGACCAGGAGGACCAGGAGGACCAGGACGAGGGTGCCGAGGAGGCCGAGCCGACGACGTACGCGCGCGGCGACGCCGAAGCCGGGCTGCGCAACGCGGCCGTACGGCTGGACCTGACCTACCGCACGGCCCGCAACCACCACAATCCGATGGAGCCGCACGCCACCATCGCCCGCTGGGACGGCGACCGGCTCACCGTGTGGGACAAGACCCAGTGGATTCTCGGCACCCAGACCGAGCTGGCCGCCGTGTTCGACCTGCCGCTGGACTCCGTGCGCGTCATCTCGCCGTTCATCGGAGGGGCCTTCGGCAGCGGGCTGCGCTGCTGGCCCCACACCGTCGTCGCCGCGCTGGCCGCCCGCGTGACCGGCCGTGCGGTCAAACTGGTGTTGAGCCGCAAGCAGCAGTACTTCGGCACCGGCTTCCGGCCCTCCTACGACTACCGGCTGCGGCTGGGCAGCGACCGGCGCGGCCGCCTGAAGGCCATGGACCACGAGATGGACGCCGAGACGTCCTCGTACGAGACGTTCACCGAGTCGGTCCTGCCGCCCGGGCAGATGCTCTACAGCACGCCCCACATTCGCCAGACGTACCGGACGGTGCCGCTGGATGTGAACACCCCGGTGTGGATGCGCGGCCCCGGCTTCGCCACGGCCTCGTTCGTCATCGAATCGGCCATGGACGAACTCGCGGACAAGCTCGGCATCGACCCGATCGAGCTGCGCCAACGCAACGAACCGGCGCAGGACGAGTCGTCCGGTCTGCCGTTCTCCACCCGCCGCCTGCGCGAGTGCTACACCGTCGGCGCCCGCGAGTTCGGCTGGCAGCGCCGCTCTTCCGAGCCGCGCTCGCGGCGTGAGGGCGACTGGCTGATCGGGCTGGGCATGGCAGCCGGCGTCTACGACACCGCCCGCAACACCGCCCGGGCCCGCGTCCGCCTGGATGCCGACGGCACCGCCGTGGTCGAGGCCGCCACCAGCGACATGGGGCCGGGCACCTACACCTCCCAGACCCAGGTCGCCGCCGACGCCCTCGGCCTGACCATGCGCACCGTCACCTTCAGACTCGGTGACTCCCGCTACCCGGCGACCCCGCCGCACGGCGGCTCGATGACCATGGCCAGCGTCGGTTCCGCCGTACTCGACGGCTGCAACCGGGTCCGGCAGCAAGCGGTCCAACTCGCCGTGACCGACCGCCGATCCCCGCTGTACGGCGTGGACCCCGACGACATCGTCGTACGCGCCGGCCGGCTGCACGTGAAGAACAACTCGGCCCGTGGCGAGACCTACCGCAGCCTGCTCGCCCGCCACCACCGCTCCCACCTCGAAGCCCTCGGCTCCTTCACCGGGCCCACAGGTGCGGAGCGGCACTCCTTCTACGCCTACAACGCCACCTTCGCCGAGGTCGCCGTGGATGCGACACTCGGGCTGGTACGGGTGCGGCGCATGCTCGGTGTGTACGACGCGGGCCGCATCATCAGCCCCAAGCTCGCCGAGAGCCAGGCCATCGGTGGCATCGTCGGCGGCATCGGCACGGCCCTGCTGGAGCATACGGTCACCGACCACCGCGACGGCCGGATCGTCAACGCGAGCCTGGCCGACTACCTCGTCCCGGTCAACGCCGACGTCCCGGACGTCCAAGCGATCTACCTGGACGGCGAGGACCGCGAGGCCGACCCCCTCGGCGTCAAGGGGCTCGGCGAGGTCGTCCATGTCGGCGTGGCACCGGCGATCGCCAACGCGGTCTTCAACGCCACCGGCCGTCGTATCCGTCAACTGCCCATCACTACCGAGGCGTTGACCTGATCCCTGGAGGTGCTGACGCAGATCAGGTCACGAGGCGGGGGCGGCGCCTGCGGTAGCCAGCAGGGCGTGGATCCGGGGGCCGGCTTGGTCGATGTCGGTCACGGGCGCCTTGAACGGCAGACGGACATCGCGGTGGGTGTGCGGGTATTCCAGGCGCAGGGTCACGCCGTAGCGGTCCATCGCCACCGGCAGTGCGCGCGTCATTCCCTTGCGAGGGAGCGGACGGACAAGACGCAGCAGAAGGGGGAGGAGTTCGGAGTGCTCGTCCATGAGATGGGTGAGCATGTCCGCCTCGCGTGTCGCGAGCGGGTCCAGTTCCGTGGCCGCCAACGTGTGGAGGGGGATGAAGGCCCGGTGACCAGCGTCTTCGAGGACCGCCTGACCGAACTCCATGCAGGTGCTTTTCTCGGACGTCGCGTCGTACGGGGTGAGCAGCAGGCCGGTTACGGTGACGCGGGCCCGCAGCCGGTCGCGTACGGGCGTGGGGGCGATGTCGGTGAACTCCAGCCGCACCGGCACCCGCATCGCGTCGCCGTGGGTGCCGGTGCCGGTGCCGGCGTCTTCGGCCGGCGCGTGCAGATGGATGTGCCCCATCGCTCCCGCACCGTCGAGGCGACGCACTTCAGTGGCAAGCCCGTCGCTCACCACCGTCATGGAATGTGCGGCACTCATGATCGACAGGACGCGTTCTGCGGCAGTCGGCATGGTCGCGCGGGCCCTGAAGGGACGCATCCAGGTACTCCAAACCGTCCGGGAGTAGAAACTTAGGTAAGCCTAAGCTAACTCGCTGGCGAGATCCAGGCAGCCCTCGGGGGGGGAAGGCAGTCGGGGCCAGGGGCGGGACCCGAGGCGCGGCGTGGCGCTGCCGGTGCAAGCCGCTGTGCGGGAACCCTGTACGTGATTGATACGTACGCAATTGCTGCGTACCGCAAGAGCCATTGAGGAGGAGTCCTGTGCCATTGACACCTGAAGAACGTGAGCGGTTTTTGGCGGAGCCGCACGTCGGCGCGCTCGCCGTAGCGGCCGGGGAAGGGCGGGCACCGCTCTCCGTCCCGATCTGGTACCACTACGAGCCGGGCGGTGAGTTGTGGATCCTGACGGGTCGGGACTCGCGCAAAGCTCGGCTGATCGACGCTGCCGGCCGCTTCACGATGATGGTGGACCGCGTGGAACCCACCGTCCGGTACGTCTCCGTCGAGGGCCCGGTCACGGCGGTGGAACCGGGCACCCGGGAGGACCACCTGAGGCTGGCCGCCCGGTATCTGCCCAGGGAAAAGGCCGAGGCGTTCGTCGACTACGCGGAGCAAGAGCTGGAGCCGCACGTGATCATCCGGATGCGTCCGCAGCGCTGGGTCAGCTCCGACCTGGGCCAGGCATGAGACCACCAGCCAGGAATGAGACCGCCGCCCTGGCATGAGAAGGCCGCTCTGGCATGAGAAGGCCCGGGGTCAGTGGGAGTCCGCCCGGCCGGGCCGTCGCGGGCATCGACACGCTGCCCGCCCTCCTGGCCGCCACCGCGCTGTACGACCGCCGCGCCGACGGTCTCGCCCTCGGCATGCTGCTCATGTACGGACTGTCGGCGGCCTTCGCCGCGGCGACCTCGGAGCCCCGGCTGCTGCTCCTGCGCGATCCGCTGGTGAGCACCCTCGCCGGGCTGGTGTTCGTCGGGAGCCGGCTGAGGGGCACCCCGGCCACCGCCTACCTGGCGCGCAAGCTGCACGGCCACCCGCTCAGCGCCCCCCGCCTCCACCGCGCGCACCGGACGCAGACCCTGGTACTGGGCACCGGGCTCCTCGCCGAAGGGCTCACGCGCGTCCTGCTCGTGTGCGCGCTGCCGATACCGACGGCCGCCGCGATCACGCCTCCGCTGGAATTCGCGGTGCTCACGCCGCTCGTCCTATGGACGATCCTGCAGCGCCGAAAGATCCTGGCCCGCCCTGCCCAGCGCGCGCCGGCCGCCCTCGCCAATGCCGTCGCGGACACCGGCGACATGCGCGCCCCATAGTTGGCCAGTTAGTTGGCCACTAACGCGGAATATCACTCCCCGAGCGCGCCGACCTCGCGGAGCAGCTTGAGGTTGTCCCAGTTCCACCAGCCTTCCTGGATCTTCCCGTCCTTGGTGAACCGGAAGATGGTGACGCCGGACATCGCGACCTTATTGCCGCTGGCGGGCAGGGTCCGGAAATCGCCTCGGTGGGTGCCGCGCCAGCTCCACCTGGTCGTCACCTTGTCACCCTCGGCGATCTGGTCGTCGACGGTGAAAGCGAAGTCGGGGAACGCCTGTCGATAGCCCGAGACCTCCTGCCGGATACCGTCGGCTCCCCTGGTGTCCTGCTCATTGGCGATGTCGTGGTCGTGATAGTCGGCCGTGAACATCTCGGTGAATCCCGCGGCGTCGCCCGAGGTGCTGACTTCCTCGAAGAAGCGGCGCGCGGTCGCCTTGTTGAGCTGGTCTTCGCGCACCACGTCGAGATCGGTGAACGTCGGCGTCTCCTGGCAGAGCGCCACCATCTCCTGGAAAATACGGTCCGTCTCCGGAAGCTGCGAGTTGCGCACCGCATCCTCGTACGACGGAAACTCGATCATTTCGATGAAGTGATCGGCGTCGGACCGGTCCCTGCCGACGGTCGCGTGTGTGGCCGTCCTCTTCCCCTTCGTCTGCTCGACCCAGGTGTCCATGAGCCGATTCATGGTGTCGAATTGGTCGGTCTTGCAGTCGATGATCTGAACGAAAGTCATGATCTCTCCCACGGGCGAAATTCTGAATGGAATATCCCTTATGTTCAGGTTAGTTCTTATGGGGCTCCGGGGCGCAGTGCAGGCAAGCAATCGAGCAAGCAAGCTTGATGGTCGGCGGGGGCGCGCCCGCCGACCCCTGCGTGACCGGCCTGCCACCAGCGCGTTACCAGGGTTTTCGGGTGATTGATGGCGGCGTTCTTGAACAGGCGGGGGCCGGGCCGCGGCCGTAAAATCCAGGTATGGCTGAGCGGTCGGATTCTCCTACCGCGCCTGAGCTCGTCGTCGAAGCCGGGGGCGGCACCCAGGTGCTGAGTCCGCTCCGGACATATCACGTGGGGCGCGACCCCGCGGGCGAGGTGGTGCTGGACGACATCCGGGTCTCCTGGCATCACGCGGTGCTGCGGACCACGGCCGGCCACTGGGTGGTGGAGGACGAGGAGAGCACCAACGGTACGTACACCGAGGGGCGGCGGGTGCGACAGTCGGGCGTGGGGCCGGGGAGCGTGATCAGGTTCGGCAATCCGGCCGATGGCCCGTGCGCGGTGCTCACCGGCGTACCGCGACCGGCGGAGCCCGCCGACCGGCCGTCCGCCGTCACCTCCGTCCCGCACCCCGCCGCCACCCGCACCTTCCGGGAGCCGAGCGCCGTGCGCCCGCTGCCCTCGGCGCGGGTCACCCGCATCGGCCGGGCGCCCGACAGCGACCTGGTCGTCGAGGACCTCATCGTCTCGCGTCGGCACGCGGAGCTGCGGGCGGGTCCGGAGGGGTACGAGATCGTCGACCTCGGCAGCCACAACGGTACGTATCTCAACGGCCGCCCGGTGACTCGCGCTCCGGTCGTCCCCGGCGACATCGTCGGCGTCGGTCACTCCGCGTTCGTGCTGGTGGGCGAGGAGCTGCAGGAGTTCATCGACACCGGTGAGGTGTCGCTGGACGTGCAGGATCTGGCGGTACGGGTCGACAAGGGGCGCCGGACGCTGCTGGGTCAGGTTTCCTTCCCCGTCGGCGAGAAGTCGCTGCTGGCCGTGGTCGGGCCGAGCGGTGCGGGCAAGTCGACGCTGCTCAACGCGCTGACGGGGCTGCGGCCCGCCGACGAGGGCACGGTGCTGTACGACGGCCGTGACCTGTACCGGGACTACGCCGAGCTGCGGCAGCGCATCGGGCTCGTACCGCAGGACGACATCCTGCACTCCCAGCTGACCGTGCGCCGCGCCCTCGGTTACGCCGCGCGGCTGCGCTTCCCCGAGGACACCGCGAAGGCCGAGCGGCAGGCACGGGTGGACGAGGTCATCCACGAACTGGGGCTGGACCAGCGGGTGAACCAGCCGATCCACTCGCTCTCGGGCGGCCAGCGCAAGCGGGTCAGCGTGGCCCTGGAGCTGCTGACGAAGCCGTCGCTGCTCTTCCTCGACGAGCCGACCTCCGGCCTCGACCCGGGCATGGACCGCTCGGTCATGCACATGCTGCGCGGGCTGGCGGACGACGGCCGTACGGTCATCGTCGTCACCCACAGCGTGCTCAGCCTGGACGTCTGCGACCGGCTGCTCGTCCTCGCACCGGGCGGGACGATCGCGTACTACGGGCCGCCGGACGAAGCGCTGCGGTACTTCGGATTCGACCAGTGGCCGGAGGCGTTCGAGACCTTCGAGAACGACAAGGACCGGGACTGGGCGGGGGCGTTCCGCGCCTCGCCGCAGCACCGTCGCTATGTCGCGGCGGAGTCCCGGCAGCCCCGGCGCGCCCCCGAGTCCCCGCGGAGCCCGGTGGCCGCGCCCAAGGCGCAGAGCTGGGGTGCGCAGCTGCGTACGCTCGTACGGCGTTACACGGCGGCGCTGACCGCCGACCGTACGTTCCTGGTCATCATGGTCGCGCTGCCGTTCGTGATGGGCGCGATGGCGCACGCCCTGGCCGGCAGCCGGCTCACCCGCGACTCGGCGCTCAACGCGCTGCTGATCCTGTGTGTCGGCGCGGTGCTGACGGGCGCCGCCAACGCCGTACGCGAACTGGTCAAGGAACGCACGATCTACCAGCGGGAGAGAGCCGTCGGCCTGTCCAGATCGGCGTATCTGATGTCCAAGGTGCTGGTGCTGGGGACGATCACGGTCGTCCAGGCGGTGGTACTGACCATGGTGGCGCTGTTCGGCGTCAAGCTGAACGCGCCGGACGGAAAAGGGGTGTTGCTGCCGCCGCTCGTCGAAATCACCCTTGCCGTCGCCCTGTTGGCCTTCACCGCGATGATGCTCGGCCTGTTCGTGTCGGCGCTGGTGCGGAAGGAGGAGGTCACCATGCCGCTGCTGGTCCTCCTCGCGATCGTGCAGGTCGTGTTCTGCGGCGCGCTGCTCAAGCTGCAGGGCGTGCCGGGGCTGGAGCAGCTGGCGTGGCTGGTGCCGTCGCGGTGGGCGCTGGGCGCCATGGCGGGCACGATCCATCTGCACCGGATCGTGCCGCAGGGCATCACCGCCGATCCGCTGTTCCGGCACGAGGCGGGGATCTGGCTGCTCGACATGGGCATGTTGATCGTGCTCTCGCTCGTCCTCGGATTCCTGGTCGCCAAGCTGCTGCGGCGGCGCGAGCCCGAGATCATGCGCAAGTAGCCCCGTCCTGCACGAAGCTGCCGATTCCCTCCCGTACGGAGCTGCTGACCCCGTCCCGTGCGGAGCGCCGAGGAGCCGCCTGTGACCGCCCCCGACTTCGTCCCCAGCCATGTCGTCCCGCCGGAGGGCCTGACGACCTGGTCGGCGCCGGACGCCGAGTGGCCGATGGTGCCGCTCGACCCACTGCTGCCCGTCCAGGTCGTCGAGCGCCGGGGCGACTGGGCGCTGGCGCTGTGCTCCAACGGCTGGTCGGCGTGGGTGGACGGGCGGCTGCTGCTGCCGGTTCCGCACGGCCCGCCGGCCGCCGGGCAGCCCGCCGCCAGGACCGCGGACCCCCGGCCGTTGCTGGGCGCGGTCGAGGAGGAGCTGAGCCGGTACCGACGGCTGATCGAGGAGCTGTCCACGGGGCGGCTGGACGCCGCGTCCTTCGCGGAGCGGACCCGGGGCACCCGGGTGGGGGTGGTCGTGGACGGCGAGGCGGTCTGGCTGTACGACGCGCCGCATGAGCGGTGGTGTTACTGCGACGGGGTGTCGCTGGAGACGTTCGCGGTGGCGCGGGGGCCCGCGGAGGGCGAGCGGTGAACGCCGGGGAAGCCCAGTGGCGCGACCGGACGCCCGGCCGCGTGCCGGAGCGCGCGACCGCCCCCGACGCTTCCGGGCTGCGCGGGCGCCGCATCGCCGGATATCTGCTGGAGGACGAGATCGGCCGCGGCGGCATGGCGGTCGTGTACCGGGCGCAGGACCTGCGGCTCGGCCGTACGGTCGCGGTGAAGCTGCTGGCGCCCGAGCTGGCGCGCAACGACACCTTCCGGCAGCGCTTCGCGCACGAATCACGCGTGGCGGCGTCGATCGACCACCCGCACATCGTGCCGGTCTTCGAGGCAGGCGAGACCGACGGCGTGCTGTACATCGCCATGCGGTACGTCGAGGGGCGGGACCTGCGCGCGCTGCTCGACCGCGACGGCCGGCTGCCACTGGAGACCGCCTGCCGTGTCGCCCTGCAGGTGGCCTCCGCGCTGGACGCCGCCCATGCGCATGATCTGGTGCACCGGGACGTCAAGCCGGGCAACGTCCTGGTGGCCGACGGCACCGACAGCGACCACCCGGAGCATGTGTATCTGACCGACTTCGGGCTGACGAAGAAGTCGCTGTCGCTCACGGGCTTCACCCGTGTCGGGCAGTTCGTGGGGACCCTGGACTATGTGGCGCCCGAGCAGATCTCGGGGCGCCCGGTGGACGGCCGCTGCGATGTGTACAGCCTGGCCTGCGTCGTCTTCGAGATGCTGACCGGGGCACCGCCGTTCCGGCGCGATGACGACATGGCGCTGCTCTGGGCGCACCAGTACGATCCCGCGCCGCCGCTGACGAGCCTGCGGCCCGACCTGCCGCCGGCCGTCGACGCGGTACTGGCCAACGCCCTGGCCAAGGCGCCCGGTGACCGCTACGGCACCTGCCGCGGGTTTGTGACGGCGCTGCGTACGGCCGGGCGGACCGCGGCGCCCGTCGCACCGCCGAGCACCCCTCAGGAGCACGCTCCGACGCGGGTGGACGCCCAGCTGGAGGCGTACGGCAACCTGCCGCGCTACACGGCTCCGCCGGCGCCGCCTGACTGGGCCGCGCCGGTGTTTCCGGGGCGAACGGGCTGAGCTTCACGGCTGTCCGAGCCTCGCGTCCCGTACCTCCCCCGGATGCCGTACGCGCCGCGCCAGGAGGCTGCCGAGGAACCCGGTGACCAGCCCCCACCCGGCGCCCGCCGCCACCAGGCGCGGGAGCTCCGGCTGCAGGGAGACCTCGCCGCCCAGTCCGCCGCCGAGGTCCCCGATGCCGATGAGGGAGAGCCCGTAGTGCGCGGAGATCCGGGTGAGCAGTCCGACGACGAGCAGGGTGAGCGCCAGTGCCGCGGCCATCTCCAGTGCATGCCGCCAGGCGGGCAGCAGGGCCGGGGACCGTACCGCCGCGGTGAAGGCGGCGGCGAGCAGCACAATGGCCGCCACCGCCACGAGGAGCCAGGCGCGCCCGTCGTACTCCGCGATCGTGCCCAGGTCCAGGGTCCGTTCGCCGCCACGGGTGCGCAGCACCTCGTCGAGTACGTGCGGCATCGGCAGCCCCATCGCTTTGTCGACATGTCCGGCCCAGGCGCCGCCGGTGCCGATCCCCAGCGCCATCCAGACCAGGTTCGGCAGGCCGAGAAACAGTACGGCGAAGGTCTCGGCAGGGTGCCCGCGGGTGAAGAGCACGATCACGCCGACGACCAGCCCGATTGCGACGTAACCGACCAGCACCAGCAGCATCGCGAAGGCGGGCGGCCGTACGGAACGCTGGAAGTGCAGCAGCCGGGAGGAGAGCGGGGCCTTGCGCGACACGATGAACGTGAGGGCGAGGACGGCCAGCACCCAGAGCAGTCCGAAGCCGAGTGTCGCGGGGACATCGGCCCGGAATCCCACGGTGGGGCTCGCGCCGAGCTCCGCTCCGATGTCCTCGGCGATGTCGTTGCCGGTCGAGATCCGGAAGCTGTGGCGCGCGAAAAGGGCGAGTACCAGCAGGAACAGCAGCCAGCATGCGGCCGTACGGGCGATGCGGTCCAGCAGTTCGCCGGTGGCGGCCACCGCCCGGTGGCGCAGCGGAAGCAGGAAGACGGCGGCCGTCACCAGGGCGCCGGCCAGCGTCACCGAGAGCGGTACGGCATCGACGGCGGCGTCCGCCCGCGCGATGACGCCGGTGTCGCCGGAGAGGTCGACCGAGCCGCCGGCCGCGATGACGACAACGGCCGCGACCACGTGGGGGTACGCCCCGCCGGGCAGGTGCGCCGCGCCCGCCGCCCACAGTCCCAGCGCGGCGACCACGAGCATGGCGACGATGCCCGCGCCCGCCGCGGCGAGCGCTTCTCGCGTCCGGCTCACGTGTCTCCTCACTTCTCACCCCCTTGTCCCTCACCCTCGGCTACCGCGTTCACCACCGTAAGTACGGGCACGCCGCCCCGCTTGCGGACGGCGCCGGTACTGAGCACACAATGGCGTAAAGGGGGAATAAACGGGTGAAATTCGGGTCCCGCCGGATGGTCCACGCGGCGACGCCCGACACGCGTGGGAAGAAGGACCGACCCGTGACATCTCAACCACCGCCCGACAGCCGGCCGACCGGCCCACCATCGGGTCCGCCGTCCGGCCCGCTCTCCGGGCCGTCGTCAGAGCCGCAGTCAGGGTCGCAGTCGGGCCCCTCCCCGGGCCCGTCGTCAGGGCCGTCCTCGGGCGCGCCTTCCGGGTCCGATCACGAGCCGACTCAGGTGGGCTCCAGTTCCGGCTCCGGCTCGGGCTCCGGGGACTGGCCGGGCGGGGCCGGTGGGTCCGGTGGATCCGGTGGATCGGGCGGACCCGGTGGCGGCAAGCCCTGGTGGCGGTCCTCGTCACGCGTCGCGCTCATCACCGCCGTCCTCGTCGCGGCCGTGGCCCTGACCGTCTTCCTCACCCGTCCGGACAGCGGTACCGGCTCGGGCGAGGTCTTCCTCCAACCGGCTGCCGCGCAGGGCAAGGACCCCTTCACCAAATCGACGGCCAAGGACTCCACCGCGCCCGCTTCGCCGACCGCGACGCCGACGGCGCCGTCCGGTGACACGGGCGGCGCGACCGGCGTCGCGGGCTCGGCGCCCGGCCTGTACGGCGGCAGCCGCTCCGCGCCGAGCTGTGATGTCGAGAAGCAGATCGCCTTCCTGCGGGGAGCGCCGGCCAAAGCCAAGGCGTTCGCCGACACCGAGGGCATCGCCCGGACCGAAGTGCCCTCCTACCTCCGGTCGTTGACCCCCGTACAGCTGCGCAAGGACACCCGGGTCACCAACCACGGCTTCAAGGACGGCAAGGCCACCGGCTACCAGTCGGTCCTGCAGGCCGGCACGGCCGTACTGGTCGACTCGCGCGGAGTGCCGCGCGTGCGCTGCGCCTGCGGAAACCCGCTGCTGCCGCCGGTGGCCGTCAAGGCGACACCGAAGCCGGTCGGCAAGCCGTGGCCGGGGTACCAGCACTCGGACGTGGTGGTCGTGCAGCAATCGACCACCGTGGTCAATGTCTTCGTCCTCGTCGACCTGGACACGGGAGCCTGGTTCAAGCGCGCCGCGGGCGATGAAACGGGCAGGACGGACGCCCCGACCACTCCGCCGCCCTCCGAAACCGCCTCCCACTCCCCGTCATCGACCTGCCCGCCCTCCGCGTCCCCGTCGTCGACGTGCCCGTCCTCCGAATCGACATCCCCCTCCCCGACCTCCGAGACCCCCTCCTCCCCCGCCACAGAACCCGCGACTCCCTCCGCACCGTCGGACACCCCGACGCCCGCCTCCCCCAGCCCGCCCCAGGAAGAGCCCGGCACGACCCCGGAGGTCCCACCGCCCGGCACGTAAGGCCGGGCGGGTAACGCCGCAGCGGCTGTACGGGAGTCCCGAGTACCGCCTCGGACGTCAACACGCTTTCGCTACCCGGATGTAGCCGCCGCCGAGTCGGGGCGGCTCTCCGCCGCGCTCATCGAAAACCCGGTCGGAACCCGGTCGGAACCTACTCGGAACCCACTCGGACGATGCCTTGTCCGGCCATAATTTCTCCGCGGGAAGAACCACTCATCTCTTGCGGGATTACTCCGTCCGAGTGTGTTCGGAGCCCTGCTGGAAGTGGTACCTGCCTGCTGTTCGGCAGGTACGAGCGGCAACCGCGGTTGGGCGACCCTATGGGTATTGACGAGGTGTTTTTGGGGTGCGGCAAGGGCGGCGGGGGCTTCGCCGGGGACGGATGGCATCATGAGCCGCAGGCCGTTTGCGGCCGGGGCGTGGTGGGCTGTCACGAACTCGAGCGCGGCTACCGGCAATTTCGGAGCATCGGTATGCGGTTCGCAACGGTCGTGCTCAGGGCGAGCAGGACCTTATACTCAACGACTTCGACAACATGGTGAAAACGTCGTCGCCGCAGCCCTGCTTCCGGCGAAGCTCTGACGGGCATTGCCGTGGAGGGCCGGCGAGCAATGCCCGGGCCGGGAACGCGCATCGGCAGCTGTGGCGCCGGTAAGGGATACCGGCAGTACCGCGGCAGTGGTCAAGGCCGCCGCCGCTCCCCGCTCCGCACCGCCACAGACCCGCACAAGTACATCCAGCGCCCGCCAGAACAAACTGGCTCTGGGCCGACCGAAGAAGAAAGGCACCACATGACCGCTACCGTCAACACACCGGGCAGCATCACCGCCACAACGGACCTGCTGCAGGCAGAACTTCCCCGACTGGAGGCACACCAGCAGACGCTGGAAAAGGAACTGGCCGCCGTCACCACCCGGCTGGATTCCGTGCGCACCGCCCTCAACGCACTGCAGGCGCTGGCCACCACCCAGTCCGTGCCGCAGCCCGCTGAGAATGCCGCCCCCGAGCCGGACACTGCTTCCGCATCGGCCCCCGCATCGGCGGCCTCCGACAGCACGACCGCATCCGAGCCCACCGCCGCGGCCGTCGCGCCGGCGAGCGAGGCAACTACCGAAACCGCCCAGGCGTCCAAGGCGGACGCCGCCCCGGCTCCGGCTGTGCCCAAGCCCCGCAAGGCGCCCGCCGGCGCTGGTCGCAAGAGCACAGCGAAGGCGCCCGCCGCATCGGAGCGCAAGAGCCGCCCCGCCGCCAAGTCCGCCTCGCCCAAGAACGCCTCGTCCAAGAACGCCAAGACGAAGACGGCGAAGACCACGGCAGCGAAGGCCACTGCGGCCAAGGAGACGGCCAAGGAGGCCGCCCCCATCGCACCGGCCAAGGACGGCAACGGACTCACCGAACAGGTCCTGAAGGCACTGACGCAGATCGGCAGCAGCCCTGTCCGGGCGCGGGATGTCGCCGAAGCCGTGGGACGCGCCCAGGACACGGCCGGTATCAACACCGTACGCAGCACCCTGGACCGCCTGGTCGCCTCCTCCAGGGCCCAGCGGGCCGGCCGCGGCCTGTACCAGGCTGTCACCGCCTGATCGGCCGTGCGGGCCGGCGAGCAGCGCGTGGAGCGGGGCGGCGCCCTCGGCTCCGACTTGCTCCAGCGCCGCCGGCCTCCCGTTGTCGAGGAGACATGATGGCGGCGTACGGCTATCGGACGCCGATGACGTCACGATCTGGGTGAGTCACTCCAGTCCCGTGATCTGCGTCCGTGACGTGAGGCCGAGTTTGTTCAGGATGTGTTCCACGTGGGCGTCGGCTGTGCGTTTGGAGACGACGAGGCGTTCCGCGATCTGGCGGTTGGTCAGTCCCTCCGCGACCAGGGCGGCCACCTGGCGTTCGCGGTGGGTGAGGCCGGGCGGTCGGGTGGTGGTGCGATGCGGTGCCGAGGGAATCGCGGTGTCCGGTGCGGTCTGTGGCGTGGGGGTGGCCGCCATGGTGCCGGTCGGCGCTGCCTTGGTGTTGTCGGTCGCGGGGGCGGGGAGTGTGTTGGTGTCCTGTACCGCGTACGTCACCGACTCTGTGAGGTCCAGGGCCGCGCCGCGGGCGTGATGGTCGGCGTATACGGAATCGCCCAGTGCCGTGCGCGCCGTGGTGACGGCCGTGTCCCGTTCCGCGTTCAGGGTCGGTACGTTGAACAGTCGCACGCCGCCGATCCTGGTCCAGAACGCCTCGGCGGCGCCCAGCAGCCAGGCGGCCCGTTCGAAGCGCTCCGACCGGGCGGCGGACCAGGCCAGCAGTTCCATGGCGATCGCCGCGCCGAGGCGGTCGTTCACTGCCAGCTTGAGGACCAGCGCCTCGCGGCCGAGCCGGTCGCGTTCCTCGGCCCGGGAGTCCTCGTGCGCCATCCACAGCGCCAGCTGCCGGTACAGCAGGCAGTAGCTGCGGGTCCAGCACTCGCCGGGGGCCGACTCCAGCGCCCGCAGGCCCTCCCCGGACACCTCCCAGGCGCGCTCGACGTCGCCGACGAGTGCCGCGCCGAAGGTCTGGATGAAGCAGGTGATGCCCAGCCCGTCGTGGTCGCGCAGCGTGCGGAAGGCGCGGCGGGCCTCGTCGAGGTCGCGGTGCGCCTCCGGCAGCTGCGAGCGGAACAACGCCAGACAGCCGCGGAACTCGATCGCGTACGCCGCGCCGCGCCGGTCGCCGATCCGTTCGGCCATGGCCAGCGATTCCAGGAGGTGTGGTTCGGACGCGTCGCTCTGTCCCAGGACCATCAGGATCCAGGCGAGGCGGTGCAGTGCCTCGACGCGCTCGGTGCAGTCGTGCTTCACCTTGGCCAGGCCGTGCTCGAGCCAGCGGGCGCCCTCCTGCATCCGGCCCGTCATGATCCAGTGCGTCCACAGCCGGGCGGCCAGGTCCAGGCCGCGCAGCGCCAGTTCGGGGTCGTCGGTGCCGGTGCCGTACTCCAGGGCGATGCGGAAGTTCTGCAGCCAGCGCGCGAGGGCCCGTAGGTGCTCCGCCTGCCGGTCGCTGTGGAAGGGCTGGTCGGCGCGCTCGGCGAACGCCGCGAAGTAGTCGAAGTGCGCCCGGCGGTACTCTTCCTCCTCGCCGCTCTGGGTCAGCCGCTCGGCACCGTACTCGCGCAGGGTGTCCAGCAGTCGGTAGCGCGCCTGCTCCGCTTCGATACGCAGTACCACCGACTTGTCGACCAGCCCGATGAGCTGCTCCAGCACGTCCTCGGCAGGCAGCTCACCGCCTCCGCACACGGCCTCGGCGGCTTCGGCGTCGAATTCCCCGGCGAACACGGACAGCCGCCGCCACAGCAGCTGTTCCTGCGGGGTGCACAGGTCGTGGCTCCAGTCGATGGCGTCCTGCAGGGTACGGTGCCGGGGCACCGCACCACGGCGGCCGCCTGTCAGCGCCTGGAACCGGTGCTCCAGCCGGGCGGCCAGATCGCTGAGTGACAGCACCCGCAGCCGTACCACGGCCAGTTCGATCGCCAGCGGCATCCCGTCCAGCCGACGGCAGATGGAGGTGACGTCCTTGCGGTTGCCGTTGGTGACGGCGAAGCCCGGTACGACGGCGGCGGCCCGCTCGGCGAACAGCTGTACCGCCTCGCGGTCGGTGGGCAGCGGCGTGATCGGGTAGACGAACTCGCCCGGGACGTCCAGGGGTTGGCGGCTGGTGGCCAGTACTGTGACACCGGGCGCCATGCGCAGCATCAGATCGGCGAGCATCGCACAGGCGTCCAGCAGGTGCTCGCAGGTGTCCAGGACGAGCAGCAGCCGCTTGGCGGCGAGGTAGGAGACGAGGAGGCCCACCGGGTCGCGGTCCCCCTGCTCGGACAGGCCGAGCGCCGCCGCCACGGTGTGCGGCAGCAGTACCGGGTCGTGCAGGGACGACAGCTCGACGAAGCAGGCGCGGTCGGGGAAGTACGGCAGCGCGGTACGGGCGGCCCGCAGCGCGAGCCTCGTCTTGCCGACTCCGCCGGGCCCGATGAGCGACACCAGCCGGGCCTTGTCGAAGAGCGCGCCGACCTCCCGCAGTTCCTGTTCCCGCCCGACGAAACCCGTGACTTCCACGGGCAGTCCGCCGGCCTGCTCCCTGACATATCCCAAGGCCATGTGGTGCTCGCCCTCCGCCTGCCGTGCGCCCCAGTGGGAGTTCCTACGCTACGCGGAGCAGCACGGCCTTCGATGCGGTTCCGAGCAGTCTCTCCGGCCGGACCATGCCGGGCAGTGCATCGATGGCGTACGCGTCCCGGTCGGGGTGGCGGGCCGACCGGGGAGGCGGGCCGGCCGGGCGAGGTCCGCCGGCGTGGACGCCAGGTCTCGTGCGGGGGCGGGCTGATCGTTATGCTGCCGTCAAAACGCTCAAACGAACGCAGGGGGGCGCAGCGACATGCGGGAACCGGTCGATCTGAGGCGGCAGCGGATCTTGGGCGTGGTGCGGTCGCGCGGGGCGGTCCGCGTCGGCGATCTCGCGGCCGAGCTGGACGTTTCGGTGGTCACCGTGCGCCGGGACGTCGAGGAGCTGGCCCGCGCGGGGCAGCTGCGGCGCGGGCACGGAGTGGTGCGTTCGATCGTGCCGGTCGAGGAGGCGGTGGGCTCGGTGGGCGCTGCGGCGGGAGTGCCGGGGGCGCGGCCGGGCGAGGACGGTGCCGCGATAGGGCTGGTGGTGCCCGAGCGGCACTCATACCTCTTCGAGATCCTGCACGGTGCGCGCACCGTGCTGGAGGAGGCCGGCATACGGATCGCGCTGCACATCGCGCCCGCCGTCTCCGGTGGCGAACGCCCCATGGTGGAGCAGGCGTTGGCCAGCGGCGTGCAGGGCCTGCTGATCGCGCCGCGCTGGCGCGGGCTGGGTGCCGAGGAGGCCGACTACGGCTGGCTCGGGTCGCTGGACGTACCGGCCGTACTCATGGAGCGCCGCCCGCGGCCCGGCAGCGCGCTGCACGCGCTGGACTCGGTCTGCTCCGACCATTGGTACGGGGTCCATCTCGCCGTCGAGCACCTGATCTCGCTGGGGCACCGGCGGATCGTCCTGGGCGCCCGGGACGACAGCCCTACGGCCCGGGCGGTGCGTGCGGCGTTCGCGGCGATCGCGGCGGAGCGGGCGGAGGTCGAGGACTGGGCCGTGACGCTGAGTTCGCCGACCGCCGTGCCGGAGCCGGCGGAACGGCTGGGCGTGGCGGAGGAGCTCCCCCCGGCCCCCCAGCCCGACGTCCTCGACCTCCTGCGCGCCCGTGGCGCCACCGCCGCCCTGCTGCACGGTGACGTGGACGCGCTGATGCTGGTCCAGCGGTTCCAGGAGGCCGGGATACGGGTGCCGGAGGACTTTTCGGTGGTGGCGTACGACGATGTCGTCGCGGCGCTGGGCAGTACTCCGCTGACCGCGGTGGCGCCGCCCAAGACGGAGGTGGGGCGGGCGGCGGCCGAGCTGCTGCTGCACCGGCTGCGGCGGCCCGCCGGGGAGCGCCCCGCACCCGTACGGCGCATCGAGCTGCTGCCGGATCTGCAGGTGCGCGGTTCGACCGGACCGGCGAAGTCTGCTGGTGAGTGACCGTCAGGAGAGGACTCGCCCGCACCCCATGAGCGTTCGATCGTTTCATTTTCTTCTGATCGGTCTATTGACCGGGTTGTGTTGTACCGATCACTATTCCCGTGTCCCGAACGAGCCGCGGGAGGCTTGCATGCCCGGTCGACACAGCCGTCGCTCCGTGCTCGCTGCGCTCGCCGCCCTGTCCCTGCCCGGTGTGAGCGCCTGCACCGGCAGCAGTGACAGCAGTGGCGGCAGACAGCCGCACCACACCGGCAAGAACGCCGGTAAGAACACCGGCAAGCGCACCACACGCATCACCTTCTGGTCCGCCCTGCGCGGCAGCCAGGAAGTGGTGGCGGAGTTCAACCGCACGCACGACCACATCCAGGTAGACTTCCAGCAGGTCCCGTCCGGCGCGCTGGGCGGCTACGCCAAGCTGAGCAACGCCGCCCGCGCCGGTAACGCGCCGGATGTCGCCACCATCGAGTACCCCCAGGTCCCCGGCTTCGCGATCGACGGCGTCGCCCGTGACATCACCGACCTCGTCGACGACGGCCTGCGCGACAAGCTGCTGCCGCAGGCCCTGGAACTGACCACCTTCGACCGCCGGGTCTTCAGCGTCCCGCTGGACATCGAGCCGATGGTGCTGCATTACCGTGCGGATCTCTTCCGCAAGTACGACATCGATGTCCCCGGCACCTGGGACGAGTTCGAGGAGGCCGCGCGCCTGGTGCGGAAGCGCGCGCCGGACCGCCGGCTGACGCTGTTCCCGACCGATGGCATGACGCAGTTCGCCGCGTTCTCCTGGCAGGCGGGCGCCCGCTGGTTCGACACCTCCAAGGGCGCCTGGAACGTCTCCATGGCCGATGCCCCCACCCGGCGGGTGGCGCGCTACTGGCAGCGGCTGGCGGACCAGGACCTGGTCGCCAGGTTCGCCACCGACGGCAATCGCTACCCGGCCGAGATCGGGCAGGGCCGGATCCTCAGCCGGGTCCACGGCGCCTGGGACGCTGGCGCGCAGATGAACGCCCATCCGGGGCAGGCGGGCAAGTGGGCCATCGCGCCGTTCCCCCAGTGGGACACGCGACGGCCGGTGAACGCCACCCACGGCGGGTCCACGTTCGCCATCACCAAGGACTGCCGCCGGCCGGAAGCCGCGATGGAATTCATCAGCTGGCAGGTCACGCACCCCGACGCGCTGCGCGCCCGCCTCTCCAGCGGCACCAGCAGCCAGTTCCCCGCGGCCCCCGGCCTGATCGAGGTGGGCCGCAAGGCCTTCGACCGCCGCTACTACTCCGGGCAGGACATCTACGCGCTCTTCCGCGAGCAGGCCGAGCTCATAGACGACCGGTGGACGTGGGGGCCGCGCATGACGGCCACACAGAAGGTCATGCAGGACGGGTTCGCCCGTGCCGCCGGCGGCCAGGGCACGATCATCGACGCCGTACGCGAGGCACAGCGCGGCACCCTGCCGGACCTCAAGGCCCTCGGCCTGTCCACCACCGAACGCAGCAGCTGACCGACCGTCAGAGAGGTAGGTGACACCATGACCACGACCACAACCAGTACGGACGCCGTCGCGCTCGCGCCCCGGACCGCTCCCCTGTCGTCCGCCGCCCAGCGGCGCGACGCCCGCAGGCGGAAGCTCGGCGCGTGCGGTGTGCTGATGACCCCGTTCTTCGTCCTGCTCGTGACGGTCTTCCTCATCCCCGTCGGCACCGCCGTGTGGCTGAGCTTCTTCGGCGCCGACCAGCCGGGACTCGGGTTCGGCCCGGAGCGGACCGTCTTCGTCGGACTGCGCAGTTACGCGGCGGTCCTCACCGACCCGACCTTCCTCGGCGGCCTCGGCACGGTCGCCGCGTACTGCCTGGTCTACATCCCGCTGATGGTGGTGTGCGCACTGGCGCTCGCCCTGCTGCTGGACTCGGGCGTGGTACGGCTGCGGGCCTGGGCGCAGTTGGCGCTGTTCCTGCCGCACGCCGTGCCCGGCATCATCGCCGCGATCATCTGGCTGTACCTCTACACGCCCGGCATCAGCCCCGTGATCGGCCTGCTGGCCCAGGCGGACATCACCATCGACTTCCTGGGCGTCCACACGGTGCTGCCCTCGATCGTCAACATCGCGGTGTGGAGCAACCTCGGCTACAACACCATCATCTTCTACGCCGCGCTGCAGGCCGTCCCGCGCGAGGTGATCGAGGCCTCGGTGGTCGACGGCGCGGGGCCGGTGCGCAGCGCCCTGCAGGTCAAGGCGCCGCTGGTGCGCTCCTCGATCGTGATGGTCGCGATGTTCACACTGATCTGGGGGCTGCAGCTGTTCACCGAGCCGATGCTGCTCGGCCAGCAGACCCCGATGATCAACTCGCGCTTCACCCCGAGCATGTACATCTACGACGCCGCCTTCAACCGCAACAACTACAGCCTGGCGGCGGCCGCCTCGGTGATCCTGCTCCTCTTCACCATCGCCCTGTCCTACGGCGTGACCCGCTGGACCAACCGGTCCGCCGAGAAGCAGGAGGCCGCCCGATGACCACCACCTCCGCAGCGCTGCGCCCCCGGCTGCTCGGCCGGACCGCCGTGAACGCCGTCGTCGGCGTGTGCGTGCTGTACACCCTGCTGCCCGTCCTGTGGCTGGTGCTGGCCGCCACCAAGAACCGCGACGCGCTCTTCAGCAGCGACCTGCTGTCCCTCGGCGACTTCTCGTTCTTCGCCAATCTGGGCGAGCTGTTCTCCATGGACGGCGGGCTGTTCAGCCGCTGGTACGGCAACAGCCTGCTGTACGCGGTGCTGGGTGCGGCGCTCGGCGCGCTGATCAGCATGGCCTGCGGTTACGCCTTCGACAAGTACGCCTTCCGGCACAAGGAGAAGCTGTTCGGCGTGGTGCTGGCCGCGGTGATGGTGCCGCAGACCGTGCTCGCGCTGCCCCTGTACCTGATGGCGTCCGGCGTCGGGCTGGTCAACACCTTCTGGGCCGTCTTCATCCCCGTCCTCTTCAACCCCTTCGGCGTCTACCTCGGCCGGATCTTCAGCCAGGGTTATGTGCCCGACGAGGTACTGGAGGCGGCCCGCATCGACGGCGCCGGCGAACTGGCCACGTACTTCAGGGTCGCCCTGCGGATGCTCGGCCCCGGTCTGGTGACGGTCTTCCTCTTCCAGCTCACCGCCACCTGGAACAACTTCTTCCTGCCGATGGTGATGCTCTCCGACCAGGACCTGTATCCGGTGAGCCTGGGGCTGTACACGTGGAACAGCTCGGCGACCGTCTCGCCCGAGTACTACCCCGTCGTCGTCATGGGCTCGCTGCTCGCGGTGGCGCCCCTGATCCTCGCCTTCATGCTGCTGCAGCGCTTCTGGCGCTCGGGGCTGACGGCGGGAGCGGTGAAGTAAGCAGGCGTACGACAAGTCGAAGGAGATTCATGCCCGACGTCCCTCGCCGGCCGCGTGCCGCGCTCGCCATGAGCCAGGACGCCGCCACGGCCGTCTTCGGTCCGGACGAAACGGCGGCCCTCGCCGCCGTGTGCGAGCCGGCGCCCTTGCCCGTACTGGACGACCTGACGACCGAACGGGCCCGTGCGGTCCTCGCCACGACGGAAGTGCTGGTCACCGGCTGGGGGTGCCCGCCCGTCGATGCCGCGGTGCTGGCCGCGGCGCCCCGACTGCGGGCCATCGCACACTCGGCGGGCAGCGTCCGCCACCACCTCACCGACGCCTGTTGGGACCGCGGCATCGAGGTGTCCTCGGCGGCCGCCGCCAATGCCCTGCCGGTGGCCGAGTACACCGTCGCGATGACCCTGCTGGCGAACAAGCGCGTCCTGGAGCGCGCCCGCGACTACCGCGCCACCCGCAGCCGCGACGCCTGGCTGCGCACCGACCGCTCGGTGGGCAACTACCGCAACACCGTGGGCATTTGCTCAGCGTCGCTGATCGGTCGGCGGGTGATCGAGCTGCTGCGCCCGTACGACCTCCAGGTGCTGCTCTACGACCCGTACGTGTCCGAGGCCGAGGCCGCGGCGTTGGGAGTGACGGGCGTCGGTCTTGAGCAGCTGTTCGCCGCGAGTGATGTCGTCAGCGTGCACACGCCGCTGCTGCCCGAAACCCGTGGCCTGGTCAGCCGGGAGCTGATCGGCCGGCTGCGCCCGGGCGCCACGCTGATCAACACCTCCCGGGGCGCCGTCGTCGACCAGGACGCGCTCACCGACGCGGTGACCTCCGGCCGCCTGCACGCGGTCCTGGACGTCACCGAACCGGAGCTGCTGCCGCACGGCCATCCGCTGTGGGACTGCGACAACGCCCTGCTGACCCCGCATCTGGCGGGCTCGCAGGGCAACGAATGGCGCCGCCTCGCCGATCTGACGGTGAGTGAGGTGGCCCGGTGGGCCGCCGGTGACGGCTTCGCCCATCCCGTACACCGCGAAAGGCTGGCGTTCCTGGCATGAACGACGTCATCATCGGCACGAACGCATCCGAAGGCACGCACGCATCCGAAGGTACGAGCCGTTTTCTCCAACTGCCGCCCGATGATTATGAGTTGAGCCCGTACACCGGCTACACCCGGGCCCACTGGGAGGCCGCCGCCGACGGCCTGGTCCGCGCGGCCTTGCGCTGGGCCACGCCCGGCGGGGCGCTGCTGGACCTGCCCGGGCGGCCCTCCCGGTCCGGCGTGCGCTCCGACGGCCTGGAGGGGTACGCGCGGACGTTCCTCGCCGCGGCGTTCCGCATCGCGGGCGCGGGCGGCGCCGACCCGCACGGCTTCCTGCCCCGGTACGCCGACGGGCTCGCCGCCGGCACCCGCACACCGGGCCGCGAGGACGCCGAGTCCTGGCCGCTGATCCTCGACCACGACGTCCAGGGCCAGCCGATGGTGGAGTCCGCCTCCGTCGCGCTCGGCCTGCGGCTGACCCGCCCGTGGCTGTGGGACCGCCTCGACGCCGACGTACAGGACCGCGCCGAGGAATGGCTGCGCGGCGCCCTGCGGCACACTCCCGCACCGAACAACTGGTACCTCTTCGCCGTCACCGTCGCCGGCTTCCTGGAGTCGGTCGGCCGCGGCGATGCGGAGACCCGGCGCGCCATCGACCGGGGCCTGCACCTGCTGGAGACCTGGTACCGCGGCGACGGCTGGTACGCCGACGGCGACGGCCGCGCCTTCGACCACTACAACGGCTGGGCCCTGCACCTCTACCCGGTGCTGCACGCCCAACTGGCGGGCGACAAGGGCCTGCTGGACCTGTACGGGCCCCGGCTGAGCGAGCACCTGGAGGGTTACTCGCTCCTCTTCGGCGGCGACGGCGCCCCCATCCACTTCGGCCGCTCGCTGACCTACCGCTTCGCCGCCACGGCGGCGGTCGGCCTCGGCGCGCTGACCGGCCACACCCCCCTCGCACCGGGCGTCTCCCGCCGGCTGCTCAGCGGCGCCCTGCGCCACTTCCTGACCCGCGGCGGGGTGGGCGCCGAGGACGGACTGCTCGGCCTGGGCTGGTACGGGCCGCACGAGCCCACCTGCCAGACGTACTCCGGGCCCGGCTCCCCGTACTGGGCCTCCAAGGCGTTCGTCGCGCTCCTCACCCCCGCCGACGACCCGCTGTGGACGGCCACCGAGGAGGCGGCCCCCGCCGAGGCCGCGGACCGGGTACGGGCGCTGCCCGCCCCCGGCCTGCTCGTCCAGACCACCGCGGCCGACGGCATCGCCCGGCTGCACAACCACGGCAGCGACCACGTCCGCCCGCACGAGGGCGACAACGCCGCCGCGCACGACGTCCTCTACGGGCGCTTCGCGTACTCGACCAGTACAGGACCGACCTCCGCCGACAACGCCCCCGACAACCACCTCGCCGTCGAGGTCGCCGGGCGGTCCTCGGTGCGCTGCCGGATCCATCCGCTGGGCGCCGGCGACGGCGACGGCTGGGGCTGGGCGGCCTCCTGGCACCGCCCGGTGTTCGCCGCGGGCCCGCCGATGGTGCCGGGCCTGGAGGTACGGAGCGTGACGGTGGCCCGCGGCCGGTACGAACTGAGAGTGCATCAGGTCGCGGGCGTCCCGCACGGCGCCCGCATACACCTGACGGGCTGGGCAACGCCCCCGGCCGGGCCACTGTTCTCGCAGCTCCACGGCCTGCACGGCTGGCCGGACCACGACGAGGTACGCGCCCCGCAAGGCACAGCCTTCACCCCCTGGGCGGTACTCCCCCGCCTCAGCACGCGGCCCGTCGAGGACGCCGACGCAACGGTGCTCGTGGCGGCCCTCGCTTCCCTGACGGGTGCGGCGGAGGCAGCGCCCCTGACCGATGTCGCCACCGTGGTGTCGGCGAACGCCGAGGAGATCCGCGTCCGGTGGGCCGACGACGGATCGGTCACCCGGATCGCCTTCACCGTTGGGACGCGACACGTCACGGTGGTGGCACGGGAGTGAGGCGTGGTACGGCGTCTCGCAGGGTGCGGGTGGCCTTCAGCAGCTTCCGGGCGCGCCACGATGTCCAGTGGCGCCGCGCGGGACAGCTCGAAGCGGACCTGCCGGGTCCCGACCGGGGTGATCTTCTTCACCGGATCCCACACGTAGGAGGCGCCGGCCCTCAGCTTCATGGTGCGCTCGATCGACGCCTTGACCGCCTCGGCGGTCAGCGGGTGCCCGGAGTGGAACCGTACGTTGTCCCGCAGAGTGAACGTCCAGGTCCGGCGGTCCCCGGACCGCGGGAATCCTCGTCGGCAGATCTGAGTTGTCTGCTGTGACAACGACTGCCACGAGGTGGACCGCGGTCCACTGCAAGGAGGAGACGGGAGCCGATGAGCCTTCGTCAGTTCGAGTACGCCCTGGCCATTGCCGAGGAGGGCTCGGTGACGGCGGCGGCAGAGCTGCTGCGCGTCGCTCAACCGTCGGTGTCCCAGCAGATCCGCGGTCTGGAGCGGGATCTCGGCGTGGAATTGTTCGCTCGCACGCCGACCGGACTGGTGCCCACCGTGGTCGGCCGCGCGTTCCTGCGGGAGGCGGAGGTCGCGGTGAGCGCGGCGCGGCGGGCGCGGACGACGGCGCGGGCCGGTGCCGATGACATCGTGGGCGAGCTGGTGGTCGCGGTGCAGATGGGCTTCGGCACGCGGCAACTGCCGAACGCCCTGGGCGCGCTGCGTCGCCGCTTCCCGCGGCTGGAGGTCACCGTCTTCGAGGAGCCGAGCTCCGCCGAGCTGGAGCGGCTGTGCCGCCGGGGCGTGCTGGACCTCGCCCTGATGGCGGCGTGCGAGCGGAGCCCCGCCAACGCCCACCACCTCGGCGACGAGGAGCTCGTCGTGGTGCTGGGCGCCGGGCACCGGCTGCTCACCGCGGACCGGGTCGAACTGCGCGAACTGGAGGGGGAGCCGTGGGTGAGGTTCGACCGCGACAGCGCGCTCGACGGCGTACTCCTTGCCGTGCTGCGGGACAACGAGCTGGCCCCGACCACGGCCGCCCGCGTGTCCCAGACGGCGACGGCCGTGCGCTGGGCCGCCCAGGGGCTGGGGGTGACGCTCGTCCCGGCCTCCGCGGTGCCCGACGGTCACGAGCACCTCGTGCGCCCGGTGTCCCCGGCCGTGTCCCAGCCCGTCATCGCCGTAATCCGGCAGGGCCCGGGCCCCGCGGAAACGGCATTGCTGGAACTCCTGCGGCAGGAGGCCTGGGACATATTCGCGCGAGGGACTGTCAGCCCTCTCTAGCAATTCCTCGCAATTCGGTGTCAGCCCCTGGGGAATTCACCGCCGTCCACGAAGAGATTACTTCCGGTCAGCCAGCCCGCCCGGTCGGACGCGAGGAAAAGCACTGCGTCGGCGATGTCGTCGGGCCGCCCGTCGCGCCCCAGCGGCGTCGTGTCGTCGGCGTTGACCTGGGCCGGTGCCGCGCTCAGGCGCGCCCACTCCTCCCGGGTCGCTTCGCCGCCGGGGGTGGTGACCCGGCCGGGGCTCACGGTGTTGACCCGGATTCCGGCCGGGGCCAGTTCGGTGGCCAGTCCCCGGCTGTAGTTCTCCAGCGCCGCCTTCGCCGCCGTGTAGTGCAGGAACTGCCCCAGCGGGGTGCGGACGGCGGCCGAGGAGACGTGCACGATCACCCCCGACCGCTGTTCCCGCATCCCCGGCGCCAGCAGTGCGTCGAGGCGTACCGACGCCAGGAAGTTCAGGTCAAGGGCCTCCTGCCACTCCTCGTCGGAGATGGCCGAGGCGGCCGCGTGAGGTGTGGCTCCGCCCGCGTTGTGGACCACGATGTCCACCCCGCCGAGCGTCTCCTGCACGGCCGCGGCGAGCGCCTCCGCGCCGGCCCGCGTCCGCACGTCGGCCGCCACGAACGCGGCCCCCTCCGGCACCGTGCTCGTCGCCGACCTGGCGGTCGTGAGCACCTCGGCGCCCGCGCCCAGGAGCTGCCGCACGACGGCCGCTCCGATTCCGCGAGTACCACCCGTGACCAGTGCCCGCTTTCCCGCGAGTTCCCGCGTTCCCGATGAATTCTCGATCGTGGCCATGCCACCGGTCCTCTCCATAGCGTAATTATCCGCTCGACGGAATTCAGTCGCGATGCGCGCCTCATCGAGCTGTTTCACAGTAGGACCGGAAAAGAATGAGAGACAAAGACGAAAAGTCAGCAGAGGCTATAGGGGACTCCTATGGCAGCGACTGGTGACTGTACCTACTAGTATGTACGCTCCTGCTCTCCTCTCGGAAAGGGACCTCTGACATGCCATTTGTGCGCATTGACGCGCTCGGGACCGACAGCACGCGGCTCGACGCGCTCGGCCGTGCCGTGCACGACGCCCTCGTCGAGACGATCGGCTTTCCGCCCGACGACCTGTTCCAGGTCCTGACCGGTCATGACGGCGTCAACAGCACGCTGCGCTACGGCAATTACCTCGGCATTCGGCGCGACGACGGGATCGTGTACGTCGCGATCACGATGCGTTCCGGGCGCACCCCCGAGCGGAAGCGGGCGTTGTACCGGCGGATCGCCGAGCTCGCGCACGAGTACGCGGGGACCGAGCCGCGGAACGTCTTCATCACCCTGACCGAGAACGAGTCGGTCGACTGGTCCTTCGGGCACGGGGTGGCGCAGTACGAGCCAGGGGGCGCTGACAGACTGTGAGGCCGAGCGACAGCAGCGGCGACAGGAAGCGGAGCACGTGACCACGGCGATCACCGAAATCGAGACCTACGGCGTCGAGCGCATACCGGACGAGGACCGTTCCGCGCGTCCGATCGACCTCTTCCGGCTGGCCTTCGGTGGCGCGAATACCTTCGCGACCTGTGTGCTCGGGGCCTTTCCCGTGCTCTTCGGGCTGTCCTTCCTGCAAGGGCTCGCGGCGACCGTCCTCGGGCTGGTCGCCGGGGCGCTGCTGCTCGCCCCGATGGCGTTGTTCGGCCCGGCCAACGGCACGAACAACGCCGTCTCCTCGTCCGCGCACCTGGGCGTGCACGGGCGGATCGTCGGGTCGTTCCTCTCGCTCCTCACCGCCGTGGCGTTCTTCTCGATTTCGGTGTGGTCGTCCGGGGACGCGCTCGTCGGCGGCGCCCACCGGCTCGTCGGGGTCCCCGAGTCGGGGCCCGCGTACGGCCTCGCGTACGCGCTCTTCGGCGGGCTCGTCCTCGTGGTCTGCCTCTACGGCTTCCGGTTCATGCTGCTGGTCAACAAGGTGGCCGTGGTGGCGGCGTCGGCGATGTTCGTCCTCGGCGCCTTCGCCTTCGCGGGCGACTTCGACCCGGGGTACGCGGGTGCCTTCGCCTCGACCGACGACCCGCTGTTCTGGCCCTCGTTCGTCGGTGCCGCGCTGATCGTGCTCTCCAACCCGGTCTCCTTCGGCGCGTTCCTCGGCGACTGGTCCCGCTACATCCCCGCCGCGACCTCGCGCCGCCGGGTGATGGGCGCCGCGTTCCTCGCCCAGCTGGCCACGCTGCTGCCCTTCGTCTTCGGCCTGGCCACCGCGTCGGTCATCGCGGAGAAGGCCGCGCGGTACGTCGACCCGGCGGCGCCCAACTACGTCGGCGGCCTCCTCGCCGTCTCGCCCGGCTGGTACTTCCTGCCGCTCTGCCTGATCGCCCTGATCGGCGGCCTGTCCACCGGCACCACCGCGCTCTACGGCACGGGCCTGGACTTCTCCAGCGTCTTCCCGCGCTTCAGCCGGGTGCAGGCCACGCTGTTCATCGGGGTGCTGTCGATCGCGTTCATCTTCGCCGGCCGCTTCGCGCTGAACCTGACCCAGTCCATCTCCACGTTCGCCACGCTGATCATCACCTGCACCGCGCCCTGGATGGTCGTCATGATCCTCGGCTATGTCACCCGCCGCGGCTGGTACGACGCGGACGCCATCCAGGTCTTCAACCGGCGTCAGCGCGGCGGCCGTTACTGGTTCACGCACGGCTGGAACTGGCGCGCCATGGCCGCCTGGCTGCTCTCCGCCGCGCTGGGGCTGCTGTTCACCAATCTGCCCGGCCAGTTCGTCGGCCCGCTCGGCGGCCTCGCCGGCGGCGCGGACATCTCACTGCCCGTCGGCCTCGCGCTCGCCGCGGTGAGCTACCTCCTCCTGCTGGCCGTCTTCCCCGAACCGCGTGCGGTGTACGGGCCGGACGGGCCCCGGTTCGTCCGGGCGTCCGCGGCCGAGGTACCGCCGATCGTCGACGACCGTACGACCTACACTCTGCGGTCATGATCACCACCACGACCGCCTCCTCCGCCCGTCAACCCCCGCTCTTCGACACCATGTCGACCATGCGGGCCATGCGCCGCCTGAAGCCCGACCCCGTGCCGGACGAGCTGCTGGAGCGGCTCGTACAGGCCGCCGTCTGGGGACCCAGCGGGGGCAACATGCAGCGGTACGAGTACGTCGTCGTGACCGACCCCGAGGTCATGGCACGGCTGGCGCCGCTGTGGCAGCGGTGTGTGGACGCCTACCTGGCCACCACCGGTAAGCATGCGCCTGAGGGGATGGACGAGGCCGCGTACGGCCGCATGGTCGCGGCCATCGAGTACCAGCGCGACCACTTCGCCGAGACCCCTGCTCTGATCATCCCCTGTTACCGGATGCCCGAGCAGCAGCCGGACGAAGCGGGGCTGCGGGCTTCGGCGCAGGCGCTGGGCACGGACGCGGTACAGGAGCTGGCACGGACCCAGTCGCGCTTCACGGCGCTCGCGGAAGGCTCGTGCGTCTATCCGGGCGTGCAGAACCTGCTGCTCGCCGCCCGCGCGCTCGGCCTGGCCGCCAACATCACCATCTGGCACCTGATGCTGGAGCGGGAGTGGAAGCAGGCGCTCGGCATCCCCGAGGACATGCGCACCTTCGCGGCGATCCCCGTGGGGTGGCCGGCCGGCAACTTCGGTCCGGTGCGGCGGCGCCCCGTCTCCGAGGTCATCCACCGCAACGCCTGGTGACGTTCTGATGAGGGACCGAGGGACCGACTGCGCCCCGGCGGCGGGAGTGGGCTGATTCACTCCCCGTCGGGGCGCGGTCACTCGCCCCGCACGGACCGTTAGGTGTAACATACATATATATGAGTGAGGTCAAGGCATGGTGCTCCGCCATCCAGCACAGCTTCCGGGCGGGGCTGAAGATGGAACGCGTACTTTCGGATCCCTGGGCGATCGGCCGGGCCGTGCTCGCCGTCGTCGCCGCATCCGTCGTGGGATGGCTGCTCGACGACCCACTGGCCTGGGCCATGATGACGGTCGGGGCCTTCATCTGCGGCATCGGCACGCTCCTGGCGCCGGTCCGGCACCGGGCGGTGAACGCGCTCGCCCTCGGGGTCGGGTTCTCCCTCGCCACACTGGTCGGCGTGTACCTCCACCCGATGGGCTGGTGGTTCCTGCTCGTGCTCGCCGTGGCGTCCTACGTCGCCGGGCTGTGGCGCGCCCTGGGCGTGGCCCCCGGCATCCGGGCCTGCCTGGTCACGATCGGCCTCATGATCACCGCGGACCTCTCCCCCGGCACATCGGCCGGGCTGACCATGGTCCAGTGGATCGCGGTCGGTTCCGCCATGGTCTTCGTCGCCCAGCTGCTGCCCCCGTACGGCCGTCGCCACCCCGCGCAGCGCAAGGCGGTGGCCGCGCTGTACCGGAGCCTGGCGAGCACCGCGCGGGCCGCCGAGCCCGCCGAGTACCTCTCGTCCGCCCCCTTCACCGCGGCCCGCTCGGCCCTTGATCTGCTGCCGTCGTTCGCCCGCCCCGCCGCGGCCCCGCTCTACGGGCTGCTCGCGGAGGCCGAGGGCATCCGGCGGGCCCTGCACTTCCTGCCCCGGACGGCGCGCGTGCCGCGTACCGCGATCGCCGAGGCGCTCGACGCCGTCGCCGGTACGGTGCTGACCGCCCGGCGCCAGGACGCCGACGCCGAGGCCCTGCGTCTGCTCGACACCTGGCGCGGGCCCGAGGCCGACGCGCTGCTGCCCCGCCTCCGGGAGGCCGCGCGGCTGGCCGACCACTGGCTCCAGGCCCGCGGCCCCGAGGGCCTTGACCAGGTACTGGACGCCTTCCCCGCCGAGAACGCGCTGCGTTCCGGATGGCGCCGGCTGATGGCCGAGATGCGCCCGGGCGCTCCCCTTTTCCGGCACGCCATCCGCATCGCGGTCGGCACCGCGGCCGGTGAGGCGGCGGGCCGCGCGTTCGGCGACTTCTGGGGCCACGCCCTGCCCGACCACGGCTTCTGGGCCGCGCTCACCACGATGCTGGTGCTGTTCCCCGACTACGGGCACACCTTCGCCCGCGGCTGGAGCCGGCCGATCGGCTCGATCCTCGGCGGGATCGTGGCGTGGGTGGTGCTGCTGCCCGGCGGGTGGAGCGCCGACGGGCTGGTGATCGGCGCGGCGGTCCTCGCGGCCTGCGTCTTCCTCACGCTCCGCGTCGGCCAGCTCGTACTGAACTTCTTCATCACCGCCTGGATCGTCTTCCTCATCAGCCGGCTCGGCTCGGCGCCCGACCTGATCGAGTGGGGCCGCCCCGCCGACACCCTCGTGGGCGCGCTGCTCGGCCTGGTCGTCTTCGTGGTGATCCCGACGTACCACCACCACCGCACGCACGAGCTGCTGGCCGACTGGCTGCGGGTGCAGCGGCGGCTGCTGCCGATGCTGGTCACCGGGTACGCCGAGGCGGGCGCGGTGGATCCGGCCGGGATCGACGTGCTGCGCCGGCAGTCCCGGCAGGCCAGGGAGCGGCTGGACGGCGCGATCGGCAGCCTCGGCCACGAGCCCCGCAGCCACCGCGCCCGGTGGACCGCCGAGGAGCTGACCGGCATCCAGCGGTCGGTGTACGAGATCACCCAGTGCGCCGCGCTGCTCTACGACGGGCAGCCGGGCCGGCCGGCGGACGCCGTGCCGGAGACCGCCGAGTTCGCCGCGGTCCTCGATCACCACCTGGCGGAGCTGGCCGCCGTCGTCGCCGCGAAGGGCCGGCCGCACCCCGGCGTCCTGCGCGCCGCCTTCGACGCGACGGCCGCCCGCAGCGGGCTCGCCGACCTGGTCGACCGCACCGCGCCCGACGGCGTCGCGCACGCCCGTGGCCGGGCCCTCACGCTGTGCCTGCACACCGTGACGGCCGTCGAAGAGCTGGTCGCCCGCCTGGCCTCCGGCGCGGCGGCCGGTCCGGTGGCCGGTGAACGGGGGTCGGGAGCGGGCCAGTTGGGCTCCGTACGCAACCATCGCACTCAGATGTCGTATGCAACCACCGAATAACCACGTCGTACGCAACCACCGAACACAGCACAGGGAGCTGACCGACCGATGACCACGAACACCGAGCACGCCCAGCGGCTCACCCAGCGCATCGAGGCAGCCGTCGCCGCCCCGGCCACCGACGACGCCTTCGACGTCGAGGCCGCCTTCGCCGAGGTGCTGGCAGGCATCGGCATGAGCCCGGAGGACACCGGGGGCAAGGTCACCTTCCTCGGCGCCGACCCGGTCGTACCGAGCACCCTGCGGCTGGGCGGGGCCGCCGCCATCGCGCTCGCGGCCAAGTCCGCTGCGGTCGCCAAGCTGTGGCGGCTGCGCGGCGGCGACGGGCAGGACATCACCGTGGACCTGCGGAGCGCGCCGCACCGGCTGTGCCCGTTCTACGACCGCCGCTGGGAGCTGCTGAACGGCTACCCGCCGGCCTCCTCCACCAACGTCAACCAGGCGCTCGGCTTCTCCTTCTACCCGACCGCCGACGGCCGCTGGGTGATGCCGCTCAATCCCTACCCCGGCATCAAGAACGCCGCCATGAAGCTGCTCGGGACGCCGGACGACCCCGCCGCCGTGGCCGCGGCGATCGCCGGCTGGAACGCCGATGACCTGGAGAAGGCCGCTGTCGAGGCCGGCGTCGTGCTGCCCGTGCTGCGCTCCCCGCTGGAGATGCTGGACGAGCCCCAGTACCGCGACCACCTCGCGCACATGCCGCTGGTCCAGATCGAGAAGATCGGCGACAGCCCGGCCGAACCCCTGCCCACCGAGGGCGACCAGCCCCTCTCGGGCATCCGGGCCCTGGGCATGGGCCATGTGATCGCCGGCGCGGGAGCGGGCCGGTCGCTGGCCCTGCACGGCGCCGACGTACTGAACATCTGGCGCCCCAACGAGCACGAGCACGACACCACCTACACCACGGCCAACATCGGCGTCCGCTCCACCACCCTCGATCCGCGCTCCGCCGAGGGCGCGGCCCGCATTCGCGCACTGCTGACCGGCACCGATGTCTTCTACGCCAACCGCCGCCCCGGCTACCTCGACAGCATCGGGCTGAGCCCGGAGCAGGCCGCCGAGGCGCGCCCCGGCATCATCCACGCGACGGCCACCCTCAACGGCCCCACCGGGCCGTGGGCCGACCGGGTCGGCTTCGACCAGACCGCCGGCAGCCTGGTCGGCATGATGAACCTCGAAGGCGACGGCGAGCGGCCCGGCCTGCCGCCGATCCTCGTGGTCAACGACTACATCGTCTCCTGGCTGATGGCAGCCGGCGTCAGCGAGGCGCTGGCCCGCCGGGCGCGCGAGGGCGGCAGCTACCGCGTGCACGTCTCACTGACCCGTGCCGCGCTGTGGATCCTCAGCCTCGGCGTCTTCGACAAGGCGTACGCGGCCGGGATCGCCGGTACCGGCGTGGAGCACGCCTACCTCGACCCCGAGACCTTCACGGACGAGACCCCGCTCGGTACGTACCAGGGCGTCACCGACCAGGTACGGATGTCCGGCACCCCCGGCCGCTACCCGTTCACCCTCGTCCCCCGCGGCTCTTCGCGGCCGGAGTGGCTGGGGGCCTGAGCTACGGCCGGGGTTGAGGGTCGCTGCCGGCGCCGTACGGGGCACCGGGTGGGCAACGTCCTTGGCAAGAACCGGCCCCAGCCGGAACGCACCGTGCTTCGCTCGCCTCCTCAACGATGAGCGGGACCGGGCCGCCCGCCGAGCTGACGGGCGGCCCGCCCCGGACGTTGCGAGGTGTGGGGTGGAGTGATGGGCGCATGGATCTGACCAGCGGCTCGCTCGAATACACGGTGGTGGTGGCCGCCGTGCTCTGTGTGGTGCTCACGGTGTGGGGCTGGCCCCGGCTGGCCGGGCGCGGGCTGCTGCCCGTGCTGGGCCGGCTCGCGTCCATCGCCGTCACCCAGCTCGCGCTCGTCTGCGCGCTGGCCCTGGCCGTCAACTCGGCCTTCGAGTTCTACGGTTCGTGGAACGAACTGCTCGGACGCAACGAGCAGGCACCGGTGTCCGTCACCCACCAGACCGGCCCGGACGGCAACCGGGAGACGGTCGCCGGGGCGCGGCGCGGGCTGGTGCAGGCGGCCGGGCCCCAGGGGCTGGACCGGGTGGACGGACTGCCCGCGGGCCCGCCGGACAAGGCCGGCAAGGTGGAATCCGTACGGATCATGGGGCGCCGTACCAGGGTGGTGAATCCGGCCTTCGTCTATCTGCCGCCGCAGTACTTCCAGCGCCAGTTCCGCCGCCAGCGCTTCCCCGTGATCGTCGCGATCAGCGGCTATCCGGGCGGCATCACCAACCTCGCGCGGTACCTCCGCGTGCCGCAGACCGCCGGGCGGCTGATCGCCCGGCACGCGATGCAGCCGACCGTCGTGGTGATGATCCGGCCGACCATCGCACCGCCGCGGGACACCGAGTGCGTGGACGTGCCCGGCGGGCCGCAGGCCGAGACGTTCTTCACCAAGGACCTGCCGGACGCACTGAAGTCGGTCTACCGCGTCGGCCACGACCCCAGCGCCTGGGGAGCACTCGGGTACTCCTCCGGCGGCACCTGTGCCCTCCAACTCGCCCTGCGCAATCCCGGTGTCTACACCTCGGCCGTCGCGATGTCCGCCGACTACCGGGTCACGGACGACCTGACCACCGGCAGCCTCTTCGGCTCCGGGCCGCGGGCCGCACAGCGCCGGCGCGAGCACGACCTGCTCTGGCGGCTGAAGCATCTCCCGACGCCGCGGGTCTCCGTGCTGGTGGCCAGCAGCCGGCAGGGCGAGCCGGATTACGCCGACACGATGCGCTTCGTGCGCGCGGCGAGGCCGCCGATGACCGTCGACTCGATCATCCTGCCCCGGGGCAGCCACCACTTCACGACCTGGCGACGGGAGATCACGCCCGCGATGGAGTGGATGGGCTCCATGCTGACCTTCCCGCAGGACGTGGCGCCCCGGCCGCGGCGGAGCGCGCGGACCTCGCCGTGACCCCTTGACAACAGCATTGGTCTGAACCATTTTTAGCGCAGACACGGTGGCCGCCGTCTCGTACGTGCCCTTGGGTTCCCCTCTTCCGCACCGGAGACAGCCATGCCCCGTACCGCAGATGTCAGACCCGGCCGGCACAGACGCCGGCTCACGGCCCTCCTCGCCACCGCCGCGGCCTTCGTGTGCGCGGCGAGCGGCGCCCCGTCGGTCGCCGCCCCGCAGGCCGACGTCAACGTCGCCAAGAACCCCGGCTACGAGTCCGGCCTGTCCAACTGGACCTGCGCGAACGGCAGTGGCACGACCGTCACGAGCCCCGTGCACAGCGGTACGGGCGCTCTGAAGGCCACCCCGGCCGGCTCCGACCACGCCCAGTGCTCGCAGACCGTCGCGGTCAAGCCCGGCTCGACGTACCGACTCAGCGCGTACGTCCAGGGCTCGTACGTGTACCTCGGCGCGTCCGGCACCGGGACCACCGACGTCTCCACCTGGACCCCCGGCGGCTCGGGCTGGCAGCAGCTCAGCACCAGTTTCACCACCGGGCCCGCCACCACCTCCGTGACCGTCTACACGCACGGCTGGTACGGGCAGCCCGCCTACTTCGCCGACGACCTCAGCGTGTTCGGGCCCGACGGCGGAGGCGGCACCGATCCCATACCGGGCGTGCCGGCGGCCCCGACCGGTCTCGCCGTCGGCTCCGTGACGCCGTCCTCCGTCGCCCTCTCCTGGAACGCGGCCAAGGACGCCACCGGATACACCGTCTACCGCGACGGCGCCAAGGCGCAGTCCGTCAGCGGTACTTCCGCGACCGTGACCGGCCTGAGCCCGTCCACCGCCTACCGCTTCCAGGTCGCGGCGACCAACGCGGCCGGCGAGTCCGCCAGGTCGGCCGAGGTCACCGGCACCACGGCCGCCGACGGCGGGCCCGGCGGCAATCCGGCGGTGCCCAAGCACGCGGTCACGGGCTACTGGCAGAACTTCAACAACGGCGCGACCGTCCAGAAGATCAGCGACGTGCCGGGCCAGTACGACATCATCGCGGTCTCCTTCGCCGACGCCACGAGCACGCCCGGCGCGGTCGCCTTCCACCTCGACACCGCGGGCCTGAACGGCTACACCGTCGACCAGTTCAAGGCCGACATCAAGGCCAAGCAGGCGGCCGGCAAGTCGGTGGTCATCTCGATAGGCGGCGAGAAGGGCACGATCTCCGTCAGGGACGCGGCCGCGGCGGCGAACTTCGCCAACAGCGTGTACGCGCTGATGCAGGAGTACGGCTTCAACGGCGTCGACATCGACCTGGAGAACGGCCTCGACCCCACCTACATGACGCAGGCGCTGCGCTCGCTGTCGCAGAAGGCGGGCGGCAAGCTGGTCCTCACGATGGCCCCGCAGACCATCGACATGCAGTCGACGTCGGGCGGGTATTTCAAGACGGCGCTGAACGTCAAGGACATCCTGACCGTCGTCAACATGCAGTACTACAACAGCGGTTCGATGCTCGGCTGCGACGGCAAGGTCTACTCCCAGGGGACGGTGGACTTCCTGACCGCGCTGGCCTGCATCCAGCTCGAAGGCGGTCTCGACCCCTCCCAGGTCGGGATCGGCGTGCCCGCCTCCACACGCGGCGCGGGCAGCGGGTATGTCGCACCGAGCGTGGTCAACGCCGCCCTGGACTGCCTCACAAAGGGCACCGGCTGCGGCACCTTCAAGCCCGCGAAGACCTACCCCGGGCTGCGCGGCGCGATGACCTGGTCGACGAACTGGGACGCCACCGCGGGCAACGCCTGGTCCAACGCAGTCGGCCCGCACGTCCACGCGCTGCCGTAGCGACGGCCCGCACGGCGGTGTTCACCTGGCCGTGATCCAGAGATCACCTGCTGTTCGCCCGGGCGACACGCACCTCGTACGAAAGATCGGCGAGCATTCATGTCCAGTTCGTTGTGTCGAGGTGAGTGTGGCGCCGTGTGGGTGCCGTGCGGGTGCCGTGAGGGGAACAAGAGTGCAAAGCCAACGTCGGGTCCGTATGAGGCGTACGAGCCGATGGAGCACTCTGCTCACCGCGACCTGCGCGGGCGCCGCGCTGCTCGCCGGGTGCGGGGCGCAGGCCACCGGCCCGGCGGACGGCAGCCGCCGGTCCGCGGAGCCGGTGCCCGCCGGGATCGACTGTGCCGGTCAGGGCAGGGCGCGCGGCTCCGGCTCGACGGCGCAGCAGAGCGCCATGGAGCACTGGATCGACGCGTACCAACGGGCCTGCCCGGGCGCGCGGATCGCCTACAACCCACTGGGGTCGGGCGCCGGTGTCGCGCAGTTCCAGCGGGGGGCGACCGCGTTCGGCGCCACCGACGGGGTGCTGAGCAAGCAGGAGATCGAGTGGTCGCGAGAGGTCTGCCGGGGCGGCCGGGCCATCCATCTGCCGATGGCCGGCGGCCCCGTCGCCATCGGTTTCCAGCTGCCGGGCGTGGACCATCTGGTACTGGACGCGCCGACCCTGGCGAAGATCTTCGACTCCCGCATCACCACCTGGGACGCACCGGCCATCCGGAAGCTGAACCCCGGCACGAAGCTGCCGTCCCTGCCCATCCGGCCGATGCACCGCTCGGACGACTCGGGCACGACCCAGAACTTCCAGGAGTACCTGGCCGGTGCCGCGCCCGAGGACTGGCCGCACTCGGCCGGGAAGGCGTGGCAGGGCAAGGGCGGCGGCGCCGCCACCGGGTCCTCCCGCGTCGCGGCGGAGGTGGCCTCCTCGCCCGGGACCATCGGCTACTTCGAGCTGTCCTTCGCCGTCTCCCACAAGATCACTACGGTCAGCATCGACACCGGTGCCGGCGAGCCGGTGGCGCCCACGACGGAGACCGCCTCGGCCGGCATCGGCGCCGCCGAGATCGTGGGTGAGGGCAAGGACAAGACGCTCGCGTTCGACTACGCCGCGCCGAAGCCCGGTGCGTACCCGATCGTCCTGATGACGTACGAGCTCGTCTGCGACAAGGGAAATCAGGCCGCTTCCCTGCCGGTCCTCAAGTCGTTCCTGACCTACACCGCGGGCCCCGAGGGTCAGAAGCGGCTCCCGGCACTGCACTACGCACCGCTCCCCGACCCCGTCGCGACGGAGGTCCGCCGGGCGGTCCGCTCGCTGAACTGACCAGGGGCGGCCCCGGCGGGACCGCCCCTGGCAGTACGGGCAATGGATCAGAAGCCGCAGTACACGCTGGAGCCGTAGTCGCTCAGCAGGTCGTCGCGGACCCAGCCGTAGGTGCCCGTGCTGTCGTTTCTGAGGTACGTCCAGGTGTAGTCGCCGGCCACCGTGTAGCAGTGGTAGTCGAGCCGGTGGCCGGAGTAGGCGATGCCGTTGCTCGCACAGCCGGTGCTGGAGCCGCTGCGCTCGTTGGCACCGCTCGCCGTGGCGTTCCAGGCGCCTCCGTCCTTGTCGGCGGCGGTCTTGCCGCAGGACGCTGCGGCCACCGCCGGAGTGGAGAGGGTGAACGGGAGGCACACGGCCACCGCCGCGATGGCGGGCAGAACGGCTGCGAGTCGACGCTTCATAAGATCCCCCACATGCGATTTTTTGTTGGCACCGCCCCTGCTTGCCGAGTGGCTTGAGGCAAGAGCAGTGACCACTGCATCGCCTGGGATGCACGTGGCGTTAGTACGATCCTGTTCTGAACATGGCGAAGAAAGCATTCCGCCCCGGAGTGACCGATTTCGGGTGCCCGAGAGGCCGAAAAGGCGCTACGGGCGCACAAATTGGCACATGACGTGAGGAGAGGCGCGTTGAGCGCTCGCATACTGGTCGCCGAGGACGACGTGAAACAGGCCCGCCTGATCCGGCTCTACCTGGAGCGGGAGGGGAACGAGGTCCAGGTCGTCGGCGACGGCCGCTCGGCCGTGGACCGGGCACGGTCCGCCCGGCCCGACCTCATCGTGCTCGACGTGATGATGCCGAACGTCGACGGACTCGATGTGTGCCGCATCCTGCGCGCCGAGTCCCAGGTGCCGATCCTGCTGCTCACCGCGCGCACCACGGAGGAGGACATGCTCCTGGGGCTGGACCTCGGGGCCGACGACTACCTGACCAAGCCGTACAGCCCGCGGGAACTGACCGCCCGGGTCCGGGCGTTGTTACGGCGGGCGAAGGCGGCGGGGCGTACGGAGCCCACCGTCCTCACGGTCGGGGACCTGGAGATCGACACCGCGCGCTTCGAGGTGCGGGTGGCCGGCGAGCCGGTGGTGCTGACCGGCAAGGAGTTCGCCATTCTGACCGTCCTCGCGGGCGAGCCCGGCCGGGCGTTCACGCGGGCCCAGATCATCGACCGGGTCTTCGGATTCGATCAGAACGTCCTGGAGCGCACGGTCGACGCGCATGTGATGAACCTGCGACGGAAGCTGGAGAAGGCGGGCGGCCCCGACGGCCCGCGGTATGTGGAGACGGTGTACGGACGGGGTTACCGGCTGGCCGCGGGTCAGGGTGAGGAGCGGTGAGCTTCCGGGTGCGGGCGCTCGCCCTGCTGATGCTCGTCGCGATGGCCGCCACGGCGGCGACCGCCTGGCTGACGTGGCGTCAGGCGACGCGGCAGGCCGCCGATTCCGTCACCGCCGGGCGGCAGGTGGTGTCCCGCATCACCGGCGAGCTGTACGCCTACGGTTTCGCGCACGGCACCTGGGAAGGCATCTCGCCCACGGTGAGCCGGCTGGCGAAGGACACCGGCCAGCGCGTCTGGGTCGCCACGGAGGCCGACGAGCTGCTCGCCGACTCCGACGCCCTCACCGGCCGCGAGCCGCGCGCGGTGAGCCGGCAGCCCCCGGTCCTGGTCGACCCGCGCCCCACGCTGCGGCTGCCGACGGACCAGGTACCGCTGGCCTCGGTCAAGCGCACGGTCACGGCGATCGGCGAATACCGGGCGGCCGCGGCGTATGCGGCGTGCCTGACCCGGGCCGGGGCCACGGTCACGGCCCGGCCGAACAGCATCGGCGTGCCCCGCGTGAGTACGAACGGCAGGGCGCCCGCGCAGTGCGAGGAGCCGGCGGCGGCGTCCGACCCGAAGGCGGCCCAGGACCACGCGGCGGTCCAGAAGTGCGAGGGCGAGCGGCGGTTCGCCACCTGCCTGCAGCGCGCCTTCGACGAGCGGATCGGTACGGCCGCGCCGCCTCGGCTGCAGGTCCGCATCGGGGTGCGCGACGAATCCCCGCCCACCCTGGCCGCCGCGCCGACCGTGGCCGTCGCCGTCGGGGTCGCCCTCGCGGCCATCCTCGGCGCGCTGCTGCTGAGCCGGGCCGTACTGCGCCCGATCCGCGCCCTGACCGTGGCCGCCCGGGGTCTGGGGGACGGCGAGCTGGGCCGGCGGGTGCCGGTCTCCGGGCGGGACGAGATCGCCGAACTGGGCCGTGCCTTCAACCGGATGGCCGATTCCCTCCAGGCCGGCGAGGAACGCCAGCGCCGCCTCACCGGTGACATCGCGCACGAACTGCGCACTCCCCTGGCCAACTTGCGCGGCTACCTCGAAGCATTGCAGGACGGGGTCGTGGAGCCCACGCCCGAACTCCTCGCGTCCCTCCACGAAGAGGCGATGCTGCAACAGCGGATCGTGGACGACCTGCAGGTCCTGGCGCTGGCCGAGGCCGGGGCGCTCACCTACCACCGCGCCGACGTCGACCTGCGCGACCTGCTGGAGACCTGCCGCACCGCCCACCGGGCCCAGGCCGAGAGCGCGGGTGTCGCGCTGGAACTGGCGGCGCCGCAGCGGGCGTACGCGGTCGCCGACGCCGACCGGCTGCGCCAGGTCATCGGCAATCTGATCGGCAACGCGATACGGGCGACGCCGCCCGGCGGCACGGTCACGCTGGCGCTGGCCTCCCGCGCCGACCACGCGGTCCTCCAGGTCCGCGACACCGGCACGGGCATACCGGCCGAGGACCTGCCGCACCTCTTCGACCGCTTCTGGCGCGCGGACGCGGCCCGGGGCCGCGCCACCGGCGGCAGCGGCCTGGGCCTGTCCATCGCCCGGCAGATCGTGAGCGATCACCAGGGGACGATCGGGGTGGAGAGCACGGTGGCGGTGGGGACGGTGTTCACGGTGGCGCTGCCCGCGGGGCCGGGTCCCACCGGGTGACGCCTCAGCCGGCGAGCGCCTCGGTCGGGGAGAGCCGTCCGGCCCGTACCGCCGGGTAGAGGCCCGCTGTCGCGCCGATCAGCAGCGTGACGGCGATGCCGGCGCCGGCGGCCCACACCGGTACCTCGGTCGGCCAGTCCCGCACGTATGCGTACGCGGCAGTGATCGCCGTACCGAGTATTGTCCCGCCGAGGCCGCCCAGTGCGGACAGCAGCAGCGACTCGGCGACGAACTGGCCCCGGATCTGGCCGCTGGTGGCGCCCAGCGCGCGGCGCAGGCCGATTTCCGGGCGGCGTTCGAGCACCGAGATGACCATGGTGTTGCCCACCCCGACGCCGCCCACCAGCAGCGCGACCCCGCCGAGGCCGAGCAGCAGCCCGGTCAGCGCGGACTCGGTGGCCTCCCGGGCGGCCAGCGCGTCCGAGGGCCGGGAGACCAGCACCTCGTTCGGCTTCGCCGGGTTGGCGGTGGCCGCGAGCACGTCCCGTACCGCCGTCACCCGCTCGTTCCGGGCGCGTACGTAAATGGTCGACGGGTGGCCGTCGAAGCGCAGATACGTCCGCGCCGCCTGCCGGCCGACCAGCGCCGAACTGTCGATCTCCGGGGCGAGCGGCGCCGGTTCCAACACGCCGACCAGCGAGAACCACTTGCCGCCCAGCCACAGGCGCATGCCCGGGGTGTACGCGTCCAGCCGCCGGGCCGCCTCCGCGCCGAGTACCACCGCCGGGTACTCCTCGGTCGCCGAAGCGAGCCACCGGCCGGTACGGATCTTGCCGCCGATCGCCGGCAGCAGCCGCGGCTCGGCCGCCGCCACCTGGACGCTGCTGGTCCGCCCCACGGGTATGTGCGCGTTGCGGTAGACCGCGGCGCCGTCGATCACACCGACCGACGCCACCTGCTGCACCGGACCGATCCGCCGGATCATGGGCACCGCCTCCTCGGGAAGGCGGGTCTTCCGGCCGTCGGGGGTCTGACCGGGGGCGACGCGCAGCATGTTGGTACCCAACGCGTCGAGCCTGCGGTCGACCTCGGCCCGGCTGGAGCTGGAGATGCCGACGACGGCGACCATCGCGGCGACCCCGATCGCGATCCCCAGCGCGGACAGGAACACCCGCAGCGGGCGGGTGCGCAGCCCGGTCCCGCCGAGCCGGACGATGTCGGCGGGGCTCAGCCGGGCGGGACGCAGCGAGGTGGTGCGCTCGCGGCTTCGTTGGGGCTTCCGGTGGCTCAACGCTCCTCCCCGGAGCCGGAGTTGGTACGGCCGGGGGCGGCGGGGCCGTACCCGGTTCCGCCGCTGTCGGCGACGATCCGGCCGTCGCGCATCTCCACCCTCCGGTCGAAGACCGTGGCCATTTCGCGGTCGTGGGTGATGACCACCACCGTGGTGCCGGCCGTGTGCAGATCGCGCAGCAGCTCCAGTACCGCGGCGCCGGAGGCCGAGTCGAGGTTGCCGGTGGGCTCGTCGGCGAGCAGCAGGGCCGGCTCGCCGATGACGGCACGGGCGACCGCTGCCCGCTGCCGCTCGCCGCCGGATAGCTGGTGCGGCAGGTGGTCGATCCGGTGGTCGAGGCCCACCCGGGTCAGCGCGACCGCCGCCCTGCGCCGGCGTTCCCGCAGCGGCACGCCCGCGTACAGCAGCCCGTCGGCGACGGTGTCCAGTACCGGTACCCCCACGGCCAGGTGGAACTGCTGGAAGACGAAGCCGATGCGCTGCGCGCGCAGTGCGGAGACCTCGCGGTCGGACAGCTCGGCGATCGGGTGGCCGTCGACGGCGACCCGGCCGCTGGACGGGCGGTCCAGGGTGCCCATCAGGTGGAGCAGGGTCGACTTCCCGGACCCGGAGTGGCCGACGACGCAGACCAGTTCGCCGTACGCGATGGCCAGGTCGACCCGGTCGACCGCGGTGACGTGGCCGGGGTAGGTCTTCGTCACGCCATCGAACTCGACGACGTGTGCGCCCGGCGTGGACTCCGATGGCGGGTGGGCATGCTGGGTGTCGGTCGCTGAGGTCACTTCGGGATTCTCACTTTCATGCCCTCGTGGACCTGGGGCCCGCTCACCTCGACCCGGCCGTTGGCGAACAGCCCGGTCTTTACCGGTACGAACCGGTCGGCCCCGCCACCGCCACTCCCTTCGGCCAACTCCACACCGTGGCCGCCCTCGGCCAGGGCGACGAGGGCGGCGACCGGAACGGTCAGCACGCCCTTGCGCTGCTCGACCACATAACGAACGGTGACCGGGCCGCTCTCCATCCTGCCCAGCGCGTCCTGGTCGTCGAAGGTGATCACCACGGACACCGTGGCCGCCTTCGACCCCGCGTCGCCACCGCCGTCCTCGCCGCCCCCGCCGTCGGCGCCCCCCTCACCCCCGGCGCCGGAGGCGGACGCGTCCTTGCCCACGCTCGCGACCTTGCCCTGCACGGAACGCCCGTCCGGGAGCTCCACGGTGACCTCGCTGCCCCGTCGCGCCCAGTCCGTGTCGGCGGCGGGCGCGGCCACGGTGACCATACGGGAGGTACGGGTGTAGCTCACCGGGCTGCCGGCGGCCTCGGCCCCGACGCGCACGCTGGTGCCCGCGATCCGTACCGGCCCTGACGCGTAGACGATGTCACCGGCGCCGACCTTGCCGGTCTGCGGCAGGCCGAGGTCTTTCTGCCAGCGCTTGACCGCGTCGGCGGTCAGTGTGGTGTACGTGTCGTCCACGGTGAAGCCCGAGTAGCCGAGGGCCTGGAGGTTGGTCTCGAACTGCTTGACGTCCATGCCGCGCAGGGGCGTCGGCTGAGCGGACGGGGCGGGCTGCTGACTCGGCGGGGTGCCCCCGTCGATGTCATCGGCTCCGTCGGTGCCCTTGATCCCACCGATGCCCTTGGTCCCACCGATCCCCTTGGCTTCATCGGTGTCCTCGCTCCCCGCACCGCTCCCTGCGGTACCCGCTTCCGGCGGCTCCACCATGCCCAGATCGCGGTACATGGGCAGGCTGCCGTACAGCAGCACCACCGGACGGTCGTCGACGCGCAGCACGGTCCCGCCGCGCCGGATCGTCCGGTCCGTCTCGGGCAGCCAGGTCACCGTCCCCTTCGCCTTGACCGGGAACGGGACCTCGGGTCCGTGGCCGAGCCGGCCGTCGATCTCGGTCTGGTCGGTCAGCGTGCCACGGGTGACCCGTACCGCCTGGCTGCTCCTGCTCTGCCCCGATTGATCGGCGTCCGCGCCGCCTCCGCCCAGCCCGAGGGCGCCGACCGTACTGACCCCGGCGACCAGGAGAATCCCGGTCCCCACGAGTACGGGGCCGCGCCTGCGCCGCCCGGCTCTCCGGCCGTCGGCGCGGCTCTCCGATTCCCGTCCCGTGTCCATGATTTCCCGCCCCCGCCCCGTTCCTGTCAGCCCTTGGGCGTGGGCGCGTTGTCCGGGATGCCGATGATCGAGGCGCACTTGCGCGCGGCCCGCTTCGCACCCGCCGACGTCGAATCCCACTGGACGTCCCGGAAGTGGCCGTCCTCACCGGTGTCGGGGAAGTCGGCAGCGCCGTGCTCCTGCATGCACTTCGCGTACTCCCGGTTCTTCCCGATCTCCTCCTTGGAGAGCTCGGGCTGCTGCTCCTGCTGGACGCTGTCGGGGACGGGCAGGCTGAGGTCCGCGCACTTCTCCTGCGCTTGCAGGGCCTTCTGGTCGCGCTTCCACTTGGCGTTGTCGCCGAAGTCGACCCGGCCCTTGGCGTCCGGGTCCGGCACGTCGAGTCCCGCGTCACGCAGGCACTTGACCCACTTGCGCTGCCCCTCGACGTACTCGGCCAGCTCACTGGCGCCGCTCTTGGACGCACTGGCGCCGGTCTTGCCGTTCCCGGCGGACGCGATGTCGTCCCCGCCGTCGTCGCTCCCGCAGCCGGTCACCGTCAGCGCCACCACCGACACCGCCCCGACCAGCAGCCGTCCCCCGAACCACCGACGCGAACCCATCCCCGCACTCCTCATCCCTCGGCCACCGCCCGGCCCACCGAGGCCGGACGCGCCGAATGTAGAGCCGCACCGATGAAGAACCTATGAAGAAGCCATCAAGAACTTCTCCGCACGGATCGAGGAGGGGTCCGCACGGACCGAGGAGAAGGGAGGTAGGCCGGTTCTCGGACGCCGGGTCAGCAGCCGGTCCGGGTCGGGGTGAACCGCATCCGGTCGTGTTCGTCCTTGCCGAGCGCGGTGGTGTAGGTGGCGTGCGTAACGCGGTACCAGACGTCGTCCTTGCCGCGCCGGCCGTTGACGTCGTCGAGCTTCACGCACCACCGCTCCGGCCGGACGACCCGCCGGTACGTCTCCGTGCCCTGCCGGACCTTCCGGCACTTGTCGTACCGCTCGGTGGTGTACCACGTCTTCTTCGTGCGGCCGCTGCGCTTGGTGTGCTTGACCCGCTTCGTGGCGAGCGTGCACTTCTTCACCTTGTGCGGCCGGGTGGCCTTGACCGTCTTCTTGGTGACGTGGCGGACGCCGGCCCGGAGCCCGGTGACGCCGTCCGAGTGCGGCCGCGCGTCCTGGGCGCTCTTGCCCGTACCGTGACTGCCGCCGTCGCTCCCCCGGTGGCCGTCCGCTCCGGCTCCGCAGGCGCCGAGCGCCGCCACGAGAAGTGCCGTCAGCCCGGCCTGTATCAGTCGCTGCTTGGTGCGCATGTCTCCCCCTGCGGTCCTGCGGTCTGCGGTCGCTCCGGCAGCGGTCAGCGTAGCTGATCTTCACCATGCGCATGGCGAACCGCGGTGAACACTCTTGAACTATGCTGAAGAGATGTCCTCCGGCGAAGAGCTCGATCACGCGGCCGTCGAACTGCGCAACAGCCTGATGCGCATGGCGCGCCGCCTACGGGCGCAGCGCCCGCCCGGTGAGCTGACGCTCGGCACGATGGCCGTACTGGGGCGGCTGGAGCGCGACGGGCCGGCGACCGCGAGCGAGCTGGCCGCGGCGGAGCGCGTCACCCCGCAGTCGATGGCGCGCCCGGTGACCCGGCTCGTGGATCTGGGCCTGGTCGACCGCCGCCCGGACCCGGCCGACGGACGACAGACGCTGCTGCACGCCACGGACAGCGGCCGGGAGTTGATCCGGGTCGATCGCGCGCGCAAGGACGTCTGGCTGGCCCGCGCAATGGCGGCCCACCTCAACGACGTGGAGCGCGATCTGCTGCTGCTCACCACCCGGCTGCTGGACCGGCTGGCCGCCGCCCCCGAGGACGGGGAGCCGGGGCCCTCGGGCTGAGGGTGCGGTCCTCCCCCGTACTCCTCTCCCGCGCCACCAGAATGGACCGCCCCCGTGTCCCCCTCCCCCTCCTCCCCTGATTCCGCTCGCGCTTCCGGCGCCGAAATACCCAGCAAGGCTGAAGACCAGGGCGGCGCCGTCCCGACCGAGAAACGGCCCCAGCTGCCGCAGCGCATGGTCGGCCCCATCGCCTTCGGCACGATCCTGCAGCCGCTGAACTCCTCGATGATCGCGGTCGCCCTGGTCGGCATCCAGGCGCACTTCGGAGCCGGACCCGCGACCGCCTGGCTGGTCTCCGGCCTCTACCTCGCCACCGCCGTGGCCGCCCCGGCCGCCGGCCGGCTGGCCGACACGCTCGGCCCGCGCAAGGTGTCGCTCGCGGGGCTGGCCCTGGTCGCCCTGGCCTCGCTCGCCGCCCCCTTCGCCCCCTCCGTCGGCGTACTGGTCGCCTGCCGCGTCGTCATCGGCATCGGCACCGCCGCGCAGTACCCCTGCGGGCTCGCCATGGTCCGCCGCGCCGCCGACCGGATGCGGGCCGACTCGCACAACGCGCTGGCGGCGCTCACGGTCTGCTCGCAGGTCATGGTCGCGCTCGGCCCGACCCTGGGCGGCGTGCTGGTCGGCGGCTTCGGCTGGTCCGGCATCTTCTGGGCCAACGTGCCGCTGACGGTGATCGGCGCGGCCGCCATCCTGCTGTGGGCCCCCGCCGACCCCGTACGCAAGAACAGTGCGCTGCGCCGGACCGTCGTGGAGCTGGACCTCCCCGGGATGCTGCTGTTCGTGGCGGCCATGGGCCTGCTCATGTACTGGCTGCTGTCGCTCGCGGAGACGCCGTACTGGTGGGCGCTGGGCGGAGCGGTGGCCGCCGGGCTGTGCACGGTGTGGCGCTCGCTCCGGGCCCCGGTGCCGTTCCTGGACCTGCGGCTGCTCTCGAACCGCGCACTGTCCTTCACGTACGTACGGACCATCGCCACGTACACCGCGTACTACGGCATCTTCTACGGGCTGCCGCAGTGGCTGGAGGAGTCCCGGGACCTGGGCGCCTCCGGGGCCGGGCTGGTGATGCTGCCGCTGGCTCTGATGGGCATCGTCTCCACGCTCACCGCCACCCGGGTGCAGAAGACCCGCGGGCCCGGCCCGCTGCTCCTGATCGGTTCGGTGGTGCTCGCGGCGGGCGGGCTGCTGCTGACGCTGCCCAACCACTCCTCCCCCGTATGGCTGCTGGTCCTGCTGTGCCTGGTGCTCGGCATCCCGAACGGCTACAACTCGATGGCCAACCAGAACGCCGTCTACCAGGCCGCGCCGGCCGCCCAGGCGGGCGCGGCGGGCGGGCTGTACCGCACCGCGCAGTACGTCGGCGCCAACCTCGCCTCCGCGATGCTCGCCCTGCTCATCGGCAGCCACTCCACCGACGGCGGCCTCCACCGCACCGGTCTCGCCATCGCCGCGATCAGCGGCTGTCTCGCGCTCGCCGCAGTGGGCGGGCTGCGCCGCGGGCGGCCAGGGCTCAGGCCAGCGCGAGGCGCATGATCGTCAGGTCCAGCCACCGGCCGTACTTGATGCCGACCTCGCGCACGGTGCCGACGTCCTGGAAGCCGAACCGTTCGTGCAGGCGGATCGAGGCGGCGTTGCCCGACTCGATGTCGGCGATCATGACGTGGTAGCCGGCCGCCCGCGCGGAGGTGATGAGGGTGGCCAGGAGCGCGGAGCCGACGCCCAGTCCGTGCCGGTCGGTACGGACGTAGACGGAGTTCTCCGCCGAGTGCCGGAAGCCCTCCAGCTTCCGCCAGGGTTCGTAGACCGCGAAGCCGACGACCTCGCCCGCGTGCTCGGCCACGAACGCCGCGCCCTTGTCCAGGAACGCGGCGAGCCAGGCGGCGCCCTCGGCGGGCGTCTGGAGCGTCTCCGTCCACAATGCGGTCGAGTTCTCGATCGCATCGTTGCGAATGGCGAGAATGGCGTCCAGGTCACCGGACCGCGCCGGACGCACCGCCGCCGCTTCCGCCACTGCGACCGCCGCTCCCTGCTCCTTCTCATATATTGGATGCATGTCCCATATAATAGATCCTCTGGTGACCCGGATCGGGGCACGGGTACGTGCCGAACGGGAACGGCGCCGGTGGACCTTGGCGCAGCTGGCCGATGCCTCCGGCGTCTCACGCGCCATGGTCCATCGGATCGAGCGCGGCGAGAGCAGCCCGACCGCCGTCGTCCTCGGCAAGCTGTCCGGCGCCTTCCGCATCAGCGTCTCGTCGCTGCTCGCGATGGCGGAGGACGCCACGGACGGCACGGACGGCGGGAACGCCACGGGCGGTGGGGACAGCAAGCACGGCGGCGCCGTGGACGCGGCGGAGTGGCGCGACCCGGCCACCGGGTACCGCCGCCGCCAGCTCTCCTCTCCGCGGTTCCCCGCGGAGCTCGCCGAGATCCGGCTGCCCGCCGGCGCGCACGTACCGTATCCGGCCGCGGCGTTCGCCTTCGTACAGCAGATCGTCTGGGTACTGGACGGCCGGCTCACCTTCCACGAGGGCGACGAGACCCACGAACTCGCGGCGGGCGACACGATCGAGCTCGGCACCCCGGCCCCGCGCGCCTTCGCCAACCGCACCGAGCAGGAATGCCGCTATGCCGTCATCCTCGTCCGCTCCGAGGCGCCCTGACCACCATGACCGTCGCAACCGTGATCGCCATGGCTGCGTCCTCCCTGCTATGACGATGCCTCCTGCCACCGAGCTGACGATGGCCGAGGAACTGCTGCTCCTGGGCCTGAACCCCGACCGCTCCAGGTTCCGCGTCCGGTCCCCTTATCTCCGTTACGGCCTGGCCGCCGCGGTACTGGCCGAGCTGGAGGAGTACGGCAGCGTGGCCGAGGAACGGGGCAGAATCGTCGTCCCGCGTCCGCTGCGCACCGGACAGCCCTTGCTCGATCCGTTCCTCGACGGCCTCGCCGCCGCCTCCCGCGGCTCCGCCGGCAAGGGCAAGGGCGAGCACCTGCAGAGGTGGCTCCGCCGCAACGGAGAGCGGGCGGAGCGGCTCGCCGCGGATGCCCTCGTCGCCCGCGACGCGATCCGGCTGGAGGAGCGGCGCGCCCTCGGCCTCTTCCCGTACCGGCGCTACCACGTGCGCGATCATGGGATGCACGGCCAGGTGCTCGCCGCCTTCCACGGCGCGCTGAAGCGCGGCGTTCCCGACCGCCGCTCCCGCGTCCTCGTCGGCCTCGCTCTGGCGACGGATGTGGCCGCCCGTCTCGGCGTTCCCTGGCGGGTGCGCCGCGAACTCAAACCGCTCGTCCGCGAACAGTGGTTCGCGCGGGCGGTGCACAAGCAGGTCCACTCGGACAAGGCCGCAAGCAACGGGGGCGGTTGAGCGGGCACGGACGGGTGGGCGCGGCGATCAGGGTGCGGTGGTCAGGTACGCGTCGTGAGGCGGGGCGAGCGGGCGGTGGGGGTGGCGCCCGATGCGGGGTCGTCCGGCTTCCGCCGCTTGCGCCCCGCCGAGAGGATCACGCTCGTGAGGACGCCTGCGAGCAGGCCCCAGAAGGCCGAGCCGATGCCCAGCAGCGTCACGCCGGAGGCCGTGGCGAGGAAGGTGACGACGGCCGCTTCGCGGGACGCCGTGTCGGACAGTGCGGTGGCCAGCGAGCTGGTGACGGTACCGAGCAGGCCGATGCCGGCGATGCCCATGACGAGGGCGTGCGGCATGGCGGCGAGCAGGGACGCCACCGTCGCGCCGAGGACGCCGACGCACAGGTAGAAGACGCCGGCCCAGACGCCCGCGACATAGCGTCTGCGGCGGTCGGGGTGCGCCTCTTCGCTGGTGCAGATGGCCGCGGTGATCGCCGCGAGGTTGAGGCCGTACGCGCCGAACGGCGCCAGGAGGAGGTTCGCGGTGCCGGTCCAGGTCATCAGCGGCGAGACCGGTACGTCGTAGCCCGCGCCACGGATCACCGCGACGCCGGGGAGGTTCTGGGAGGCCATGGTGACGACGAACAGCGGGACGCCGACGCTGATCAGTACCTTCCAGTCGAAGTCCGGGGTGACGAACACGGGCGTGGCCACGGAGAGCCGCACCCGCTCCGCGTGCCAGCCGCCGGTGAACACGGTGGCGACGACGCCGGCGGCGAGGGCGAGCAGTACGGCGTAACGGGGCAGCAGCCGACGGCCGAGCAGGTACGCCACGAACATCGGGAAGGCCACGGCGAAGCTGCCGTGCATGGTGGTGAAGAGGCCGGTACCGAACTGGAGCAGGACCCCCGCGAGCAGCGCGGCCGCCATCGGCACGGGGATGCGGTTCATGGCACGGGCGAACCAGCCCGTCACCCCGCTGGCGAGGATGAGCAGCGCGGAGAACAGGAACGCGCCCACGGCCTGGGCCATCGACACGCCGCTCAGGCTCGTGGTCAGGAGGGCCGCGCCAGGCGTCGACCAGGCGGTCACCACGGGCGCCCGGTAGCGCACGGACAGGCCGATGCAGGTGCACGCCAGGCCCACGCCGAGGGCGAGCATCCAGGAGGAGATCTCGCGGGAGTCCGCGCCGGCCGCCTTGGCGGCGGTGAAGACGAGGGCGGCCGAGCTGGTCACGCCCACGGTCACCGCGATCAGTCCCGCGACGACCGCGGAGGGCGGGGCGGCAGCGCGTATTCGAGCCATAGCCATCAGGGACATACCGTTCGTTGTTCTCAGTCGGTCCTTCAGAGCGTCCGCTGTTCTCTTTATGGAACGTTCTGTTTGTGGAACGGTAGAGAGTAGGCTGGTCGCTCGTCAATGACCTTTCGAAGACGGGAACGGACGCGCGCGGCATGGGCCTGAACGACGAGGTGGGGCGCCGGCTCCGGGAGCTTCGCCAGCAGCAACGCCTGTCCCTGTCCGAACTGGCCCGGCGCTCCGGCGTGGGCAAGGGGACGCTCTCGGAGCTGGAGGGCGGACAGCGCAACCCCACCCTGGAGACGCTGTACGCGCTCACCACCGCGCTCAACAGCCCGCTCAGCGCCGTGCTCAGCGACCAGCCGCCGCACGCCTTTCAGGCGCAGGGCGCGGGCGTCTCCGGCAGCGCCGTCACCGCGGTCCTCATCGAGCGCTTCGAGGAGCCGCCGGCCGTCACCGACATCTTCCGGATCCGCATCGCCGCCGGCAGCGTGCAGGAATCCGCCGCGCACATCGCAGGCACGTCGGAGAGCCTGATGGTGCTGACCGGCACGGCCGTGGTCGGCGAGCCGGCGCAGCCGCAGACGGCGGGCCCGGGCGAGTACGCACACTGGCGCGCCGACGCGCCGCACGTCTACAGCGCGCCGCACGGCGAGGACGTGCACGGGATTCTGTTCGTGCGGTATCCGCAGGCGGCCCCGGGCGTTACGTTGCTTTAGTCAGGAGCCCTGACCAAAGCTTCCCGAAGGACCGATCCCGAGGAGTCCGCCATGTCCGCCGATACCGCGCTGCCCCACTGGGAGGCCGTTCCCGAGGACCTGTCCGCAGCGATCCGCCGGATCAAGCCGGCCCTGCGCGCCCGCATCGAGGCCTCCGGGCGCAGCGTCGCGGAGGTCTTCGCCGTCGTGGAGCGCCGGGTCGCCGCCCGGGTGGCCGAGATCGCGGCCGACAAGGAGCGCGGCGAGGAGGTGTGGCCGGTCATCGACTACGCCGACATCGCGCACGGCACCGTGCCCGCCGGCCTGCTCGACAAGCTCGAGCGGCGCGGCTGCCTGGTCGTGCGCGGCCACTTCGACCGCGAGCAGGCCCTCGCCTGGGACGCCGACATCGTCGAGTACGTCGAGCGGAACGAGTTCTTCGAGAACTACGCCGGGCCCGGCGACGACTTCTTCGGCAGCGTCGGCTCGAAGCCGGAGATCTACCCGATCTACTGGTCGAACGCCCAGATGCAGGCCCGGCAGAGCGACCGGATGGCCCGCGTCCAGACCTTCCTCAACTCCCTCTGGAAGCACGAGTCCGACGGCGTGCGGTGGTTCGAGCCGGACCGCGACGCCATGTATCCCGACCGCATCCGGCGCCGTCCGCCGGGCACCGACTCCGGTGGGCTGGGCACGCACTGCGACCCCGGGACGCTGGACCTGTGGATGACGCAGGCGTACCAGCTGGCCTTCCGCCACCTGTTCGACGGCAGCGTCGAGGAGTACGACCCCTGGGACGCGGCGCACCGCACCGCCGGGCCGCAGTACCCCGGCTCCACGATGTGCTCCGCGTTCCGTACGTTCCAGGGCTGGACCGCGCTGTCGGACATGGACCACGACCAGGGCGTCCTGCACACCGTGCCGATCCCGGAGGCGATGGCGTATCTGATGCTGCGTCCGCTGCTGCCGGACGTGCCCGAGGACGACATGTGCGGTGTCACCACCCATCAGGTCTTCCCCGCGAGCGAGAAGTGGCATCCGCTGCTGATGGAGGCCCTCACCGGCATCCCCGACGTCAAGGCCGGCGATTCCGTCTGGTGGCACTGCGACATGATCCACAGCGTCGCGCCGGTCACCGGCCAGCAGGGCTGGGGCAACGTCATGTACATCCCCGCGGCTCCCTGGTGTCCGCGCAACGAGGAGTACGCGGCGAGCGTGCGGGAAGCGTTCGTCACCGGGTCGAGCCCCGCCGACTTCCCCGAGGAGCACTACGAACGCGGCTGGACCGGCCGCTTCACCGTCGATCAGCTCAACGAGGCGGGCCGCCGCGGCCTCGGCTTCGACGGCTGACCGGACGCGGTACCGGACGGCTGACCGGCGAGGCGCCAGGGCCGGTCAGCTGTTGGCGCGCGCCCACAGGTCCGTGCGGCCGCGGCGTACGGCGAGGGCGAGGGCGCCGCGGAGGGTGGCGTTCGCGCCCAGCGTCCCGGTCTCCACGCGCGGGGCCAGCGGCGCGAGCGCGTCGACGGTGGCGCGGACCGGTGCGAGCAGCGCGGGGTGGGCGCCGATGGGGCCGCCGAGCAGGACGAGTTCGGGGTCGACGACCGCGCAGACGGCGGCGACGGCCTCACCGATGGTGCGGCCTTCCCGTTCCACCACGGCCTGTGCCTCGGGGTCGCCCCCGGCGGCCCGGTCCAGGATCGCGCGGGCGGCTTCGACGGCGGCGGGGCCGCGGAGCCCGGCCGCCCCACCGCCGGTTCCGCCATCGGTACCTGTGCCGGTGCCCGAGCCGGCACCTGAGCCGGTACCGCCCATGGCGAAGCCCTCGGCGACCGCTCGGGCGAAGCCGTGGCGGCCGTCCGTACGGCCGTGGCTCCCGCCGAGATAACCGATCTCGCCGGCCATCCCCCGGGCGCCGCGGACCAGTTCGTCCCCGATCACCAGGCCCATGCCCATCCCGGCACCGATGTGGACGTACGCACAGCTGCCGGCCTCCCCCGTCGCGCCGTGCCACCGCTCGGCGAGCGCGGCGAGGTTGACGTCGTTCTCCACCAGCAGCGGCGCGTCGGTCACGCCGGCCAGCGCCTCCCGGGGCTGGAAGAGACCGGCGGGGTGCGGCGTCTCGGGCAGCGGGATCACCGCCGACGTGCCGGGGTCGACCGGGTTGGCCACGGACAGGCCCACCGCGAGCAGGGGGCCGCGCGTGCCGCGGCTGCCGGCGATCGCGTCGCGCACCATCGTGCGCAGCTGTCCGGCCGCGTCGGCGGGCTTCCCCGTTGCGGCGGGCGGGACCGAGGTCTCGTGGAAGGGCGTGCCGAACAGGTCGGCGGCGGTCAGCCGTACCTCGGTGGAGTCCAGCGAGGCCGCGAGGACGAAGCCGGCGTCCGCTGCCACCTTGTAGTACGTACCCACCCGGCCCTGCCGGCCCGTCTGGGCGCCGGCCGGCAGCAGCAGACCCGCGCCCTCCAGGCGGCGCACCGCCTCCGAGACGGTCGTCTTGGAGATGCCGGTCACCTGGGCGACCTCGGCGCGGGTGATGGGCGCCTGCTCGAACACCGTGTCCAGCACGATCTGGTCGGTCAGTTCACGCAGCAGCGTCATGCTCGGCAGCGCCGCGCGGCCGAGTCCGCCGAGCCCTCTGCGGATGTCCATTCCACCCCTCGTCCGCCGTCGATGCGGCTGCCACTTTATCGCCGGCGTGCTGGTCAGGGGCCCGCCCCGGCAGCCGGGGCCAAAACGTGTGAGGTTAGCGTGACGTCCATGGAACTCATAGGAGAGATCACTGCCGACCGGCCGCTGCTCGTGGTCGCCGTCAAGGAAGAGGCGCAGTTCCTCGGCGCCGACTTCCCGGTCCTGCTGACGGGCATCGGCAAGGTCAACGCGGCGACCGCGCTCGCCACCGTACTGGCGCGCGGCCCCCGCCCCTCCGGCATAGTCAACCTGGGCACGGCCGGCGCGCTGCGCCCGGGCTGGCGGGGTACCCATGTGATCGGCTCGGTCATCCAGCACGACCTGGACAGCCCGATGCTGGCCGCGCTGACGGGCGAGACGTACGGCGCGCCGCTGGACCTGGCGGACGAGGGCGGACCGGTACTGGCGACCGGCGACTCCTTCATCGCCGACGACGCTGCCCGCGACCGCCTCGCGGCGCGCGCCGCGCTGGTGGACATGGAGGGGTACGCGGTCGTGGCCGCCGCGCAGCAGGCCGGCGTGCCGGTGCGCCTCGTCAAGCACGTCAGCGACGAGGCGGGCGACGACGCGGCCAGGACGTGGCAGGAGTCGGTGACGGAGTGCGGCCGCGAGCTCGCCGCGTGGGCGGCGGAGCACATCGCCGTCGGTTCCTGAGCAGCCTTCCGGTACCTGGCGGTACTTGGCGGTACCTGGCGCCTGCACGGGCCACTGTGGCGCAGGCGACAGTGAAATACGGATGACCATGGTGGCGGCGGGTGTTCCGAACAACGGAGCGCCTGCCTCCCGGCGGCGCTCTCCCATCGCGTCACAACCGAGGAGAACCACACGTGTCATCCAGCGACCCCGCCGCCCGCGCGGCCCAGGTGCTCTCCCGCCCCTTCTCCCTGGGCGGGCTGACCGTGCCCAACCGCATCGCCATGGCGCCGATGACCCGCGAGTTCTCGCCGGGCGGCGTCCCGGGCGCCGATGTCGCCGAGTACTACGCGCGCCGTGCCGCGGGCGGCGTCGGCCTGATCATCACCGAGGGTACGTACGTCGATCACCCGGCCGCCGGGACCAGCGGCGCCGTCCCCCGCTTCCACGGTACGGACGCGCTCGACGGCTGGCAGCGGGTCGTGGACGGGGTGCACGCGGCGGGCGGCACGATCATGCCGCAGCTGTGGCACGTGGGCATGGCCCGGCAGGCGGGCGCGCCGCCGTTCCCCGATGCCCCGCCGTCCGGCCCGTCCGGGCTCGGCCTCGACGGCACGCCGTCCGGGCACGCGATGACGCAGCGCGACCTCGACGACGTCATCGCGGCGTTCGCGGACGCGGCGCGCGCGGCCGAGCGGCTCGGCTTCGACGGCGTCGAGCTGCACGGCGCGCACGGTTACCTCATCGACCAGTTCCTGTGGTCGGGCACCAATCAGCGCACCGACGCGTACGGCGGCGACCCCGTGGCCCGTACCCGCTTCGCCGCCGAGATAGCGGCGGCCTGCCGCGCGGCGGTCTCCCCCGACTTCCCGATCCTCTTCCGGATGTCGCAGTGGAAGATGGGCAATTACGAGGCCCGGCTCGCCGACACCCCGGAGGAGCTGGACGCGCTCGTGGCGCCGCTCACCGCTGCGGGCGTGAGCGCCTTCCACTGCTCGACGCGCCGCTACTGGCTGCCGGAGTTCGAGGACTCGGACCTGAACCTCGCCGGATGGGTCAAGAAGCTCTCCGGTCTCCCGACGGTCACCGTCGGCTCCGTCGGTCTCGACAACGAGTTCATCCAGGCGTTCCAGGGCAAGCAGGCCGGCGTCGCCGGCATCGACCGGCTGCTGGACCGGATGGAGCGGGACGAGTTCGACCTGGTCGCCGTGGGCCGGGCGCTGCTCGGCGACCCGGAGTGGGCCGCCAAGATCTTCGAGGGCCGCACCGGCGACCTCGTACCGTTCGACGCCTCGATGCTGCGCACGCTGAGCTGACGCGCGCGGCGGTACGGCGCTCATCGCCCCCTGTGCGCCAGCAGCTCTCGGATCCGGTCGCGGGGCAGTGACCGGCGCGGTGAGCGGCGGGCGCCGTCCGGGCCCGCGAGGGACGAGTGGCGGGACGGCTCGGGTCCGGGCAGCGAAGCGAGCAGGTGGCGACGGGCCTGATGGCCCTCGGCGGTGGGCCAGAGCGGGTAGACGTGGATCTGGCCCACCCCCTCGGCGAAGTCCACGTCGACCCCCTCGCGCGCCGCCAGGTCGCGGAAGCGGCGGGCGTCGGCGGTGAGGATGTCGCGCGTCCCGGCGAACACCGTCGTACGGGGAAGCCCCGCCAGGTCGCCGTTCAGTGGGCTCACCCACGGATCGGCGAGCTCCAGCTCGCCCGCCCACAGGGCACCGCAGTACCGCAGCGCCTCCGTCGCCAGCATGGGATCGTGCGGCTGCAGCCCTGCGATGCCGGGGTTGTCCAGTACGAGGTCCAACCACGGGGATATCAGCACCAGTTGGTCCGGCGGGGTGCCGCCCGTGTCCCGCAGCCGCTGTGCCAGCGTCACGGCCATCCCGCCGCCGGCCGAGTCGCCCATGAAGACGGTGGGGGCCGTCCCCTCACCGGTGAGCCGGCCCGCCAGTACGGTCAGCTCGGGGACGACGGCGGAGGCCGTGCCGCGCGGCGCGAGCGGATACACCGGTACGACCACCCGCGCGGCACCACTGGTCACCAGCTCCTCGACCAGGTTCCAGTGGTTGTCGCCGATCTCCTCGATGTAGGCACCGCCGTGCAGGTACAGCACCTGCCTGCGCACGGCACCGTCGCGCGGGACGACCTCGTAACAGGGCCACCCGTGGCGGAAGTGAGCCGTCACCCGGCAGTGCCGGTCCAGCCGCTTGGGCGGCCCGAACACGGCGGGCCGCCGCTGCTGCCGCTCGACCTTCCGCCGGACCTCGTCCAGGTCCCGGTACCCCATCCGGTGCCCCAACGCCGACGCGACGAGCAACAGCACTCGGCTGCTCAAGCTGGCCACGACACCACCTCCCTCGTCCACGACTGCAGTACACCCAGACGCGTTCCACACAGCCTCGATCGAAAACTGAGGGCGCGCATCCGCAGTGGACCCGGCCGGGTCAGGCTCCGAAGCTCGCGAAATAGCCTGCGGCCATGTCCTTGTCGCCGTGGCCCTGAGCCGAGGCACGCCGGAAGCGCTGGTGCCCGGCTTCGACGGTGTCCATGCGGATGCCGGTGCGCCGTGCGGCCTCCAGTACCAGCCGCGCGTCCTTCTCCGCGTTGTCCACCGAGAAGCTCGTGGTGAAGTCGTCCGCGAGGATGGCAGCGGACTTGCCCTGGAAGAAGCCGTTGTCCATCGGCCCGCCGGTGACGACGTCGACGAACTGCCGCGGGTCGACGTCCAGCCGCCCGGCCAGGGCAAGGGCCTCGCCCACCCCGTGCGTCAGCGCCACCACCCAGGTGTTGAGCACCAGCTTGAGGCGGCTGGCCGCGCCCGTGGTGCCGTCCTCGCCGACCCACAGGGTGCGCGAACCGATGGCGTCGAAGACCGGCTGCAGGGCGGGGCGCATGCTCTGCGGACCGGCGGCCATGACCACGAGTTCGGCCGTTTCGGCCGGGCGGCGGGTGCCCTGGACAGGAGCGTCGACGAAGACCAGCCCGGCCTCGTCGGCATGGGCGGCGAGCTCGTCAACGGCCTCGCCGACGGTGCTGAGCTGTACCCACACGGTGCCCTTGGCCAGGCCGGGCGCGGCCGCTTCCATGGCCTCGATGACCCGGGGGCCGTCGCTGAGGACGGTCAGCACCATGTCGGCGCCTTCCACCGCGTCGGCCGGGGTGCCGGCGACATGCACGCCGTCGGCGGCCAGGGCCTCGGCCTTGCTCCTGGTGCGGTTCCACGCCCGTACGGTGAAACCGCCCCGGCTCAGATTGCGGGCCACGGGCGCTCCGATGATGCCGGTGCCCAGTACCGCGATGACGGGCTGGGTGATGGCGGTGTCAGTCATGTCGCATGCTCCTGGTGATCTGGTGTGAAATGTGCGTATCGACTGATGAATATTGCGGGTGATCCGGCTGTTCAGGCCTCGGAGCGCTCAAGGGCAGCCGTGGCCGGCAACGGCTGTTGTGCGTGGCCCGCCCGGCGTTGCAGCACGCCGGAGACGGCGGCCGCCCCCAGCCCGCCCAGAGCCAGCAGGGCCCCGGCCCAGGCGGGGGCCGTATAGCCGAGGCCGGCGCTGATGACGCTGCCGCCGATCCACGGCCCGATGGTGTTACCGACGTTGAACGCCGAGGTGTTGGTCGTGGTGGCCAGCGTCGGGGCGTCCCCGGCCTCCCGCATCACCTGTGCCTGCAGGGCGGGATTGATCGAGAACGCCGCCACACCGAAGACGACGATGCTCAGCACAGTGGCGGTGCGGCTGTGCGCGGTGACGGTCAGCACGGCCAGGACGAGGGCCATGGCGCCGGTGCCCATGTACAGATTGGGAAGCAGGTACCGGTCGGCGAATTTTCCCCCCAGGACGCTGCCGGCGAAGCAGCCGACGCCGAAGAGCACGAGCAGCAGGGGCACGGCCCCCTCGGAAAAGCCGCTGACGTCCGTGAACAGCGGCGAGAGGTAGCTGAAGCAGCAGAAGATGGCCGCCTGGGTCAGCATCGAGGTGGTCAGCGCCACCCAGACCCGCGGATTGCGGAAGGCGGCGAGCTCCGCACGTACCCCCACGTGCGGCCCGTTGGGCCGGCGCGGTACGAGGAGGGTCACGCCGAGCAGCGCCAGTACGGCCAGGGCGTCCACCACCCAGAAGCTCGCCCGCCATCCGGCGTGCTGGCTGAGGAAGGTTCCCGCGGGGACCCCGAAGACATTGGCCACGGTCAGGCCGGCGAACATGATCGCCAGTGCTCGCCCGCGCCGCCGCGGCCCCGCCAGCTCCACGGCCACCACCGAGCCGATACCGAAGAAGGCCCCTTGTGCCAGCGCGGCTATCACCCGGCCCGCCATCAGGACCCCGTAATCCGGCGCCGAGGCGCCCATGGTCTGGCCCACGACGAACAGCACCAACAGGCCGGTCAGCGAGGTCTTCCGGTTGATCCGCAAGGTGGCGACCGTCAGCACCGGGCCGCCGATGACCACGCCCAGCGCGTAGCCGGAGATCAGCAGGCCCACCGCGGGCACCGATACGGACAGATCCCCGGCCAGGTCCGGCAGCAGCCCGGAGATCATGAACTCGGTCGTCCCGATGCAGAACACGGTCAGTCCGAGGACGTACACGGCGACAGGCATCGACGCTCCTCACTTTTGAACGAACGTTACAGAACTTGCCCAGCGAAAAGGCCGACGCTTCCGTCGGCCTTTTCGCTAGAGAGCCAGCAGGGTCTTGTCGACGATGCCGGTCAGGGTCCGCCGGTCGGCGACCTTGCCCAACACCCGCAGCCCGTACATGGAGTTGAGCAGGTACTGCGCCAGGCAGCGCGGGTCCTGATCCGCGCCGATCACCCCATCGCGCTGACCTTGCTGGATGCACACACTCAGCGCTTCCTCCATGCGTACGAACGTGCGTCGGACGAGATCGGTGACCTCCGCGTCCTGCCCTGCCAGCTCCATCGCGGAGTTCACCACCAGGCAGCCCCGGCGCTCGGGAACCTCGGCCGCCTCCTCGTCCACCACACTCATCAGCACCGCCCGGATCCGGTCCGGCGCCGGGCCTTCGCCCTCCTCCAGCAACTCCACCAGCCGGGACGTGTTTTCGCCGTCGTACCGCCGCAGCGCGGCGACGAACAGGTCGCGCTTGCTGCCGAAGGTGTTGTAGAGGCTGCCGCGCCCAAGACCCGTACTGTCGACCAGGTCCTGGGCAGAGGTCGCGGTGTACCCCTTGCTCCAGAACGCGGCCATGGCGGCATCGATGGCGTGGTTGAGGTCGAAACCCCTGGGACGGGACATGATCGAGAGAGTAGCAGTTCTGGAATGAGCGTTAAAGTTTTTCGCTGACGGTCTCGGCGGTCGCTTCGGCCGGGGTGTCGGCCGCACCGGCGCCCGCCGGCTCGGTGGCGGTTTCCGGGAGGAGGGTGTCCTCCGGGAGGGTGACCAGCCAGTGGGTTTCCTGGCGGGGGCGGAGGTAGCCGGCCCAGTAGACGGTGGCCACGGCCATGATGCCGCCGGTCCACAGGAGGTACTGCGTCTCCTGCTGGCTGAGGATGTAGACGAGGACCACGATCAGCAGCAGCGGCACCGCCGGCCACAGCGGCATCCGCCAGGCGGCCATCTTCTTGTGGGCGCCGCGCCGGGCCGCCAGTGCCGCGACGGCGACGAGCAGGTACATGCCGCTGACGGAGACGCCAGTGACACCGTAGAGCGTGTCGAGGTTGACGAAGCACAGGGCCGCGCCGGGGAGGCCGACGAGCAGGGTCGCGACCCACGGGGAGCCGAAGCGGCCGAGGCGGGACAGCGCCTGGTTGACCGGCTGGGGCCATGCCTTGTCGCGGGCGGAGGCGAACAGCACGCGGGAATTCTGGATGACCATGACAATTCCGGCGTTGATGATGGCCAGGGCGACACAGAGGCTGACGAAGGTGCCGACCGCCGAATTGCTCCAGGCTGTGACCATGGTGCCGATGTCGCCCGAGGTCAGGGCCGCGAGGCTCGGGGCGCCGAGGGTGATGGCGATGACCGGCACGAGGATGACGGCGGTGGAGATCGCCAGCGTCGCCAGCACGGTACGGGCGACGTTGCGGCGCGGGTCCTCCAGCTCCTCGGAGAGGTAGACCGCGGTGGAGAAGCCCTGGGTGACGAAGAGGGCGATGGCCAGGCCCGAGACGATGAGCAGGGCGGTGACCGGGCCGGGGGCGCCGGTGGGGCCGGCGACGGTGCCGTGCAGGAGGGTGGAGCCGCCGCGCTCGGTGTGCGCGAAGCCCAGTACGGCCACGACGCCCGCGGCGATGACCTCGAGGACCAGGAAGATGCCGGTGATCCAGGCGTTGGCGCGCAGGTCCAGCAGGCCGGCGAGGGTTGCCAGGAGCATCACCGCGGCACCGGCGATCGGTGCCGGGATGTGAACCAGGGGGGCGAGGTAGTCCGCGGTGCCCATGGCGATCACCGGCGGCACGATCATCACGACCAGCAGCGACAGGACGAACACCAGCCAGCCGGCCAGCCGCCCGGTCAGCGTCGAGACCATGGCGTACTCGCCGCCGGCGCTCGGGATCAGGGTGCCCAGCTCCGAGTAGCAGAACGCCACCGCGATGCAGAGGACGGAACCGATCGCGATGGTCAGGGCCGTGTACGTACCCAGGTCGGCGAAGAGGTCGGGCACGACCACGAAGAGCGTGGAGGCGGGCGTGACGCAGGACAGGGTCAGCAGGGTGCCGCCGACGACGCCGATCGAACGCTTCAGCGTCTTCGGGCTGTCCTGGCCCGCGGCGTCGACGGCGTCGGTGGTCACCGCGGTGCGGTCACCGGTGGGTGGCTGGCTGAGGATGTCGGTCATGGAGCGGTTCCGATCGACTGGAATGTGCATGTGATGGCGGGAGCCTTATCGCCTCCGGGACGGCTGGGTCGTGCTTCCGAGCTGACCGGCGGCTGATCGTCCGATGACGGGGCGGCCGGTGAGCTGATCTGCTCCCGGCGCATATAGAAGCCCGACGAGATCCGGAGCGTCAAGGCCTCTACGCCTGCGGAATTCGTCGCCACAGGGGGCCGTCGATGCGGTTTTCCGCAGAAGGGGGGTAAGGGGTGCTCTTCGAGTGTCGGTCGCGCAGGCGCGGCATTGCCTTGGAAAGTGAGGCAGTGGAGGTCATGGCACCTTGGTTGCGCAGGCGACAGGCGGTATTGGTCGGGAAGTGAACGACTGTTGATTGCTCGCTACGGGAACCGCAGACCAGCGGCATCGAGGAATTCCGCAGGTCAGGCGTGTCCGGCGGCGACGAGCATGACGGGCGGCGGATCGCGGCGGATCGCGGCCGACCGAGGGCCGCCGCCGCGGTCGTCGGCGTAGCCTGAGCCGCGGAAGAAGCCGCCTCCTCCCCCGCCCCCGAGACGTTCCCCTTCCGCGCCCGCGGGTGGCGCGAGAGGAGAGGACAAGGAGCGTGCACGCCGTGGACCAGGAGAACGTGAGCGCCACGCTGACTGTCGCCGCGCCCGCCGCGAGGGTGTTCGCGGTACTGGCGGACCCGGCGACCCACGCTGCGATCGATGGCACCGGCTGGGTTTCGGACGTTGTCGACCGGGCGCCGCTGACCGAGGTGGGGCAGATCTTCCGGATGGACATGTACCACGCCAACCACCCGAACGGTGACTATCAGGTGGCCAACAAGGTCCAGGTGCTCGACCCGCCGCGCGCCATCGGCTGGCTGACGGGGACGGAGAGGGACGACGGTCGCCTGGAGTTCGGCGGCTGGCTCTGGCGTTATGACCTTGCGCCGCTCGGTCCGTCCGAGACCGAGGTCACGCTCACCTACGACTGGTCGGCGGTGCCGCAGTCCATCCGGGAGTACCTCCGGTTCCCGCCGTTCGGCCCCGAGCATCTCAGCAACTCGCTGCACCACCTGGCCGAGCTCGCCGCACCGACGTCCCGGGCCTGAACACCCGGCGGCCAAAAGGCTGTCCCACATTCACACACGGCGTACCCGATACCCGGACCCCATGAGTCCGCTCCTGCCTCTCTGGGCGTTGACCGGCACATCCGTCAGACGAGGGCGTGCGCCGCCCACGCGGAACGTTCTCGCGAGCCCCCCGCGCGCCGCTGTCGACCCGGAAGATTCTTCGTTATTTGTAGGGTAATAAGACCGGGCCCCGAAGAAATCAACGGCAGCTGCTGAAGAATTGAGAGACAGGGAGGGGATTCCATGTTGTCTATGCAGACTAATTCTCGGGGATCGTCTGTGGGCGTGACATTCCGGGATTATGGGATTGCTACCGCGACGCGCCTCCTCGACAGTGCGGGCATGGATGTCGAGACGGGGACAAAGGTTCTTCGGAGGATGCTTTCGCCGTGGGGGGAAAGGGCGATCGCGGAGCAACCGGATTGGCAGTCGGATGTATGTGCCGATGGTTCGCCGATCGAGTTTTCTGCGGCCTTTTCGGCCGGTTGCGTGAAGATCCGGGTGCTCGTGGAGGCCATTCCGGACGAGCCGAGCACTCTCGCCGCACAGCAGTCGGCCCTCGACCTCACGCAAGGGCTGACCCGCGAGTTCGATGCCGCTGACAGCCGACTCGCGGCAGTGTCGGACCTGTTCCTGCCGGACGACGACCCGACCGGTTTCGCCATGATGTATGCCGCCATTTTCGCGCCGACCGGGCCACCCGAGTTCAAGGTCTATCTGAACCCGAGCGCGAATGACGCCATGACCGGCGTCGAGCGGACCCGCGAGGCAATGGAGCGTTTGGGATTCGGTAAGGCGTGGACGGCGGTGAGCGCATATGCTCACCGGGGTTTCGACCTCGATCGAATCGTCTACTTCGGTCTCGACCTGGTCGACGGCCCCGAGTCGCGCATCAAGGTGTACTTCCGCCACTACGATGTCTCTCCGGCGGAGCTGGACGCTCGCATGGAGATCTCCGCTCAGCATGAGAGCGGTCTCCTGGAAAATTTCTGTCGTAGGCTGACCGGACGAGCCGGCGAGCTCAAGGAGCAGCCCCTGGTCAGCAATCTGACTTTTACGTCGACCGGCGGGCATATCCCTGTGTCCGCTACGGTGTACGTCCCGCTGTGGCTGTATGCGGAAAGCGACCGAATAATGCGCGATCGCATCAGCTCCGTCATGGACGATATGGGGCTTCCCGGCTGCCGCTACCGGTCACTGCTGAATCACATGGCCCGCCGTCCGCTGTCGGACGGGCGTGGGATACACACATACGCCTCAGCGCGTGTGTACCAGGGCCGCCCCCACTTGGCCACGTACTGGTCCTCGGAACTGTACGACCGGTATCCGCCTGCCCGATATCAAGGAGGCTGATCCCGATGCGGTTCCAGGGCACGCCCGGACCACTCGGGTCGCTGTTCGACGACGCGCGGGTCCGCCCGGATCTGTTGCGACAGCAATCGCCTATCCGGTGGGGTGCTCAGCCACCCGATGTCATCCCGTTGACGGCGGCGGAACCGGATTTCCCGGGGCCCCAGGTGGTCAGGGACGCCATCGCCCTGTCTCTTGCCCATGGCCACTTTCCCTATGCGCCACCTGCGGGACTCGATGAACTGCGGGAAACATTCTCCGAGGTGGCCGAGACACGCTACGGGATCAACGCGGACCCCGATTGCGTGGTGCTCACCGCCGGCACGGCGTCCGCGCTCTGGGGAGTGGTGCGTCTTCTCTGTGCGGAAGGCGACGAGTGCATTCTGCTGGACCCTGTTGATCTGCTGTTCGGTCAAGCAATCGATGCCGCGGGGGCCCGGCGGGTGCACTGCCCGATGGACAAGCGCACGGGCCAGTTCGACCCGGACCGGCTCGCCTCTCTGATAACTCCGCGCACCGCCCTGATCTGTCTGTGCAATCCGCACAACCCACTGGGTACGGTCTTCACCGAGGCGACGCTGCGCAGGTCAGCGGAGATAGCGGACATGCATGGTGTGCCGATACTTTGCGACGAGGTATGGGGCGAGATCGTGTACCCGCCCGCGACGCATGTCAGCATGGCGAGCCTGGACACCGCGAACAGCCGGCAGATCTACACGGTTACCGGGCTCTCCAAGACCTTCGCGCTGCCCGGGCTGCGGATGGGATTCGTGCTCGCCCCCAATGCGCGAGCGGCGAACAACCTGCAACTCACCTTCCAGCGTCTCGGTGCCGCGTACAGCCTGACGCCCTTCACTCAGGTCGGAGCCCTGGCGGCACTGCGGCACGGCTGGCCTTGGCGGAATGCCTTCGTGCAGCATCTGCACGAGATGCGGAACTACTGCGTGGCACGGCTGAACGCGATCCCGGGCATGTCCTGCGGTCGCCCGGACGGGACGTTCGTCCTGTTTCCCGACATCTCTTCCACCGGGCTGAGCAGTAAAGCGATGGGAGAGTTTCTGCTGACGGAAGCCCGGGTCGCCGTGGTGGGCGACACACCCGAGTACTTCGGTCCGGCCGCCGAAGGCAATATCCGTATCAGCTATGCCACTTCCCGAGGGGTGCTGGAAGAGGCGTTGGACCGCATGGAATCGGCGGTTGCGGACCTGTGCTCCGACAGCCCGATGGCGTCCTGACCATCGGCCCTGACCATCGGCCATCGGAGCACGTAGGGCGCTGTCCTCATTTCCGGGTCACCGGATGCGCAGCCATGCTTTCAGCGAGTCCCACCGGCGTACGCGCCTCCGGGGGGCCTGCGCCGGGACCGGCACCGGCGCAGGGGCCTGCGCCGGCAACGGCACCAGGGCCGGAGCCGGAGCCGAGGGAAGCGCGGACGGAACAGGGAGTCCGGCAGCGGGACCCGAGCCGCCGTCCGTTCCGGACGACCGGGGCCTGGTGAACGTCACCGGGAGGCTGATCAGGTGGCGCGTCATCCAGCCCGACTTCCAGCGCAGTTCCTCCTCGGGGATGCTCAGGCCCACGTCGGGCAGCCGTGCCAGCAGGGTGTCGATGGCCGTGTCGGTGATGGCACGGCCGATGTTCTGCCCTGGACACTCCTGCGGGCCGCTGCTGAAGGCGAGATGCGAACGGTTTCCGTGCAGCGGAACCGTGGGGTCCGGCCGGACGGCCGGGTCGTGGTTCCCGGCGGCCAGGCCGAGCAGCAGCATGTCCCCCGCCTCGACCTTCTGGCCGCCGACCTCCGTGTCCACGGCAGCCCAGCGGCCGGGGATGGTCATGAGCGGCGGCTCGCTCCACAGCACCTGCTCCACCACGTCGGGCAGGGTCATCTGCCCGCCGGCCAGCGACGCGTGGCAGCGGGGATCGGTCAGCACCATCCGCAGTGTGCTCTTGAGGAGGTTGACCGTGGTTTCGTTCGCGGCGATGAGGATGACCCGCAGGTGATTCCACACCTCCTCATCGGTCAGCTGGGAGGAGTGCTCGATCAGCCAGGACGTGATGTCGTGGCCGGGGTTTCCGCGCTTTCGCCGTACGAGCTGCTGGAGGGTCTCCACGATGAACTCGTTGCTGGCGACCGAGGTATCGGTGCCCGCCACCATGTCTCTGCTGGCCTCGACCAGCCGCGGGCCGTACTCGTCGGGCATTCCCAGGAGCTGTGTCAGGACGAGCATGGGCAGCTGTTCCGAGAACTCGCCCACCAGGTCGGCTTCTCCCCGGTCGGCGAAGCTGTCGATCAGCTGATGCGCGGAGCGGGTGATCTGGCGTCGGATTCCGCGCCGGTTGAAGCGCTCCAGGCTGTCGGTGACCGCCAGGCGCAGCCGGTCGCGTTCCGCACCGTCCAGGAACAGACAGACCGGCTGCCAGGCGATCATCGGGAGCAGGGGGAAGTCCGGCGGCACCCGGCCTTCCTTGAACCAGCGCCAGGTGCGGGAGTCGCGACTGAACCGGGAGGGGGTACCGGCGACCTCCAGGATCTCGCGGTAGCCGAGGACGATCCAGGCCGGCAGGCCGCCGTCCAGCAGGACGGGCGCAACGGGCCCGTGCTTGGCGCGCAGGCTCTCGTACAGCCCCATGGGGTCCTTGGCCGCCTCGGGTCCGAGGAGGTGCGCGAGTCCGGAAAGATCTCCGAACCGGGAGTGTGCCGGGCACGACGGAGGCGGCTTTGATGCTGACGTGGCGCGGGGCGGGTCGGGGAAGGAGGCGGTCACCATTGCTCCGGGGTCGTGGTGGTGAGGGTGTGCAGGTAACGCATGAGGGCCAGCAGGGCATCACGGCTGGACACCCGGTTGCGGGCATCGCAATCGATCACGGGTACGGCATCGGGGATGTCCAGGGCCGCTCGGAGCTCGGACACGGGGTGGCACGGGGCGTCCGGGAAGGCGTTGATGGCGACGACGAAGGGCACACCGCGTTCCTCGAGTCGGCCCATCACATCGAAGCTTTCCTCCAGCCGCCGGGTGTCGACCAGGACCACGGCGCCCAGCGCGCCTTCGAAGAGGCCGTTCCACAGGAACCAGAACCGCTGCTGGCCCGGGGTGCCGAACAGGTACAGCACCAATTCGTCGTTGAGGGTGATCCGGCCGAAGTCCATCGCCACGGTGGTCTCGGACTTGCGCTCGATGCCGGCGATGTCGTCCACCCCGGCACTCGCCTGGGTCATGGTCTCCTCGGTGGTCAGCGGCCGGATCTCGCTGACCGCACCGACCAGGGTGGTCTTGCCGACTCCGAAGCCGCCGACGACCACCACCTTCACCGCCGAGGTGACCGAAGCCGGCAGGGCGTCCTCGCTCCTGGGTCCGACACCGGATTCAGAGATTTTGAAGTCCATGCATCACCGCCTCCAAAAGTTCGACGTCGGGCAACGACGCGGCCGGGACCGGTGCGCGGGCTTCGACGTGGCCGCTCGCCAGCAGATCCGTGAGCAGCGCCGTGATCACACTGACCGGCAGGTGCAGGTGGGCGGAGATCTCGGCGACGGACAGCGGGTAGTCGCACATGGCGATGAGGGCGGCCTGTTCGGGCTGCATGCTGACACTGGCCTCGTTGCGGCTCACGATCAGCGTGACCATGTCCAGCGGGGAGCTCTTGTCGGGCCGGTTCCGGCCGGACGTGAGGACGTAGAGCCGTTCGGGACCGCCCTCTTCCCAGGCCGCGCGCTGTGGCTGCTCCGGGTCGCTCATGGAACCTGCCGGTCGGCCCGCGGCGGGCTGGTGAGGTGCTGGCCGATCCGGGCGACCAGGTCCCGCATCCGCTGTCCCATGAGCCCGGCGTCCACGTCGTCGTCGGCCAGCACCGCCAGATACGCTCCGGCGCCGGCCGCCATCAGATAGAAGAAGCCGCCGTCGACCTCGATGACCACGAGTTTCATCCGCCCGTCGCCGTGCGGGAATTCCGTGGCGACGGCCGCCGACAGGCTCTGCAGTCCGGCGCAGGCGGCGGCGAGGCGGTCTGCGGTGTCTTTGTCCGTACCGAACTGCGCCATGCACAAGCCGTCCGAGGACAGCACCACGACATTACGAGTCTGCGGAACGCTGGATGCCAATTCCTCGAGCATCCAGTCCATATTGAGCCGTTGCTGTGTCGCCACTTGCTTATTCACCCTTACCTAATGGCTCAGTTACTGATCGGACTCGTCATCGCTCGGCTCATGGGGACGATGTGCCGGGGACTCGGCTCGGGACTCGCCGTAGGCGCCCTCGTGGAAGGCGGCCAGCCACATCCCGGCCTGTGGGGGTTGCTCGACCGACGCCGGGGACGGGGAGTCGGTGGTGGTGGAGCGTGCGGGCTTCGGCCGTACGGGCGGAACCACCGCGCGCGTACGACTCCTGCGCTGTGGAAGGCCGTTGGTGGTGCGCGGAGCGTCGGTGGACACCGGTTCCTCGACGGCCACCCCGTAGCGGCGCTGCGGCCCGAGGGTGTGCCGGGGCGGCGGCAGGGTGGCGGCCTTGGCCACGGCTCCGCCGGGCGCCGGCGTTGCGGTGATCAGGGCCGGGGGGACGATCAGGACGACGCGTACGCCGCCGTACGCGGATTCGCGGAGGGAGACTTTGAAGTTGTTCGTGTGGGAGAGCCGGCCGACCACCGCGAGGCCGAGTCGTGGTGACTCGCCCAGGTCGTCGAGGTCCAGTCCGCTGGCGGAGTTCTGCGCCAGGGCCCGCTCGGCGCGGATGCGGGCCTCATCGGTCAGGCCGAGCCCGGCGTCCTCGATCTCGACGGCCACCCCGGACTGGACCTCTGTCGCGGTCAGATGGACCTGTGTCTGCGGCGGCGAATAGCGAGTGGCGTTGTCCAGCAGCTCGGACACGGCGTGGATCAGTGGTTCGACGGCGCGTCCGAGAATGCCGACGTCGGCCACCGAGTGCAGATCGACACGTTGGTAATCGGTGATCCGGGACATGGCGCCGCGCAACACGTTGAACAGCGGGATGTTCTTCTGCCATTGACGTCCCGGCCGGGCCCCGCCGAGTACGGCGATGCTGTCCGCCAGCCGGCCGATCAGTGCGGTCCGGTGATCGAGGTGCAGCAAGTCGCCGAAGACGTCCGGGTCATTGCCGTGTCGGTCCTCCATCTCCCGCAATTCCTGGGCCTGTTGGTGAACGATGGCCTGGACCCGGCGGGCGATGTTGACGAAGGCGCGTTGGGCGGAGTCACGCAGATCCTCCTCGGCCTCGACGGCTTGGAGGACGTAGCGCAGCACCGCATGGTGTGCGGTTTGGAACCGGGGGCTCACGCGGGACAGGGGGCAGGTGTTGAGCAGTACGTTCTCGACCGGCACGCCTTGCTGAAGCTGTGCCATGGCGGCCGGCAGGATCTCCTTGGCCATCCGCGCCGTTTCGGTCTCCTGCTCGGCCAACTGCCGTTGCAGTACTGCCTCCCTCTCGGCGCACTGCCTGCGCAGCCCGGCGATCGCCCGTCCCCGTCTCGCCGCCTCCCCGGCCGTGACGGCCACCGCCGCCGTGGCGATGGTGCCGATCCAGGCGGCGTGGGCACGGGCCACCGAGGGCGTCAGCAACACGGCCACGGCCGTGCATATGGCCAGTAGTGCGGGTGGCAACAGCCACATTGCGGTGGAGGTGCGCCCCGGCCTTCCGGGCGGCGAATCAGCACGAACCATCGGCATCCTCAAAGGACTCGTGGAGAGGGACGAGGCGTCATGCACGGCAAATACGGTCGCCAGGAAAGACGCCAGGAAAAGGGATGGGAACAAGGTGGACGCTCGTCGGTTCACACTCACCAACGCTTGGCCGCAGCGCATTCCAAGTTCGCATTCCGCGCGCGGAGCCGGGTCCCGGGACGCCCGAGCACTCGTGCGGATGAACGGCAGCGCGACAGCCAGCAGAGAGGCCCTGTGACCGCCGCAACTCGCTGCGCGGCAGTGAGCATAGCGGGGCCCGAATGGCTTTGTGTGATGAGTGCATATAACACATGAATGTACGTGCGTGCGAAATTCAGCAGAATCGTTTAGCGCTGGCTATTCAGCGAAATCGCGCAGGGCCGGCGCCGCCGTGCCGCCGGCCCCAAAGACGCGGTCCTCGCGCAACACCCGCACAGAGAACTCTCCGGCAGGTCAGGAAATGCTGTTGAGCTTGTTGCGTACCTTGTCCATGACCTTGGCGGGGAGGGTGGCGTAGCCCTGGAAGGAGAGGTCCTGCTGGCCCTGCATGCCGGCGGCGTACAGGAGGAAGGACTTGGTGGCGGGCCAGGTCTTCGCCTTGTTGCCCTTGTCGCAGACGATCTCGTACGTGACCATGCCGATCGGGTACGCGCCGGCGGTCCTGGGCTTGTAGTCGAGGCCGAGGACCAGGTCGCCGTCCGAGCCGGCGACCTTCGCGCCGGCCAGTGCCTTCGAGGCGTTGACGACGGTGGGGTCGACCGGCGCCGCGGCGCCGGTGTCGAGCGAGGCCGTGGGGATGGACTTGCCGATCGCGTAGGCGAGTTCGACGTATCCGATGGCGCCCTCGGTCCGCTTGACCTTGGCGGCCAGCCCGGACGAACCGGTGGCGGAGTCGCCGCCCTTGGCGGGCCACTTCTGGCCGTGCGGGTGCGGCCAGCCGCTCGGGGTGGCGGCGTGCAGGTACGCGGTGAAGTTGTCGGTCGTGCCGGAGGCGTCGGACCGGTGCACCGCCTTGAGGGGCGTCGCGGGCAGGTCGGCCTTGGGGTTCAGCTTCGCGATCGCCGGATCGTTCCACTTGGTGATCCTGCCGTCGAAGATCCGGGCGAGGGTGGGGGCGTCCAGTACCAGCTTCTTGACGCCCGGCAGGTTGTAGGCGACGGCGATCGGGCCGCCGAGCATCGGCAGGTGGACGGCGCGGCCGCCGTCCGCGCACGCCTTCTTGGACCGGTCCCGCTGTGCCTGCCGCAGCGCGGAGTCGGAGCCGGCGAAGGCGGTACGGCCCGCAAGGAAGTCCTTCTGACCGGCGCCGGAGCCGGAGCCCTCGTACTGGATCCGGGTGCCGTCGCAGGCCTTCCGGTAGTTCCTGATCCAGAACCGCATGGCGTTCTGCTGCGCGGTCGAGCCGGAGGCCCGCAGCGTGGCCGCCTTGCCGCACTTCACCGCGCCGCCCGCGGCCGCGGTACCGGAAGCGGACGCGCTACCGGACCCGGAGCCGGAAGCGGACGCGGACGTCGCGCCGGACGAGCCGCCGGACGCCGGAGAACCGTCCGAGCCGCAGGACGCGAGGGCCAGTACGCCCGAGAGTGCCGCCAGGGCGGCGGCCAGGGCGCGCGGGCCCCGGGGACGCTGTGTTGTCACGGTCGAGTACTCCTTGAGCTTCGGGGTCAGGAGGGAGGTGCGGGCAGCGGGTGCGCGGCAAGCGCGCGGGCCGTGTGGGCCAGCTGGGAGGCCATGGCGCGGGCGGTGGAGGCGGACCAGTCGTGGCCGCGGTCCTCGTCGAGGTAGTCGGGGCCCGGGCCGGGGCCCAGGTGCCAGTACGTCCAGCTCTGGCCGGGGATCGTGTAGCCGATGTCGACCAGCGCGCCGTTGATCTCGCTGATGACGTGGTGGGCGCCGTCCTCGTTGCCGGTGACGACGACGCCGGCCACGCGGTTGAAGGCGACCGGGCGCCCCTGGTCGTCGGTCTCGCTGAGCATCGCGTCCATCCGCTCCAGTACGCGCTGCGCCACGGAGGACGGCCTGCCCAGCCAGGTGGGCGAGGCGATGACCAGGATCTCAGCGTTCAGGATCTTCTCGTGCACCGACGGCCAGTCGTCGCCCTCGCCCATGTCACTCTGCACGCCCGGCAGGAGATTCAGGTCGACGGCCCGGACGGTCTGCGCGGTGACGCCGTGGGTGTCCAGGGCCTTGACGACGACGCCTGCGAGGGCTTCGGTGTTCGACGGCTGCGGGGAGGGTTTGAGGGTGCAGTTGATCACGAGGGCGCGCATGGGATTTCTGTACCCGGGTCCGGCGCCCGTCCGCGGCGGCAGGTGGGGGCTTCACCCGCACGGCACCAGCACGGCACCCGCTGGTGGCCGCCCGGTGGAGCCCGCGCCCGGATCTTGACATTCACGGCGCGCGGAAGCAGCATTTCCCAGAAATGTGAACAAAGGTTCACTATACGAACGTCGAGTCATGCGAACGTCGAGTTCCTCGCTCCCCCTCTCCCCCCTCCCCCTCTCTCGAAGGATCACTCAGCCCATGGCCACCACCCGTGAACTGTTCATCGGCGGCGAGGACGTACCCGCCGCCTCGGGCCGTACCACCGAGGACGTCAGCCCCTTCACCGGTGAGGTGTACGCGACCGTCGCCGCCGGCGGGCCCGAGGACATCACGCGGGCCGTGGACGCCGCGGACGCGGCCTTCCCCGCATGGGCCGCGCTCGCCCCGTTCGCCCGCCGGGCCATCTTCCTCAAGGCCGCCGACCTGCTCGACGCCAAGGGTGAACAGGCCGTCGAGCTGATGGCGCAGGAGGTCGGCGGCACGGCGCCGTGGGCGCACTTCAACGTCGCGCTCGCCGCCAATGTGCTGCGCGAGGCGGCCGCCGCGATCACCGCGCCGCGCGGCGAGGTCCTCAGTACGCAGGAGAGCGGCGCGCTGGGCATGGCGGTGCGCGAACCGCTGGGCGTCGTCGGGGCGTTCGCGCCGTGGAACGCGCCGCTGATCCTCGGGGTGCGCGCCGTCGCCGCGCCGCTCGCGGCGGGCAACACCGTCGTGGTCAAGCCGAGCGAGGACGCGCCGCTGGCCTGCGGGCTGTTCGTCGCCGACGTGCTGCGCGAGGCCGGGCTCCCGGACGGCGTACTGAACGTGGTCACCAACGCCCCCGAGGACGCCGCCGCCGTCGCCGAGACGCTGATCGCCGACGCACGCGTACGGGCCGTCAACTTCACCGGCTCGACGGGCGTGGGCCGGATCATCGGCACCCACGCGGCGCGGCACCTCAAGCCCGCGGTGCTGGAGCTGGGCGGCAAGAACGCGATCCTCGTGCTGGACGACGCGGACGTGGATTACGCGGTCGACGCGGTCACCTTTGGCGTGTTCATGAACGCGGGGCAGATCTGCATGTCCGGTGACCGGATCCTGGTGCACGAGAGCCTGGCGGAGGAGTTCACGCGGAAGTTCACGGCGAAGGTGGCGACGCTGCCGGCCGGTGATCCGCGCGAGCCGCAGACCGTCGTCGGTCCGCTGGTCAGCGCGGCCGCGGCGGAGCGCGTCGCGGCGCTGGTGAAGGACGCGGTGGACAAGGGCGCCACGGTGCTGACCGGGGGCGGGGCGCCGGAGGGCGCGGTGCACCCGGCGACCGTGCTGACCGGCGTCACCAAGGAGATGGAGCTGTACTACGGCGAGGCGTTCGGACCGGTCTGCGTCATCGAGACGTTCGCCGACGACGACGCGGCCATCGCCCTGGCCAACGACACGGAGAACGGCCTGACCTGCGGCATCCTCACCGAGAACGCCACGCACGGGCTGGCCGTCGCGCGCCGTATCCGTACCGGCATCGTGCACGTCAACGACCAGTCCGTCGGCGACGAGCCGCAGGCGCCGTTCGGCGGCGTCAAGGACTCCGGTTACGGGCGGTTCGGCGGCCGCTGGGGCATCGAGGCGTTCTCCAGCACCCGGTGGCTGACGGTCGCGACGCAGCAGGCGCACTATCCGTTCTGAGGCGCCCGCACAGCGGTATGACGTTCCGTCGCCCCTGGCACGCCCTTGCGGCGCGCCAGGGGTACGAGGGCGATGGCGGCGGCGCCGAGGAGGCCGGCCATGGCGAAGGCCGTGAAGCCCATGCTCTGGCTGCCGGTGGCGGCGAGGACGCCGATCAGCCAGGGGCCGAAGGCCGCGCCCATCCGGCCGACGCCGGTGACCAGGCCGAGCCCCGCGGCGCGTTCGCTGTCGCGGTAGACGGTGTCGGTGACGGCGTAGACCATGACCTGCGCGCTGAAGAGCCAGACGCCGGTGAGGGCGATGACGGCGTAGGTGAGGCCGAGCGGCATGTGCGACTTGAGGAGCAGCGCGCCGGCCGCGGTGAGGGCGAACCAGAGGGCGGAGATCTTCACGGAGCCGAAGCGGTCGGCGGCGCGGCCCGCGACGAACATGCCGACGATGCCGCCCGCGTTGATGACCATCAGGAAGGTCACCGAGGAACTGAGGCCGTAGCCGGAGGCGCGCATCATCTGCGGCAGCCAGGTGGACACGCCGTAGACCAGGACCAGGCCGCAGAAGGAGGCCAGCCAGAGCAGGAGGGTGGCCCAGCGGGACTCGGCGCTGAAGAGGGCGCGGACGGCGGCCAGGCGGCCCTTGGCGCCGGCGGCCGGGGCCTGGACGGGGGTGGGCCGGGGCAGGCCGTACCGGTCGGCGACGGCGTCGGCCCGCGTGCGGTCACCGCGCGCGAGGAGCACGCCGGGCGATTCGGGGAGCAGTTTCAGCAGCAGCGGTACGGCGACGAGGGCGGGCAGCACGCCTGCCCAGAACACGGCGCGCCAGCCCGCGGCGGGCGCCAGCCCGAGGCCGATGCCGGTGGCTGCCATGCCGCCCGCGTGGTACGAGGACATCAGCAGGCCGGTGGTGAGGGCCGCCCGGCCGGGCGGCGCGAATTCCAGCACCATGGCGAGGGCGAGCGGGGTGAGGCCGCCGAGGCCGATGCCCGCGACGAAGCGGCCTGCGCCGAAGGCGGCCGGGCCCGCGGCGAGAGCGCAGACCGCGGAGCCGAGGGAGAACAGCGTGACGCTGGCGACCAGCGTGGGGCGGCGGCCGAGCCAGTCGGTGATGTTGCCGGCGGCGAGCGCGCCGAAGAACATGCCGAAGGCGGTCCAGCTGCCGATCGAGCCGGCGCTCGCGGGGGTGAGACCGAGGCCGGGGTCGTCGAGCATGTGCGGCATGACGGCGCCGTAGATGTTGACGTCCATACCGTCGAAGAAGACGGCCAGCCAGCACAGGGCCAGGACCGGGAAGACCGTGCGGAAGGTGTGCGGCGGGCGGTCGGCGGTCGGGCTTGCCGGCCCGGTCGTGCCGGAGGAAGTCATGGGTGTCCCTGGGATCTGTCGGCTCGTGCAGGTGGCGTCTCACGGGAAGCTGTTCACCTGGCGACTGTTCGCCTGGTGAAGTCTCGTTCACCAACTGGTGGCATGAGTGTCAGCGCGCTTCCGGCGCCTGTCAATGGTCTTGCCAGGACCGTTCTGTCGTCCGGTCCGTCGTCGCGAGGAGCCCGGCGACCGTGTCGCGCAGCCACTCCACCGCCGGCGCGGGCAGCGTCCTGCGGTACGTGTACAGCGCGACCTCGGCGGTGGGGAGGTCGAAGGGCAGCGTGAAGGTGCGCACCGGGGCCGCGCGGGTGAAGGACCGTACGGCGCGGCCGGGCACGACCGCCAGGTATCCGGTGCGGGCGACCAGTTCGGGCAGCACGGCGAAGTGCGGTACGTGGGCGACGATGTCGCGGGGGTGGCCGAGCCGGCCGAGCACCTGGTCGGCGTCGAGGTGGCCGGCCGCGGCGGCCACGGCGATGTGCCGTTCGGCCAAGTACTCCCCCAGCCCCGGCCGGTCGCCGATACGCGGGTGGTCCTCGGCGCGGAGGCCGACGTAACGCTCCTGGAAGAGCGGGTCGCGGCGGATGTCGGGCGCGTCGATGCGGGGCGTGCAGATCACGGCGTCGGCCCGGCCCTGGCGCAGCTCCTCGGCGGCGCCGGCGGAGTCCAGCGGTGCGACCTCCATCCGGCAGTGCGGCGCGCGGGCCTCCAGCTCCGCCAGTACGGCCGGCAGCAGGATCATCTCGCCGAGGTCGGTGGCGCGGATCCGGAAGGTGCGCTGCGAGGTCAGCGGGTCGAAGGCGCCCGCGCCGGAGACGGTCTCCGTGATCACCTCCAGGGCCTGGCGCAGTCGCGGGTACATCCGCGCCGCGGTCTCCGTCGGGCGGAGCCCGTCGGCGGAGCGGACGAACAGCTCGTCGCCGAAGTGCCGGCGCAGCCGCCGCAGGGCGTGGCTGGCGGAGGGCTGGGTAATGAAGAGGGCCTCGGCGGTGCGGGTGACGCTCCGGGTCTCGTAGAGCAGCACGAAGGTCTTCACAAGGTTGAGATCCAGGTCGGTCACGGCGCGACCCTACATAGGCGACCTCTATGCAGCCATCGACAGCAGTCATTGGACCTATACCCGGGCCGCTCCTACCGTGAGGCGGGTCACCCGGCACAGGAATGGGGAGAACCGATGGCCACCGTGAGGGACGCGACGTACGAGCTGCTCCGGGCGCACGGCCTGACGACGGTCTTCGGCAATCCGGGCTCCAACGAGCTGCCGTTCCTCGCCGGGATGCCGGCGGATTTCCGTTACGTCCTCGGGCTGCACGAGGGGGCCGTGCTGGCGATGGCCGACGGGTACGCGCAGGCGCGCGGTGGCGCCGCGTTCGTCAATCTGCACGCGGCCGCCGGTACCGGCAATGCGATGGGCATGTTCGCCAACTCCGTGTACGCGCACAGCCCCCTGGTGATCACCGCCGGCCAGCAGGTGCGCTCGACGGTCGGCCAGGAGGTCATGCTGGCGAACGTGGACGCGTCGGCGCTGCCGAAGCCGCTGGTCAAGTGGGCCTGCGAGCCGGCCTGCGCGGCGGACGTGCCGCGCGCGCTCAGCCAGGCGGTCCACCTGGCGAACCTGCCGCCCAAGGGGCCGGTGTACGTGTCGGTGCCGTACGACGACTGGGCGCAGGAAGCGCCGGAGGGCGCCCGGCATCTGACGGTGCGTCGGACGGCGGCGGCCGGCGCGCTGAGCGGGGCGCAGCTCGACGACCTCGTCGCGGCCCTGGACGGGGCCGTGAATCCCGTACTGGTACTGGGCCCCGAGGTCGACGCCGAGGAGGCCAATGGCGACGCCGTGCGGCTGGCGGAGAAGCTGAGCGCGCCGGTGTGGATCGCGCCCTCGGCGTCCCGCTGCCCGTTCCCCACCCGGCACCCCGCCTTCCGCGGCGTGCTGCCCGCCGCCGTGCGGGGCGTGAGTGACGCACTGGCCGGGCACGACGTGATCCTGGTGGCCGGGGCGCCGGTGTTCCGGTACCACCAGTTCGTGCCCGGCGCGTATCTGCCCGAGGGCGCGCGGCTGATCCACCTCACCAGCGACCCGGGCGAGGCCGCGCGGGCGCCGATGGGCGAGGCGCTGGTCGGCGGGGTGCGGGACGCGCTGGCTCGGGTGGCGGACGCGGTGACCGGCGGGCGGCGCCCGGCGCTGCCGCCGCTGCCGGACTTCCGGCCCGCGCCCGCGGCCGCGTCCGGCGACCGGCTGCACCCGGAGGAGCTGTTCGCGCTGCTGCGCAGGACCGCTCCACAGGACGCGGTGTACGTGAAGGAGTCCACCTCGACGACCGGCGCGTTCTGGGCGCAGACGGACCTGTCGCTGCCGGGCAGTTACTTCTTCCCGGCCTCCGGCGGGCTGGGCTTCGGGCTGCCGGCCGCCGTCGGCGCGCAACTGGCGCACACCGAACGGCAGGTGATCGGGCTGATCGGCGACGGGTCGGCGAACTACGGCATCACGGCGCTGTGGACGGCCGCCCAGTACGGCATCCCGGTGATCATCGTGATCCTCAACAACGGTACGTACGGCGCGCTGCGCTGGTTCTCCAAGGTGCTGGACTCCGGGGAGACACCGGGCATGGACGTGCCCGGCATCGACTTCGTCCAACTCGCCGGGGGTTACGGGGTCGCGGCGAGCGCCGTGCGGACCGGCGAGGACTTCATGCGCGCCCTGAAGGACGCGCTCGGCAGCGGCCGGCCCGCCGTCATCGAGGTGGCGACCGAACTCACGGAGCCGTAGCCGCAGCCGTGACCGGTTCTCCCTTCTTCCGGGTCGCCAGCGCCTCCATGCGGGTGACCAGCGGCGGGAGGAAGGGCGAGCCCGCCGTCGCCGCGCCGGCCGCGCCCAGGGCGATGGTCCAGGCGACCGGGCCGAGCGGGGTGCAGCCGAAGAAGTGGCTGAGGCCCGGGGTCTGGACGACCGCCGCGAGGGCGGCCATCGAGCCGAGCGCGGAGGCCACGACCGTACGGTCCCGGCCGCCGATCAGCAGGGTCTGGCCGAGCTGGCTGGCGACCAGCGCGGCGAGCGCGACCGTACGGGCGCGGGCCGGGCGGCCGGTGAGGCGTGCCGCGAGCCAGCCGGCGGCGGCGCCCGCCGCCGTGGCGAGCGCCCGTTGCGCGGTCTCGTCGGTCAGCGCGGTGCCCAGCGACGCCTCAGGGCCCTCGCGGAGCAGCCGGTCGGCGGCATCGGGGTGCGGCCGGCGGACGGCGAGGGCGATGGCCGGGAGCAGGTCGGTGAAGAGGTTGACCAGCAGGAGTTGACGGGCCGTCAGGGGCGAGGTGCCGGAGACGGTGGCGCCGAGTACGGTGAAGGCGATCTCGCCGAGGTTGCCGCCGACCAGCATGGCGAGCGCCTCGCGCACCGAGGCCCACATGGCGCGGCCCTCGATGAGCACCGCGAGGATGGTCTCCAGCCGGTCGTCGGTGACCACCAGGTCGGCGGCCGCGCGCGCCGCTGGGGTGCCCCGGCCGCCGAGCGCGATGCCGACGTCGGCGATCCGGATGGCGGGCGCGTCGTTGGCGCCGTCGCCGGTCATGGCGACCGTACGGCCCAGCCGCTGGAACGCCTGGACGACGCGTACCTTGTGCACCGGCGTGGAGCGCGCGACGACGCCGACGTCGGGCAGCGCCTTGTCCAGCGCGTCGTCGTCCAGGGCGTCCAGCTCGGCGCCGGTGATGACGCGGCGGCCGTCGATGACGCCGAGTTCGATGGCGATGGACTCGGCGGTCTGCGGATGGTCGCCGGTGATCATGACGATGTGCACGCCCGCGTCGGCCAGTTCCCGCACGGACCCGGCGGCGGTGGAGCGTACCTGGTCGGCGAAGGCGAGGAAGCCGAGGAAGCCGAGCTTGCCGACGGTCTCGTCGGCGAGTGTGCCGTCGGCGGCCGGGTCCTTGCGCGTGCGGCGCTCGGCGACCGCGAGGACGCGGTGCCCCTCGGCGGCCAGCTTCTCGCCCTCGGCCAGGATCTCGTCGCGGTCGGCGCGGTCCAGCCGCCGCCCCTCCTGGGTGGTACAGCGCTGGATCACCTCCTCCGGCGCGCCCTTGACCGACAGCACCCACTCCTTGCCGCTGCGGCCGACCGCGGCGTGGAAGCCGCGGCTGGGCTCGAACGGCAGGTACGCGGTGCGCTTCCAGCCGGCGGCCGAGCGGGTGCGGTGCACGCCCGCCTCCTCGGCGCCGCTGACCACCGCGCTGTCGGTGACGTGCGCGAACGGCTGCTTGCGGCGCCGGCGGGGCGTGGCACGCAACCCGGCGGCCAGTACGTCCTCGTGCTCGGGCGCGAGGCGGTCCAGTGCCAGGTTGCGGCCGGCCGCCGAGACGGCGCTGAGCGAGATCTGCCCGTGTGTGAGGGTGCCGGTCTTGTCGAAACAGAGTACGTCCGTGCGGCCGACCGCTTCGATGGTGCGGGGGTCGCGGACGAGGACGCCCTGCGCCGACAGCCGCCGCGCGGCGGCGAGTTGGGCGGCCGAGACCAGGAAGGGCAGCCCTTCGGGGACGCTGGCCACCGCGAGGCCGACGCCCGCGCCGACGGTCTCCCGGGCTGGGCGGCCGCGCAGCAGGCCGACGGCCATCAGGGTGGCGGCGGCGCCGAGCGCCACCGGCATCGTGGTGCGGGTGATCTGCGCGAGGCGGCGCTCCACGCCGACCGGGGCCGCCGCGCCCCGCCCGGCCTGCGCGCCGCGGCCCGCTTCGGTGGCCGCGCCGGTGGCGACGACCACGGCACGCGCCCGGCCCGCCGCCACGGTGGTCCCCTCGTACGCCATGGACGTACGGTCGGCCACGTCCGAGGCGAGCACGGGCGCGATGTCCTTGGCCACCGGCAGCGACTCGCCGGTCAGCGCCGACTCGTCCGCCTCCAGGCCGCGGGCGGTGAGCAGCCGGCAGTCGGCCGGTACGACGTCGCCCGCGGCCAGCGCGACCACATCGCCCGCGACGAGCTCTTCGGAGGGGAGCCGGCGCTCCTCGCCGTCGCGCAGCGCGTGGGCCATGACGGCCGAGCGGCGGTGCAGGTCGGCCACGGCGCGGTCGGCCAGGTACCGCTGGACGCCGCCGATGCAGCCGGAGAGCAGGGTGACCCCGATGATGATGTACGCGTCGAGCAGCGCGCCGACCCCGGCGGACAGGGCGGCGCCGCCGGCGAGTACCGGGGTGAGCGGGTTGGCGGTCTCGGTGGCGACCGCCCGGACCAGCGAGGGCTGCCGGACCTGCTCCCCCGCCGTCCGGGTACGGCTGCGGGCCTGACGGGTACTCAGACCGCCCTCACTGCCGTCGGTCAGGGCCAGCACCGTTTGCGGGGTCATGGCGTGCCAGGGCTTGCGGGCGGCGATCGGGGCGCCGTTGGTGCGCAGCGCCTGCGCCGCCGCCCACACGCCCTGCGCCATGCCGAGCGCGGCCGCCGCGTTGACGGCGAGCAGGCTGCGCGCGGCCAGGCCGCGCCGCCGGCGGCCGGCCAGCGTCGCCACCGCGCCGACCACGGCCGCCGCCTGGGCCAGCCGTACGCCGCGCTGCGAGACGGGCCGGGCGGCGCCGCACGCCGCGACCAGCACCGCCGCCTGCGCGAGATCGTCGCCCACGTACAGGTCGGCGCCCCAGGGAAGTACGCCGTCCCGGCCGGTGACGCCCACGCCGACGTCGGCGGCGGCGAGCGCGGCCCGGTCCCGGGAGAGCAGCAGCACGCCCGTGCCGTCGCGTTGCGCGTCGCGGACGGCGGCGGCCAGCCGGTCGCCGCCGGGCACCGTGCCGTGCGCGTCGGAGAGGGCGACGTGGTCCGCGTGCGCGCCCGCCGCCAGGACGGTGAGCCCGGACCGGCGGCCCGCGGTGACCAGTCCTTCGGCGGCCTCGTGCAGTTCGGGCACCACGGCGATCAGCGCGCAGGTACGCCCGTCGTGGGTCAGCGCCAGGATGTGCTGCGCGCCGGCGCCCCGCAGCCGGGCCGCCGCGGCCGCCTCCTCCCCGCTCGCGCCCTCGCGTCCCGGCTGCCGCAGCGGCGCCAGCGACCAGCCGTCGTCCTCGTGCTCCGCCGTGGGGTGCTTCCCGTCGAAGAGCCGGTACGCGGTCGCGGCGAGGTCGCCGGTGGAGCGCTCCGGGTCCAGCGGGGCCAGGTCGGCCAGCAGGTGACCGCCGGTCAGCAGGGCGTCGGTGTCCAGTACGACGGTGCCGACGCGGTCCAGCCGGCGCAGCGCGCCGGGGTCGGCGACGAGGGTGCCGCGCAGGGACAGGCCCCGGCCCAAGGTGCCGGCGAACGCCTCACGGGCCGCCCAGGGCGGTTTGGGCACGGTGGCCAGGGTCGCGCTCGCCGCGGGCGTCGGCCTGCGGGTCACCGCGAGGGTGCCGGCGAAGACGGTACCGGCGACCCATCCGGCCCGGCGCGCGTACCGCTCGACCGGGCCCTCCCGCAGCGGAACCTCGCGCGGCGTGCCGGGCGGCGCGGCGGCGCGGGCGTGCCGCTCGGTCTCGGCGATGCGCGGCGCCGCGGCCTCCCAGGCGTCGCGGTGGGCAACGGTCTCGGCGAGCCGCAGGGCGTGCCGGACGGCGTCCACGCCGAGCCCGGGGAGCCCGCCGGCGCCGGCCTGGGCGAGCGCGCTCAGGCCGGCCAGCACCACGTCCACGTTGCGGGCGCCCACCACGGCCGTCGCCTTCCGGCGCAGCGCCGGCTGGGTGTCGACGACGGTGACCAGTGCGGAGAGCGCGACCGGCAGCGGGGTGCGCCGGGAGAGCCGGACGGCGGTGGCGACCGGTACGGCCGCCGCCTGCAGGGCGAGGGAGAGCGCGGCGCGCCGAATGTCGCCGGGCGCGAAGGGGTGTTCGGGCAGCGGGCCGGTCAGCCCGTGCTCCTCCTCCACCGTCTCGACCGCTTCGGTCAGCGCCTGTGCCGTCTCGACGAGCTCCGGGGAGCCGTCCAGGACGACCACCGCGTACCCGAGCACGGCGTTGACCGCCGCCCAGCGCACGGCGGGCAGTTCGACGAGCCGCCGTTCGACGGCGGCGGTCACCGCCGCTGCCGTCGCCTCCTCGGCTTCCCGCAGTCCGCGCACGGCGATGTGCGCCTGTTCGCCGATGATCCTCGTACGTGGTCGCGCCGACGAGCCCAGAGCGCTCGCCGCGGTGCGCGCCATCGTGTGCACGATGCCGATCCCCGGAACGTTCACCGTCCGCCACCCGCCTCCCGGCATCCGGTCCCCCGAAGCCGTTGCCCGCCCGCTTCGTTCCGATGCCCCGACGCGTCGCCGGACGCGCGAGAATGGAGTACGCACAGCACACCGTACTCGGGCCAAACGAGGAGTTGGGATGCCCAGTACAGCTGAAAGCACGCGGAAAACCGCTGCGAAACGGACCGCTCCGCCGGAGACCACCGAGGACACCCACATCCACCGCAGCAAGCAGGGCCTGAGCGTGCACACTCTCGACGTCCGGGCCCCGCTGCACGTCCCCTACTTCACGCCGGGGGACGTGGTGAACAACGCGCGGACGGCCGGCGACTGGCTGCCGCCCCTGCCGCCCGCCAGGGAACTCCTGTACTACGGCGGGCTGGGCGCGCTGGCCGTCGCCGGGGCGCTGGAGTGGCCGGTGGCGCTGGCCGTCGGCGGCGCGACCGTCCTGTTGCGGCGCTCGGGGCGGCGGGAACCGGCCGAACAGCAGGAGCCGGAGCGTGAGGACGCCTCTCAGCAGGCCGCCAAGAAGAAGGACTGACGGCGCGGAAGGGGAGAAGGGAGTGGAGAACAGCCGCCGGAGAAGCGGCGCCGGGCCCGGTTCCGCGAGGGACCGGGCCCGGCACCGCACCGCGGCGGAGGCGGTCCTCCGCCGGGTGCGTAGTGGGGGGCTCGCTCAGAGCTTCCGGGTGTCGCGCGGTTCGACGTACGGCTCCTCGTCCCGCGGATGCCCGGCTTCCAGGGCGCGGCTCCGCTCCATTTCGGCGTTGAACTCCAGGCCGAGCAGGATCGCGAGATTGGAGATCCACAGCCAGACCAGGAAGATGATGATCCCGGCCAGGCTGCCGTACGTCTTGTTGTAGTTGCTGAAGTTGGCGACGTAGAGCGCGAAGAGGGCCGAGACGACCAGCCAGAGCAGCACGGCGAGCAGGCTGCCGGGAGTGACCCAGCGGAACCGGCGCTTGACGTTGGGCGCCGCCCAGTACAGCAGCGCGATGATGAAGCTCACCAGCACCACCATCACGGGCCACTTGGCGATGTTCCACACCGTGATCGCGGTACTGCCGAGCCCGATGACGTCCCCCGCCTTCTTGGCCAGCGAGCCGGTGAACACCACGGCCACGGTGATGAGCGCGAGGAGGACGACGGTCACGACGGTGATGAGGAAGCGGGTCGGCAGGATCTTCCACGCCGGCCGGCCCTCCTCGATGTCGTACACGGCGTTCGAGGCGCGCATGAAGGCCGCGATGTAGCCGGAGGCCGACCACAGGGCGATGACGATGCCGATGACCAGGGCGATGCCGGCCTTGCCCTGGCTGCCCTGCATCTGTTTGAGCATGTTGGTGATGACGTCGCGGGCGGCGCCCGGCGCGAACTTGCCGACGTTGTCGATCATCGGCTGGAGCGTCCCGCTGCCCATCAGGCCCAGGATCGATACCAGGGCCAGCGCGGCCGGGAAGATCGCGAGCACGCCGTAGTAGGTCAGCGCGGCGGCCAGGTCGGTGAGGTTGTCCTTCTTGAACTCCTTGGCGGTGCGCTTCAGCACCGCCATCCACGACTGCTTGGGCAGGTCCCCCGGGCCTTTGGGCGCCCGGTGATGGCCGCCGCCGGCCCTGCCGCCGGTGCCCGCACCGGCCCCGGCCCCGGCTCCAGCCCCGGCCCCAGCGCCTGCACCGGCACCGGCACCGGCACTGGCGCCCCTACCGACGCTCGCTCCACCGCTGCCGTCGTCGTTCTCGTCTCGCTGATGCCCTCGCATGGGTACAGCACCTTCCGAAGCGGGTGATCGGATACCCAGCCTCACCTGCCCGGGCCGCGGCCCGCCCGCCGGACTGGTCCGTATGGAGTGGTCCCGACGTGTCAGTAATCCGTCTCGACGTAGTCGATGTCGGTGAATTCGACCTGGAGGCCGTCGGCGCGGCGGCCGCGGTCCTTGAAGTAGATCTCCTGGAGGCCCTCGGCGGCGATGTCGCGGAGCTGCTGCTCGGTGGCGCCGGCGTCCTGGGCGTCGAAGAGCCGGGCGGCGTAGGCCGGGGGGAGCTGCTGGGTGATCAGCCGCAGCCGGCTGTCGTCGGTGCTGCCGGGCGCGGCGGTGAAGCCGAAGCGGGCGCGGGTCTCGATGACGATGCCGCCGGTGGTCGCCGCCTGCTTCCTGGCCCGCTCGCGCACGCGCGGCTGCCAGTGGCGGCGTACTTCGTCCCGCAGCCGCCCGGCGAGTTCCGCGCGCGGCCGCTTGAGCTGGCCCTTCACATAGCGCTCCACGGTCCGCTGCGAGACGCCGAGCCGTTCCGCCACCGCCCTCGTCGAGCCCTTGGCCTGCTTGACCAGGAACGTCATCTGCGCCTTGGCCGATTTCGGGATCGGCCGGGTGAAGGTGGCCTGCGCTGCCGCGTCCAGGCTGTCGCCGAAGAGACCCATCGTGTGCTCCTCCTACTCGCCGTCGGCGGCCGCGTCGGTGCCCTTGATGTGCCGGGCGGGGTTGTGGCCCTGGTCGAGCAGTTCGACCGCCCACACCAGCGACTGGGTGCCCTCGTGCTTGACCATGCCGGGGCTGACGCCCAGCCGGAAGGTGCCGGGGGCCGGCTTGCCGTCGGGCGTGTACGGCAGGAAGTCCAGCGGTGACGGCCCGTCGGAGAGGTAGACGGCGCAGTCGGAGAGCACCGCGACCGGGTACAGGCCGGCGGTGGCCGCCATCTTGAGCATCTTGCGGTGCATGTTCACCCGCGCGGCGGAGATGACCGCGGCGCGGATGTCGGGGCGCCAGGTCGGCCGTTCCAGTGCGGGCCAGCGCTCGCCGGGCCGGTACTTGGCGCCCTGCGGGCGCTCGCGCAGCTTGCCGATGCCGCCCTTGACCGTCGCCTTGACCGCCGAGAGGACGGCGGCCGGCCCGGGATCGGCCTGCTTGTGCTGCTCCGCCGCCGCCATCGCGGCGAGGAAGTCGGGCGCCGCCATGCCCGTGGTGACGCCGAGGCCCTCCATGGTGGCGAGGTAGGCGTCGCGCAGCCGGGTGTACCAGGCGTCGAGGTAGGCGCCGCGGTCGGGCCGCACGTACGCCTCGGCGGGCCGTACCGGGTGGCCGAGCTCCGCGGCGTACGCGACGGTCGGCGTGGCGTACCAGGCCGGGCCCTCGGGACGGGCGCCGTGCGGGGTGAACGGGCTGGGCAGCCGCGGGTCGAGGTCGAGGCCCGAGAGGTCGACGAGCCAGCTGCCGGGCAGCGTCTTGTCGAAGGCCGGAGCCGTGACGTGCACGGGCTCGCCGAGGCCGACCGTGAGGCGGTTGGCGGCCGCGGCGAACGCCATGTTGACGTCGATGCCGACCGCGTACGGCCGCGCGCACTCGGCGTCGGTCAGCAGCTCCGGGTCCCGGATCCAGTCGTACGCCTCCTCGTCGAGGACCTGGTCCGGGGTGCGCTGGTGGCCGCGCGGGTAGAGCTGGGCGACGACCGGGTGCTCGTCGGGGGCCTCGGGGGGCGCGGGATCCACGGCGGTGGTGAGCGAGCCGGGGTTCGGCCCGGAGACGTACGTGCCGGTCGCCTCGTCCTTCACCGCGCGGGTCGGCGGGCGCAGCGCGGTCATCAGCTCCAGGCCCGAGACGGCGGTGGAGCCGCGCGGGGTGAGGACGCGGGTGGCGTACGTGCCGAGCGCGTCGGCGAGTTCCGCGGGCGGGAGCCGGTCGGCGTGGCCCCAGGAGCGGGCGTCGAGGGCGCCCCACGGGAGGACCGCGAGCTGGACGCACTGGCGGCGGCCGCCCGTCACGGGCCGGTAGACGCGGGCCCAGGGCCCGAAGCCGCGCTGCGTCAGCTTCCACTTGGCGCGGGTCAGCTTCCGTACGGCCGGGTGGTCGTCGGGGAGCCGCAGGCCGCGGCGGTCCGCCAGCTCGGCGGGGAGGCCGAGGCGTTCGGCGGCCGCGGCGGTGAGGACGAGCAGCGGGTCGGCGTCCCGGCCGTGGCGGTGCAGCCGCTCGGCGCCGAGCCGCGCCTCGGTCAGCGCCCACGCGGCCAGCGACGCCACGTCCTCGGCCGGGCAGTCCAGGACCAGCCCGCCGACGCAGTACGCCGCGCCGTCCCCGTCGAGGACGGCGAGGGGACCGTGCGCGTAGCGGCCGTCGGTGGCGGCGGGGCGTGCGGGCACGGTCGGCGTCCGGCGTGCGGGGGCGGCGGACACCGGGCGCGCGGGCGCGGCGGACGGCTTCGGGGGGCGGGGCGCGGCCGGGCGCGGGGTGGGGGGTACCGTCTGCTTCGGAGCCTGGGCCGGAGACGCGGGCGCGGGTACTTCCGCGACCGTCTCGGCGACCGGCTCAACGACCGTCTCGGCGACCGGCTGCACCATGGGTGTCGGCGCCGGCGCCGGCTCGGCGACCGGTGCCGGATAGCGCGCCGCCAGCCCCTCCAGGAGGCGCAGGTACGCAGCGCGCTTCGGGGGGCGCGGCTCTGTCCGTCCCGCCTCCCAGGCGGTCACCGTCTCGCGGCGCACCCGCAGGGCACGGGCGACGTCCCCCTGGCTCATCCCCCCGGCCTCGCGCAGCCGTTTGCGCTCCTCGGGCTCCGGCAGCGCGTCGAGCGCGGCGCTCTCCTCCAGCAGCGCGTCGACCGCCGCGAACAGCTCGTCCTGCTCGTGCGACACGAAGATCCACCTCCGCTCGCACCCTACGCGAACCGCACCCCGAAACGCACTCGGAACACACCACGAACGCGCCCCGAACGCGCCCCGAACACACAGGGAGTCCTCATGTCCCGCCCCTTCATCGTCCTCACCGGCGGCCCCGGCGCCGGCAAGAGCACGCTCATCGACCGGCTGGCGGCGCTCGGGTACGCCCGGTCCGAGGAGGCGGGCCGGGGCGTGATCCGGGATCAGGTCGCCGTCGGCGGGCGCGGCCTGCCCTGGGCCGATCCGGAGCTGTTCGCCGAGCTGATGCTGTGCTGGGAGCTGCGCTCGTACCGGCTCGCGGCGCAGCCACAGGGCCACTCGAACGCCTGCGAGCAGTCCCCCGGCCCCGTCTTCTTCGACCGCGGCCTCCCCGACGTCGTCGGCTACCTCCGGTTGCAGGGGCTCCCGGTACCGGCCCATGTGCATGCCGCCGCGCAGACGTACCGCTACCACCGCCAGGTGTACGTCGCCCCCTTCTGGCCGGAGATCTACGCGGCGGACGCCGAGCGGAAGCAGTCCCCGGAGGAGGCGGAGCGTACGTGCCGGGTGATGGTCGAGACGTACGCGGAGTACGGCTACGAGCCCATCGAGCTGGAGCGCGCGCCGGTCGAGGAGCGGGTGCGGGCCGTGCTGCGGATGGTGGACCGCTCCCCGGCGGCCGGGTGACGGACGGCCGCGCGCGGGAACCGGTACCGGGACCGGGGGAAGAGGCGTCGGACCGGAAGGAGCGACCGCATGGCCACCACCACGGACGAGGTACGGGCCGGCCCGTCCCCCCGCAGCATCCGGCTGCCGGGGATCGTGCTGGGCGTGGGCCTCGGCGGGTTCGTCGACGGCATCCTGCTGCACCAGCTCCTGCAGTGGCACCACATGCTGACCAGCACGAACACCGACCGCATCGGCGTGCAGTACTACTCGCCGCACACGGTGTCCGGGCTGCGGATGAACACCGTGTGGGACGGCATCTTCCACACCGTCTGCTGGCTCGCGGTGCTCATCGGGCTGGCCCTGCTGTACTCCCGGGTCACGCACGGCCGGCGGCGGGTGTGGGGCTCGCGGGTGCTGTGGGGCTGGGTGCTGGCGGGCTGGGGGCTGTTCAACCTCGTCGAGGGGCTGCTGGACCATCAGGTCCTCGGCATCCACCACGTGCACGGCGGGCCGTACCAGGTCTGGTGGGACGTCGGCTTCCTGGTACTGGGCGCGCTGCTGCTCCTCGGGGGCTGGGCGCTGCAGCGCGGCGGCCGGGCGTTCGCCCCCGACGAGGCAGTCGCCGGCCGTCGCGGGCGGGTGTCCTGATGGGTGGTCATGAGCACCACACTCCGGGCGCGCACCCGCTGCCCGGCGGCCCGCTCCCGACGGCGGCAGCCGTGGCCGCGCTGGTGCTGCTCGCCGTCGGCTACCTGCTGCTCGTCCGCCGGGCCGCCCGGCGCGGCTCCGCGCGAGGCTGGAGCCCGTGGCGTACGGCGAGTTTCGTGACGGGGTGTGCGGTGGTGGCCGGGGCGCTGCTGCCGCCGCTGGGCGCTTTCGCGCACGCGGACTTCCGCGGTCACATGGCCCAGCACCTGCTGATCGGGATGTACGCGCCGCTCGCGCTGGTCCTCGGGGCGCCGGTGACGCTGCTGCTGCGGGCGCTGCCGCCCCGCCGCGCCCGGCGGCTGACCGGCCTGCTGCACAGCCGCCCGCTGCGACTGGTGGCCCATCCGGTGACCGCGCTGCTGCTGAGTACCGGCTCGCTGGCCCTCCTGTACGGCACCCCGCTGTACGACGCGACCGCCGGGCGCCCCGCGCTGCACTGGCTGGTGCACGCGCACTTCCTGCTCTCGGGCTGCCTGTTCGCCTGGGTCGTGGCGGGGCCGGACCCCGCCCCCGCGCGGCCGGGCGTGCCGGCCCGGCTGGTCCTCCTGGGCGTGGCCGTCGCCCTCCACGCGACGCTCTCCCAGCTCCTGTACGGCGGGTTCCTCATCGGCGTGCACGCGCCGGTCGACCAGGTGCGGGGCGGCGCCGAACTGATGTACTACGGCGGCGACCTCGCCGAGCTGCTGCTGGCCGGCGCCCTGGTCGCCACCTGGCGCCCGGCCCGCGCACCGCGCCGGGGGCGGCTCACCAGTACTCGGCCGGACGCCGCTCCCCGTCGCGAGCCTGCTTAGCCCGACCGAGTCACTTTCCCCGCCCTGGGCAGGGTCCTTCGGTGCGCCCCGCCGCGCGCCGCCGTCGACTCAGGACGATGGTGCGGGTCCATGGCCCGGCGTACGGCCCCCAAGACACGGGGAGCGAGGAGACCAGCAGATGGCTGACCTGTACATCGACGGTGAGTGGACGGAGGCGGCGGCGGGCGGCCGGCGTGATGTGGTCAATCCGTTCGACGCTTCCGTGGTGACGACCGTCGACGACGCGGACGGTACGGACGTCGACCGGGCGGTACGGGCGGCCCGGCGCGCCTTCGACCAGGGGGATTGGGCGAACGCCCCGACCCGGCGCCGCGCCGACGTGCTGCACCGGGTGTACGAGCTGCTGCTGCGCGACCTGGAGGACATCGCCCGCACCGAGACGCAGGACACCGGCAAGACGATCGCGGAGTCGCGGCTCGATGTGGAGGACATCGCGAACGCCTTCCGCTACTTCGCCGAGATCGCCGACAAGGACGGCGGGCGGGTGGTGGACGTCGGCCCGGACGTGCTGAGCCGGGTGGTGTACCAGCCGGTCGGCGTGTGCGCGCTGATCGCGCCGTGGAACTATCCGCTGCTCCAGGCGACCTGGAAGGTGGCCCCCGCGCTCGCGGCGGGCAATACCTTCGTGCTGAAGCCGAGCGAGACGACGCCGCTGACGACGGTCATCCTGTTCCGGCTGCTGGAGGAGGCGGGGGCGCCGCCCGGGGTGGCGAACCTGGTCCTCGGTCCGGGGTCGACGGTCGGTGCCGCGATGACGCAGCACCCGGACGTGGACCTGGTGTCCTTCACGGGCGGGCTGGCCACCGGCCGCACGATCATGGCGGGCGCCGCGGCGGACGTGAAGAACATCGCGCTGGAGCTGGGCGGCAAGAACCCCAACGTGGTCTTCGAGGACGCCGACTTCGACGCGGCGGTGGACTACGCGCTGGACGCGGCCTTCCTGCACTCGGGTCAGGTGTGTTCGGCCGGGTCGCGGCTGCTCGTCCAGGACGGCCTGTACGACCGGTTCGTCGAGGCGCTGGCCGACCGGGCGCGGCGCATCCGGCTCGGCAACGGCATGAAGGAGGAGACCGAGAGCGGGCCGCTCAGCTCCGCGGAGCACCGCGAGAAGGTCGAGAGCTATCTGGAGGTCGCTCGTGACGAGGGCGCACGGCTGGTGTGCGGCGGGCGCCGCCCGGACGACCCCGAGCTCTCCCGCGGCTTCTTCGTGCTGCCGACGATCTACGCCGACTGCGACCGGTCGATGCGGATCGTGCAGGAGGAGGTGTTCGGCCCGGTGGTCACGGTCGAGCGGTTCCGGGACGAGGAGGAGGCCGTCGAGCTGGCCAACGACACGAAGTACGGGCTGGCCGGGGCGGTGTGGACCAGTGACGCGAGCCGGGCGCAGCGGGTGGCGCAGCGGCTGCGGCACGGCACGGTCTGGATCAACGACTTCCACCCGTACGTGCCGCAGGCCGAGTGGGGCGGCTTCGGCCACTCCGGCGTCGGGCGGGAGCTGGGGCCGACGGGGCTGCGCGAGTACCAGGAGGCCAAGCACATCTACCAGAACCTCAGGCCGGCCCCTTCCGGCTGGTTCAAGGGCTGAGGCGCGGGCGTGGCGACCGGAGCGACCGAGGAGCGGGGCATGGCGGACGAGGCGGCGTACGACTACGTCATCGTGGGCGGCGGCACGGCGGGCTGTGTACTGGCCGCGCGGCTGACCGAGGATCCCGACTGCCGGGTGTGCGTGGTCGAGGGCGGGCCCAGCGACGTGGGCGACGAGAAGATCCTGCGGCTGCGCAATTGGATCAACCTGCTGGACTCGGAGTACGACTACGGCTACACGACCGTGGAGCAGCCGCGCGGCAACTCGCACATCCTGCACTCACGGGCGCGCGTGCTCGGCGGCTGTTCCTCGCACAACACCCTGATCAGCTTTCTGCCGCTGCCGGAGGACATGGACGAGTGGGCGGCGCTGGGCTGTACCGGCTGGGACGCCGCGACGGTACTGCCGTACCGCGACCGGCTGCAGAACCGCATCGTCCCGGTGGCGGAGCAGGACCGCAATCCGATCGCGAAGGACTTCGTGACGGCCGCGGCGTCCGCGCTGGGCGTGCCGGTGGTCGAGGACTTCAACGCCCGGCCGTTCGCCGACGGGGTGGGGTTCTTCTCGCTGGCGTACGAGGCGGAGGGCAACAAGCGGTCGTCCGCGTCGGTGGCGTATCTGCACCCCGTCCTGGACCGGCCGAACCTGACGCTGCGGCTGGAGACCTGGGCGCACGAGGTGGTGCCGGACGGGGACGGCCGGATGACGTGCGTGCGGGTGCGGGACAAGGACGGGCGCGAGGCGACGCTGCGCGCTGAGCGGGAGCTGCTGCTGTGCGCGGGCGCGATCGACACGCCGCGGCTGCTGATGCTCTCCGGCATCGGCCCGGCGGACCGGCTGCGCGAGCTGGGCATCGGGGTACGCGCCAACCTGCCGGGGGTGGGCGAGAACCTGCTGGACCACCCGGAGTCGGTGATCGTCTGGGAGACGGACGGGCCGCTGCCGCCGAACTCGGCGATGGACTCCGACGCGGGCCTGTTCCTGCGCCGCGACCCGGACGGCGGGCCGCGCCCGGACCTGATGTTCCACTTCTACCAGGTGCCGTTCACCGTCAATACGGAGCGGCTGGGCTATCCGGTGGTGGGGCACGGCGTGTGCATGACGCCGAACGTGCCGCGCGCCCGGTCCGTGGGCCGGATGTGGCTGCGCAGCGCGGACCCGGCGGAGAAACCGGCGCTGGATTTCCAGTACTTCACCGATCCGGACGGGCACGACGAGAAGACGATCGTGGACGGGCTGAAGGTGGCGCGCGAGGTGGCGGCGACGCCACCGCTGCGGGACTGGCTGAAGCGGGAGGTGGCGCCGGGCCCCGACGTCACCTCGGACGCGGCGCTGTCCGAGTACGGGCGGCGGGTCGCGCACACCGTCTACCATCCGGCGGGCACCTGCCGGATGGGCGCGGCCGACGATCCGATGGCCGTGCTGGACCCGCAGTTGCGGGTGCGCGGCCTGGACGGCATCCGGGTGGTGGACGCCTCCCTCTTCCCGACGATGCCGACGATCAACCCGATGGTGACGGTGCTGCTGGCGGCCGAACGGGCGGCGGACCTGCTGCGGGGCGGAGGCGGCCGGTGATGACCACGGCGAACACCCCGGCGGACGGCGCGGACGGCGGCGGGAGCGAGAGCGGCGACGGCTCCGTCCCCGGCTCGGAGTTCCGCAAGGACATGGGCCCGTGGGCGAACTTCGCGCTGGGCTTCACCTACCTCTCCCCCGTCGTCAGCACCTACACCCTCTTCGCCACGGCGCTCGGCGAGGGCGGCCCGCCGATGGTGTGGGCGTTCGTGCTGGCCGGGTGCGGGCAGTTCCTGGTCGCGCTGGTCTTCGGCGAGGTGGTCGCGCAGTTCCCGATCGCCGGCGGGGTCTACCCGTGGGCCCGGCACCTGTGGGGCAAGCGCTGGGCGTGGATGACCGGCTGGGTCTACATGTGGGCGCTGCTGGTCACGATCACCTCGGTGGCGTACGGCGCGGGCCCCTACATCGCCCTGCTGATCGGCTTCAGACCCACGGTCCACACCACCGTCCTGTGCACGGTGGTGCTCATCATCGTCGCGGTGCTGATCAACTACGCCGGTACGAAGGCGCTTTCGGCGGCGGCCGTGATCGGCTTCGGTGCGGAGCTGATCGGCGCGCTGATCGTCGGCATCTACTTGCTGAGCACGCACCGCGCGCACAACCTCGGCGTCATCTTCGACACGTACAAGACTCAGGGCGACGGCAGCTATCTGCCGGTCTTCCTGGGGGCCGCGATCATCGGCTTCTATCAGTACTACGGCTTCGAGGCGTGCGGGGACACCGCCGAGGAGGTCGAACACCCGGGCCGGGTGATTCCGAAGGCGATGCGCCGCACGATCTACGTGGGCGGCGCGGCGGCCACCTTCACCTGCCTGTCCCTCCTGCTCTCCGTCGCCGACTACGGCGCGGTGATCTCCGGCAAGGACACCGACCCGGTCGTGCACCTGCTGTACGACGCGCTGGGCGAGGTCGGGGCGCGGCTGGTGATGGCCGTGGTCCTCATCTCCTTCCTCTCCTGCACGATCAGCCTCCAGGCGGCGGCCGGCCGGCTGATCTACTCGTACGCGCGCGACCAGATGATCGTCGGGCACCGGCTGCTGCGGAAGTTCGCGCACGCCAGGGCGGTGCCGGGCTGGGCGCTCTTCGTCGCCGCCGTCATCCCGGCGATCATCGCCTTCGGCTCGCTGGTGTCGGCGGACGCGCTCACCAAGATCGTGTCGTTCGCGATCCTGGGCATCTACGGCTCGTTCCAGATGGTGGTGCTGGCCGCGCTGCGCGCCCGGCTGAAGGGCTGGAAGCCGAGCGGCGAGTACCGGCTCGGCCGCTGGGGGCTGCTGGTGAACGCCGGGGCGCTGGCGTACGGCATCTTCGCCATCGTCAACATCTGCTGGGCCCGCACGCCCGAGGCCGCCTGGTACGACAACTACATCGTGCTGCTGTGCGGCGGCGTCGTCGTCCTGGCGGGCGTGATCTACATGTTCACCACGCACCATTACGGGCGCAGCGACGCCCCTTGCGGGGACGCGATCCCGGAGTCGCGGCGCTGAGCCGCCGGCTGCCGGGCGCGCGGCCGCCGCTCGCCCGGAGGGCCGCGTACGCGGCACCCGTCAGCACCGCCGCCGTGGCCAGGCGGCGGCCCGCCGTGCGGCGGCCGCCCGCCCAGCCGCCGCGGACGGCGCCGCCCGGCAGTGGGTGCGGCACGCTTCCCACCGTGTCCGGGACGTGTTCGGTGCGGGACAGGTGCGCGCGGTTCATCTGGTACGCCAGGCCCTTCTCCATCAGGCGCGGCGCGAGCTTCGTCTGGAGGGCCAGGAAGGCGGCTGCGGGGCCGACGTACGCCTCGCGGCGCGGCGAGCGCACCAGCCGGAGCGCCTTCCGGGCCGCCCGTTCGGGGGTGTAGACAGGGGCCATCGGGATGACCTTGCGGCCCGAGTAGTTGGCGGAGCTCTGGAAGAACGGCGTGTCCATGGTGGCGGGCAGCATCGTGCAGACGTGCACGTCCCGGTGGCCCTCCAGCCACAGTTCCTGGCGCAGGCTGGTGCCCAGCGCCCGGACGGCGGCCTTGGCCAGCGCGTACGGCGCGTTGTACGGGACCGGCGAGACGCCGACGACCGAGGAGACGTTGATCAGGGTGCCGCTGCCCTGGCGGCGCATCGCGGTGAGCGCGGCGCGTGCTCCGTACACATAGCCCATGACGTCGGTGTCGATCACCTTGCGGCAGACGTCGGCCGGGATGTCGTCGAGCGCGCCGAAGGCGGCGACGGCGGCGTTGTTGATCCAGACGTCGATCCGGCCGAAGGCCGCGACGGCCTCCTGGGCGAGCCGGTCCACGGCGGCGGCGTCGGTCACGTCGGTGGGGACGGGGAGCGCGCGCCCGTTGCCGCGCCGGCGGCAGCGGCGGGCGACCTCGTTGAGCTCCTCGGCGCGCCGCGCGGCGAGCACGACGTGCCAGTCGCGTGCGGCGAACGCCTCCGCGCACGCCCGCCCGACGCCGCTGGACGCACCGGTGATCACCACGACACCGCCCTCACCCTGGGGCACCATGGCCGCCTCCTCCGTACGTACGGCCGCGAACCGGGCCGCGGTGGTTGTCGGGCCCACAAGTACCCGGACGGGCATAATGCACACATATCGGATCATCCCTCGACCTCCTTCCGTCGCCCCGCAGGGAGTGCACATGGCCGTACGGCACCAGCTCATCGCACGGAAGCCGGCCGCCGTATGGGCGGTACTGGAGGACTGCACCCGGTACGGCGACTGGGTGGTCGGCCCCTCGGGCTCCGAGGCGCAGGACGGCGAGTGGCCGGACGTCGGCTCCTCCATCGGCTACACGCTGCGGCTGGGCCGCCTTGAGCTGGCGGGCTGTACCGTCGTGCGGCGGCACGAGCCGCCGCGGTGGCTGGAGCTGGAGGCGCACTGCGACCCGTTCGGCTCGGCCCGGATCGCGCTGGACATCCGGCCCTGGGGCGAGGAGACGCTGGTCATCCTCGACGAGCACCCGCTGCGCGGCTACGGCGGCCTGCTCCACAACTTCGCCTTCGACGCCCTGATCCAGCTGCGCCACCGCAACATGCTCAAGCGCCTGGCGAAGGTCGTCGAGGAGCTGCCCCGGGAGGCGGAGGCCGGGGCCGGGCGCGCGGCGGGGCGCTGACATGCCCGACGCGGTGGTGATCGGCGCGGGACCCAACGGCCTGGTGGCCGCCAACCTCCTCGCCGACGCGGGCTGGAGCGTCGCGGTACTGGAGGCGCAGCCCGAGCCCGGCGGCGCCGTGCGCAGCGACCGCGGCGTCCACCCGGACTACATCAGCGACGTCTTCAGCGCGTTCTACCCGCTCGCGGCCGCCTCTCCCGTCGTGCGCGGGCTGGAGCTGTACCGGTACGGCCTGCGCTGGAGCCACGCGCCGCACGTCCTCGCGCACCCGCTGACCGACGGCAGGTGCGCGGTGCTGGCCCGCGACCGGGCGGCGACCGCGGCCGGGCTGGCGGGGTTCGGGGCGGGGGACGGAGAGGCGTGGGAACACCTGTGCCGCATCTGGGACCGGCTCGGCGAGGACATCATGCGGGCGCTGTTCACGCCGTTCCCGCCGGTGCGGGCCACGGCCCGGCTGGCGGCCCGGCTGCACGGCGCCGGCGGGCTCCGGCTGGCCCGCAGCCTGGTGCTGCCGGTACGCCGGCTGGGTGAGGAGGAGTTCGCGGGCGACGGCGGCCGGCTGCTGCTGGCGGGCAACGCCCTCCACGCGGACCTGGCGCCGGAGGCGGCGGGCAGCGGCGGATACGGCTGGCTGCTGGCCATGCTCGGGCAGGCGATCGGCTTCCCGGTGCCGGTCGGCGGGTCGGGCGCGCTGACGGCGGCGCTGGTCACCCGGCTGACGGAACGGGGCGGCACCGTGCGCTGCGGGGAACGGGTGACCGAGGTGGTCGTGCGCGGCGGTCGCGCGGTGGGCGTGCGGACGGCGGGCGGCGAAACGGTCTCCGCCGACCGAGCGGTACTGGCGGACGTGGCGGCGCCGGATCTGTACCGGGAGCTGGTCGGCGCCGGGCACCTGCCGGCGCGGCTCTTCGACGATCTGCGCCGGTTCCAGTGGGACTTCGCGACGTTCAAGGTCGACTGGGCGCTGGCCGGCCCGGTGCCGTGGACCGCGCCCGAGGCCGCGCGGGCCGGCACCGTCCATCTCGCCGACGGCGTCGATGAGTTGACCCGGTTCGCGGCACAGATCGCGATGGGACTGGTGCCCGACCGGCCGTTCGCGCTCTTCGGCCAGATGACGACGGCGGACGCGACCCGCTCGCCGGCCGGCACGGAGTCGGCGTGGGCGTACACCCACGTACCGCAGACCGTGAAGGGGGACGCGGGGCCGGACGATCTGACGGGGCGTTGGAGGCCGGGCGAGCAGGAGGCGATGGCCGACCGCATCGAGGAGCAGGTGGAGCGGTTCGCGCCCGGCTTCCGCGGCCGCGTACGGGCCCGGCGCGTCCTCGCGCCGCCCACCCTGCAGGCCGCGAACGGCAATCTGCACGGCGGCGCGCTCAACGGCGGCACCGCCAACATGCACCAGCAGCTGATCTTCCGGCCGCTGCCCGGCACGGGCCGCCCGGAGACCCCGGTCCCCGGCCTCTACCTCGCCTCGGCGTCCGCCCACCCCGGCGGCGGGGTGCACGGCGCACCGGGCGCGAACGCGGCGCGCGCCGCCCTCCGCGCGGGCGGCCCGGCCCGCTTCCTCGCCACCGCACAGGGCGCGCTCGCCAAGCGGGGGCGCGGCGGCGAGAAGGGCCGCGCCTAGGGCAGCCCCGGCCGCCGACCGTACATCGCACGGTTCCGGCCACCGGTCATCGTTCGGACAGCCGAACTCCGTTCCTGCACGGGTCTTGTCGCCGCGCGCGGCGCGGGCCTAGTGTCGCCAGCCGGTAAGCGCTTTCTATCCGAGGGAGCTGTCACGGCATGCCCGTTGCGGAACCGCCCGCCCAGCCGCCGACCACCGGCACCACCGCCCGCTCCGCCCCCGTCCGTGCCGCGGTCGTCGGCACCGGCGGCATCGTCACCGGCAGCCATCTGCCGGCCCTGCGCGAACTGCACGGCCGGGTACGGTTGGTGGCCGCCGTCGACACCGATCCCGCGCGGCTCACCGCCTTCCGCGACCTGGCGGGCGACGACGTGCACGGCTACGGCGACCTCGCCGGGATGCTCGCCGCCGAGCGCCCGGACCTGGTACTCCTCGGCACCCCGCCGGCGCTGCACGCCGAACAGGCCGAGGCCGCGCTGCGGGCCGGTGCCTGGGTGCTGTGCGAGAAGCCGCTGTGTCTCTCGCTCGCCGAGTACGACGCGATCGCGGCGGCGGAGGGCGACGAGCGCGCGGCGGACGACCACGGCGCGGCGGGCGGTCCGTACGCCTCGGTCGTCTTCCAGCACCGGTACGGCTCGGGCGCCGTGCACGCGCGCGAGCTGCTGCGCTCCGGGGAGCTGGGGCGCCCGCTGGTCGCGCACTGCCAGACCACCTGGTACCGGGACCGCGCGTACTACTCCGTCCCCTGGCGCGGCCGGTGGGCCACCGAGGGCGGCGGGCCGACCATGGGCCACGGCATCCACCAGATGGATCTGCTGCTGCACCTGCTCGGCGACTGGACCGAGGTGCGGGCGATGGCGGGCCGGCTGGTGCACGACGTGGAGAGCGAGGACGTCTCCACCGCGCTCGTCCGGTTCGCCGACGGCACCATGGCCACCGTCGTGAACAGCGTGCTCAGCCCCGACGAGGTGAGCCGCATCCGCATCGACTGCGCGGACGCCACGGTCGAACTGACGCATCTGTACGGGCACTCCAACGACGACTGGGCGTACACCCCCGCCGTACACGCCCGCGGGGACGAGCGGCGTACAGCGCACTGGCGCACCCCGGCCGCCGACGTGCCCAGCTCGCACGCCGCGCAGCTCGACGGCTTCCTGGACGCCATGGAGAAGGGCGTACGCCCGCCCGGCAGCGGCACGGAAGCGCGCCGCACGCTGGAATTCCTCGCCGCGCTCTACAAGTCGGCGTTCACCGGGCGCCCGGTCGGCGCGGGCGAGATCGGCCCGGACGACCCGTACTACCACGCCATGCACGGCAACCACCCCGACTGGGCACCGAAGGAGCAGTGACCGCTGCGATGAGCGCACCGACGCCGATCACCGTCACCCACACCCACGGCGAGCGCATCCGGGTCGCCGCCGCCGGCACCGAGCTGCTGTCCTACGTGTACGCCCCCGACCCGGTGGCCTTCGAGGCGCGCAAGCCGTACGTGCACCCGCTGCGCACCCTCGCGGGGCACACGGTCAGCGGCTACCGGCCCAACGACCACCGCTGGCACAAAGGTCTGCAGATGACCGCGAGCCACCTGTCGGGCCAGAACTTCTGGGGCGGCAACTCCTACGTGCACGGCGAGGGTTACCTCCCGCTCCACGAGCGGATCGGCTCCATGCGGCACGACGGCTTCGACACCTTCGAGGCCGCCGAGGACCGGCTGGACTTCACCGAACTGCTCACCTGGGTCGAGAACGGCGGCCAGGAGTGGGCGCGCGAGCGTCGCACGGTCGCGGTGCACTCGGTGGACGCGGAGGCCGGCGCGTACGCGCTGGACTGGTCGATCCAGCTGACCAACGTCCGTGACGAGGCACTGCGCTTCGGGTCGCCGACGACCGCGGGACGGGAGATGGCGGGCTACACCGGGCTGCAGTGGCGCGGCCCCCGGGCCTTCACAGGTGCGCAGGTGCTGACCCCGGCCGGCCCGAGCACCGACGAGGAGACGATGGGCAGGCCCGTCACCGAGCACCCGTGGATCGCGGTCGTCGGCGAGCACGACGACGTGGACGGGCACGCCACCCTTGCCTTCGCGCACGCCCCGGAGAACGCCGACGCCGTCCATGCCTCGCACTGGTTCGTACGCTCCGAGCCGATCCCGTCCGTCGCGTTCTCCTGGGCCTTCTTCGAGGAGTTCGCGCTGGAGCCGGGCGAGTCCTTCGCGTACCGGTACCGGGTGGTGGTCGCGGACGGAGCGTGGGATCCGCACCGCATCGAAGCCCATCTGAAGTCGCTGGCCTGGTAGGAGAAGGAGCCGGTCATGGTCATGGACGCACCGCTGCCGGGCGGCATCGGTCTTTCGCACCTCAGCGCCTACGAGTGGGAGGCCGCCGACGGCGTGTGCGGGGGCAGCCCCCATCTGCACCTCGCCTGCACAGAGGCGTACGTCGTCACCGGGGGCCGGGGCGCCGTACAGACGCTGAGCGTCGCGGACGGCTACCGCGAGACGCCGCTGGAGCCGGGCGTGATCGCCTGGTTCACGCCGGGGACCGTGCACCGCATGGTCAACGGCGACGGGCTGCGGGTCACGGTACTGATGCAGAACGGCGGGCTGCCGGAGGCCGGGGACGCGGTCTTCACCTTCCCGCCCGATGTACTGGCCGACCCCGAGGCGTACGCGGCGGCCGCGGCGCTGCCCGCGAAGGAGGGGCCCGGGGCGGAAGCCGCCGCGCGCAAGCGCCGGGACCTCGCCGTCGAGGGGTACCGCACCCTGCGTACGGCGTCGGCGGCCGGTGACGACGGGCCGCTGCGCGCCTTCCAGGAGGCGGCGGCCCGGCTCGTCGCCCCCAAGGTCGACGGCTGGCGGGAGCGCTGGCGCGAAGGCGCGCTGGCCGCCGCCGAGCGCACGGGGCGCCAGCTGACCGCGCTCGCCGGGGGCGACGCGGCGCATCTCGCCGAGGGTGGGGTCCGGTCGGCCGGGCCGACCCGGCGCGGCGGCTACGGCATGTGCGGCCGCCGCGACGAGTACGAACTGCCCGGTACGACGCTTCCGTACTACGGGGAGTGAGCCGTGCGGCGTCTCAGAACTCTCGCAGCGGTGTCGCTCACCCTCTGCCTGGCCCTCGCGGGCTGCGGTGGTGGGGGGGGGGGGGGGGGGGGGGGAGGGGGAAGGAGGGAAGGAGGGGGGGGGGGGGGGGGGGACGACAACCAACAGGCTCGGTGATCTCCCACTCCCAA